>NZ_JAKILG010000121.1 GCF_023283765.1 Shewanella profunda | reverse complement strand
TGCTTCATCTACTGCGTTAACTCAATCCTTTTGAGTAACGTAAAAATAAGGCTTAAATAATTAGGCCGATATTTGTGTGCTCTACTTGACGTGGGGAGTCATACCAACGCCAAGCGCACGGGCGACAAACCGCCCGCGGTTTGCGTCCCTGTGGCGCGCCTTGTTAGCAAACCGTGCAACAAACAGCGCCAGCCGTGCAATTTAAAAACTAATGACAGCAAGATAACAAAACCAGGCTGCCGCCTTCGGGTCGTTGGCGCAAGACGCCAACGGTTTGAATTACTTTAAACTGCCCTTTCAGGCCAGTTGCGCGATGACGACCCGCGTTGTAGTAACGAACGGGCTAACCCACCGAACGTACCGCAAAAGCGCAATTGCACCGAACTTGCTTTTGCAAGCTAACATTTTATTAGTGCGCATGCGCGTTTACCTCGTTGGACCAGTGAAAACGCGCACAGTTAACTACTTGTATTGCAAATAACTTATCAGCTTCTCTTCAAATATACTATC
>NZ_JAKILG010000120.1 GCF_023283765.1 Shewanella profunda | reverse complement strand
GTCAAGCACCCAGTGTTGCTGGTTCTCGATGTGCCAATGCTGACGCACCGCTTTGGCTGCAAGTTCGATGTCCAGAGGTAAAGAACTTAAGTAATAATCCGTATTAATGGTTGTAACACCTTTATGTTTTCGTTGACGCTCAACGGCAATTAGCGACTTGGCTGACGGCCACTTTTTCGCGAGCGCCTGTGGCAGCGTTGCTGGGATTTGAAACGTCGTGCGACGCTCCTTACGGCCATGCCCCTTGTCATCCTCTTCGATACTCAATATGTCGACGTCGTCGTTATCCCAGTGAAGTTGGAACTGCATCTCTATGGCCTGCCTAAGTAGAGGTTGGTTGCCTTTTACCTGAACAACATAGTCGCCTTTAGCTTTGATGATTTGTTGAAGCGTTTCCCGCTGGCAGTGAAGTGCATCAAAGGTTACAACAGCGTCTTTAATGTCTAACATGTGCAACAGCGCTTGAACCGTTGCGATTTCGTTACCTTTGGTCTGTGTATCTTGCTGATACAGCACAATTCCTTGTTCGGTATCAAAGGCCGAAACGAGGTGTAGCG
>NZ_JAKILG010000119.1 GCF_023283765.1 Shewanella profunda | reverse complement strand
TTCAGATTAATGACAAACCCCGGTTTTTGACACCGGGGTTTGTTTTTTTAAGGCTGTAATCTTTATGTTGCCTCTTTCTGTCTTTTTACTACTATCAAATCTGTTTTAAATTTTTTGCCATATCACTGGCGTAAGTTGCACTTTAATCGCCATTAAAGTGCATTTTGTGAGATAAAAAAGCGACAAAAAGGCCAGCAAGGCCATTTTCTTGATATTTTGCGCTACCGCAGCCAGTAAGCACTGCATCTGTACCTTCGCCAGACCACGGAACCGTGCATAGCGATGGCCGTGATGTTGTTTCGCATCTGCGAAGCTGCGTTCAACCGTTTCCTTTCGTCGGTTATAAATTTTCTTACCCCAAGGCGTGAGTCTTAATCCGCTCACATGCTCTTTATCTTCTTCCCAAACATGGCGTGTTAACGTCTTCTTATGTTGTTGACTTCTCGTGCAATCCACTCTCAACGGGCAGTCTTTACATTTCTTCGGGTCTGAGTTGTAGTGGCGGTAACCATTGCGGTCTGTTGTGCTGTAGCTTAGAGTTTCACCTTGTGGACAACGATACGTATCGGTGTTTTTGTCGTAGCTAAAGTGTTTTTTCTTAATCGGGTTAGCCGTGCCATTCGGGCGCCG
>NZ_JAKILG010000118.1 GCF_023283765.1 Shewanella profunda | reverse complement strand
AATTCCTAGGGATGACTCATCTTGGGGCTCGCTTCCCGCTTAGATGCTTTCAGCGGTTATCGATTCCGAACGTAGCTACCGGGCAATGCCATTGGCATGACAACCCGAACACCAGCGGTTCGTCCACTCCGGTCCTCTCGTACTAGGAGCAGCTCCCCTCAATCATCCAACGCCCACGGCAGATAGGGACCGAACTGTCTCACGACGTTCTGAACCCAGCTCGCGTACCACTTTAAATGGCGAACAGCCATACCCTTGGGACCGACTTCAGCCCCAGGATGTGATGAGCCGACATCGAGGTGCCAAACACCGCCGTCGATATGAACTCTTGGGCGGTATCAGCCTGTTATCCCCGGAGTACCTTTTATCCGTTGAGCGATGGCCCTTCCATTCAGAACCACCGGATCACTATGACCTACTTTCGTACCTGCTCGACGTGTATGTCTCGCAGTTAAGCTGGCTTATGCCATTGCACTAACCGTACGATGTCCGACCGTACTTAGCCAACCTTCGTGCTCCTCCGTTACTCTTTGGGAGGAGACCGCCCCAGTCAAACTACCCACCAGGCACTGTCCCTAATCCCGATAAGGGACCTAGGTTAGAACATCAAAACTACAAGGGTGGTATTTCAAGGACGACTCCATCAGGACTAGCGTCCCAACTTCA
>NZ_JAKILG010000117.1 GCF_023283765.1 Shewanella profunda | reverse complement strand
ACTAGCTCGCCAACGCTTTTCGCAAGTTACTACGTCCTTCATCGCCTCTGACTGCCAAGGCATCCACCGTATACGCTTAGTCGCTTAACCATACAACCCAAATGAGTTTCACTCACCTGCGCCGCATTGCGACCAGCTTGGTTTTACTTGTCTCACTTCTGACCAAAGAAGTGGACGCGCCTTAGACGTAAACTATGCAACTAAGCATAATTTACTTTTGAATATTCAAGACACTTAATAAAGTGTTTGAGAACTCATGTTCAATGCTTTCGCATTAAACGTTTTGTAATTAATTACATGACAGACTCATGCAATTAAATACTATCAGCTTTCCAAATTGTTAAAGAACGGGCTTAAAAAAGCCAAAGATAATTTTTCAGTTTATCTTTGGCATCTCTATCCATAATGCATATGCCTTATTACTTTGCAATAAAGTCAAAATAAGGTGTAAATGGTGGAGCTATGCGGGATCGAACCGCAGACCTCCTGCGTGCAAGGCAGGCGCTCTCCCAGCTGAGCTATAGCCCCATTTACATGCAGTGCGAGTAACTAAGATGTTCCAAACCTCTTAAAGGATTGGTTTGCCAAATCGAATTGAGACAAGGCGTAAACGACGATGTTTACAACGCAGTATCAAGAAGATTTGGTGGGTCAGAGTGGACTTGAACCACCGACCTCACCCTTATCAGGGGTGCGCTCTAACCAGCTGAGCTACAGACCCATCTTATTGATAAATCTACAACCATCC
>NZ_JAKILG010000116.1 GCF_023283765.1 Shewanella profunda | reverse complement strand
AAGGCCTCTGAGCGCTGGACCCACCCCATCCAAAATTGGAATTTGACGCTATCACAGCTCTCAATCCATTTTGAGGGGCGCTTAGAAAACCATATCGATCTGTGAAATTAATCTGACACAGAATTATGAACAGCCTCGGTGTGGGGGCTGGAGGCTAAATACCTCCGGCTACCCGATTATAACTCACTATTTCGAAACCTTGCTGATCAATTTTTCTATATTCAAATCTTGCTGTTTAGATTTATTAAAAGGTAAATCAAAAATAGCTATAAACTCTTTAAAAAGCTCCATATCTATTTTAACTTCCTCGTTGATACTAACTTTAGATAGTTCCAACGCATCCAATATCGCTCGATCTCTACCCACTTGATTTGCATTATGTATGTATAGATCAACTAGAAATTTCACATAAAATATAAAAAATATTGAGAGCATAATTAATAATGCTCTCTTACTCGAAAGCAAAGAGTTTACTACACTATCTTTATTCTTATTTATTGCTTCGGTGTAACCATCTATCGAGTCTTTGACTCCTTTAAAGTCAGCGTTCAACTGATCGAGATTAAACTTTGAAATATAGGTGTTATCTCGTTTTTCTGAGAGTAACTTTTTTAAAGTTTCTTCTTTGTCATTAATCCTATCTTTAAGAAAAAACATCGTATTTGTAGTGGTCAACTAAATTTGGCCACAGCTTTAGAATCTAACCAAAATCGTCGCTCTGATTCATTTGGGCTCAATCCTGCATTGTAATGATGTGGCCTGACTTCACAGT
>NZ_JAKILG010000115.1 GCF_023283765.1 Shewanella profunda | reverse complement strand
CCATCACGTAGTGCTTGAATGGCAGCATTGATATCAAAAGTAGGTGTGGTCATAAATCATCTCTTTTTGGTATAGCTTAAAGAAATGACACAGAAATTTGAACACTACCGAGCGACCATGCCGCCAACGGTCACTTACACGCCAGTGCTTAATCCAGTTAACTACCGTGTATCCTCTTGATAGCCAGAACTACCTGAAGTCCAACACCCAGACAGAGGTAACCATCTCAGCAGCCATATCTTTTGAATCAAGATTCAGAATAATAGCCATGAAGAAAAGATGATTATGTTTCTATTCTTATAGATAAATCTGTACGATTAATTAGTCAAATCTTGAAATAAATGCCATTGAAAGTGGTGCATCGTTTATTAATTTTGCAGAAGAGTTTTCTATTTCTTCAGACTCATTGTCGTCAGTCATTGAAACAAAACACACTGTCGAATTTAGCTCAAGAGACAGTTCTCTTTTTATTCTGATTAGTACGTTTGATAATGTCTGAATTAGTTTATTTTTAAACTTTGCAAAGTTTATTTCTCGAGATGAGTCCTCTCGAAGCATCTTACTTATTTTGGAGAAGGCTCCCGCATTATACCCGTCATAAAACCACTCAGATACTGCCCATCTATAGTAATTTTCACACTCTATGCTCTGATCTTCTTCAGCAGCGAGAATGCTTTTAAGCTTACCCTCAGAGCTAGCACTTAATGATGCTGACATGGCACTCAGGGCGGGATTAAGCTTTGTTAAATCTCTTAACCAAAGAAAATCTCGCTCCTAAAATCACCATTCCATGCTGCCTTTCTTATTTTGGTTGGTTTACTGGCTTTTAGCGG
>NZ_JAKILG010000114.1 GCF_023283765.1 Shewanella profunda | reverse complement strand
TTCAGACTGCTGACAAAGTCCTGGACGCCGATCCAGGACTTTGATCTAATAGGGTTAGTTGAATTGATGGCTAACCACTATGCTAAAACCTCCTTCTCCTCAACAATATCAGTTAGAAATGGTCACGCTCGAAGAGCTCGTGCCCAAAGACCATTTAGTCCGTAAAGTCGATGCCGCGATTGATTTTGAATTTATCCGCGCAGAAGTGGAACATCTGTATTGCAAAGACAATGGTCGTCCCCCGATAGACCCCGTACGGTTATTCAAAATCATGATTTTAGGTTACCTGTTTGGCGTGCCAAGCGAGCGCCGCTTGATGCAGGAAATTCAGGTCAATGTCGCTTATCGCTGGTTCTTACGCATGGGGTTGACTGAGAAGGTGCCAGATGCCTCAACATTGAGTCAGAACCGCATTCGCCGTTTTAACAGCACAGATGTGTTCCAGCGTATCTTCGACCGGATAGTCGAGCAGGCTTTTGAGCAGCGCCTGATTGGCGGCTATACGCTGTATACCGACAGTACCCATCTAAAAGCCAGTGCCAACAAGCGTAAAGCCGTAAACAAAGAGGTCACGGCAAGTACCTCTGCTTATATTGCGGAGTTAGATAAAGCAATTGAAGCAGACCGCGAGGCGCATAGTAAAAAACCACTAAAAGAAGCCAAACCCGCAACGGAGGTGAAAAATCAGAAAGTCAGTACCACTGATCCTGAAAGTGGTTTTATGACACGAGAAGGTAAACCTCAAGGCTTTTTCTATCTTGACCATCGGACAGTGGATGGTCGCCATGGCATCATCACAGATACTTTCGCCACCGCTGGTAATGTGCATGATAGCCAACCGTATATCGCCCGGTTAGAC
>NZ_JAKILG010000113.1 GCF_023283765.1 Shewanella profunda | reverse complement strand
GTCCCTTCGGAGTTATAACTCCTTATACTCTCTCAGCATTTGCAAAGGCCGGTATTACCTGTTACATCATTAATTGTGTTCGGTTTTTTAGGGTATGTTATTGCTTCATTTAGTTAACAGGCTCTGTACTCTGTTTTATAGTAGAGCATCGCCCAAATTATCCTCGCCAGTTTATTTGCAACTGCCACAGCCGCTTTTTGCTTGCCTCTTCGTTCAATGATATTTCTCGCCCATACAGACAGCCTATCATCGTTGTTTGTTGCGTAGCGTATGACAGACCATGCACCTTGAATTAACTGACGCCTTAGATAGTTGTTACCACGCTTAGTTATGCCACCTAATTTCTGTTTTCCACCACTTGAAAACTCTTTTGGAACAAGCCCTAAATTGGCAGAAAAATGTCGACCATTTTGATAGCTGGAGCCATCACCAGCAAAGGATACCGCTGCTGTGGCAATAATCTCAGCGACACCTCGTATTGCGGTTAACCGTTTGGTATCTGGATGATTTCTTGCTTGTATCCGAATATCTTTTTCTAATGACTTAATCGAAACATTTATGGCATAAAGCTCATCGAGCAATTCCCTAATGTACCGACGAGCGATAGTGGTAAGCGAGTTACTTGCATCTTCGAGTAGCTCAGGAAGTGCTAGGTTAAGTGGATCACGACCTTTAGGGATAACGATGCCATATTCACTCAATAAACCACGGATCTGATTAGTTAATGCCGTTCTGACCCTAATACGGCGCTCTCGGATCCGATGGCTAATGATCACATCGACCTGCTCTAAAGATCTTGGTTTAACAAAGATGATGTTAGGACGTTGAGCCGCTTCACATATAGCAAAAGCATCATTGCGGTCATTTTTATTCCCTTTCACGAATGGTTTCACATGTTGTGGTGGAATTAATCTGACCTCAAAACCCTGAGA
>NZ_JAKILG010000112.1 GCF_023283765.1 Shewanella profunda | reverse complement strand
AACCTGAACTCGGGATAAGAAAATTTGAACTAATAGCCCTCCAAGTGATCGGATCTTTCGACCAAGAGAAACCCCATCACACCGGAGGGCCTATGCATAAATTAGTGGAAGTATTTTGCGATGTCGATGATTTTTGCGCTATTTTCATTCCTGAATGGGAAAAAACGCTGTTAACCGATGGCACGCGCAAGCGTCAACGCGCTGGCCGTATGACGATGAGCGAAGTGATGACCATCATCATACTTTTTCAGATGTCCCATCACCGTGATTTCAAGAACTTCTACACCGGCTATCTGACTCATTTCTATAAATCCGCTTTCCCCAATTTACTCAGCTATACCCGCTTTCTTGAGGTGATGCCCACTGCTTTAGTGCCACTTTGCAGTTACTTTGCCAGCCTTAAGAGTGATCCCACAGGTATTGAATTTGTTGACTCAACCAGCATCAAAGTGTGTCATAACCTGCGCATTCATCGCCACAAAACCTTGGCGGGTCTGGCGCGCAGAGGAAAAGGCACCATGGGGTGGTTCTATGGTTTTAAGCTGCATTTAATTGTGAATCATCAAGGCGGAATCGTGGCGGCCAAAGTGACCCCTGCAAATGTACACGACACAAAGCCTGTGAATGAGATGGTGCACAGTGACATGGATAAACTCTATGCAGATAAAGGGTATATCAGTAAAGCGCTGTCCAGTGAATTGCTAGAGAAAGGCGTGAAGTTGGTGACGAACGTGCGTAAGAATATGAAAGCGAAGGCGATGTCTTTGTGGGATAGAGCGATGCTGTCGAGACGTTTCATCATAGAAACCATCAACGACCAGTTAAAAAATATCTCACAGATAGAGCACTCCAGACACCGCAGTGTGCATGGTTTTATGCTCAATATGATTGCGGGACTTATCGCCTATCAATTGAAAGACAATAAGCCACAACTGAACATCACTAACGCAGAGTTTAATGCTATTGCAGTTATGGCTTGTTAAACCGATCTCAGGTT
>NZ_JAKILG010000111.1 GCF_023283765.1 Shewanella profunda | reverse complement strand
CCATATATAATCAACGACGGCCGCATTTGGCCTTAAAATACAAAACGCCCGATGAGGTTCATCAGGCGTTTTAGGTGGAAATAAGTGTCAACTTATTTCAGGACTAGACAGTTATTTAGTTGGCAAAGGAATGTATATGGATAATAGTAAACCAATCAAAATATCTAATGAAAGTGCTGCAAAGGCTTTTATACGAGGAGAGTTTAGACGGCTCAGGGAGCGTTTTGAGGAGGTTAATGATAAGCATATTTTAGAATTTAAAAGAAAAAATAAAACATTGAAAAATTTTTATCAATTACAACTTGATATCAATCGAGAATCTTTATCTGAGTTATTGATTGAACATAAAACTTTTAACAAGGGCAAAACCGCAGAGCTAACACAATATATATATTGGCGCCATTGCGATTGATATAGAAGGTTATAAATATACAAAAGATGAACATTTCTATCCACTTTGCTCCCACATAGTGGATAAAAAACGGCCTATAAACAATAATGGTTATTGTATCAGAGCATTAGTGTATATATCTGAGCATGCAATGGCAAGAATGATTACTCGTAATAGTAAACAGAGCATTAAAGTCGTTGTTGATACGTTAGCAGGTATATTTAATGAGAATACAATTAGAATAATTTACTCAGATGCTGATATGAAATTTGAAGATTTTGTTGTGGTTACAAGAGATTGCTATATACCTTTTGTCCGTCAAGAGAATTCAGGTATTCCAATAATGAAAACTTGGGTGCCAGAGGAATGTTGGGATGATAGAAATAATATGAAATTATCGAATTTAGCACATTCATTGGCTGAAGGTGAAATTAGAATTTTTGAGTCAAATATATTTAACTCGGAAGTCTATATCTCTCCTGATTTATAGTGTAGTGGACAGTAGATATCTTATGGCTATTATTTTAGTGTTGGAGAGCCATTTTGCGTAATCAGTGATACAGTCTAGAATTTAAAGATGGAGCGGTCAGGCAAGTCATCGAGCGGCAGGTTTTTACTGCAAACAAAGGTAGTGTTCAAATTTCTGTGTCATTTCTTTAAGCTATACCAAAAAGAGATGATTTATGACCACACCTACTTTTGATATCAATGCTGCCATTCAAGCACTACGTGATGGT
>NZ_JAKILG010000110.1 GCF_023283765.1 Shewanella profunda | reverse complement strand
ATCGCCTCTTTACGTTCTGGTGAATACCGAGCCATATCGTTCTCTTTTGCCGCACCCTGTCTTTAAACATAATGATTATTTAGGGGTGACAACAATCCTGACACAGGGGGCGTGATGGCCATGGACAATGTGTCGATAGCAAAGGTCAATCGTTCAAGGGCCGCAAGTGTGCAGAGAAGATGAATATTGAGTATCGATACATGCAAGCGGATATGCACAATCTGTTTCCGGCCATTGGCGCTGTGAACGCGCTGCGCAGTAATTATAATTTTACTTTATTGCCAGCTGCTAAATCTGATTTTGGTGCCTGTGATATGCGTATTGAGGGCAGCAAAGCTCAGCCTCCCGAAGCCGCTAGAGGGCGCATTGCTCGGTCCTATCTGTATATCGACCAAAGTTATCCTAAATATTCGATGAGTAAACAACAGCGGCAGTTAATGAGTGCATGGGATACGCAATATCCGGTGAATGTCCAAGAGTGTCAACGGGCTAAAAAAATTGCTGCTATTCAGCTTAATGATAATGAAGTCGTCAAAAGTCGCTGTCAGCAAGCTAATATTTGGTAAATATACGAGAAACTATGAATTACATTGATAATAATACCTTGTCGGAGTTGGATTTTGTTTGGCTACGCAAATTTAAAGCCAGTAAAAATCTCGATACGCTATTAATCCAAGTGACCGGTGCGGAGCGTAAAATAGATCAAGATCCTGCGCTCACTCAACGTGAGAAGTTTGAGAATTTAACGTCGATTAATACGGCGTTTTGTCTTCGTGAAACCGAAGTAAAACAGCTCACCGGAGATTGGTCTTAAACTGGGCGTTCCCTTCGGTCGGGCTTTTCGCTTCGCTCCCCGCGATAACGTGATCCACTAATGGCAAGCAAGCTTGCCGTGGCTCTACGTTCCAGCTTGCCAATCCCGTTCACGTCTGCGCTGTCTTATCTGTCTCATTTCACGTTCTGCCCGCCAAGGGAGGCTTCCTATAACAAAAGTCACTCTTCACTTCGATGAAACGATGTTTAATCGTAAGCGTCCGGGCAACTACACCTATCTTTTAAAATTCCATGGTAACAGGCTGTCTATATCCGGTGCTGGTTGGCACAGTTCATTAAGGCAAGCCATGATGTAATCAAAT
>NZ_JAKILG010000109.1 GCF_023283765.1 Shewanella profunda | reverse complement strand
ACCATTAATACGGATTATTACTTAAGTTCTTTACCTCTGGACATCGAACTTGCAGCCAAAGCGGTGCGTCAGCATTGGCACATCGAGAACCAGCAACACTGGGTGCTTGACCTAACCTTCAGGGAAGACAGCTCAAGAATGGGTGACCGTGAAAACGCGAAGAAGATGGCGCTATTTCGCCGTATCGCGCTGAACCTTTTAGAGCAGCATCCGCTAAAAGCCAGCAAACCAACCAAGATAAGAAAGGCAGCATGGAATGGCGATTTTAGGAGCGAGATTTTCTTTGGTTAAGAGATTTAACAAAGCTTAATCCCGCCCTGATCCCGTGGTCTAGCAGCATCCGTTAAGCCGTTATGAAATCCCAGCGAGCCGTCTACTACGTTCATAGCAAAACTATTTGCAGGGTCATAAACGAAGTCTTTGTCGCTTTGTGGTTTGTAGAGCTCTGTAGAGGCGCAGCCTACAAGGAGTAAGCTGGCTAACAGTGTTATTGATAGATATTTATTGTTTAACTGCTTCATATTTAAGTTTCTTTCCTGATATGTTTTCAGATTATCATCATATTTTGATTCGGCAACTATGTCATCACTAGACCTTTACGCCGCGTAAAAATACAGTCACGGAAAAACGTAAGCAACAATATCTCTAGCGTCCATGGTAAGACAAACTTGTAAGAGGCAAAGTCCGTAACAGACTGACGGAGTACAATTGGTTCGAATCTGAAATAGCAAGACTTCATACACTTACCAAAAAATCCAACCCGTCTATTGAATTATATGAGTCGGTTTGATTAGCCATATGCGTTGCTTTGGTGCAAAAGGAGGGTAGACTTTGTACTCTGTCTATCAAGATAGTTGCCATACTTTTCCTAATCAACGCAATAAGAGCTAAAACAAAACTCTAACTTTTTTATGTCCAAAAGTGAGTTTTAAATGTTTTCAGCCTTAACAAAACGGCTTTTCTAAGGCATCTATAACTAAATTTAAAAAATAGTTAGTGTTAGATCTAGTCTTGAGAATCTACAGGGTACGCAAGCTCTCGAAAGGTGTGCCATGGTGATTAGCGAGACGACCGTCCGCCCCATGGACGGGGTGGTCGAGCATCCAAGGATGATGGGATGGACACCTCTTGTGAAGTAGGCGTCATTTACGCCATATTGAATTTGCACGTTCAATAACAACAAAAGGTGTCCAAAATGAAAGTTACACTAATAGG
>NZ_JAKILG010000108.1 GCF_023283765.1 Shewanella profunda | reverse complement strand
GCTTGTTACTAGCTCGCCAACGCTTTTCGCAAGTTACTACGTCCTTCATCGCCTCTGACTGCCAAGGCATCCACCGTATACGCTTAGTCGCTTAACCATACAACCCAAATGAGTTTCATCTTTCGCTTGTCAGCCATCACGTTGTCGTTATTGTGAACCTCATTCGTCAGTCATGTAGCGCTGCTACACTCCTTTCTCACTCGCTTCACGGCTTAGACACCGTTTCGTCTGACTGCGCTTACCTTATCGAAATAAGATAGGACAAACATTAGATTGTATTGCGACCAGCTTGGTTTTACTTGTCTCACTTCTGACCAAAGAAGTGGACGCGCCTTAGACGTGCATCTTTCCTTTCGACATTGCTGTCAAAAAAACAGACACACTTTTGAATATTCAAGACACTTAATAAAGTGTTTGAGAACTCATGTTCAATGCTTTCGCATTAAACGTTTTGTAATTAATCACATGACAGACTCATGCAATTAAATACTATCAGCTTTCCAAATTGTTAAAGAACGGGCTTAAAAAAGCCAAAGATAATTTTTCAGTTTATCTTTGGCATCTCTAACCATAATGCAGTAAATGGTGGAGCTATGCGGGATCGAAC
Source organism: Shewanella profunda (assembly GCF_023283765.1). GTDB lineage: Bacteria > Pseudomonadota > Gammaproteobacteria > Enterobacterales > Shewanellaceae > Shewanella > Shewanella profunda. The sequence goes on along the minus strand of NZ_JAKILG010000108.1, from coordinate 633 downwards.
CGCAGACCTCCTGCGTGCAAGGCAGGCGCTCTCCCAGCTGAGCTATAGCCCCATTTACATACAGTGCGAGTAACTAAGATGTTCCAAACCTCTTAAAGGATTGGTTTGCCAAATCGAGTTATCCGCGGCAAATTAACGCGACGTTTACTCTCTTATAACAAGAGTCTAAACGAGTGTTAATTTAACAAAGGAGAACGAAGATTTGGTGGGTCAGAGTGGACTTGAACCACCGACCTCACCCTTATCAGGGGTGCGCTCTAACCAGCTGAGCTACAGACCCATCTTATTGATAAATCTACAACCATCCAGAACCACCGACCTCACCCTACTCTTTACGAGGGGATTGGGGTGCTAACCAGCTGAGCTACAGACCCATCTTATTGATAAATCTATAACTCTCTAGAACCACTGACCTCACCCTACTCTTTATGAAGGGATTGGGGTGCTAACCAGCTGAGCTACAGACCCATCTTTTACTCTTTCTTCTATCAAGCAAATCTGTGTGAACACTCAAAAGCATCGAGTTAGTCGTATAGGTAAGGAGGTGATCCAGCCCCAGGTTCCCCTAGGGCTACCTTGTTACGACTTCACCCCAGTCATGAACCACAAAGTGGTGAGCGCCCCCCCGAAGGT
>NZ_JAKILG010000107.1 GCF_023283765.1 Shewanella profunda | reverse complement strand
AAGAATTGATATAAAGGGGCCTGAACTGCTCATTCATATAGAAGTGAAACTCTTCTACTATCGCCGAAAAAGGGGTTGTTAGCCCTATTTTGATTAGATATTTAAGTGCCGACAGTTGGTTTATATCGAGTACTGGATTATTTGGTTCTGGTGTTTCCAAACAAAACGCTATCCAGCACGTTAATGCGTGGATATCGATACTGTCGCATAACTTTTCGAGCGCTTTACGGCTTATGTTTTTCTTTCTGACAAGGTTGCCATAAGCATCTTCTCTGAAAAGTAAGTTCACATAATTTGCAGGGAGATTGCTCAATACTTGGTTGATTGATTGTCTTGATGACTTTTTGTTATCAATAAGTTGCCATAGTGGATGGCAAAGTAAAGCCATAAAATTGAATTCAGTGTTTAAGCGCCTGTCGATATCTTCGACAACGTGAACTCTAATGACTGGTTCACCTTGTTCTTTTTTATTAAAGAAACGTGATGAACTGTTTAACCAGCCTAAGTGACTGCTCCGTTGCTCATCTTCTGTCAATAATCGCTTTTTTATTCCGTAGGCGCTGGATACTCCCAAATGCTCCTTCAAGCAAGCACACCAATAGCGCGTTGCCAGTGATTTGGTATTTCTACTTAGCGCGAGGTAATTTTCAAAGGTATACATAGATAAAATAAATTTGGCAATTTCAATGCCAAACTATTCTCACCGAACCTAAGCCACAGAAAATGATAGTTTTTCACTGATATCCTCCTCACAAACTCGTGCCTTTAATTGAAAAAGAAAGCCTTATGCAAGTTTAGCTTAGCTTTGTATTCTTAGTTAATCCCACCAAATCTAAGTAGGTTGCAGCATGAATAAAAAGCTCAGTAGTGACGTGGAGGCACTGGCTTTTGAGTTAGAGCGTGAATTGATGCATCGCTTCGGCTCCCCCCTGTTAACAGGCGAAAAGCTAGCTAATGCGATGGGCTACAGGAGTATCCATTCATTGCGAAAACACATGTCGCAACCAGTATTTCCTGTCGAGCTTTTTACGATATCGGGAAGACGAGGACGATTTGCACTGGTGAAAGACATCGCACTTTGGTTAGCCAAACAACGTATTGAACATCAATGCCAGATAGAGGAGAAGCCTATCGAAATGTAACTGACTGTTTTTTTCTTTTTTACCAAGGCACAGAAAGGGAAAAAGTCAGCATTTTGCAGATGCTGACTTCTTCTGAAATTGTCGAATTTAGGTGCTCGACAACTTCATTAAAGCGCCCTAATGCCCTACTGTCAAGTTTCGGCGAGTGCCGGAGCAAGGGATGCTTGTGCCTTGATTTCATCAACCATGAAATGAAGGAGCTCACCATGA
>NZ_JAKILG010000106.1 GCF_023283765.1 Shewanella profunda | reverse complement strand
CATTTGATTACATCATGGCTTGCCTTAATGAACTGTGCCAACCAGCACCGGATATAGACAGCCTGTTACCATGGAATTTTAAAAGATAGGTGTAGTTGCCCGGACGCTTACGGCATAACAACATCAAGTTCGACAAGCTATCTATCTCATCTATTGGGAATTCGGGGGTGTGCCTTGGCCCTCCCTTTGCGCCAGATATAATATGGCACTCATCTCCCACAACCGATTCGGGATCAGCCGTTGTAGGGTCTATCACAAGTGCTTGTCTGCATATTGCGCATAGGTTGCCGGATTTGCCCCAGAGTATTTTTCGATTCTTATCTGAAATGGACACGTGGGCTTCCTTAAGTATGCCTAACGATTAAGCTAAGGGGCCGCGGAACGCGGTCCCAGCGAACGAAGTGAGCGCTTTGAGCGCATTGTTAGGAGCCGATTAACTCGACTCTGGCTGCCTGCCACTCCGCCCATGCATTTTCTGGATTGATATCTAGATACCCTCTGCTTTCTTCTACTTTCTTTTTTGCGTGCAGGGGCATCGCTATACATGCAGAGCTGCCTGTGATTTCTAGAACATCTACTTCTGTAAGTGGGCTGCCTTTTTCGTGTTCTCTGTTCAAGAGTACTGCTACTAGTGCGGGTACGTGAACCAAGAACATCTCTTCTTCTGGCGCTGGCGCTTGATTGCTATCAGATTCCTTCATTTTATTATGTGTCCATGGCGCGGTGCCTGCATAGGCTCCTAACGCCAAGCTAAGCGGCGCAGCTTTGCTGCGTCCTTGCTTGAGCGCCTTGTTAGGGCTTTATGCCAGTTTAAATACGACATTGCCCGATTTAAATTGTTTTAGCTTAATAGCCGACTCATTTAGCAGAGCCTCTGCGCCAGTTACCAGCCAAAAGCTCTTAACGGCTTGAGCCGCATGGTTTTCCGATTTCTCGTTGTAGCAAACCAGCGTGTTGATGCTACGTTTTTTAAGCCAACTTCTTAATTTTTTATACAGTGCTTCAACGGCCTGATGCGAAGAGAAGTTGTAAGAACCATCCAGATCAGTTGAGGCAATAGCAATACGGCCTGACGTAAGGATTCCATCTTCGAGGATGCTCCGCAGATATTGGATAAAACCATCGTCGAATAGAATCTCATCGAAGAGCTTCCCTTGCTTAAGACTTACACCATCAATACTTAGTAGGTGATTATCAAAGGCCGCATGATCATCTTGATTCATAAAGTATTGAAACTCACTCCGCATCTCGATTCCTTTGAGCCCTAGACATAATGACTCCCCACAAAGATGCTGATCTCCAATCAATCGTGGATTAGCTTAAAGCCAGAGCCATAATAGTTTTGTCAAAGAAACTAAAAATTGGAGATCAGCATG
>NZ_JAKILG010000105.1 GCF_023283765.1 Shewanella profunda | reverse complement strand
CCCCATATCATGATGTTGAACCTGACAGGATGTACATAAACACTATGCCTGTACCATTGAATGATTCTTGGTGCCGGACGGCTCGGACACTTCAATTTCACACCACATACTGCAACTATAGTGTCACCATCAAAAACAGGTTCAACAATGCATCCCCTAAAAATTTCATGGCCACTGACTTTTATTAAACCTAAACGTCTTAATGCACCACGAAATCCTGCCCCATCTGAGGTGTCAGATGTCTGGACATAGCGATTTAACTTGCGGTCACAAAATCCAATATGATGATATGCGATGCTCTCCATGTTGATCCCACGTCGAGCCAGTTTTTGGCAAGCATCGGCGTTTGCAAGCAAACGTTGATGATAAATATCAAACAGTTGCTTTAAGTACACGTCATTGACATCGATAGAAGGCAGCATCTGCTCAAACTCGTCAATATGCATTTCGATATTCATACCTTGTCCTCCTTGACCGTTTTATATGTTTTACGCATCGATTCACCGTGTAATTCCAAACGGTGGGCACGATGGATGATGCGATCCATAATGGCGTCGGCAATGGTCGGCTCACCTATGTATTCATGCCATTTACTGACAGGCAATTGCGTTGTGATAATGAGCGAACCCGATTCGACGCGCTCCTCTATCAGCTCCAACAAATCTTGTCGGTTACGATCGCTTAATGGAGCCATAGCCCAATCATCCAGAATGAGCAATTTGAACTTAGAAAGCTGATTGCGCAGCCTAGGTAAGGATCCGTCCCTGTGAGCGATATCCAACTCTTCCATTAATAAGCCAAAACGTTTGTATAGCACTGATAAATTTAATTTAATCGCCTTATTAGCAAGGGCACAGGCTATCCAGCTTTTACCTACGCCAGTTGGCCCTGTAATGATCAAAAACTGATTTCGAGTGATCCATTCACAGTCGATGAGGGAAATGAGATAACTTTTATCAATACCTCGCTTTGCTAAGTGGTCAATGTTCTCCACACAAGCTTGGCCTTGTTTCAGTTTGGCCGCTTTAAACAGCTGATCCCGCTTTCTCTGTGACTTATATTGCAGTTCCTCACAGGTCAAAAAAGCAAGAATATCAACGATAGACATAGCGGCCATATCCGGCGTGACCAATACTTTTTGTAACGCACTACTCATTCCGACCAAACGTAATGCTTGGAGGTTTTCAAACACACTTTGTTCGCTGCTCATTTTACTGCCCCCCATTAACATAGTACTCGGCACCACGAACATTATGGTGAAAAGGCAATTGGGTCTGGATAGGACAAGCTTTCTTATCAAGTTCATCCAGACGACATTGCAAAATGGAGCGCACACTGCTGACTGTCTGCGACTGTATTTCACTGGCACATTGGCAAGCCCGCTCGAAACGTCCATTGCCGTACTGCCTAGCGAGCTTCTGAAGCTGCGAGCAGGCTTTACAGCCTTGCAGAGAGTACTCAGGG
>NZ_JAKILG010000104.1 GCF_023283765.1 Shewanella profunda | reverse complement strand
TGTATTTCACTGGCACATTGGCAAGCCCGCTCGAAACGTCCATTGCCGTACTGCCTAGCGAGCTTCTGAAGCTGCGAGCAGGCTTTACAGCCTTGCAGAGAGTACTCAGGGAAATTGATGAACTGTGCTGAAACTAATGCCGAGGTGAATTCTCCAATGGTAGCGGCCCAAGTCATAAAGTGTGTTTTAGACTGCGCGGCATAGTCCTGATGACTTTTCGGTCTGTGACTGTTTTCCGTGGTCGCGCCGCCTTGAACAAAGCTACGCATGTGCATAGCAACCAGTTTATGTTGAAAGTAAATTTCCACCTTACTCTGACAGACTTTACTGTCCACATATTGCCCTGTCAGTTCATAGGGCACAGAGTAGGCGTGACCCAGTACATAAATGTGATAATCACGGTTCACTTTTTGCTGATGGATCCAACGGCCAATATCAAATGGCTTAGTCGGTAACGCGGCAAGTGTTGATTTTTCATGGCCCTCAAACCGCTCACGGCGATTACCTTCATATCGCTTGAATGGCCGTCGGTTAAGTTGTTCCAGTAACTCAGCAATGGCTTGATTAATTTCAGCAATACTGAACAAGCTGCGACGACGAAGTATCACAGTGATCCAACGCGTCACCAGTAACACTCCAATTTCAGCCAAGGATTTATCCTGCGGCCGCCTTACCCGTGCAGGGTCTATCACTACGCCATAGTGCTCTGCCAGCTCTTGATAACTGTGATTGACTTCAGGGAGTGTGCCAGGTTTGGTAATCGCGGATTTGAGATTATCTGGTACTACGAGTTGAGGAACACCATTGAAATAGGCGAACATTTTCTGATGAGCCTCCAACCAATCTTCGAGCTTTTGTGAACGCAATGCCATAGCAAACACCAGTTGTGAATACCCCAGCACGCCAACAAATATTTCAGCCAAATGTGTTTCGCCCGTTTGCGGATCTGTCCACGGAATACGCTTGCCAGCAAAATCCACAAAACACACTTCCCCAGGAGCGTAATATTGTCGCATGGAAATATCGATGCATTTTACGTATTCACGGTAATAATGGGTAAACTGCGAATAACAGTAAGCATCTTCTGGGCGCAGACTGCGGTACTCTTCCCAGAGCTGGATAAGTGTTTGATGTTTTGCTTGCATTAAATGGTGAATATGCGGCCAATCGGGTTGATGCTTTACGCTATCTGTTGGTACTTTAGGGCTCAGTCGGCTAACCAGTTTGTTGTCCGTAAGTAGCGCTAGGTCGGCTAGTTCACACGTACTTCCCTGTAACTTATCTCTATAAGTGCGTACCGTATTCGGTGATATACCCGCAAGCTGTGCAATCCGGCGATTTGAATAATTGGTACTTAGCAGTAAGCGGATTAACTGCCTTAATCGTTGTATGCTCATGGTGAGCTCCTTCATTTCATGGTTGATGAAATCAAGGCACAAGCATCCCTTGCTCCGGCACTCGCCGAAACTTGACAGTAGGGCATTAGGGCGCTTTAATGAAGTTG
>NZ_JAKILG010000103.1 GCF_023283765.1 Shewanella profunda | reverse complement strand
CTGTTACCTCGTTTGGTTATGCCGCCTAATTTCTGTTTTCCCCCACTGGAAAACTCTTTAGGAACCAGTCCTAAATTTGCAGAAAAATGCCGAGCACCATGATAGCCAGAGTAATGAAATCCAGCCACCCAAGTTAAAACAACATAATGCACTCGAAGTTTAGATTCAAGCAACGACAAGTCACTAAGTCGCGGAAAAACCGACAAGGTGGGGTTGAAATGGATAATGATGGATTAAATTGTGCTATTTAACTGAAAAATGGTGATTTTTAGCAAGAGTCACCTAACCCATTGTCTGGTTGGCTGTGTAGAAAGATAAAGCCGATGAATAAGCTTGAAGTCAGCCTGCTTTGAGGTGCTGGCAGCAAGACGCAAAGTGCCGTCGTCGCTTCTCTAAATGCTCACAGTAATCGGTAAGTTCTTGCAATGTTCCCACAGGGCCATGAAACAACTTGCCAAACTCTGTGGTGAGCTTGAGCCAGTTGTCTTGCTGGATATTCAACCTTGTCAGTAGCTTGGCGCTATTGTCACTGATAGCACCACGTTTGTCATTTCGAATAATTCGACCTGTATCATCCACCAATTGAAGGTAGTCCGTTAATGAAAACGCAATGCCATTGGGCTGGTTTTCGCGTTCATTGCCAATAAAAGACAGTAGGTTTGGGGGCTGCTCACCTTTCAATGCCGCCTGAATTCGAAGCTGAATACTGGTGTGATCTGATTGCTCCAGTGTATCGGCCATTTTGGCTCTGATAGGATTCAAATCAACATACGCCATACAGGCTAAAACTGCGGTCTCATCGAGTAAGGCCTGCGATTTAAAACGACCTTCCCAGAAACGACCTGTACAGTTATCTTCTTGATTTGCTTGCCTTGCTATCGGTTCATTCAAACAACGCATGAACCAACTGATGTCACATAAACGGCTTCGATACGTCGCGATGCTATGTTTTAATCTATTGACCTCATGGGCCTCGACCAACTCACCCGGGCGAATTTATGAGTTAATTCATTGCCTTTAAATAACTTATGCCACTGCTCAAGCACTTCTCTGTCGCTCCAGCGATTCGCCGTCTCGATATCAATGCGTAACACCACGTGCAGATGATTCGACATCACCGCAAAGGCAGCCACATCTATCGCAAAAACCGCTTCAAGTTTAAACAATAACGACTCAACCCAAGCTCGGCGATGGTCATAATTTTTACCAGAATAAGCATCATTACCCCACAAAAAGGCGCGACGGACGACACGACTGCAGCAATGGTAGAAAGGCGTGTCCTCAACACTGATCTGAGTTCTTCTTGGGCGCGGCATAGCAAGTCCTCCACATCAACACTTTTATTGAGTCTAGTAGAGGATCCTAAATCATGCGATTTAACCTGGGTGGCTAGATTTTTTAAGATTTTTTAGCCCAATGGGTACTCGAAGGTGATATCAAAGCCTGTTTTGACAAGATCGGTCATCAATGGCTTCTTGATAACATCGCCGTAGATAAGCGGATGTTGGAACAATGGTTAAA
>NZ_JAKILG010000102.1 GCF_023283765.1 Shewanella profunda | reverse complement strand
ACTCTAAACACTACCTGATAGAAAATCTCATTGCCATCATCATCTTCCAGTTTACAAGTACAATAGCGACTGTAACCACCGTGATAGCAAAACTGCTCGGGCAAAGTTTCAACTATGTGGGCTAGCTGAAAGGACAATGCATATCTGGTCGGGCAAAATGCTCTGGGATCTTCTGGCTTATATGGGTAAATCTGAGGTCCGTAGGGATCTTTAGATTTATCGGGGTCTACGGTAAAAACGTGGTGTGACAGCGTGATATAGAGGGTGTATTGCTCATTTCTGTCAGGATGAACATAGGTGTGTTTTCTGGCGACCAAGTGCTCAAAATGAATTTCGGTGCCGTGATAATCAAACGGCTTCCAGAACTGGTACTCGCTATCTGCAAGATTAAAAAGACGTTTCGAACTCATTTATTCTGATATTTTCTTGAGGCTAGAAATAACAAAGGCTCCAACTAGGGAGCCTTCGCCAAGTCAGACTTGGATTCAGAACGTCATTACCGGCTACTGCCTCGACCCTCTCGGGTTACGTGGTGTCATGCTTGCGCATGTCTGCTGCACCATGCCAATAGTCTCGCCCTTTTTGACGGAACTGTCAACTCCCTTCACGGGCTGCCGGATGAGTCCTGTTATAAACCTCTCGTAATTTAGTCATGCTGACATGCACATAAATCTGTGTTGTAGACAGGTCGGCATGCCCCAAAAAGTCTTGAACATGCCGAATATCTGCACCATTGTCTACCATATGCGTTGCCGCTGCATGGCGGTACTGGTTACAGGCCCCCGTCTTACGAATATCCGACAGCTTAATGTACTTAGCCACAAGCTCAGATAATTGTGCTGGCCTGAATGGCTTCCCATTATTTGCCAGAAACAACGTTATACCTGAATGCTCATTTGCTAACTTACCTCTGACTTCTTTCAAATAGCGGTAAATCCACAAACAAGCCCCTTTAGCCATAGGCACATATCGGTCTTTAAAGCCTTTACCCTGATTGACCCTGAGCTGAAACAGCTCAAAATCCACATCATCCAAAGTTAAAGTTCCTAACTCAAAACGTCTGACACCTGATGCATAGTACGTTTCCATAATGGCTCTGTCTCTGATCCCCTTAAGCCCGTAGTGTTCCGACTGTTGTAAGACTTTTTGTACCTCCTTCATGCTCAATATAGGTTTAGGTAAGCGCCTGCCATTTTTAGGCAATTCAAAGTGCTCGGTAGCATTTAGCAAGATGACACCTTTAATAAAAAGGGTGCGTATCATCACTTTGATTACAGTTAAACGATAGCGGATTGTTGCTCTGCATAACGGTTGACCGTTGCGTGCTTTACGGTATTGATTCAGGTACTGCTGATAACTGTCTAGTAGGTCAATGTCGATATTATCGACGCTTAATACATCATAAATTCCAGCCCAGTGCTGAAACAGCAATAATGCCGCCGCTTTACTGACCACAGTATTCTCGCTTTGCCCTTTTGCGCGACATAAAGCTAAGTAGTAATTTACGCAACTAGCAAGTGTGAGGGAAGTGGGTTTAGTGAGTAACATAACGTAT
>NZ_JAKILG010000100.1 GCF_023283765.1 Shewanella profunda | reverse complement strand
TAGACATAATGACTCCCCACAAAGATGCTGATCTCCAATCAATCGTGGATTAGCTTAAAGCCAGAGCCATAATAGTTTTGTCAAAGAAACTAAAAATTGGAGATCAGCATGATAAAACATAACATACTTTTCATTGGCTTAGATACTCATAAAGAATTCGTCGAAGTCGCCTATATCGAAGACCATTATGGTGCACAATCGGTACATTATGGCCGCGTTTCTAGTGCAAAAGCATCCATCACTAAATTAGCAAAACAATTTCAATCCAAGTATCCAGATGCAACACTGCACTTTGTCTACGAAGCAGGCCCTTGTGGCTATTGGATCTATCGTCTCCTCACTAGCTTAGGCCACTGTTGCTACGTTATCGCTCCCTCTCTCATTCCCAAAAAGCCTGGTGAAAAAGTCAAAACCGATAAACGTGATGCGCTTAAACTCGCTAAGCTGCTGAAATCTGAAGATCTCACACCCATCTATGTGCCTGAGCCTGAAGACGAAGCCATTCGCGACCTTTCCCGTGCAAGGGAAACTGCCATGAAGGATTTAAAGGATGCCAAATACCAACTTAAAGCGTTACTCCTTCGAAATAATATCAACTACAAAGGTACGGCCAATTGGTCACTACAGCATTTACGTTGGCTGACCGAACTGATATTACCCCATCCCAGTCAGCAGATTGTCTTGCAGGAATATCTACAGACTGTCACGGAACGGATTGCAAGGCTAAAAAGGTTAGACAATGAACTTGAGCATCATGTGAGAAATTGGCGCTATTATCCCGTTGTCAAAGCCATTCAAGCGCTAAGAGGTGTGCGGCTATTGGTTGCAACGGGCGTAATTGCAGAATTAGGCGACTTAACACGCTTTGATCATCCCAGAAAATTAATGAGTTATTTAGGACTCGTCCCCGCTGAACACTCTAGTGGCGGCAAACGTCATCTCGGAGCAATAACCAAGTGCGGCAATACTCGGGCTAGGCGATTACTCGTGGAGGGAGCGCACACCTATCGCTATCCCGCCAATATCTCTACAGACCTTCAGCTAAGACAAGAAGGTTTGCCGAAGCAAGTTGTTGATATGGCATGGCAAGCACAACTTCGGCTTTGCCGTCGATATCAACGGCTAATGCAAAAAGGTAAACACTATAATGTGGTTGTGACAGCCATAGCGAGAGAAATGATTGCTTATATTTGGGCGATTGCGAGGGAAATTGTATTAGTGCAGATCAATCCCAAGTTGCGTTTAGCGAGGGTGCCTGCATGAGTTTAATTTTTGAGTTAATGCAGCTGGTGAGGCAGCGGGTGTGGCACAACCACCGACGGCGTTAGGATGGCAATACGGCTAACCCTGTATTGAACCACGTACATAGACTGAAGACAGGTGCCACGGCGGATAAAGTAAGGTAGGCGCTGCTTGTCGAAAGATAAGTAATCCACGGATATCAGCATGACAACCGACGAAGTTACTTGCTTCATCTACTGCGTTAACTCAATCCTTTTGAGTAACGTAAAAATAAGGCTTAAATAATTAGGCCGATATTTGTGTGCTCTACTTGACGTGGGGAGTCATACCAACGCC
>NZ_JAKILG010000099.1 GCF_023283765.1 Shewanella profunda | reverse complement strand
CGGTGTTTTTCAAGATAGTTGTCACTCTTTGTTTAAATATTAAGCTGCATTTATTACGCCTTCTTCTGGTGCCTTATCTGGGTTGAGTGTTACAGCGCCAACCGCTTCACAATTTCTGATCTCTGTAGACCAACGCATCGGTTTTCTTTCCTTCGCCGCCTCAAGCACTTTCTTGCGCTTCGCTAAAATAGCGCCATCTTGCAGTGCATGACGTTGCCCTGGTGAGACAAAATTTAGCTGGCTGTGTTTATGCTCATCGTTGTACCAGATTACAAACTTTTCCACCCATTCTCTTGCTGTTGCTAAGCAGCTAAAACCTGATGCCGGCCACTGTGGGCGGTATTTCAACGTTTTAAATAACGACTCTGAAAAGGGGTTGTCATTACTCACCCGCGGCCGACTTAATGATGCCGTAATACCAAGCTCTTCCAGCTTGGCTTTCATGGTCAGTGACTTCATCGGCGCCCCATTATCAGAATGCAGCACTAATGGCGTGTTAAAGCATTGCTCGCGTAACAGACAGCGTTGGATTAGCGCAGCGGCATATTCCCCACTTTCTTGCTCATGAACTTCGTAACCCACTATTTTTCTACTGTAAATATCTTCAAACAGGTACAAATAGTAGAACTGGCCTTTGACGATTGAGGCTAAATAAGTGATGTCCCATGACCACACTTGATTCGGCCCATCTGCCCGATAACTCAACGGTTTGCTTCGATTGACCGCAGCCTGAGTGCGGCCACGATGGTTAAGTTGACCATGAGCATTTAACACTCTGTAGAAGCTGGATTCCGAGGCGATATAAATCCCGTTATCTAATAATGTTGGCACAATTTGCGACGGGGGTAAGCTGGCGTACTCCGCTTGATTGCACACACTTAATATCTGTTGTCGCTCATGTTCTTCGAGTTTATTTGCTGGCTCTGGTCGAGCTGCTGTCGGCCTTAAATCAGCTTGTACTTGACCTTCTCGAAACCAACGTCGATAGGTACGCTTACTGAGGCCCGTTTCTGCACAAGCCTTATAAAGGCGAGCACCATTGGTATAGGCCTCTTGGATTAAGGCAATCAATGCTATGCGCTCAGGCAAAGGGGTTAGCTCTCCTCGCTGTCGTCCCCCCAGAGCGCATTGAGCTTTTTTCTGAGCACCAGTAACGCAGCAGCTTCAGCCAGCGCTTTCTCCTTATAGCGCAATTCCCGTTGCAGCGATTTGATTTCGGCTTTGTCAGCCTTAGCCTGCTGTTTAATGGTTTTAGTTTGTACTTCTGAGGTTTGAAAACCAGCTAAACAATCCTGTTTCCACTGCTGTACTTGCTCGCGGAACAAGCCCTTTTCACGGCAATACTGGTTTATCTCCGCTTCCGACAGCGGCGCTGTTTCAATAATCACGGCAAGTTTTGCTTCAGCCGACCAATCATCGGCTGTTAATGTTTTACCTGGCACGGGGCGACCTTCTTTTCTGGCAATATCTCGCCAATGATACAAGGTTTGCACCGCGATGCCTTCTTCCCGAGCGACCTCTGCGACCGTTAAGTTGTGAGGAGGTAATAATTTTTTAAGGATCGCCTCTTTACGTTCTGGTGAATACCGAGCCATATCGTTCTCTTTTGCCGCACCCTGTCTTTAAACATAATGATTATTTAGGGGTGACAACAATCCTGACACAGGGGG
>NZ_JAKILG010000098.1 GCF_023283765.1 Shewanella profunda | reverse complement strand
CTGAGCGCTGGACCCACCCCATCCAAAATTGGAATTTGACGCTATCACAGCTCTCAATCCATTTTGAGGGGCGCTTAGAAAACCATATCGATCTGTGAAATTAACCTGACATAGAATTATGAACAGCCTCGCCACGGCAAATGGCATTTATAAAATTCTAGATAAAACTGTTGATTTGATAGTTCTTAATGGCGGCTTCTATCATCTTGAATCGTATGCTTATGGTATCGAAACTGAAGTCATCGAAAAATCCAGCATCCAGACTTATGTAATCAAGTGGAATTCATTAGTTTCCGAAGGACAAATTTCTGCGGGTGGGCCTCAAAAGCCCAAGATAAAACCAAGGGAGTTTACAAGCCATATTCAATCTGAGAGCCCCATTAAACAAATTTGGAGTCGAATAAAACAGTTCAAGACTAAAGGTCTATCAAAAAAATTGGTTATTGAGCGATATGCTTCAAAAGCGATAACTTACTCTAGCGAAGTCGCTGAATGCAAAGCAGAAGGATTAGCCTTCTGTATTCAAAACGGTTGTGATTACTTTGAAGCTGCAAGTGAACAAAAATTGAACCAGAGAATTGTAAGTCTATATTATGGCGCAATTGCATTTGCTTCTGCTGAAATGCTTGCTTCGCCAGAAGGGCCTGACTCACTTGATGAAGTTGAGAATATGACTAAATTTGGTCATGGCCTTTATACATTTGACTCGCTTGATGAGAACTCCTTTGAGGGCTTTGTTGTAGGAGTTCTATCGAATGGTTTTTTCAAAAAATGGGTGGAGTTCTTGGGTGCCGATGTTGCATCATTTCCAGCTAAAAAAACCAAAAAATCCTCCGAAATAGATTTATCAAAGAATGAGTCATCACTCTCATTGAGCTGTTTTCAAGGATACCTGAATTAGAAGATCTATTCTTGTTGGTCACTAACTCTCCTCCAAATTGGTTAACATTTAATTATGACTCAGAGTCAAACGGTGGTTTTGGACTAAATAAACCAAGGCTAAGAGAGACCTATGTAACTATCAATGATATTTCATGTTCTAAATCCAAAGGAGATATAGCAGCTTTATCCTTGTCGCTAGATCAAATCGAGTACCAAACATCGGAATATCCAGGTCTTCATTTTAAAGCTCTAATTAAACATCCTGAAGAAGAATACTGGCATGGAGTGCTAAAGCAACATCGCAGTCCATATACAAGTTCTAGTGTAATAATTCCTATCTTCGGTTCGGTGGGCGAGTATCGAGCAATTTGTGTAGCTTTGCTTTACTCTTTATCGATATTGGTTCGATACAGGCCAAGCATCTGGCGGGAAGTTGTTTCTGGTAAACATGAAAATTACTTGGCACTTATTGAAGAGTTTTTAGATGTTTATGAGCGTATTGCACCTCAAGAATTTCTTGAAAATTTGCTATCAAAGCCAATTCATGTTACTCAATCTGGATCAATGTTTGCGAACATGTGAAAAATCATCTAACAAGGCGCTGCTGTCGGACAAATTTTCCGCAGAGCTCCAAATTTGTCGCAGAGCGCGGCGTTATTACTCACAGGGAGTATCGAGTTGATAATTGAGAGTTTTGAAAAAAAATTAAAATTAAGAATTGCCTTTAAAAATGTAGCTTCCGTCTTAATCACTATGCAAATTGTCTTAATATTATTTGGTACTGCGGGAATGGCATTTTATTATGATTCGGTTTTTAATGATAAACCTGAGTATTTAAAACACTTTGATAATTGTAGTGGCATAGTGAATTTGGCCACCTAATAAGAAATGTTATGATCTCACTCATAACCCATTTAGGTGACAACATGAATAAAAGTAAACGTGCTCGATATAGCGCAGCCA
>NZ_JAKILG010000097.1 GCF_023283765.1 Shewanella profunda | reverse complement strand
CATTTGGGTTGTATGGTTAAGCGACTAAGCGTATACGGTGGATGCCTTGGCAGTCAGAGGCGATGAAGGACGTAGTAACTTGCGAAAAGCGTTGGCGAGCTAGTAACAAGCATTTGAGCTAACGATGTCCGAATGGGGGAACCCGGCCGCATAAGCGGTCATCATGTGGTGAATACATAGCTACATGAGGCGAACGAGGGGAACTGAAACATCTAAGTACCCTTAGGAAAAGAAATCAACCGAGATTCCCCTAGTAGCGGCGAGCGAACGGGGATTAGCCCTTAAGTCTATGGGGTGTTAGTGGAATGCGTTGGAAAGCGCAGCGGCACAGGGTGATAGCCCCGTACACGAAAACTAACCGTAGATGAAAACGAGTAAGGCGGGACACGTGACATCCTGTTTGAATATGGGGGGACCATCCTCCAAGGCTAAATACTCCTGACTGACCGATAGTGAACCAGTACCGTGAGGGAAAGGCGAAAAGAACCCCTGTGAGGGGAGTGAAATAGAACCTGAAACCGTATACGTACAAGCAGTGGGAGCGGTTCTTGAGACCGTGACTGCGTACCTTTTGTATAATGGGTCAGCGACTTACATTTTGTAGCGAGGTTAAGCGAATAGCGGAGCCGTAGGGAAACCGAGTGTTAACTGCGCGTTTAGTTGCAAGGTGTAGACCCGAAACCCGGTGATCTAGCCATGGGCAGGTTGAAGGTTGAGTAACATCAACTGGAGGACCGAACCGACTAATGTTGAAAAATTAGCGGATGACTTGTGGCTGGGGGTGAAAGGCCAATCAAACCGGGAGATATCTGGTTCTCCTCGAAAGCTATTTAGGTAGCGCCTCGAGCGAATACCATTGGGGGTAGAGCACTGTTAAGGCTAGGGGGTCATCCCGACTTACCAACCCTTTGCAAACTCCGAATACCAATGAGTACTACTCGGGAGACAGACGGCGGGTGCTAACGTCCGTCGTCAAAAGGGAAACAACCCAGACCGTCAGCTAAGGTCCCAAAGTGTATGTTAAGTGGGAAACGATGTGGGAAGGCTTAGACAGCTAGGATGTTGGCTTAGAAGCAGCCATCATTTAAAGAAAGCGTAATAGCTCACTAGTCGAGTCGGCCTGCGCGGAAGATGTAACGGGGCTAAACATACCACCGAAGCTACGGGTGCAGCCCATAAGGGTTGCGCGGTAGAGGAGCGTTCTGTAAGCCGTTGAAGGTGAAGGGGTAACCCACGCTGGAGGTATCAGAAGTGCGAATGCTGACATGAGTAACGATAAAGGGGGTGAAAAACCCCCTCGCCGAAAGACCAAGGGTTCCTGTCCAACGTTAATCGGGGCAGGGTGAGTCGACCCCTAAGGTGAGGCCGAAAGGCGTAATCGATGGGAAACAGATTAATATTTCTGTACTTCCGCTAACTGCGATGGAGAGACGGAGAAGGCTAGGCTAGCGCGGCGTTGGTAGTCCGCGTTTAAGGTGGTAGGTGGTGTTCTTAGGCAAATCCGGGGACACGTACTTTAATGTACACACTGAGAGCTGATGACGAGGTCCTAAGGGACTGAAGTAGTTGATGCCATGCTTCCAGGAAAATCTTCTAAGCTTCAGGTTAGTGGGAATCGTACCCCAAACCGACACAGGTGGTCGGGTAGAGAATACCAAGGCGCTTGAGAGAACTCGGCTGAAGGAACTAGGCAAAATGGTACCGTAACTTCGGGAGAAGGTACGCTCCTGTTGGTGATGAGACTTGCTCTCTAAGCTGACGGGAGTCGCAGATACCAGGTGGCTGCAACTGTTTATCAAAAACACAGCACTGTGCAAACTCGCAAGAGGAAGTATACGGTGTGACGCCTGCCCGGTGCCGGAAGGTTAATTGATTGGGTTA
>NZ_JAKILG010000096.1 GCF_023283765.1 Shewanella profunda | reverse complement strand
ACCATCACGTAGTGCTTGAATGGCAGCATTGATATCAAAAGTAGGTGTGGTCATAAATCATCTCTTTTTGGTATAGCTTAAAGAAATGACACAGAAATTTGAACACTACCTGCGCAATTGATATTTTGATAGTGTTATTCGTAATAGGAGACTGTCGACAATAGTTGCTCACTGAAATTAAAAATATCATCTACAGAGTTAATAGGATGACGAGTTTCATTTTTATTTTCATCCACCAATCCTAGATACTTTTGTTTGGCATTGAAGTGTAAGCGGCATAAGGGTTTACGGTTGTTATCATCCAATAGTATGCCAAAGTAGCTTTGGGTATCCCTTGCTATGATTCGATTAACTTCTAATTTTTGCCTCAAGATAGCTTTTATAACATTGAAGCCGTCAATTTCTTCTTCAGTGGTAATGACCTTAATTTTCTCATCATCGGATGGGATTGGGATATCAGTTAAATTTTTGTTCTCATTAGTCGGTTTATCGTTGCCAATAGCGGATTTTAAACGTTCATTAATGCTGTCGTTGAGAAATTGTCTTAGTGCTTTATGAGTAATTTCAGCAAATTGATGTTTTACTTTAGGAGTAAGAACACCATCGTAAGCCCTTGAGGCGAAAAAGCGTATAAACTCTTCTTCAGGCTCTTTAAATTGCTCACTAATAATGCATTTTATCTGACTTAAGTATTTTAGTTCTCCCGCGGCGCTTACTATTGAGTTAACGTCGAACGAGTTTTTAGTCAGTTTTTTAACTTCAGGAATTAAGTGTTCATCAATATTTTCAAGATCTAAGGTCAGAAATGGTTTTTCATCCATTTTGTTAGGAGCATCAAGATCGGTATAAAATTGATATTCAGTACCATTTGTAAGAATAGCTAAGCGTGCATTGGTAACCGAAAAATAACGAAATAGTTGTGACGCATGTTTTATGGACAGCTTTTCATTGTACTTTTTACATTCAATAAGGATTTGCACTTCACCTTCCTTAATTAATGCATAGTCAACTTTCTCACCTTTTTTACCTATGGTATCTGCCGTAAATTCTGGGACAACTTCGCTAGGATTAAAAACATCATATCCTAAAACTGTGTGCAAAAATGGCATAACTAAGGCATTTTTAGTCGCTTCCTCAGTTTGAAGACTGTTAGCAATTTTAGGGATACGTTTTGATAGAACATCGATTCGTTCAATAAAATCCATTTTACTTTTCCTCTTCTGGTACTTTGTGGTGTATTTTTTATTTGAGCGAGTATGCGGTGGTCACTCATTTTTATTTTAAACCGTACTATGACTTATAAACCTAGTCGATAAAAAAACCTTAGCAAGGAGGCTAATTTGTTTCTGTGCTGTTTATCTTATATTTTACGAATCAGGTTAACTTTTGAGCATGCTTAGTATGTATATGGCTCAAGGGTAATACTTCAGGTGAGGTGACACCCTTAGATTTCGGATCGTAGCGCGCATTTGATTTTTGATAATGGTTTGGCGTAAGAGCATTTTGTGTTAATAGGTGTAATATATTGTATTTATAGGTAAATAATTAATATTTGAAGCTATTTCTGTATCAGGTTTACATCTAGGTTTAAGCACATTAGAGCAATTATTGATAATACTGAGCTATGAGGTATGCATGTTGTTAAACAATCAAAGTGTACGGCGAATATTGATGGTCTGCATGGGCAATATTTGTCGCTCACCGACGGCAGAGGCAGTTTGTCGTTTTAAGATTGCTGAGCGTAGGCTCAATATTGAGGTGGATTCGGCGGGTACTATTGGTTATCACCAAGGGGATAAGCCCGATAGCCGTGCTATGGCGGCAGGTAAAAAGCGGGGTTTTAGTTTCGAGGGCATGCGGGCTCGGCAAGTAGTGGATGCCGATTTTGAACACTTTGATTTAATTCTAGCGGCAGATAATGCCAATTTAGCGGATCTGCGTAGCCGTTGCCCTGTCGTGTATCAGTACAAGTTACAGTTAATGTTGTCCTATGTTGATACGCAAATAACGGAAGTACCAGATCCTTACTATGGCGGCGTGCAGGGTTTTGAATCGGTGTTGGATTTATTAGAGCAGAGTATGGATGCCTTGCTAGATAACCTGAACTCGGGATAAGAAAATTTGAACTAATAGCCCTCCAAGTGATCGGATCTTTCGACCAAGAGAAACCCCATCACACCGGAGGGCCTATGCATAAATTAGTGGA
>NZ_JAKILG010000095.1 GCF_023283765.1 Shewanella profunda | reverse complement strand
TGAAACTTTGCCCGAGCAGTTTTGCTATCACGGTGGTTACAGTCGCTATTGTACTTGTAAACTGGAAGATGATGATGGCAATGAGATTTTCTATCAGGTAGTGTTTAGAGTTTGGAAGGAACAAGGAAAAATGCGTTTTCACGTTGAAAGTGCCTACCCCTTGCCGAGTCGGCCATCGAAAGTCAAAAAGGTCAATTTTTGGGTAATTTGCCATAATCTCTTGAACAACAAGAAATTACCCAAGCCATCATCCAAGTAAACACAACACTGATTCCATATGGTAAGGTGCAGCTGTAAGCCACTGTATTCCAATCGCTCTTTAACATTCAGCTCAACTATCCATTCCGATTAATCCATATGAACGGGCGGATTTACGATTATAACCTCGGCAGGTTTATGTCGGTGGACCCGTTTATTCAGAGTCCGACATCAACTCAGAGTGTGAACCCCTACTCATACATCATGAACAACCCGCTGGCGGGGACTGATCCGACAGGATATGCCTGTGAAGCTGCAACGGGTACACGAATTTGTAGCAAAGATATTGGCGATATAAAGGTTAAGGATGTAAGCAAGATCACTATCACCAAAAATGATAATGGTAGTGCTAAAGTCAGCGTGACTATGAATAATGGTAGTGTCCGAAGTCAGAACTTTAATCTGAGTAGTGCGGGTGGGCTTGGCGATATCGCCAGTAAGCAAAGTTATGGTAATGATGCTAACTTTGCCAAAGGCTATGGTTCAGTCAAGGGGGATATGTCAGGAATAATGTCTTTGACGCCTATTGGGCAGGCGGTTGATAGTATTAAATCTGGTATTGAAGGTGTTGAAACCGCACTAGAAGAGTACGATAGAACAGGTTCACTAGCTGGAGCGGCTTGGGCTGGAACGGCATTATCAGCAGAGAAGTTTGTTGAACGCAAGCTTAAGATTGGTAGAGGGCCGGATGTCGTAAAAGATAAGAAAGCTCCTGACATGAGTCCATCGGGCGCTGGTCGTTCAGGAGCACTTAACGAAGCCAAGCGTAAATCAGAAGTGCCGACGAGTCAGCAGCCGAGCCGAACATTACCGAATACTGATAAGCGTGGTAACCCACAACCTGGAAGGATTTATGAGTACGAGGTTCCAGCCCCAGGAGGTGGCAGCAGAACTATAAGGATTCGTGATGACGCAGGTGGCCATAATTGGGGCCCTAATAACCCACAGAATCGTGGTTCACATTTTAATGACGAGGCAGGGAATCACTATGATTACTGATATTCAAATGGTGAGTGCACCAGATCTTTCGGTTGCTAACTCGGTGATGAATTTTAGGGATGTAACCTTTCCAGTTGGTTTATCTCTTGCGGGTACGTGTTGGTCTATCATCGGATCGCCTCCAGCCGAATCTTTGAAAACTGTTTTGCGATTCGTGGCAAAAAAGGTCAAGCACCAGATGCCGGATGTTTCAATGTGGCTCCTCATTGGGCATTCGGCATGGCAACCAGATACGCGAATTGTTCGTTACCATAAGTTGTGGGGTTCATTGAAGGCCAGAGGAGTGGATATTCCTCTTGGGGAGTGCCCACAGGAATTCCTGTTAGAATCTGATGGTCGACTAAAGTATTTCGGTGCTTTGCGATTATCTGAAGTGTCCATTGAAAGCGTGGCGCAACTTCTATTAAGGGAGCATTGTGCATATTTGGCGCTGGTTCCAAACCATACCGAATTGGCACAAGTTCTTAAATATGGCTGGAGCGGTGATCTTTTTGAGGATTTTTCACTCTTGTCATGTATAAGCAAAGCACATGGCCTGTTATTAAAAAAAATCGGTGAATTTGATGATAAAGAGTGGGGTATCTTGGCTATGGGTGAACCGTCTGTTTTGAGCAGTTTATAGGCTATACCCTTTAGAATATATACGGTAGAAAGCGTACACACCGAAGCCCCATTTCTTGGGGCTTTTTGTTGCCTGAAACTGGGCAATTCGACCAGCAGCCTGATCCGTCGTTGCCAGTAGAAGTGATCAGCCTCTGCCAGCGGGGGGCGCAATTCGTTGCAGCGCCACCATCTGGCGGCTCTGGAGAAAATGATCGCTTCTGCTGTTTATGGGTGATCACTTCTACTGCTGTGGAGTGATCAAGCTGCTGTTAGTGCTGCCCATATGAACATTTGATGATCCATCGTTTCAGATCATGCAAGGAAGTTGGATGATTGTCTGCTTGGTAAAGGATATTGATAAGTGGCTGA
>NZ_JAKILG010000094.1 GCF_023283765.1 Shewanella profunda | reverse complement strand
GTAAGCGTCCGGGCAACTACACCTATCTTTTAAAATTCCATGGTAACAGGCTGTCTATATCCGGTGCTGGTTGGCACAGTTCATTAAGGCAAGCCATGATGTAATCAAATGGCACTAAGCCATTAACCTTTGCGGTTTCCACAATGCTGTAAAGCGTGGCACTGGCATGAGCCCCATTAGCTGTCTGACTGAATAACCAATTTTTTCGACCAATCACAAACGGTTTTACCGCTCGCTCTGCACGATTATTATCAATACTCAATCTGCCATCATCAACATAACGAATAAGTTTGTGCCATTGATTAGCCAGGTAATTAGCCGCCTCTATCAGTTTGGTATTACCCACTAAATTCGGTTGGTTTTGCTCAAGCCATGCTTTTAGCTTGTCCAGTATAGACACACTGACTGCTTGTCTTGTCGTGTATTTATCATCCGCACTTTTATCTTTAACGCGTGACTCAACGCCGTACAGTTTTTGGATAAGGCTCAATACCACATCCGCTTTGCCGGTTTTATTTTTACCTTGCAGCTTTTTGGCTTCAATAAATTTACGACGCGCATGCGCCCAGCAGCCAGTTAAGGTTGCCTGTGTTTTTTCATAAGCTTGATAACCATCTACGTGCAAGTACCCTTGATATCCATCAAGATAATTAACCACGCACGCGGCCGCGCGACTATTGTGAAAATCGTAAAGCACGATATTAGGGATAGGATTATTCGGGTCTGGTGAATCTCGACCTGAGCAATACACCCACATGTAGCTGTTCACTTTATCGGATTTCACCACCTTTAATGGCGTTTCATCGGCAAACAGCGTGGGCTGCTTTAACAGCTCGGCTTTAAGTCGCTCAACTAGTGGCGCGAAGAGTGCGGCGGATTTGTCTATCCAGCTGCTCATGGTCTGGCGACTGAGCTCAATACCGTATTGCTTGAACATCGCTTCCTGGCGATAAAGCGGTAACCCGTATTGGTATTTACTGGTGATAAGCTGACTGAGCAAACTGCTCGTCGCGATACCTTTATTAATCGGCATTGCAGGCATTGGTGCTTGTTTTATTGGCGTATTCGTCGAGGATTTATCACAGTGACGGCACGCGTATTTAGGCCGAATGTGCTCAATGACTTTTATTTGCGCTGGGATAAACTCAAGCTTTTCTGACTTATCTTCACCCATTTTATGTAGCTCACCGCCACAGCAATCACAGGTTTTATCTTCAATGTCGTGGATAACTTGCTCACGGGGTAAGTCTTTTGGCAGTGGCTTACGCACCGGTTTTTTGCGGGTATAGCTAATGGATTGTTGCTCAGCCTCAACGGCTTCAACAATCTCTTCTACTTCATTGAATAACTCGCCTTGCCCTACAAAGCCTTCAGCACTTTTGCCAAATTGTTTTTGTTGGGCCAGGCGCCAGCGTTCTTCTAGCGCAGCTATTTGCGCATCTTTTTGTAAAGATAATTGCCGCTCATTTTCGAGCAGTTTTTCCAGTTCAGCAATGCGCTGTTGAAGGGCAAGTACATTTTTCATGACGCCTATTTTAAGGCGTCACCAGCGGGTTTCCAGTGCTAAATGAACATCCTTTGATGATCATCAATCGATCGCAAATATTAAAGTAATTGCTTACCTGCTATATCAATTTTACTGTGGCCAATGACATCATAACCCGACAATAACCAGTGTAATTGTTGCTCGGTTAATGTCATGGTGGGTGACATGAGTTTGGGCCATTTGAACTTATGCTTATCTAATCGCTTATACCACAGCGCAAAGCCGGTATTATCCCAATAAAGCAATTTGAGTTTGTCACGGCCTTTATTACAAAAGACAAATAGCGCACCACTGAGCACTGGGAGTTCAAGCTCTGCTTCCACTAAGGCGGCTAACCCATTAATCGATTTTCGAAAATCGACCACATCGGCACATACATAAACGGTGGGCACATCAACAAACATCTTCATGCCATTAGCCCTTTAATAATGGCAACGATATCGGTCGTTGCTAAATCTGCAGGTAGGGTGAGTTGGCCGGTGCGGGTATCAAACTGCAGTGTATTTTGATGAGTGTGCTCGCAGACGTCAGTGGTGGTTTGTTTTAGTTGAATAAAGCGTGATGATGTAGCGCGCGTTGGTAAGGTTATTTTTTGCTGGTTCTCAGCCTGTAAAGCACGTTGTTTATAATAAGTGGTAATCGAGACATTATGATGTTGGCAGAATTCAACATTAGTGCCACTAAACGAGCCGCGTTGTTGAAGTAGCATCTGCCACTGAGTAGTTGTTCTGTATGTTTTCATCACCTGCTCCAAATTTATCATTGAGCAGGTATTTTCAAATAGGCAGATTAATGATGCGAGGTGTGGTTCGCTAGACGGTTAC
>NZ_JAKILG010000093.1 GCF_023283765.1 Shewanella profunda | reverse complement strand
ATTTGATTACATCATGGCTTGCCTTAATGAACTGTGCCAACCAGCACCGGATATAGACAGCCTGTTACCATGGAATTTTAAAAGATAGGTGTAGTTGCCCGGACGCTTACGCTATAACGGTCCCGATATTGAGTATGATTTTTATGTGGCCTACGGCAACGATCTCAGTGAGGAATTGAGTTATGACATAACCCTCTACCGCTACAACTATTCCGGTGAGAGTGATCTAGGCTACTTTGAAGTCACCGCAGGAGTGGAATTTAAAGGCTTTCGCCTAGCCTATTGGTTTACCGATGATTATGGAGGAAGCGACTTAGACTATCACTATACTGAGATCAACTATTCCTATGCATTTGTGGAAAATTGGAATCTCGATCTGCACTACGGCTACAACGCTGGTGATGCCTTAGATGATGGCGAAGGTTTCGACAGTTACTCCGATTACTCTATTGGAGTATCAACGGAATTTGCAGGTTTTGGTCTTTCCCTTGCGTGGTTAGGGACAGATCTTACTGGTGATCAAAAAGTCACTGATGGCGCCTTTAAAACCAAAGACACTGTGCTTGCAAGCCTAAGTTACGCGTTTTAACTTTCCATTATTTCAATATCTATACCAACAAAACCGCCCTATTGCTAACACCAAACGGCGGTTTTGTTTTTATCGCGAAGATTAAAACTCCCCAATCCATCTCTTCAAACCCACACCCAAAAACCTTCATTTAGCTAATACTTAATTATTAAACAACGACTTACAAACCAAAATAAACGGAGAGCAATCGATCTCCGTTTATTTTGGTATATCAATACGCTCGCTTTAGTGCAACTTGAGCTTTGGTCGCTGCCATTTCAATAGCTTCTGTGCCACTCGATATACTATCGCCGCGAACCAGCCATATAAACTCGCTAAATGTCTTTGATATAGAGAAATATACATAATTCTCGCGATATGCCCTTCTACAAAGAAAGTGCCTGAACGTAGATTTCCCATCAAATTACCAACAGCAGAAAACCGGCTCAAAGAAACCAGTGACCCATAATCTTTATAAACAAAGGGTTTTTCTGGCTTGCCTTGTAAACGGTTAACGATATTATCAAATAAAGTGTCTGCCATTTGTGCCGCAGCTTGCGCTCTTGGAGGAACAGGCTGCCCAGAGTCTTGAATTAATAAAGCACAATCGCCTAGTGCATAAATATCTTGATGCCCTTTTACTCGCATGCAGGCGTCAACCTCCACTTGATTACGCGGAGTAATAGGTAATTTAGTAAAATTTTGGAAGGCTTTAGGCCCTTTGACTCCCGCAGCCCATACTTTTAAACTGGCTTCAATCACATCACCATCTTGGGTGATAAAACCCTCACGGGTAACCTCTTTAACTTGCACACCAATATGTAAACGTATGCCAATCTTATCCAAAACGGCCTGTGCTCTTGCGCTAACACGTTCAGATAATTGGGGGAGGATTTTGGGTGAGGCTTCAATGAGATGCACATCAAGATGATTCTTCGATATGTTAAGATAACCATATTCTTTAACAGATTCAATCACATGATGAAGTTCAGCAGCTAATTCAACTCCCGTGGCTCCAGCACCAACAATGCCGATACTGACTCTTTCTTGAGTTTCATTTAACTGCAGTAAAGCATCGAGTAGTTTATGATGAAATAGATTGGCATTTTCTAAACTATCGAGAAATATACAATGTTCTTCTGCGCCTAATGTATTGAAGCTATTAGAAACGCCACCTAATGCAAGCACCAAAAAATCATACTCTATTGGGCGTGGGTCTAATAGTAATTCCCCATCATCGTTATAGACAGCAGCCAGTTGGATAGTTTTTGTATCGGGATCGCATTGCTCAATCTCACCACGAATATAACGGTAACCATTTTTAAGGCCATGATCGCGATAAAGTAACCCTTCAATAGATTGATCTATTACTCCAACGGCCACTTCATGTAATTTAGGTTTCCATATATGAATAGGACTTTTATCAATCAAGCACACATCGACGATATCACTACCGCCCCATTTACGGCCCAACTTAGATGCAAGTGCCAAACCAGCAGCACCACCACCCACGATCACTATTCTTTTTGTAGCCAAAATGACAACCTCGTAAACCTATTTCCGTGGCTAAGTTATACCATGTTACAGATAAGAGATAACTACATTAGTGAAGTAAAACGAGCTGATTTCCATTAAAGATATTTCAGAAAAGTCAGTATTATGCATGACTGGCGCTAATTTATTACGCAGAAAAAAGGGCCCTGCGGCTGTCTCTTATACACAAATCCCCCGATAAATTCGGGGGATTTTTTTGAACTCGCGCTGATGTTGTTGATCTGATCTACAAAACAACTTTAGGCGCACGCTATGAATTTTAT
>NZ_JAKILG010000092.1 GCF_023283765.1 Shewanella profunda | reverse complement strand
AAGTGTTCAAACAGTGACATAGGGAATAGGTCGTTAGCATAACATGCTTGCTCTGATCCTGTTTAAGCCTAAAAGTTTCCGTTAGTTAACAAAGTATGATCCCGCCCTGCAATATTTACTGTGTCGTAACCAAGCCGATTTCACTTATACGTACCAAGCTTTGTTTAAAAGATTAAGTTATTTTGCTAAAACCGACACGAAAATTTATGGGAATGGCACTCACAACTTTGGCTGTAGTCGTTTATTGGGTAGGTTACAAGTTGATGATTAGCTTTCTTAGTACTGTTGCTGCTTGGAGTACAAATAGGGAAGTAAAGGCAAGGGCTAAAATCCCTTGCTTTTGTGCTTACATAGCGCGGCAGTATATTCATAATCGTACATCCATGAGAAAACATCTTTGCTGATAAAGTCTCTATCAGTAACCGGCTTCTTTTTGTGGCGGATACACAACACTATCAATCGCTCGCCGCCATCATACTGGTACATTGCCAGATAACCTGTGCCATCAAAGTCAATCAGCAGTTCCCTAAAATTGAAGTCATTGTCATCGTTAGACAGTCCAAACCTGTGCTGTTAATGGTTTAAAAGCCGACTTTAAGCTGTTCTCGACAGGTACGCCTGTCGAAAACAGCCTAGGAGATTTTTGGTGTTTGTGGGACATTGCGCAGCCAGGGTTATTGGGAAATTGGCAACATTTCCGAGATACCTGGATAAAGCCAATTATGAATGCAGAAGAAGACGAACGAGATAGAGTACGTACTGAGGTCGGTGATGATCTGCGGCGCACTGTAGGTACATTTATGCTTCGTTGAGTCAAAGAAGATCAACTTAAAGGGTTACCGACTAAGACAATTTGTTGTGGCGTACCGGCTAGTGAGGCGTTGTTGCCTAAACATATAATCATCCAGAAATATGCCATGAACAGCATAAAAAACTAAAGGATATGAGCATTATCCGCAACTGCTTGGCTGAAATCTGCATTCTATTGTTAGGTTTTGCGATGTTGATTTTAGATTATGCTTTTAGGCAACAACGCCGGCTAGTGACGGTAAGTCACAGCAATATCAGCCCGAGTTAGCCAAAGAGATGACCGGGTTATAACTCAGCGCTTACGACGAAGTGCTGGATGATTACCGCACGCAAAAAACGTTAGAAGAGAACATGCAAAGCCGAGCGATAGCTGCACTTATGTATCTCGTTACATCCGCGGCTGGAGCAAGAAGTAGCCCTTTATGCCAATAACGCAGAACAAGCCGTTAAGCTGATGCACGAATCCGGAAAGCTTACCATTGTTTTACAGCTGTTAGACCGAATCCTGTAGCAGCAGGAAAAAGTAATTTTGTTCATGGTGACTAAGCGGTTACAGCGCCTCTTAAAACTGTGGCTTGACCAGATTTATGGATAAGATATCGCAGTCATCAACGGCGATACAAAGGCCGTTTCTAATAAAACGGATGACCTAACAAGAAAAAACTGATCTCTCAGTTTGAGGAAAAAGCCGGTTTCAATGTGCTCAACATGTCCCCGGTAACCGCCGGTGTTGGGCTTACGGTTGTTGGTGCCAATCATGTAATCCATCTAGAACGACATTGGAATCCCGCAAAAGAGGCTCAAGCATCCGATAGGGTCTACCGCATCGGAAAAATGAAACCAGTATTTATTCATTTACCCACACTTACTCATCCGCAACATGATGCCTTTGACGTTCACCTTGACCGATTGCTGCGTAGCAAGTTGATGTTAAAATACTCTGTGGTGACACCTGAAGCTGTCAGTGAGAATGAGATTAGTCGAGCTCTGGGATTAGATACTAACGAAGACGGTCATTTGTTGGAAATTTTTCGACATGCCTTGATATGAAGACTGCTAAAATAATACATGGCTTAAACGAAACAACCGATAGAGGCAGGGAGCACAGCAATGACGATAAACTATCGCGCTATTCATACTCGCAGTCTATGGCGAAAAGCACGACATTCTTCTGTAAGAATGGCTATTGAGGGCCCCGATGGAGCCTTAAACTTGTTGAGAAGAAAAGGGCGCGTTGGAAAAAAATGGGATGATTATGGTCCCGTTTCATGCGTCTTTGTTTGGGAATCTGGTGAAGATTCGGGGTACGCATTTAGACTTAAAGCTGAATCAACGACAGATGTTGAAAGTGTGATAATTCCAATAGATAAATTGTTGGCCCATGAACATACGAGTAGCTGTGGTCAGGTAGATATTGATAGGTATTTTTCTAGTCCAGAATTTACAAAATTTATGTGACTTTATTGATATGTTTGACCCGTCCTAAATAGCGTTGACACTTTTCAAACTCATTTTGGAGAGTGTAATGACTTCAACAATTAAACGAACTCAACGTGATTATTCCCTCGCTTTTAAATTGGCC
>NZ_JAKILG010000091.1 GCF_023283765.1 Shewanella profunda | reverse complement strand
AAGTGTTCAAACAGTGACATAGGGAATAGGTCGTTAGCATAACATGCTTGCTCTGATCCTGTTTAAGCCTAAAAGTTTCCGTTAGTTAACAAAGTATGATCCCGCCCTGCCATTGGTCCAAGGCACTTAACATGCTTAAACCAATTAAGAGGGCGAAAGCTTCAAAAACACCCAGAAAAAGCACACAGGCAAAAGCGATGGTATAAGGTAAATTAGGCTGTTCAACTAAAAACGCCCACATAGTCATCTCCTTGGACGATACAGCATTCCATTTATTTCACTGTAATTATCAACTTATGAACGACAGAATAGCAAGACAAGGATCATTTCTAAACTAAAAAATTAACTCTAAAATGGGTTTATCCCTCCCACATTATGCACTTATGATATTGCCTTCATAACTGCATATTCTAAGTGGTATTTATGAATGAAATAACATTTTACTTGGCTTATAGAGGCTTTAAATTACCGCTGAATTCTCTTTTTAGGCGAGTTTAAGTATATAATGCCGAGCTTATTTTAATCAGGACACTTTGAACGGGATAAATATCGGCCATGTTACTGCGTGCAATCACCCCACAGGATTGGGATGCGATTCTACAGATCCAAGATGAATGCTATGCGCAGTTGGATCCTGAGCCTCTGCATGTTCTACAAAGTAAATGGCAAGTATCACCCCAGTCCTGCTTTGTATTTGAAGTCAATGAGTCGGTTGTAGGTTATTGTTTAGCCCACCCTTGGACCACTAATATGCCACCCGCGCTATATGAACCTATCACCCATTTACCGAAGGCAGATACTTTATATCTGCACGATATTGCAATTTCGGTCAAAGCCCAAGGTTTAGGTGCTGGCACTAAGGCACTAACGCGATTAAAACTATTAGCGGATCGCTTGAACCTCAACTCGTTATCCTTAGTTGCAGTGCAAGGCGCCGACAGTTATTGGCGTAAAATGGGTTTTAAATCTCAAACCATCGATAAATGTCTTGGTACTTACACCCATGATGCCATGTATATGATTTATAAAATCAATCATAGAGATTAAAGATGAATCCGACCCTGACGACTATTGGCTTACTCTGCCTTAGCAATATCTTTATGACCTTTGCTTGGTATGGCCATTTAAAAACCCTAGGCTCAAAACCTTGGATTATTGCCGCCTTAGTCAGTTGGGGAATTGCCCTATTCGAATACCTATTGCAAGTGCCTGCTAACCGTATCGGGTATACGGTGATGAATGTCGGCCAATTAAAAATTTTACAAGAAGTCATCACCTTGAGTCTGTTTGTCCCCTTTGCCTATTTCTACATGAAAGAACCATTAAAGCTCGATTATCTGTGGGCAGGACTGTGCATCTTAGGTGCTGTGTATTTTATTTTTAGAAGTGAATTTAATTAATTTCAGACTTATTTCAGGAGAGCTCCCCCATGGCCCGTCAAGTCACTTATACCTTCAAAGGTCAGACTAAAACCATCGCCTTTAGCTACGACAAACACCACGATTTATATGAAGCCGTCGCCGAAGCGGAAGGCATTGACCTTACGAAGTTTTTAGCCATGGAACAACAAATTGCCATGACCTCACGCAAAGGCGCAAAGGCAGAAAAGGATTTTAGAAAAGTTGAATTCGCCCGTTTTGGCTTCAGTAATATTCACTTTGTTCGCGACGAAGAGCCCGAAGCTTAAGTGCAATTTTATCTAATAATGCCTTTTTCAGACTAGGATTAGCCAATGTTAAATAGTGAACATGCCAACTTTCCGCGGGCGGGATTTTTCCGTCGATTGGGCGCCGCCATCTACGATCTTCTACTAGCGGTTGCTGTCTATATGTTTGCCGGCGCCATTGGGTTTGGAATATTTTTCGGCCTGACATCCTCAGGACTTGTGAGCATGAATGGTTTTGAACATATCTCAGATGCCCTAAATGGCACGCCGATTTACCATGGTATATATCAGCTATGGCTTGCCCTATGCGTTGGCACTTTCTACGCGCTATTTTGGAGTAGAGGCGGACAAACCTTAGGCATGCGCGCGTGGCGCTTGAAAATCCAACATCCTAACGGCCAAAATTTAAGCCTGGTTACCGCCTATGCACGCATTATTTGGTCATTACTGGGTATTGGCAATCTTTGGATATTAATTAACACCGATAAATTAGCTTTACAGGATATGATGACCCGCTCAGAAGTCGTTGTGCTATCAAAGGAAGCCAATCAAATGCGCAACTGGCGTGGCGCTTAAGCTGAACTTATCCCAATCATTTTACCTATGCAGATACAGTTAATGTGAACATAGACAATACGATTGGTATTGCACAGAATATAAAAAACGACGCTAATGCGTCGTTTCAGATTAATGACAAACCCCGGTTTTTGACACCGGGGTTTGTTTTTTTAAGGCTGTAATCTTTATGTTGCCTCTTTCTGTCTTTTTACTACTATCAAATCTGTTTTAAA
>NZ_JAKILG010000090.1 GCF_023283765.1 Shewanella profunda | reverse complement strand
CGTGTCCTCAACACTGATCTGAGTTCTTCTTGGGCGCGGCATAGCAAGTCCTCCACATCAACACTTTTATTGAGTCTAGTAGAGGATCCTAAATCATGCGATTTAACCTGGATGGCTAGATTTTTCCACGGATATTGCTCTCAACGCCCTCAAAAACAGGCGTTTTAAGATATGACTGTATACCTGTCCAGATTTGGGCTGTTATAGCGAAGCGTTAAAAGTCGGGCCAATTGATTAGATTTTGTAAGGCAACTCGTTCGTAAACTCCCAAATGAACAAACGAGTACTAGCAAACTTTTGGGGCAAAAGTGATTTACTCGACAAGGCTCATTTCTGGACAAAAGTGTGATAGCTCCTTTGCTCTAACTTGTCAGTTTCGGATTAAAATTTGTAAGGCGATTATTGAACGTTAGTATTAAAACCGATAAACAAGCTATCCATTTTCTTTGCATGAACTTAAGCGAATAATCTCCAAAAACTCATTTGGTCAAAACTCGCAGCAGGCTGAGCAGCTCAAAACAGTAGAACTGATCACTCATGAACAGTAGAAACGCTCAATTGCGCCAGTGCCGCCAGGTAGTGGCACTGCACCAAATCGCGCACACGGCTGTTAGAGGCTGAACTCTTCTACTGGTCACGACTGCTCAGGCTGCTGGTCACATTGCCCAGTTTTAAGCAAGAAAAAGCCCCAAATGCATGGGGCTAATTGGCTAAAATTACAGTAATAGGTGAGTTCTAGATTTTCCTACGCAATCACATCGAGGCGACCACAAGTAAACTGAATCACATCTTCCAGTCCAATATCGCGAGGCAACGGCTGATCTAGTTCAATTTCTATAGATCCTACAGTTACTATTCCGGCTTGGGGATTAATCACTTTAGCAACAACATCATGAACGAAGCTTTTTCCTTGGCGATGTATAGAAAGTTGAACCGAAGACAGCATTTTAACGACACCTCTTACTGAAATAGCCAGCAACGGTTCAGTTAAACTATCACCAGTATTTAAATTACATGGATGCGAAAACGCTGCGCATTCAAAACTATTATCACCAATATATAAAATGGCTTCTTCAGCAGTCTCTGAAAGCCATTCAGCTCTTTTTATTATCATTTCGAAAACCCCAAACTCGGAGCTTTCTTCGAAAGCTCACTAACAGATTTAACATGGAATGTTGTTATGTTTCCTGTTGTCCTATCCAAACCAACAAAACCGTACTTAGCACTTCCCTCTCCGCCAATTAACCTAACATAGCCATTCATTTCAGGCACGAATGTCCCTTCTTTGATTACATGATTTGCATCACCTACATAATTTTTGAGGTTGTAGATGGTTCGACCAAAAGCTTGCATTAACTCTGAACTGTGTTTTTCAAAATGCTGCACTGCTTCATCACCTTTGAAAAACCTAGTTTCGGATGAATAGGGTAAAAGTTTCGACCCACTATTTGCAACTGGCAATCTAGCTAAGGCAACATCAACCATATCACCACCAGATGCAGCTATAAACACTAATCCAGTCGCTTCTGCACCAATATAAGCAGTTAACGCACCGCCAGTTAATAGTACGGCGCCAGCAAATCCTGCAACCCCCGCCGCCTCTGCGAGAGCCGCTTGATCTTGTTCGATGCTAACACCACCAGGTCGTGCTCTCCAATCCCCAAAATCGTTAATAAATCGAGTCCCTGCAGAGAAGCCCATCTTCGCCAGCTCACCATCGGTATAACCGCCAACACCACTCCCAGATGCAATTGCGCCTTGGCTACCAACATTATTGATTTTGAAATCAACTTCCAATGTTGTTTTGTTGTCTAACTGGAAACTCGCAGTGTAGTTATTTCCACCATTGCTGGTCACTTTGGCTTCTGATTTTTTCTTCCCAGAACCACCGCTGCCAGCATCAAAGACAACTGAGCATCCTGCAACATCTTTACCTTTTA
Organism: Shewanella profunda; assembly: GCF_023283765.1. Classification (GTDB taxonomy): domain Bacteria; phylum Pseudomonadota; class Gammaproteobacteria; order Enterobacterales; family Shewanellaceae; genus Shewanella; species Shewanella profunda. The sequence continues at coordinate 519 of NZ_JAKILG010000090.1, read as the reverse complement.
TGTGGCTGCCCGTACTGCAATACCCGGTCGGATCTGTGCCTGACAGCGGGTTGTTCATGATGTAGCTGTACGGGTTTACCGACTGGGTTGACGTAGGCGCTTGTATAAACGGGTCCACACTCATAAATCGGCCGAGGTTGTAATCGTAAATCCGCCCGTTCATATGAATTAATCGGAAAAGATTAATGAGCTGACTTTTAAAGAGTGCTATGAATACAATGAATTACAGCAATGTTCGATCAATTGAGCGAACATTGGGATTACTTAGAGGATGGCTTGGGCAACTTCTTATTGTTCAAAAGATTGTGGCAAATTACCCAAAAATTGACCTTTTTGACTTTCGATGGCCGACTCGGCAAGGGGTAGGCACTTTCAACGTGAAAACGCATTTTTCCTTGTTCCTTCCACACTCTAAACACTACCTGATAGAAAATCTCATTGCCATCATCATCTTCCAGTTTACAAGTACAATAGCGACTGTAACCACCGTGATAGCAAAACTGCTCGGGCAAAGTTTCA
>NZ_JAKILG010000089.1 GCF_023283765.1 Shewanella profunda | reverse complement strand
GCGGCGCTATATCGTGCACGTTTACTTTTATTCATGTTGTCACCTAAATGGGTTATGAGTGAGATCATAACATTTCTTATTAGGTGGCCAAATTCACTATGCCACTACACATAGATATGAACTCCAGTGCGAAGAATGATGAATAAAGGAGACTTATTGAGGACAGTTGACCTCACAGATAGCAAAACACCGGAATGCTCCGGTGTTTATCTGAGTTAAATAAAGATTAAACCAGCGATTGCGTACTTGCTTGGTTTACTAAGTAACCCATATAGCCTAAGTAGCCAAGCAACAAAACAGCGCCTTCCCGGCGGCCGATACGTAAGCCTGTCCAAGCGAAGGGTAAAATGACGATGGCGAAGGCTAACATCACGATAAAATCGAGGGATTGAAAACCCAGAGCCGATACTGGGTGAACTATTGCGGTGACACCTAAAATACCTAAGATATTAAAAAGGTTAGAGCCTACGACATTACCGATAGCAATATCACTTTGCCCCTTTAGCGCGGCTAAAACCGAGGTGACCAACTCAGGCATACTGGTGCCAATTGCGACGATAGTTAAACCGATAATCACTTCACTAACACCGAAGGTTTTAGCGAGAGCGACGGCGCCATCCACAAATAAAATACCACCACCGACTAACATGCTAATGCCCACTAGAATAAATAAAATTGAGAACAGCGGGCTCTTAGGACCTTCTTCGATGATTTCACCATCTGCATCCTTAGTGTTTTTTGAGCTGATGTAACTAAACACTAAATAACTCACTAACAGTGAAAGCAGCACAACGCCGTCAACTAGGCTCAGTTCACCGTCTAGCAATAAACCCCAAAACAGCATAGAAGCTAAGATCATCAAAGGGATATCACGTCTTACTATCTGGGATTGTACCTGAATTGGACGGATAAGCGCGGTAATCGCTAAAATCAAACCAATGTTTGCAATGTTTGACCCAATCACATTACCCAGGGCGATGCCACTGTTACCCGCCAGAGCGGATTTAACACTGACCGCTAATTCTGGTGCACTGGTACCAAAAGCCACGATAGTTAAGCCGATAATTAACGGAGTAATACCTAAACGCAGGGCAATTGAACTCGCGCCGCGCACTAGGGCTTCTGCGCCTAAGGTTAAAATAATAAAACCGCCGATAATTGAAAGTGCAATGAGCATTTTTAGACTCTGTTAAATCTTGATTAAGTGAATTGAATTTAGGTGCGCGCACCCTAAACCGACAGGCACTCATGATACGTGGTTTTAAAACAGTTTGACAGAATATGTCATAAAAAAGCACGCCTTATGACGTGCTTTGATTTAGTGATATAGCAAAATTTGTTATCTCACTGTTTTATAGCATTTATTTTGTTGGAAGCTCATCTTCCCAACATATTGTAGCGCCCCGAATTCCATCGACACGTTCGCTAAAGGCTTTTTCTAGCACATGGCGTTTAATTTTTAGGGTTGGAGTGAGTACATCATTTTCAATCGACCAAGGTTCGCTGACGACCACAATCGCATCCACATGTTCATGGGACTCTAAGTGTGGATTAACGCTATCCAGTGTTGCTTTCAGTGAGGTTCTTACTTCCTCACGGGCTTGTAGGCTTGCGCCTTCGGATAATTGCACTAGTGCTATGGGATGCGGCAAACCAGAGCCAATAACGCAAATAAGCTCCACGTGGGGATCCTGAGCTAACTTACGTTCAATCGGGACGGGCGCGACATATTTGCCCTTGGCGGTTTTAAAATTATCTTTAACACGGCCTGTAATAGTCACACAGCCATCGGCATCTATGGCGCATAAATCGCCAGTGCGGAAGAAACCGTCGGTATCGAAGGCCGCTGCGGTAGCTTCGGGTTGTAAATAATAGGCAGTCATTAGACCTGGGCTTTTGATCAGTAACTCGCCATCGTCCCCTTGGCGTATCAAGCAATCCTCTATTGGACGGCCAACGGTGCCAATTTTACGGGCATCAAAGGGGTAATTGATAATGGAATAAGCGCAGTTTTCCGTCATCCCCCAAGCTTCACAAATATTGAGGCCAATACTGTGATACCAGTGGATCAATGATGGTGGAATGGGCGCAGAACCCGAGCCGAGCAAGCGACAATGGTTTAAACCTAATCCCTTGTGAATTTTGTATTTTACAAAACTGCTAAGCAGCGGAATTTTGAGCAATAGATTGAGTTTACTCAGGCCAATTTTATCTATGATATTTTTCTGGAATAGGCTCCATAAACGTGGAACGGAGAAAAATACCGTAGGTTTTGCCCGCTGCACATCGGCGACAAAGGAATCGAGGCTTTCTACGAAGGCGACTGTACTGCCTGAATAAAAGGATGAGCCTTCAATCGCAACACGTTCCGTGATGTGTGCTAATGGCAGATAGGATAAGAGCCTATCGTCACCGTCGGTGCGTAAGTCGCGCACGACGGCCTTACAGGTCCAGCCGTAGCTGGCAAAGGTTTGAATGGCGCCTTTAGGTTGCCCTGTCGAACCCGAGGTGTAGATCAGTGTCATGAACTGATCTAGCTTTGGCAGCGGTGTTTCAATTAAAGGATGGCCAAGATTTAGCAATTGTTCCCACTGATATTGCGCAGGCATAGTGTCGTAGGGCATTGCAAGGCGTAGTAATTCACCGCCAACTCCGGCTTCTTGATCGGCCCAGTGATCGAGCTTACCGACAAAAATCGCTTTAGCTCCACTGTGTTGCAGCACATAACGAATGGTATCAGTGTTGGCTGTGGGATAAATAGGTACGCTGATATAACCGCCATGCATCAAGGCGAGATCTGTGATAAACCATTCGGCGCAGTTTTTAGATAAGACGGCAATTTTATCGCCGGGCTCAAACCCTAAGTGACGTAGGGCGCCAGCTAATTGGTGAACTTTTTCTTGGACCTCACTCCAAGTAAAATCAAGATATTGTCCCTTGATTGGTTGGCGCAAATAGACTTCATCCCCACGAGTCTTAGCCCAGTGTGCCAGCATTTCGATTGGTGTTTTAATTGCAGTATCCATAGGCAATTCCCTGTTCTTTATTGTTATTTTAACCCCATCACGATAGGTATCAGTATGGCGAGTTTTGTGATGCTGCGCAAATAGTTTGCAAGATTGCAAAATTCTGAAATGGAGTATCAAGCCTATAAGTGAGTGTGAAATAAAGATGAAGCAGGGCAGAGGTCAGAGCTGAGGAGGTGGCCAAAATAGCAACAAAAAAGGCGCCTAAGCCTGTCTCTTGATCACATCTCGTGCTCAAGAGATAGAGCCAATTCGTAGCCTTCAAGGATGGTTTGCAGTTTGAACCATCCTTCCCATAACCGCTCCCAACCTACTACA
>NZ_JAKILG010000088.1 GCF_023283765.1 Shewanella profunda | reverse complement strand
CCATATATAATCAACGACGGCCGCATTTGGCCTTAAAATACAAAACGCCCGATGAGGTTCATCAGGCGTTTTAGGTGGAAATAAGTGTCAACTTATTTCAGGACTAGACACTAAGTACCATTTAGCGGGCTTGTAACGCCGCAATACGCTTCTCTAATGGTGGATGGCTCATCATCATTTCAGCCATTGAACGCTTACCATTAATGCCAAATGCAGACATTTGCGCGGGCATCGCTGTACTCTCAGGGCCTTGGCGTAAACGCTCTAAAGCCGCGATCATTTTATGCTTACCGGCTAAACGCGCCGCACCTTCATCTGCTCGGTATTCGCGAATACGTGAAAAATAAGCAACGATGATTGAAGCCAAAATACCAAACAACATATCTAAAACAAAAACTACGGCCATGTAGGCAAACATACCTAAGCCTTCGCCTTCTTCATCATTACTTGAAACAAAATTATTAATGATACCTGCGACTACACGGGCAGCGAAGATCACAAAGGTGTTCACTACACCCTGGATCAGTGTCAAAGTAACCATATCACCATTAGCGACGTGGCTCACTTCATGGGCTAATACCGCTTCGATTTCATCTTGGCTCATGCCATACAGTAGACCTGTACTCACAGCAACTAATGAATTATCTTTGCTTGGCCCAGTTGCAAATGCATTCATCTCAGGTGACTGGTAAACCGCCACTTCTGGCATTTTAATTCCAGCTTGCTGGGCTTGGCGGGCAACCGTTTCAACTAACCAACGTTCAGTGCTATCACGGGGGGTTGTAATCACTTCACACCCCATGGCTTTTTTCGCCATCCATTTTGAAATCGCTAAGCTGATAAAAGCCCCACCGAATCCAAAAATTGCAGCGAACACCAACAATCCACCCATGGTAGACGTGTTAACGCCCAGAATAGACATCACAATTGAGGCTACTAGCAACACGGCTAGGTTAGTCGCAATTAATAAGAAAATACGCTTCATTTCAGCTCCTTTAGGGCACTAATTATGCCGTTTAACTTTTGCTCAAAGACATAATATGTCCAAATAATCGAAATTCAAAGGTAAAGATAAAGAGTTTTTTGTCGGGTTATCCTTTTCTTGTATTTTTAAACACTGTCGTTCATGGATCGAGAGTCTAGGGACAGTGTATTAATCAAAACTTAAATCTAAGCGCTGCCTATGCTACAAGCTAATTCATACTTATTTCTCTATATTTATCAGGATTAATCTTTGTTAACATACCAGCACTCTCTGGAATTTTAGGATTAAAAATGACCATCAACACCTTACTTCTGAGCAGTTCTCGTGTCGGTGACACTCCCTACTTAGCCCATGCTATTCCCTTTATAAAACCATTCACCGCTCAAGCTCAAAAATGGATTTTCATTCCCTATGCTGGTGTCAGTATGAGTTACGACACTTATTTAGCATCCGTCGTCATAGGTCTTGCCGAGCTAAACCTCGATATCAGTGGCATACATCAGCATCCCGATCCCCGTCAGGCGATAAAAGATGCTGACGGCATTTTGATTGGTGGCGGCAATACTTTCCACCTGTTGCATGAATTATATCGTTATGATCTCGTGGATCTTATCCGCGAAGAAGTCACTCAAGGTAAACCTTATATTGGCTGGAGTGCAGGCTCTAATGTATCGGGAGTCAGCATAAGAACCACCAATGACATGCCTATAATCGAACCCCCCTCTTTCAGGGCATTAAATTTAGTACCCTTTCAATTAAATCCTCATTATTCCAATTACCGTACGCCTGGACACAATGGTGAAACCCGTGCCCAACGCTTGCTAGAATTTACTAGAGTTGACCCATTAACGCCTGTTGTTGCTATAGTCGAAGGATCTGCACTTTGGCGTAAGGATAATACTTTAGTACTTTTAGGTGATAATCCGGCCTATTTATTCTGTGGTGAACAGCAGGAGATCCTAATCCCCATTGGTAGTGATTTATCACATTTACTGAAATAGGCTCAACTCTACAACATGTTGCCATTAGCGATATATTTACGCTGAAATTGTTACAAAAAAATCGTTTTATAGGGAATAAAATTAATGATGTGTGAATTTCATCCGATTAGATCTCTTTTCAGTGATAATAGAGTACAGATAAAATGTTTATACCGCTAAACTAACTGTACTAATTTCGCTGATAAATACCTTGATTTTTGAGATAAAATCGATAGTTATCTCAAGCAGTGAGATGCAATCCAATTATGCCATAGCATAGTAAGCATTTAATAAATAATTAAAATTTAGATGAAAAGCTAGGATTCAATCAGCATCGTCTAGGATCATGAAAGTGAGGAGTTTCCATTTTGCGACCGCATTTAACATTCCATAATTCAACCCGCTATCGCTATCCTGCAATAGCAAAGCAAAAATTAACTATGTTCACTTTCTTTCTATGGACTTTTTTTGCCTGCTATATTGGTTTCAATCCCGCTTTTGCAGCTAGCAATGGAGAAGATAAAAAAAGTAAAACATTTTCCCATGACACTGTCGTGACGCTCGCACAGCAGCTTGCACAAAACCCCTTTAAAGAGGCGAAAAAAGCGCCAAAAGAATTGACTGATTTAGATTTTGCAACATACAGTAAAATCAATTACCAAGAAGACGCCGCTATTTGGGGGGGAACTCCCACAAAGTTTTCAGTCCAACTTTTTGCCCCTGGTTTTTTATATAAAAACCTTGTGGATATTGATGTGGTCGAAAATAGCCATGCTTTTCCAATAGAACTAACTGAAACCGCCTTTAATGTTCCGAGTGATGTTATTGAAAAATTACTCACACAGGTTGGTCAGTATGCAGGCGTACGACTCCATTATCCAATCAATGACGATGGGGTAAAAGGTGAATTCATTATGTTCCAAGGTGCCAGCTATTTTCGTGTCCTCTCTAAGGGACAAACCTATGGGTTATCCAATCGCGGCCTTGCAATAGATGTTGCCCAACCTAAAGGTGAAGAATATCCCCTCTTCAAGCGCTTTTGGATAGAGCGACCTTCTAAATATCAAACTGCCATAGTAGTACACGCATTATTGGATAGCCAAAGTGTTACGGGGGCCTATCGTTTTGGGATCTATCCAGGCTCACCCACTCGGATTGAAGTCGATGTAACACTGTTTCCTCGTCGCGATATCCAATATATTGGTCTAGCGCCCTTAACTTCAATGTTTTTATATGGCGGATTAGATTCACCAGATAAACCTGATTATCGCCCTGCTGTGCACAACTCAGAGGGATTACAAATCGATCGCGGTAATGGTGAGCGTTTATGGCGTCCATTGAATAATCCTAATAAATTACAGATCAGTGCTTTTGGTGATGAAAATATTAAAGGTTTTGGTTTAATACAACGTCATCGTAATTTTGATTATTACCAAGATCTTGAATCGAATTACCATTTGCGTCCATCCGCTTGGATTGAACCACTAACCGATTGGGGCAAGGGACAACTTACTTTGCTGGAAATCCCTTCCAATGCCGAAATCAATGATAATGTAGTGGTCTATTGGGAACCCAAGGGTGGGCTGAAAAAAGATGAACCCTATCGCTATTCCTACCGCATAACAGCCTCAAACGATAGCCCGAATATGGCTTCTAAGGCTCGTGTGGTATATAGCTCAAAAGGACAGAAGCAGTCTAAAGGTAAAGAACTACTGATTGATTACAGTAATGTCAAAATCCAAGACATTGATAAAATTGCAATAGATGCCAGCATCAGCAAAGGCAAAATTCTCTCGTCACGTATGGTAGCTCACCCAGATATAAATGGTGTCCGGGTATTTGTGACTTTTGAACCTGAAAGCACGAATGTGGCAGAACTGAGGATCCAGTTGAAAAAAGACGATAAACCAATTGCCGCCACATGGCTCTATCGTTGGAATAATGATGATTGGCCTTAGTTCGAAAGTAGTGTTCTAAGGGTAGTGTTCAAATTTCTGTGTCATTTCTTTAAGCTATACCAAAAAGAGATGATTTATGACCACACCTACTTTTGATATCAATGCTGCCATTCAAGCACTACGTGATGGT
>NZ_JAKILG010000087.1 GCF_023283765.1 Shewanella profunda | reverse complement strand
ATCCAAAATTGGAATTTGACGCTATCACAGCTCTCAATCCATTTTGAGGGGCGCTTAGAAAACCATATCGATCTGTGAAATTAACCTGACACAGAATTATGAACAGCCTCTTTATGCGGCCTAACGGCCGAGGTGAATCAAAGTCGTGGGTCTTCAACCCACACCCGACCAAAAGGGGGATCAACAGCAATTCCCTCTTGGATCTCCCTTGGCGCCCCTAGCGAAGTTACATGCATTAGAGACTAGCCTTGATCTTATGGATAAATTGCTATCGCTTCCGAAGGCTCCACTTTCACATCCATGTAAAGCCCTCCAATTCGGCAGTCCCTGCCTCTCGCTCATAAGCGCGAAAATCACCGATTTTCATTCGCCCCTGTATCTGCGAAAGCTAGCTCGGCATCTGATAGGCAGGATGCCTGAATGTCGTGAAGTGCATGGATGCACAAGAACGACCATGACCGGACTCACGCAATTTATTCAAACGCCCCGCGACAACTCCGAGGGGATGGTGAACTCCTGTCGCTACTGTGCAAGCGATTAATCCCCAAAAATCTGTGCCTGTCCGATCTTTCATGGGTATAGTTCGCCAATCAGTTACTCAAAGATGGCTATGCAATGGCCGATTTATGAGGGGATCCCTCAGAGTCCAGCGGCCACTAGCCATAATTAAAAGACGCTTTTTAGCGCGCTTGAATCTTATGTATTTTAGTCAGCTTTTTAGGTTGCCTTTCAACAACCCTGCGTGCAGCATTAACATCTCTTGAGCCTTTTAAAGTAAGCCAAGAGATAAAGAAGCAGTAAATAATCACAATCCCAAAATTAATTAAAATTTCATTCTCGCTACCAAGCGTGAATCCAACTAATAGAAGCACAATAGACACTACTCCACATAAAGATGAGAGTATAAAAAAAGCGCCATTAAACCATGTTATCGCGTTGAACCAATAGTTTTTCCGATAGTTAACTTTATTATCTTCATAATTTAAATATGAGTACCCCCAAATATAGTCTTTTATAGCTGTTGAAGGTGATTCGAAACTGAGTAGGTATTTAATCTCTTTGTAACTAAAGGAACGCTTATAAAGCTGAGCAAAATACTTTTCAAGCTTATACTTTGCAGCAGAACTATTTTCGTCAACAATGCTTAATGAAAAACCTTCAATGTTTTTCACCTCAATTGTGTGGGATATTGTTGATATATCTTTTAGCAGTTTAATAAGATAAGGCAAAGCAATTATTACTGACATAACAATTAGCCACGGTTCATTTAGCGAAATTAATGATTTAACAAATTCTGGAGCATCTTTCATACATTTTCCTTGGGTTATTATGATTCTTAAAATTTATTAGCAAACACGTAGATTTAATTTGTTAAAAACAATAAAAACTCTGCCGCAAAAACACAACAATATAAGCTAACAATAAACATTGAAACATATCAAAAAACTTTGTAAATCGGATTTTTATTATTTTTTTAAATTTATGTAGATTATGCGTTTATTATGTGATACACCATCAAAGAGGGTTAAATTAAATTAGTAACAAAATCTTAAAAAGCGGGGACAGCCATATCTTTTTGTATTTTCTTACTCTCTAAACTAAGCTTTAAATTATCCTGATTTTGTCTTAGTGGAGTTTGTGATGACTTCGGCCAGAAGACAGTTAATTGATGCCAATACGACGCCTTTCTACCATGTGATAAATCGCTGTGTGAGAAGGGCTTTTTTGTGTGGTGAGGATAAGCTCACTGGTCGTAGTTATGAGCATAGACGCTGCTGGATTGTAGATAAAATCAAAGCGTTATCGTCGATTTTTTGTATTGATATTTGCGCTTATGCTGTGATGAATAACCACTATCATTTAGTGCTTAAAATTGATGTCGATAAAGCGAAATCTTTAACGAAAAAAGACATTATCAGTCGCTGGTGCCAAATCACTAAAGGTCATGCAGTCGCGGCTAAGTATATGAATGGTGAAGCCTTAATCAATGGTGAAGTCATGTTACTTGATGGCTTACTTGCAGAGTGGCATGAACGATTAAGTAGTATTAGCTGGTTTATGCGCTGTTTAAATGAAGAAATTGCCCGTAAGGCGAATCGTGAGGATGAGTGTAAAGGTGCGTTTTGGGAGGGTCGTTTTAAGTCACAAGCGTTATTGGATGAGCAAGCATTACTGGCTTGTATGATGTATGTGGACTTAAACCCTATTCGAGCAGGAATTGCCAACTCCTTGCAATCCTCTGATTTTACATCGATTCAAGAAAGGATTAACTCACTTAATTTGTCCACTAGTGCGTTAACTATCCCGAATCAACAAGCTAAACCCTCCGGTAATCATCAAACAATGCACAAATCCCTTGCCAAATTTGAGGGTGCTACACACCTTAATGTACAAACGGGTATTCCGTTTCATTTTGCTGATTATCTTGAACTTATCGATTGGACAGGCCGAACCATTCGCCATGATAAGAAAGGTTATCTCGATAATCGGCGACCAAAACTGCTTAATGAGTTAGGGATAACCTCCGATGCTTGGTTGACTTCAGCTAAAGAGTTTCGCCGTCAATACAGTGGCATAAGCGGTCGTTGGGATGCCATGTGTGATTTTAAGAAGCAGCATCAAAGTGGAAAATGGTGTAAGGGTAAAGCTTACAGTGAGGCAATTCATCCAATAGCTAAGTTGTAAGCATGTAATGTCTATTAAAGGTGCTTAGTGTTCATACCAAAAATGATACACACATAATTTCTTTAAAATGAACCGCCAACTCCTAAGCTCCAGGAATACACCAATCCCCTACAAGTTACTGAAGGGCATTGAAGACAACTTATTAAAAAGATAGCTTGAATATCTTGAAGTGTACGGATGCACATGAGAGAGAGCGGCAAGATTCACACATTTTATAAATCAAGAGGGCCAACGCCCCGCAGCAACATCGGCGGGGATTGGTATTGCGTGGCATAAGTGGAGGATTTAGATCAGAAGATATCTGTCTATCTGGTTTGTCACCTTTCTATTCAGCGAGTCAAACCAGCGGTTTTACTGACATTGTTTACTTTACTTTCAGTTGATTGTTTACTGAATGCACACCAGAGGTTGCTGCAGTAACCAGTTTAGCCTGGTCTTTTTGAGCTTGGGTGTCTACCTTGCCGGAGAGCATTACATCGCCCTTGCGGGTTTCTATCTGAATATCGAAATCTTTTAACTGCGCATCGGCCATCAGTGCCGTATTAACCGCGCTGGTTATTTTTACATCATCACCAGTACCATCCTCGGTTGTCATGGTTAAATCCGGTGAATCACTTTGAGCATTAACATTTCCACGGTCACAACCGCTAAGCAACAGACTACCAGCCAGCACTATACCAGCAGTAACGAACGTAAGTTTTAGTGTTTGCATTATAAGCTCCTTCACACTGCAAAAAGTGCAGGGTAATAACCATAATGCAATAACGATAGCTTGGCCTCTGTGCGCTGACAGACATACTGAGTTATGGGGTGACATTGATAGGCGGCTGGCTCCCGTGTTCCCTCACACTAATGTACGTGTAGCTCCGCATTCGGTGGTTAACACTGTAATTACCAGAGCCGTTGCAGTAACAAACTTATCAAATTGATTTTTCTTACAGGCAATCTGACTATGCCGTTACATACAGTTAAATAATGAGTGATGGTTTATCCATAAGACAAGGCCAATGCATGTAACTTCGCTAGGATGAATACGGCGTAGCAGTGCGACGAACGACAGCCACGTATGGCGAACTGACAGTTAAATATTGACGTTATTCGGCGGGAGATCGTAGAGGGAATTGCTGGTGCCCTCTTGGCCGACTATTGACAAAACATCAGAAATGAATCTATATCACTTTGATTTACAAGGAATAAAATCCTAGAATCCACATAAAACCTAACCGAAATAACAAATTTAAAACCGCTCCATAAGGGATAACATTTCATCCACCTTGCTATTGTATCAGGGCGGGATTAAGCTTTGTTAAATCTCTTAACCAAAGAAAATCTCGCTCCTAAAATCACCATTCCATGCTGCCTTTCTTATTTTGGTTGGTTTACTGGCTTTTAGCG
>NZ_JAKILG010000086.1 GCF_023283765.1 Shewanella profunda | reverse complement strand
CGGCCAATTTAAAAGCGAGGGAATAATCACGTTGAGTTCGTTTAATTGTTGAAGTCATTACACTCTCCAAAATGAGTTTGAAAAGTGTCAACGCTATTTAGGACGGGTCAAAAAACAAAAAGAAGGCCATATGAGCCTTCTTTTTTTATTGCTAATTTTTAATCAAAATAAACATCTTATTGATACATAGGTCCAAAACCTAGACTCCATAGAATGACACTCGTGGCCATGAGCCCAACCAACAACACTAATCCTGCGGTTACCATGGAGCTGGCATAGATAAAGCCTTTTTCTTCAGGAATATTCATAATGATAGGGACGCCAGTGTAGAGAAGGTAAATCGAGTAAGCTAAACCCATCAGCCCCACAATCATGATAAACCACAATACGGGATAAAGAGCGGCGAGTCCCACCATAAAGAGCGGCGTTGCGGTATAAGAGGCAAGTTCGAGTGCTTGAGTATAAGTCGGTTGGGCATCGAAGGTTTTTGCCATCCAGTAGGCTAAATAGGCGAGTGCAAATACGCCGGCAATAAGGCCTAAGTACATACCAGCAGACATAAACATAGCGCTTTGAGGGGTTAGAAATATCGGCTCGCCAGCGCCGGGATTCCAACCAATATGCGCAGTAGCGATATAACTGCAAATTGCCGGAATGAGGGCGATGAGTAATACATGACTTAAGCTGCTTTTAAGTGCCTCATGATTTTTTTCGATCGCCTGCCACTCTTGTTTTGGATGAGTGTATAGCCCCATTAAGTGATTCAGTATCATTATAATTATCCTTGTTCAGCATTTGATAAATGGCTCGCCAAACGTCAGACGAGCTGATAACAGCTCTACAATCTAAGTCGAAATCTTGTCCAATTTTGTCGATTTCAGATTGATTTACACCGAGAAATGAGCCCCATGTGATCAGGATCTCAGTTCTATATAGTGTAGATTATTTATTGAACAAAAAGTTCTGCTCGTCAAGTTTACTGAAAGCTAATGCTATAGCTTATAGGTAAATATGCGTAAAATAGCCCGATATTCAGAATGATATTGAGTGAGTCCATGCAGCAACTTCTTGCCCCTATTCATGCATTTCTTCGCTGTGAAACACCACAAACTTGGATTGATACCGCCAAATTATCTACATCCCTTGATGAATTACTGATAGATCATTGCAACTGCGAGTTAAAAGCTGCGCAGACAGCGATGTTCTTACTTAGACGATATGCGTTAGATAAGGATAGTGGACGCTTGCTTTTAGCATGGGCTAAACCCTACGAAGAGTTTGTCTATCTTAAGGAGCGTAACATTGAGCAATTTCTTAGCCGTGATGTGAAAAAGAATGAGTTGGCAGCTCAATTTATTCCAAACGAACATTTTGAATTTGCTGCAGATTTAATTCCACCACTCATTCGTTTAATTAAAGAGGAGTTTCATCACTTTGAACAAGTACTAGAGCTGATGCATGCAAGGCAAATTCCTTACCACAATATTCGTGCTGGCCGCTATGCTAAGGGAATGATGAGCCATGTTACTACCCATGAGAAACACATCTTAAGGGATAAACTCATCGTTGGTGCTTATATTGAGGCGCGTTCCTGTGAACGCTTTGCTAAGTTAGCACCCTATTTAGATACTGAATTGAGTCGGTTTTATATCTCATTGTTACGTTCCGAAGCTAGACATTATGAGGATTACCTCAAATTAGCACAGCGGGTTTCATCAGAAGATATTAGTGAAAGAGTCGCTTATTTTGGCGAGAGGGAAGCTGAATTGATCATGGCGATGGATGATGAATTCCGTTTTCATAGCGGTCAACCACTATAGATTGAGTTGAAGAGCTTAAGCTTACTTCAGCGCATTAATTGATTAACGGTTCATGCAAACCGTTAATCAACTCATCTTCAACAAACTTAATTATTGGTTGTACCGAAAGGTAAGCTTTGTAAGTCAACCCCTTTGGCGCTCACACTCAGCACACTGCCTTGCTGATACCAATCGCCAACAACGATACGTTTACAACCGTTATCGAGTTGGTGAATCGCAGGTCTGTGCGTATGCCCGTGGATCATATGCTGTGTATGTGTTTTAGCCAAAAGGGCATTTACTGCGTTAGGCTCAACATCCATGATGGTATAGCTTTTTTGCTTATTACTACTTTTGCTTTTGCTGCGAATTTTTTCGGCAATGCCTTGACGAGTTTTCTTTGATAAACACCCATAAAGCCAACGAGCCAGCGCTAAACTGCGCAGTTTTCGAAAGCGTTGGTAGGCTTTATCTAAGGTGCATAGGCTGTCGCCATGCAAAATCACCGTTTTAACCCCGTATAAATTCAAGCAGGTGACTTCAGGTAAAATTTGCATTCCCGCAGCGCGCGCAAATTGTTTGCCTAACATAAAGTCACGATTGCCGTGGATAAAATACACAGGCAACTTTTGTGAAACTTGTTTGAGTTTATCGGCAAGTTCGAGGGCAAAAGGCGCGGCAATATCATCACCCACCCATACTTCAAACAAATCACCTAGGATATAGAGGGCGTCGGCATCATCGAGCTCTGTGTCGAGGAAATGAGTGAACGCTTGGGTAATATCAAGGCGATCTGCACTCAGGTGTAGATCGCCTATAAATAGAGTTCGCATTCGCAGTAATTATGCCGCAACGCTAACTTTTTCAATCACAACTGCTTCTAATGGTACATCCTGATGCATACCTCGATTGCCTGTGCTAACTGCTTTGATTTTTTCGATAACGTCCATGCCTTCAACGACTTCACCAAATACGCAGTAGCCCCAGCCCTGTGAGGTTTCTGATTTAAAATCGAGGAAAGTATTGTCGTTCACGTTAATGAAAAACTGCGCAGTTGCAGAATGGGGATCAGAGGTGCGGGCCATAGCGACAGTACCAGTGCGGTTTGATAAACCGTTATTAGCTTCATTTTTTACGGGCTCATGGCAACGTTTCTGACTCATATCTTCGTTGAAGCCACCACCTTGGATCATAAAACCGTCAATAACACGGTGGAAAATAGTGCCGTCGAAGAATCCTTCGTCAACATATTTCATGAAGTTTGCTACGGTTGATGGTGCTTTTTCTGCATTCAGTTGCAGTTTAACGTCGCCAAAATTGGTGTGTAATGTGATCATGTTTTCATACCTTGTGTAAATAGTGGCGCGATTCTAACTTATCTCGGATTGCGCGCAAAGTGCAGTATTCAAAACCAGTCTCGCCATGATAAACTGACTCCTTGATTTTACACCTGAATACATCATTTGAAGAGAATACCGATGTTGAAGATTTACAACAGTATTACCCGCCAAAAACAGGAATTTAAGCCAATTAATCCCGGGAAAATTGGGATGTACGTGTGTGGTGTGACCATATACGATCTCTGTCATATTGGTCATGGCCGTACTTTTGTTTCCTTTGACATGATAGTGCGTTACCTGCGTTATGCGGGTTATGAAGTGAATTTTCAGCGCAACATTACCGATGTTGATGACAAAATCATCAAGCGTGCTAACGAGAATAACGAAAGTTGTGAAGCCTTAACCGAGCGTTTGATAGGTGAAATGCATCAAGATTTTGATGCCTTAAATATGCTACGCCCCGATTTTGAACCGCGCGCGACACTGCACATTGCTGAAATTATCGACATGGTTGAGTTATTACTCGCCCGTGGTCATGCCTATGTGGCCAGTGATGGCGATGTGCTTTTCAGTGTGGCTTCGTATCCTGACTACGGCCGTTTATCGGGCCAGAATTTAGATCAATTGCAAGCCGGTGCTCGGGTAGAAGTGGACGAAACCAAGCAAAATCCAATGGATTTTGTGTTGTGGAAAATGTCTAAACCTGGCGAACCGACGTGGGGATCCCCTTGGGGACCGGGCCGTCCTGGCTGGCATATCGAATGTTCTGCCATGAACAGCAAACATTTAGGGCTGCATTTTGATATTCATGGCGGCGGCTCTGATCTACAGTTCCCACACCATGAGAACGAAATTGCTCAGTCTTGCTGTGCCCATGACACACCATACGTCAACTACTGGATGCACACTGGCATGGTAATGGTTGACCGTGAAAAGATGTCTAAGTCCTTAGGCAACTTCTTCACCATTCGTGATGTGCTTGGTCATTATGATGCTGAAACAGTACGTTACTTCCTATTATCAGGTCATTATCGTAGTCAACTGAACTACTCAGAAGATAACTTGAAGCAGGCTCGCTCAGCGTTAGAGCGTTTGTATACGGCCATTAAAGATGTCGACTTGACTGTCGCAGCGGCGCCTGCAGAAGAGTTTATTGCTAAGTTTAAAGCGGCAATGGACGATGACTTTAATACACCTGAAGCCTACTCAGTGCTATTTGATATGGTGCGTGAGATCAATCGCTTAAAACTGACCGATATGGCACAGGCATCTGCATTAGCGGTAACCTTAAAGCAATTAGCGGATGTGTTAGGCCTATTAAGCCAAGAACCTGAGGCTTTCTTCCAAGGTGGCGGTAGTGACGATGAAGTGGCTGAAATTGAAACCTTAATCGTTGAACGTAACCGTGCTCGCACCGAAAAGGATTGGGCTGCTGCGGATGTGGCACGTAATCGTTTAGATGCGTTGGGTGTTGTGCTTGAAGATGGCCCAAGTGGCACGACTTGGCGTAAGAAATAAGTTTAACTGCGACAACCTTAAGCTAATAAAAAACCTGCATGATGCCTATCTCTTGATCACATCTCGTGCTCAAGAGATAGAGCCAATTCGTAGCCTTCAAGGATGGTTTGCAGTTTGAACCATCCTTCCCATAACCGCTCCCAACCTACTACAC
>NZ_JAKILG010000085.1 GCF_023283765.1 Shewanella profunda | reverse complement strand
TGTAGCGTATTTCCCCAATACCAGTCCTGCTCCCTATGGCACTCATTATGGCGGTTATATTATACGTAACTATGGTTCCGGAACGGGGAATTCATACGCTGATTATAATTCTGTCGATTACCTACAATCAGTCACCGATGGCCTAGGTAACAGTAGCGAATGGCGTTACCGTCCGCTATCTACTGGTGAATCTAGTGCAGGTCAGTCCAAACTCTATACCACCGACCATAATGAAGTCGGCTCCGGCTATGTGCATTTCGCCTCCAGTATGTACGTAGTTCAGTCTTTTAAGCAAAGTAACGGTCAGAGTGGCGAAAATGAAACCCAATATGCCTATAAAGGCGCGATGTATAACCTGCAAGGACGTGGCTTTACCGGATTTAATCAAATCTGGGAAAAGGATATGCAACGGGATAAGACAGTGCATAGTCTCTTCAAGCAGAAGTTCCCTGAGGTGGGACTGCTAACTGAACAAACGGTTAGCGTGGGCTCGACTACCGTTAACCAGGTCACTAACACTTGGGCGGATAACCCGCAGCACTCGATTAATAAAGTATTCCACACTATTCAAACCCGTTCGCTACAGCAAAGCTGGGACTTACAGGGCACGCCTTTATCAACACAAGAAGTGCAAGTAAGTGCCAGTGACGTAGATGCATGGGGCAATATTAAAAAGCAAACTCAATCGGTTACAGATTACATTAAGGGTCAGGCGAATACCTATACCAGTGTGACGGAAACTGGTTATGTGCCCGATATTAATAATTGGTGGCTCAATAAGTTCAATTCGATAAAGACGAGCCACAGTACTGCGCTGCGCAACTGGGGAGATGACCCCGTCGGCACGATGGATAAGGCGCAGTGGCAATTGCAAACGGTCAATACCTGGAATAGCAATCATAAGTTACCCACTAAAGTGACTTATACCGGCAGTAATAGTAGTTGCAATCGCGTCGAAGAAACCGAACTAAACAGTTACGGTCTGCCACTGTGGACCAAAACCACAGGGCAAAGCAGTTCGTGTATTGCCTTGGCGGCAAGGCAAACAAGCTTTACCTACACCAAAGACGGCACAACTCAGGCCGACGATGGTTATCTGCCTTACAAAGTCACCAATGCCAAGGGGCATATCACCACCACCGAATACGATATGGGGCTAGGACTCCCCACCAAAGTGATAGCGCCCAACAATATCATCACTCAAACCGAGTACGACGGTATCGGTCGTCCGGTGCAAGTCAAACAGACGGGCAGTCCAACCCGCTATTTGCGCTATTTGCTCGCCGATGAGGGGAATAACCCACCGCAGGATAACGATAACCTGCCGGTGGTGATGACCCGCACCAGCGGCGCAGGTATGCCTGAAACTGAGCAGTATTTTGACGGTCAAGGTCGTTTACTGCGCACCGCAACCCAAGGCTTTGATGGTGGCTATCAATACCAAGACAAGTATTATGATGCACTTGGACGCTTAACCCGTGAATCGACGCCCTATGGCAATGGCACGGTGGCAGACTATACCGAGTTCAGCGATTTTGATGCACTCGATAGACCCAGCAGACGCACAATTCCTAATGGGCGCTCCGGTGGGCTGGAGTCCATATACACCTATAACGGGTTAACAACGGATATCAATGTCGAAGGACGCTTGATGTCGCGCACCTATGGCAGTCAAGGCTGGCTGTATGAAACGGTGGATGCTGGCACTTCAAATCAGGAGCCTGGCACTAACCGCTTTGCCTACGATAGTGCAGGTAGACCGTTAGTTATCCGCGATGCCAACAATAGTGATATCAAGGCGACTTACAACGGCTTTGGTCATAAAACCCAAGTGATAGACCCTAACCAAGGCACCACAGTCTTTGGTTATAACAGCTTAGGCGAGCTCGATAAGCAAAACGATGCCAATGGCGTGCTGCAAACCACTGTGCTCGATGTGCTGGGGCGTATCACTAGCAAAACTACCACCGGCGGCAGCGCCCCGGGCACCGCTACCTTTGTTTGGGATACCCTCAAACAAGGCCTGCTGACCTCTGAAACCGAAAACGGTGTGACCCGCACCTACGGCTATACGGCTGCACTGCAACTGGCACAAACCACAGTGACGGTCGATGGAGTGGCGCGCACAGTCAAACATCAGTACGATGGCTTCTACGGTCGCCCTAAGGCCTTGGAATACCCCAATGGCTTAACCCTTAAATACGGTTATAACGATTACGGTTATCTGGAGCAGACCAGTAATGCTGCCTCTGGCTACCTGTATCGTCACATCACTGCCATGGATGAAGCAGGCCATATCACAGGGGCCAACTTAGCTAATAGAGTCATGTCTGAATCGCGGGAGTATTACAGCGAAGGCACTATGGCGAGTGTCGAAGTAGATGGCCCGCTGGGGCGGATTCATGCCCACTACTACGACGGTTACGATGACTTCATGAACCTCATCAGTGAGCGTAATGGCGTCACTGGGCTGAGTAAAAGCTATCGTTATGACACGCTGAATCGACTAGAAAGCTACAGTTTCAGCAATACCAACCCTACCTTCAGCGCCACGGTCAACTATGCCTATGACAAGGTCGGCAACTTCCTTAAGAAAACCGATTACAGCACCAATGCGGCCAATGCCTATCGCTATGGCGGCAGCGCCTGCGCTGCTAATAGCAACGCAGGCCCCAATGCCGTGTGTCAGCTGACTAAACTCAATGGCACCACAGTCAGTTTTCAATACGATAAGCGCGGCAACCTGCGGGTCGGCGATGGCCTAACTATGACCTACAACGCCATGGATAAACCCTTGAGCGTCTCGGGCCGCGGCGCCACCACTAGCTTTGTCTATGGCAGCGACAGTATGCGCGCCAAGCAAAGCCGCACCGTTGGCAGCACAACGACAACCACTTATTATGTTGATAAGTACTATGAAGCAGACAGTGATGGTAGCTGGCGTGCTTACTTAGATGATATTGCGGTACTCAGTTATACCTCACAGCGTGGTCATTTGTTGCAATTTACCCTCAAGGATAGATTGGGCAGCGCCACTACTCTAGCGGACCAAAATGGCAATATCGTTAGTCAGCGCTACTTTGACCCCTTTGGTCGCACTACCGACCTTGGGATTAACCATAAGCTGGATATCCAAAATAAAAACACGGTACTCTCACAGCTACAGGATTTAGCGATCACTAATAAGAACCGCCGTGGTTTTACCGACCATGAGCATTTGAATGAGCAGCAGTTAATTCATATGAACGGCCGGATTTACGACTATAACCTTGGTCGGTTTATGAGTGTGGACCCGTTAATTCAGAGTCCCACCTCGACCCAGAGCATTAACCCCTATTCGTACATAATGAACAACCCGCTGGCGGGCACAGATCCGACCGGGTATTGCTCTACTGGGACGCACATCAAAGGTAAAGATGTGGCAGGATGCTCAGTTGTCTTTGATGCTGGCAGCGGTGGTTCTGGGAAGAAAAAATCAGAAGCCAAAGTGACCAGCAATGGTGGAAATAACTACACCGCGAGTTTCCAGCTAGACAAGAAAACCACTTTAGAAGTTGACTTTAAAATCAATAATGTCGGTAGCCAAGGTGCGATTGCATCTGGGAGCGGTGTTGGCGGTTATAGTGATGACCATTTAGCTAAGTTGGGTTTTGCGCCTGGGACGAGATTCTTTAATGATATGGGCGATCCATATCTGCCTTTGGGCATGACATATGAACAACATCAACAGGCTATGTATAATGCTTCGGGGATTGCAGCGGTTGGATTAACCTTCTTTATACCTGGACCTGAGGATATACTTCTTGGCGTATATATAGCGAGCCGAGGTGCGGAACTAACGGCTAAGGCTGTTAGTTTAGCGAGAGGAGCTGATGTAGTTGAAGATGTTACAAAGGGCGGCACAGAGATCGTTCAGCGTTGGATGTCAAAAGCAGAATTAAAGGCAACTCAAGAAACTGGTCTATTACGTGGTGGCCGTGACGGAACTCATTATGTTACTGATTCCGCAAATTCAAATGCCCTCCGGGCACGTCAACGATCAGCACTTCCTCAAACACCAGAAGTCAAAGTTACGCTAGAGGTACCAGCAGGAAAATTCTCCCCACCATCTAGGGTAGAACCTGCATTCAATATGCCTGGAAGAGGAATGGAGCGAACAGCAACAGGAAATATTCCGGTAACAATTAAGAGGGTTCAATAATGTCTAGTTCATTAATTGGTCAAAAAGTAATTATTCGTAATAATGATTTTTCCTCACAAGACCTGAATGCCTCTATCATTATAATTAATGAGGATAAGAAAACCGTCTTGCTGGAACTAGAGGAACCCCTGAAAAATACAAATACGACGTACCGATATGTTGTTGCATCACCAAGATTGTCAAAAGATGATCTTGGTGTATTAGATACGACTGGCATTTTGGGGTGTTCTGTAACATGGGTACCGAATGACAAATATGATCCTAGCAGCCCTATGGATTTGAGTTGGTGGAGAGGTGGGGCTGCTACTATTACGGATTTGTGTATTAATTAGTTGTTACAAAGAGTGGAGTGCAAATAAATCGAGCGAAGAGATAGGACACAACACTTTTGTCAATCAGCCCCATTTCCTTGGGGCTTTTTATTGCCTAAAACTGAGCAATTTGACCAGCGGCCTGGGCAGTTGTGACCAGTAGAAGTGGGCAGTCTGTAACAGCCGTGTGCGCGATTGGGTGCAGCGCCACCATCTGGCGGCTCTGGAGAAAATGATCGCTTCTGCTGTTTATGGGTGATCACTTCTACTGCTGTGGAGTGCTCAAGCTGCTGTTAGTGCTGCCCATATGAACATTTGATGATCCATCGTTTCAGATCATGCAAGGAAGTTGGATGATTGTCTGCTTGGTAAAGGATATTGATAAGTGGCTGAATTTCTGTGTGGCAAATAAAGTTATAAAATCTTATCTGTCCCTCTTTGGAATCGGAAACCAGTCTTATCTGGATGGCCCGTTCACACAACTCTTGGTAGAGTGACAAGGCTGAACGAATATCAAGGGCTTCCTCTGATATTAACCGCATTGGGAGAAAATCTCTGGTCCCGTTTGGTGCTACATACGAACTGAAAAAGTGAATTGGATTGAAGGAAGAATTGATATAAAGGGGCCTGAACTGCTCATTCATATAGAAGTGAAACTCTTCTACTATCGCCGAAAAAGGGGTTGTTAGCCCTATTTTGATTAGATATTTAAGTGCCG
>NZ_JAKILG010000084.1 GCF_023283765.1 Shewanella profunda | reverse complement strand
ATCGCCTCTTTACGTTCTGGTGAATACCGAGCCATATCGTTCTCTTTTGCCGCACCCTGTCTTTAAACATAATGATTATTTAGGGGTGACAACAATCCTGACACAGGGGGTTTACGATAACCAGTAACGTTCGATTTGGTTGCGACTAGTCTTGGCTCTGAATTCTGGGATGTGAAACATGGTAATTATTTTTACATTCTACTCCCACAGGTTTTCATGTGAAGCATTTTTTTAAACAGTTTTTGCTATTTATCATTCTCTATTTGAGGATTTTGGTAGGAAATAGAATTTACGTACCAAGTATGCTCACCTAATGGTGTACTGACTACAGCTTCATCATCCACTTCTTTTTTCAATAAAGCGCGAGCCATTGGGGCATCTATCGAGATATAGTCATTTTTTCCATAGATCTCATCAGGGCCGACTATGCGAAAGCTTTTTTTATCACCGGCGTCATTTTCTATTTGAACCCAAGCACCAAAAAATATTTTTCCATCCTGTTGAGGGGAATACTCAACAATTTTAACTGCTTCAATGCGCTTTCTTAGGAATCTGACACGAGAGTCGATTTGTCTAAGTAATCTCTTATTTTCTTTGTAGTCAGCGTTTTCTGAGCGATCACCAAGACTCGCTGCCCAAGCCACTTTTTTCGTTATTTCAGGCCTGTATTCACGCCAAAGATGGTTAAGTTCTGCATTTAGCTTGTCGAAGCCCTCGCGGGTGATCAAGTTAGTTTTCAAGGTTCTTCCTACAGATTTATCTAGAGGTACTGTAAAGCCTTTTTTATAGCATCAATCGTTGCAACGGGTAAAAAAGGCTCGTTATCATTGCCATATACTATACTGCCATGCTGCCCTACCTCCAATTTATTCCGCCGTCTAAATTCATCAGACAACAGATACTCAAGAGCCTCTCGCTCAAGGCCTGTTAGCCTTTTTGTGAGAATATCAGACGAACTTCCATCAAAGATCTCTATTACTTGGTTGATAGGAGCTATCTCATTGACTGTCCGCTCTGCAGCAATTTTTTGTGAGTACAAGATCCTTGCTTGTAGTTTTACAACTGGATCTTTAAGTTCATCTATCCAAGCATAACTTTTGCCATAGCTTGGTTTGTTAATCTTTGGGGAGTTTGGGGGGGGCTTGGCAAAGCTTGAAATTAAAGTGCGATAGGCTTTACCTGTTTTGTTTCGAATGCTTTGTGCAGCAGGTACTCCTCGCCCTTGACCAAGCCGAGCAATTGTCGCATAGCTAAATTCATTCAGGCCCCTTTGTTGCTGCTCTATGCAAATTTGATATATAGCTTGCAGAGAGTGTTGTACTCGCTCTGAAACCTCAGATTTTAGCTGTTTCAAGACGACTTCAGGAGATATTACAGTCATATTATTCGACCAGTTTAAGAGGGGTTGCCCCCATAAAAAGTTGTTTCAATTCGTTCTTAGAAATTCGTTCACTATCTTCAAAATCATTTAAAGCCAAATCACCATCGATAAGCCTGTCGATTTTTTCCCAGCTTTTTAGCCTTGAGAGCATCAATTGAGTCATTTGGTTACCCACTACAAGTTGTTCTGCTTCATTTAAATGCAAAAAATGGGGGGTAATACCGTTCTTCACCAACATCTTATCGAGAGCTTGACTCCTTCTTGTCACTGCTTGTTCATCTGTGCAACTGTGGTAAAGCTCTGCGTTTTCACATACTTCAGATAGTTGTTGAAAACCGCTTACTTCGCTTATTTCAAAATTCACTGAAAAGTCTCTAGGGACAATCAGTTGTAGCTTAGATTCTTCAGATGATGAGTCTTGATTAATGATAGATTGACAGTTAAATAAGTGTTTATGAAGGGCATTCATATCACTCATGTATAAATCCATTTTTTTTGCTTTGACTTCAATTTCTGAGTTCAGATCTCGTCGTTCAGATTGAAGTTTAAGCTTTTCACCTTCCAAAATAGACGTTTGAGTACTTTGTGATTTCTGCTGATATATTTGATGTGAGAGTATGTCTATCTTAGTTGCAGTATCGTCGAGCTCTTTCTCTAAAAGACTGTAACGTTGAGATTGTGTATTAATTGCCAAACACAATTCGTTAAATACAGCAGCCAGTCCCATCATAAATGCAGGGCCAGTGACAAAAAACCTACACTGAATACAGTTTTGCTCCCCGAGATAGCCGGCAGTAACAGGATGATAAATATTGGCTTTCATAGCGACAGCAGCTCCCCCCTCGTTACAAAACCCTCCACCAACAGGACATATGCCAAAGTCTCTGAAAAGATAACTCGATGCAGGTCTAGCATTATCGATGGTTGATAGAAACTCAGTATTGTTAGCGATGAGCTGGCTCTTACATTGTTCAATTCGTTGGGATTCAATAAAACTTTTTAGTGAATCTGCTGCTTTATTTAATGCCTGCTTTTCTCCAAGAGTAACTTTCTCTCGAATATTGGCTCCTGTCTTATCGCTCTTCATGTAGTAAATAGACATGATGATTGAAGAATGACCGACCAGCTTCATAATGACTTCAATAGGCATGCCAAATTCATAAGCGTAGGCATTAATCAGGCTAACGCGCATAGCGTGTGGTGTGTAGGCGGATTTAAATGGCGCAAGGGCAATTGATTGCTGTTGCTTGAGTTGAAATGCGCACTCCTGGTGAGTTTGCCCTGAGTAGGTAGCAGAAACGAGTTGATCGTCAGAAGAGAAAAATAACGCAGCAGCAAGCCTAGAAGCCAACCTTCCAGCAAATGTACCTGGTTCATTTTCTTGAAAGTCACGAAATAAGAAGCAGTTGTGCCCCTTTTGTTTCCTTTGGAGTTCGTTCAAATTGGTTCTGGTGCAATCTAGCCACTCAGTAGGGTTGTCAATTTGGTTGTATTTCTCCTGCCATTTTCTTAATTTGATTAGCCAATACGCTAACTCAATGGGCATAAATGGAATTTTATAACCTCTCCCATCAAAACTAGTTTTGTTGGATGTGTAGTAAACGCCAAAATCCCCATCTTGAGTTTTGTTAATCATACTTTGGCAATCGGTTAAACCTGCCAATTTGTTTCTATTTGGTACCCAAGATACTTTTCCCTGCAGAAAGTTGGCTATCTCAAGATCTGCTTCGCCTGAGTCGCAGTAGACAATTTGCCTTCCTCTTGCCGGTAATTGCATTAATGCATAGGTATAGGTCCAATAGATAGGGAGCCAAAGATACGTTTTCCCCCCTTCAACTTTGGTAACGCAGTCAGGATCTGATGGGTTAATTTCTAAGGAGTCATCAACTTGTACCCAATCGGCCGAAAATTTATGTAGATGATGAAGTTCTGAATAACCGATCTTTTCAAAATTTCCCTGAGGGAATATCCATTCTCGAGCGCTTTTTACAAATTGATAAGGTAATGCTAATTTATTGGTTTCATTAAGTGAAACAGGTATTTGCTCCCCATCAAAATTAATGTGAGAAAATGGGTTTTTTGCCCCCTTTATACGTGAGACCTCACCTGTATCCTCATCTTCTATGGTTAAGAATTTTACGATGAGCCAGTCTAAAAGTTCATTGATTGAGAAGAGCCATTTTTTCTTACGAGTGATAGGTACTAATTCAAATAATTCAAGCATAGGCTGAATATTTGTTTTGCCGCGAGTCAGGTAATCAAGTGGAGATATTTCGAACTTGTTGGGGTCAATATATTCTCGGACAAATTCACATAGGTCTTTGACTTTTGTATCTCCTCCTTTTGCCGTTTTCAAAAACTCGGTTATCAAATCACCCCATTGCTTCCACTCTGGTTCAAAATATCGTACTTGATACGGTCTTTTGACTCCAAAGAAATCAAAAGTATTGGTCCAACCGTCACCTTCATAATACTCAATCGGAGATGCCGGCATTTTTGGGTCGTTCAGTTTGATGCGTAAATTTTTATAATCAGCCAGAGATGTACAATTATGGGAACGGACTATTTTTTTGAGCTCATGAAGTTCATATGGTTTGGGAATATCTAGTAAATCATACCAATCTATCCAATCTGTAAATTTCTTATCAGGTTTCGAGGGGATTTGCGTATAGTTTTTCTGTAGGTGGCGATACTGTAGTGAATTCTTGATTCCTAAAATTTTGCATGCGTCTTTTAATTTTTTAAGTGTTTGTATTTGCTTTGGTAGTAAAAACTCAAACCAAGATTGCCAGTCGGCGGAATAGACAGTCTCAGGGCGACTGGGCAAGCGCGGGTCTTCACGGTAGCGCTGTTTGTAATCTGGCTGAGAAGTGATGCTGAGGGCTTGGACTGCCAGTTGGGCTTCGGCGAGGGAGGTATAGAATGTTTTTTCTTCTTTACCTAAAAATGTGGGCCAGGATTGCCAGTCGCCGGAATAGACTGTCTCAGGGCGACTGGGCAAGCGCGGGTCTTCACGGTAGCGCTGTTTGTAATCTGGCTGAGAAGTGATGCTGAGGACTTGGACAGCCAGTTGGGCTTCGGCGATGGAGGTATAGAATTTATTTTCTGTACCTAAAAATGTGGGCCAGGATTGCCAGTCGGCGGAATAGATTGCATTAGGGTTGCTGGGTAATCGTGGGTCTTCACGGTAGCGCTGTTGGTAATCTGGCTGAGAGGTGATGTTGAGGGCTTGGGCAGCCAGTTGGGCTTCGGCGAGGGAGGTATAGAATGTTTTTTCTTCTTTACCTAAAAATGTGGGCCAGGATTGCCAGTCGGCGGAATAGACTGTATCAGGGCGACTGGGCAAGCGCGGGTCTTCACGGTAGCGCTGTAGGTAATCTGGCTGAGAGGTGATGCTGAGGACTTGGACAGCCAGTTGGGCTTCGGCGAGGGAGGTATAGAATTTATTTTCTGTACCTAAAAATGTGGGCCAGGATTGCCAGTCGGCGGAATAGATTGCATTAGGGTTGCTGGGTAATCGTGGGTCTTCACGGTAGCGCTGTTGGTAATCTGCCTGAGAGGTGATGTTGAGGGCTTGGGCAGCCAGTTGGGCTTCGGCGAGGGAGGTATAGAATGTTTTTTCTTCTTTACCTAAAAATGTGGGCCAGGATTGCCAGTCGCCTGAATAGGTTGCATTCGGGGCGCTGGGCAAGCGCGGGTCTTCACGGTAGCGCTGTTTGTAATCTGGCTGAGAAGTGATGCTGAGGGCTTGGACAGCCAGTTGGGCTTCGGCGATGGAGGTATAGAATTTATTTTCTGTACCTAAAAATGTGGGCCAGGATTGCCAGTCGGCGGAATAGATTGCATTAGGGCGACTGGGCAAGCGCGGGTCTTCACGGTAGCGCTGTTGGTAATCTGGCTGAGAGGTGATGTTGAGGGCTTGGACAGCTAGTTGGGCTTCGGCGATGGAGGTATAGAATTTATTTTCTGTACCTAAAAATGTGGGCCAGGATTGCCAGTCGACGGAATAGACTGTATCAGGGCGACTGGGCAAGCGCGGGTCTTCACGGTAGCGCTGTAGGTAATCTGGCTTAGAGGTGATGCTGAGGACTTGGACAGCCAGTTGGGCTTCTGTTAACGAAGCATAAAAACATTTTTTCATTGGCCTAACTCCCTAGCTTTTCGTAACCGTCTAGCGAACCACACCTCGCATCATTAATCTGCCTATTTGAAAATACCTGCTCAATGATAAATTTGGAGCAGGTGATGAAAACATACAGAACAACTACTCAGT
>NZ_JAKILG010000083.1 GCF_023283765.1 Shewanella profunda | reverse complement strand
TACCTTCACGTAGTGCTTGAATGGCAGCATTGATATCAAAAGTAGGTGTGGTCATAAATCATCTCTTTTTGGTATAGCTTAAAGAAATGACACAGAAATTTGAACACTACCCCCACACCACCCTGCATGCGGCTCCGCACAGGGCGGTTCATTTAGAACGCCTAACCTGTTTTCTGGTTCGGATAGTGAACCGCGATCCATCCATCTCTCAGTGAATACAATCCTGCTTTCTTAAGATACTCGTTACTCAGCGCTTGCTGTATTCCTGGTGTTTTCGAGCTCCGCCATGGACCTTTACTTGTGATCCCACAAGCAACGGCAGCTTGGATCCTGACACCACGCTTAAGTAAATTCTGTACCTTAGTCCGTGGCCTTCGCCATTGACGCCAATAGCACATACGTACTCGACGACGGATCCAGTGGTCTAAATCGACACACCCTTGGTAAGCGTTGGCTATGCCAAAGTAGTTGATCCAACCTTGCATGTACTGCCGCACTTTAAACAGCTGATAACTCATACTCACGCCCCAGTTCCGGTTCGTTAGTCGTCTCATCTTTTGTTTGAAAATGTGTAATGTTTTAGCATGCCACTGGATCTTGCCTCGGTTAAAGGTAAAACCAAGGAACTTGCTTTGGCCTACCTTAACCACTTGGCTTTTCTGTTCGTTAACAACCAGTTTTAACTTAGTGGCAAGATAGCGAGTAATGCTCTTGAGGACACGTTCGCCCGCTCGAATAGATTTTACCAAAATGATAAAGTCGTCCGCATAGCGGGCGAATTTGTGCCCTCTGCTTTCCAGCTCTTTATCCAGACTATCCAACATGATGTTTGATAGTAATGGTGAGAGTGGGCCGCCCTGAGGTACGCCTTCGAAGCTTGCCTCAAATTGGTCGTTGATCATCACGCCAGCACGCAGGTATTTACCAATAAGCGCCAGCAGATGCTTATCCTGTACCTTGATCCTCAATTGAGTCATCAACAGGTCGTGATTTACTCGATCAAAGAACTTGGACAGATCAACATCGACGGCAAATTTGCGTTTATGTTTGATGATATCCCTGACTTGCAAGACCGCTTGTTTGGCATTCCTATTCGGTCTAAAGCCGAAGCTATTAGCCGAGAAGAAAGGGTCAAACAACGGCGTGAGAATTTGAGCAATAGCTTGCTGTATCACACGATCAATGACGTTAGGGATACCCAGTTTGCGTTTACCGCCATCGGGTTTGTCGATCTCTACGCGTCTGACTGCTGAGGGTTGATATTCACCTAACTCAAGTTGAGATTTACACTGTTGCCAACCGCCTTGCTGCACCCAAAGCGGGAAGGCTTCGATGGTCATGCCATCGATACCAGCCTCGCCATTATTGGCTTTAACCTGACGCCAAGCTCGGTGTAGATTCTCAGGCTGAAGCAGTTGTTGGAATAAATCGCTGTTGAAGGCTGGTTGCATATCAATACGCTGCTGATAGTAATCGTCTGGCGACGTAGTGGGTATCAACAAGTTTGACAAGACTCCTCCTTCTTCTAAATGTTCAGGCCTTCACCATGTCCCATTCATTACGATGAGCGTTGGGCTACTATGCCGTCTGCTGACTTCTGCTTAATCACATGCCGAGTTGCCCCGTCATGCGCTATCGGTTTTCATCTGGTTCGCTCTTTTCAGTCGATGACACTGAAAAGCCAAGGCACTTATAAACCAGAGCCTGACTGGTTAATGACCGATCGCGTGTTAAGCAGATCCTCCCAGATAAGAACATGAACTTTCTTTGCACTGCTGCATCATTTACGGTGGCCATTAGATCACGTGGTTTCGTCGTCTTGTCCCCTTACTTCGTGGGGGAGGCCCTGCCAACTCACCTCTAGCCTACGCCTCATATGATGTTCTTGTTCATCAGCTCGCATTCTTAATCAGTAAAAAGGCTAGCGGCTTCCTTCAGACCAATCATCAATGATAAGCCCTTGCCATTCGCTAGTAGTTAACGTTTAATAACAGCATGTTATTGAATGGTGACCTTCCTACAGAGGACTTTCACCTCATAAGTTCATGCCCATGCTGGGCGTACACAAAGCATTTAAGAGTGATTCCCAACGCTTGGCATTTTTCATTCCATCGTTGGTTTTGTGTTTACGGTGGTATAGGTAGGTTTCGTGGTAGCGTTGCTC
This sequence comes from Shewanella profunda, assembly GCF_023283765.1. Classification (GTDB taxonomy): domain Bacteria; phylum Pseudomonadota; class Gammaproteobacteria; order Enterobacterales; family Shewanellaceae; genus Shewanella; species Shewanella profunda. The sequence continues at coordinate 4,128 of NZ_JAKILG010000083.1, read as the reverse complement.
ACACCTTAATGCGGCGTTACCCATAGAAATTTTAATTCTAAACTCACTAATTCGAGCTAAAAGTCTAACTTGGAAATGTCCGTGCGACCTGAGGTCGTATGAAGCGCTGTTCACCGCGATAAGAGTGAACCATCTGTATCACCAGATGACCCTAAGACTCTGAATAAAGCAGCGAGTCTGACAATGTAACAATATTCGGCTTTTGCCGAATGGGAACTGAATCGTGAGAGGACGTTCTTCCTGATAACCACAAGTCGGGTAAGTGCTAGGGTGTCAGTATGATGAACGTAAGTGAATCCATGTAAGGTGCGTTATCCGAGAAACAGCGGAAGTGGTTTATACGCTGTGGCCAAAAGGCAACGAGAGTTGGAAAGAAATTGGACAGTATTCTTTCGTGATCAATACACTCTCCGCACTATAGTGGGCATCTAACCTGACGTTGCGCGACATACGGAACAGGGTAAGCCTGTATTGCTCCCTTTGGGAAAGTGGTCTGCGAAGGCTGCCGATAGTAATGCAGGTAAAGGAGGCTAGAAAAAGCGAATGCCGCATTGTAATGGTGCGGATACTGATTTTATCTGACGCGAAAGCGAGCTGACTTCTAGCTGGTCTCCCGTTGCAAGATGATTTGAAGAACTTTATTCAAGGAGAAACGCAAATGATGGCTTCAATCGAAGTTAGTGCATCTCCTGACAATGCTCAATGGCAATCCATTAACTGGAAAACGGTTAAGCAACATGTATTGAAGCTTCAAATGCGCATTGCAAAAGCAACCCGAGAAGGTAAACACGGTAAGGCGAAAGCATTACAGTGGATACTCACCTACTCTAAATCAGCAAAATTGCTTGCTGTTAAAAGAGTTTCTCAAAATAAAGGCAGCAAAACACCAGGAGTTGACGGCATCATTTGGAACAATGATGCTCGTTGTATGGCAGCGGTCAATCAACTGAACCGAAAAGGCTATCATGCCAAACCGCTCAGGCGTATCTACATCCCCAAGAAAAACGGCAAGCTCAGACCTTTAGGCATACCCTGCATGATAGATAGAGCGCAGCAAGCGCTTCATCTTCTCGCCTTGGAGCCTATTTCGGAAACGGTGGCCGACCTCAATAGCTATGGCTTTCGACCTAACCGAAGCGCAGCAGATGCAATTGCACAGTGCTTTAAATGTTTATGTATGAAGCGCTCTAGCCAATGGATTCTTGAGGGTGACATCAAAGCTTGTTTCGATAAGATAGGTCATCAATGGCTCATCGACAACATTCAATTAGATAAACGAATGCTGAAACAATGGCTTGGGTGCGGTTATGTTGACAAAGGATTGTTCTATAAAACAGCAGAAGGAACACCTCAAGGCGGGATAATCTCCCCAACGCTGATGTTGCTCACGCTGGCTGGGTTAGAACAATTGGTTAAGTCTATTGCCTGTAAAACAGGTAATAGTGTCAACTTTATCGGATATGCAGACGATTTTATTATCACAGGTTCTTCGAAGGAAGTGCTCGTTAATGAAATTAAGCCGCAACTAATTGGTTTTCTACAGGAAAGGGGCTTAACACTCTCTGATGATAAAACTCACATAACTCATATCGATGATGGTTTTGACTTTCTGGGATTCAATCTTAGAAAGTACAAAGGCAAACTGCTCATTAAACCGAGCAAGCGCAACGTTCTATCATTTTTGAGTAATCTACGTGAATTCATCAGAAAACATCCAACAATCCCCGTTAACGATTTAATTAAAATACTGAATCCGAAACTGAGAGGATGGGCGAACTATTATCGCCACAGTGTTGCAAAGCAAGTTTTCGGTTATGTAGGCTATCAACTTTTCTGGTTGTTATGGCATTGGGCTGTTAGGCGTCATCCAACTAAAAGTAAAGACTGGGTGAGGCGTAAATATTATTTGGACAGCAAGGGGCAGTGGCAATTTCATGGTTGGCAGAAAATAGCGAACATGGATTGTCGATTTAACCTTGTTCAAATAGCTCAAACGCTCATAAAAAGACATGTAAAAATCAGGAGTGCATCGACACCTTACGACCCCGAATATGAAGCTTACTTAAGTAAGCGGAAACGGGCAAAGGAAGGTAGAAACTCTTGGTTCGAACCCGTCTTGGCTGCGATGTAGGGTGCTGGGTAACAGAATACGCCTTAGTGGAGGCTTGAGCCGTATGCAGTGAAAGTTGCACGTACGGTTCTTAGGAGGGCGGCACTTGGTAACAGGTGCCGTCTATCCGACAAAAGTTTGTTAGCAGAGAGCAGTTGAAGAACAAACTTGCTAGCTCATTCCCTACAAATTCCCATCTATGTCCTGCTTTTAACTGTTCACCAAGAGTGGCCGAAACTAGAAAGTTATGTAGTATTTCAATCTCTTGGTTTTGAGCGTTTTTTAAATCGATATCTGTGCGCGTTATCTCAAGCATCTAAATCTAAAGACATTTAAAATTAAGCACTTAAAGATTACCGCTTTTAGATAATAGTTTTGGAAAACGCGCATGCGCATTTTTCCTGATGGTGAATCTGATAGAAAGCTGATAAGTTCTAGGTAATACAGATAGTTAACGGTGCGCTTTTTGTTAATCTAATGAGCTGGATGCGCAGCGCATAAATACTAAGACGTTATACGTAAGGAGAGTCATGAAACATATTTTATTTCTTGTCATAGTTATTCTTTCTTTTAGTGCCTTCTCTGATGAATTCAATAAAGGAGAGAATCTTATCACGCCGTATGAAATGGACTCTGATAAATGGGATATTTTACAAAAAGCTGACGGCTCGTTCAGGAGCATAATTTGGAGAAGCAAAGAAAAGGGTATGGCTGACGCATATGTTGTTAGAGTCCATGAGGGTAATAAGTCAACGCTTAATAAAGTAAGAGAAACCTTGGATGCACCAGGCCAAAAAAAATGTCAGTCGTTTAAATCAATAGATCTTGAACCCATTCCAAATAAGAATTACGAATCTTTAATGTGGCGTACCGAATGTACCAATGGAACCAATTTCAAGGCTCAGACTTTGCAACTTACGATTAAAGGTAATGATAGTAACTATCTCATCCAGAAAATCTGGCGAGGTGAAGTCTCAGACGATGAAATTTACAACTGGCTCGAAACCTTAAAAAAAGTATATGTTTGTGATACTCGTGAAAAAGACAAACAATGTCCTTCTGGTTATAAAAAAGTAACAAGCTTATAGCAAAACAAATCAGTTCGCGGCTATCGCCGCCGGATTCGCTATCACTCGCCGCTGTTTGCGGCGTCTATCTTTCTTAAGATTCACAATCGGCAAAAATAATGACTGGGCGACCAAATTTCTTGGCAAGGCTGCGGGAACGGCGGCAAGAGCGTGAGAACAATCAAGGCGAACGCGCTGCGAAGCGGAGGTTGCGTTGGGCCAGATGGGCAGCATTTTATGCTGCAACTTTATCAACCGCTCTCACAACATATACGGCGTACAAGGAGTTCCGGCCAAAAAGGCATGAGCTAGATATTTTTGTTTCCGATCTCCAGGTAAACGGTGACATCGCGGAATACGGGGTGGCTTTCTATAACAAGGGTGACTTCCATGAGGTAGTAGCTAGCGCCTCGTCAATCCTCGGGCAGTTCATTGAGGAATACTCCGCACCGCTCAACTGGGAACAAGATCAATGCTTTAGTCCTGTTGTAGTGAAGCCTGGGGATGCTACATACGTCAGGTACACGACGAAGTTTGATTTTGGCAGTCTCAAACACCGTGTGTTCAAGACGCAAAAGCAGCAGTACCTGATGATGGTGGACTTTGATGTGCTCTCTCAAGAGAACGGCATCATCTCTGTTCGAGTACCAGTCGGAACCCTTGTGCCTTACGAAAGCGAGTGGAAAGGGAAAGCTGGCTATGACTTTCTCACGCAGAAGGTGTCTGTAGACTTCGATCTCGCTCGCCCTAGGCTGACAAAGGGGACGTATCCGCAAGATGAAGAGTTCAGCTTCTCCAAGCTGTGCAAACAGAAGGAAATATAACAAAAAGGCGCATTTAGCCTATCTCTTGATCACATCTCGTGCTCAAGAGATAGAGCCAATTCGTAGCCTTCAAGGATGGTTTGCAGTTTGAACCATCCTTCCCATAACCGCTCCCAACCTACTACAC
>NZ_JAKILG010000082.1 GCF_023283765.1 Shewanella profunda | reverse complement strand
CGGCCAATTTAAAAGCGAGGGAATAATCACGTTGAGTTCGTTTAATTGTTGAAGTCATTACACTCTCCAAAATGAGTTTGAAAAGTGTCAACGCTATTTAGGACGGGTCATTACTTTTTTAAAAAGCGCCTCTCGGGCGCTTTTTTTATGCCTACAATTCCATTTCAAATAACCCAGTCATCAATTGTTGCAATTACGTACTTGAATAATCGTCATTAACCGCATTTAGTTATTCTCATCACTTTTTAAACTTTTTAGCTACATTTGGTAAAAACAATCAATTCTTAAAAGCGTAAAAACAGAGTAACATACTGAAATTAAATAAGTTTAAATATTGGCATAGTTTCTGCTAACCATTGACATCACAACTAAGATAATAGGTAACTCTCTTATGGAAAAGTATAAAATAACAACCTTCGCCTTGCCTTTATTAATGATGTCAATGTTAGCGGCCTGTGGTGAAGAGCAAGTGGCAAAAAAAGAAGAAAAATATGCCATTCCGGTCGAAACTACCACTGTGATGCAAGGAGATGTTTCTTCTTTTTACAGTACAACAGCAACCTTAGAAGCCCCTCAAGAAGCCAATGTCGTAAGCCGTATCTCTGGGCTCATTGAATCCATCACAGTAGAAGAAGGCGACCGCGTACGAAAAGGCCAAGTGCTGGCTGTTATCGATTCTAAAAGACAACAATATGATTTAGACCGTTCGGAAGCCGAAGTAAAAATTATTGAGCAAGAGCTTAACCGCCTAAACAAAATGAGCAATAAGGAATTTATTAGCGCCGATTCTATGGCCAAACTTGAATACAATCTGCAAGCCGCCATCGCGAGAAAGGATCTTGCCGAGCTGCAAGTGAAAGAAAGCCGTGTTATCTCCCCTATTGATGGTGTTATCGCAAAACGTTACGTTAAAACAGGTAATATGGCGAAGGAATTTGGCGAACTATTTTACATCGTCAATCAGGATGAACTTCACGGCATAGTGCATTTGCCAGAACAACAACTCACTAGCCTTAAACTTGGTCAAGAAGCACAGATCTTTGGCAACCAACAAAACAAACATACTATAGATGCCAAAGTGCTGCGCATTAGCCCTATCGTCGACCCCCAAAGTGGTACTTTTAAGGTAACTCTCGCCGTTCCCAATGAGAATGCACGCCTCAAAGCCGGAATGTTTACCCGTGTTGAGCTTAAATACGATACCCACGAAAACGTGATTACTGTTCCATACAGTGCCTTGATTAACCAAGATAACAAGCAAGCACTTTATGTTATTGAAGGGACTAATGCGAATCGCCGTGAAGTTGAAATTGGCTATCGTGAAGGTGATTCGGTTGAAATTGTTTCAGGTATCAAACCTGGTGAACAAGTCGTTACCCGTGGACACCAAAATCTGAAAGACCAATCCTTAGTTGAAGTGATCACGCCACTCGATCTCGCTTCGGCGAAGAACTAATAGGAGTCTTTCATGTCAATTATCAGCACATCGGTTAAACGGCCAGTCACGGTATGGATGTTCATGCTGGCGGTGATTTTATTCGGAATGGTTGGGTTTTCTCGCTTAGCGGTGAAATTACTTCCAGACTTAAGTTATCCAACCCTCACTATTCGCACTACCTATGATGGTGCTGCACCTGTCGAAGTAGAACAGCTCGTCTCTAAACCCATTGAGGAAGCGGTCGGTGTCGTTAAAGGGCTACGTAAAATCAGCTCTATTTCCCGTTCTGGCATGTCGGATGTAGTGCTTGAGTTTGAATGGGGCACGACTATGGATATGGCGAGTTTAGATGTGCGCGAAAAACTCGACACTATTGCCCTACCACTCGATGTTAAAAAACCACTATTACTGCGCTTTAACCCGAATCTTGACCCTATTATGCGCCTTGCACTGTCGGTGCCAAACGCCTCTGAAACCCAGCTTAAGCAAATGCGTACCTACGCCGATGAAGAACTCAAGCGGCGCTTAGAGGCACTTTCAGGTGTGGCTGCTGTACGCTTATCCGGTGGTTTAGAGCAAGAAGTGCACATTCAGCTTAATCAGGAAAAACTGTCGCAGCTCAATCTCAACGCCGATGATATTAAACGCCGCATTAATGAAGAAAATATTAACCTATCAGCGGGTAAGGTTATCCAAGGAGATCGCGAATACTTAGTACGAACACTTAACCAATTCAATTCATTAGCAGAGTTAGGTCAAGTGATCGTTTATCGTGATGAGCAAAACTTAGTACGTCTATTTGAAGTTGCCACTATCAGTGACGCCTACAAAGAGCGCAGCGATATCACTCGCATTGGTAGCCAAGAATCAATTGAATTGGCTATTTATAAAGAAGGTGATGCCAATACTGTGGCTGTCGCTAAAAAATTACGCGAAGAACTGCTCAAAATCAATCAAGACCCTAAACAAAATAAGCTTGAGGTGATTTACGATCAATCCGAGTTTATCGAAAGTGCGGTCAGTGAAGTCACCTCTTCGGCCCTGATAGGCAGCGTATTGTCTATGCTGGTGATCTACCTCTTTTTGCGAAATATCATACCAACACTGATTATTTCTATCTCGATCCCCTTTTCGGTTATTGCTACCTTTAACATGATGTATTTTGCTGATATTAGTTTAAATATTATGTCATTAGGTGGTATTGCCCTCGCCATTGGGTTACTGGTCGATAATGCCATCGTGGTTTTAGAAAACATAGACCGTTGCCGCAGCGAAGGCATGAGTAAGCTAGACGCGGCAGTAACGGGCACCAAAGAAGTAGCAGGTGCAATTTTTGCCTCAACACTCACAACACTTGCGGTGTTTGTACCACTGGTGTTTGTCGATGGGATAGCCGGAGCATTGTTCTCGGATCAAGCCTTGACTGTCACTTTTGCGCTATTGGCCTCGTTATTAGTCGCCTTAACATCAATTCCAATGTTGGCATCACGGGAAGGCTTTAAAACCTTGCCAGCCTTAATAAAAACTGAGCCGAAAAACAAACCCACCACTAAAATGGGCAAACTAAAACACTACAGTGCGACTGTATTCTCCTTCCCTATTCTATTAATTTTTAGCTACTTACCAAGTGCAGCGCTCACCTTAGTGCTAATTTTAGGTCGCTTATTCTCATGGCTAATCGGTTTAGTGATGCGGCCTCTAAGCTCGGCTTTTAATTTTATGTACCACGGTATTGAGAGGGTTTATCACAAACTATTAGCCTCGGCACTGCGTCAACAAAAAATAACACTACTACTTACCATTGCGATCACAGGCGCTTGCATTAGCTTGTTACCACGCCTTGGTATGGAACTAATCCCCCCCATGAATCAGGGTGAATTTTATGTGGAAATTCTATTACCACCCGGAACGGCAGTAAGTGAAACGGACAAGGTATTGCAGCAACTTGCGCTATCGATTAAAGACAAAACGGAAGTCAAACATGCCTATAGCCAAGCTGGCAGTGGCGGCTTAATGACCTCGGATACTGCCCGTGGTGGTGAAAACTGGGGACGTTTACAGGTGGTACTTAACGATCACAGTGCCTATAACGCTATAACTCAAGTGCTGCGTGATACCGCGCGCCGTATTCCTGAACTTGAGGCCAAAATCGAGCAACCAGAGCTATTTAGCTTTAAAACGCCGCTTGAAATTGAACTCACAGGCTATGATTTACCGTTACTCAAACGCAGCGCAGATAATCTCGTTAAAGCACTAGCGGTTTCTGATCGTTTTGCCGACGTCAATACCAGTCTGCGTGATGGTCAACCTGAATTGAGTATTCGCTTTGATCATGCTCGCTTAGCTGCGCTTGGCATGGATGCGCCTATGGTTGCAAATCGTATCGCCCAACGTGTCGGTGGCACCGTTGCAAGCCAATACACTGTACGGGACCGTAAAATTGATATTCTGGTACGCAGCGAGCTAGCGGAACGGGATCAAATCAGTGATATTGATGCCTTGATTATCAATCCTAATAGCAGTCATCCCATAGCGTTAAGTGCGGTGGCCGAAGTATCACTACAACTAGGCCCATCGGCAATAAACCGCATCAGCCAGCAACGGGTCGCGCTCGTATCGGCGAACCTTGCCTACGGTGATTTAAGTGACGCGGTAGCTACAGCACAGGACATCTTGTCACAACAAATACTTCCTGCATCGGTGCAAGCCCGCTTTGGTGGTCAAAATGAAGAAATGGAGCACTCGTTCCAATCCCTCAAAATTGCCCTCGTCTTAGCGATTTTCTTAGTGTATTTAGTGATGGCGAGTCAATTTGAATCTCTGCTTCATCCCCTATTAATCCTCTTTGCAGTACCTATGGCACTGGGTGGCAGTATTCTTGGCCTATACCTCACCCAAACTCATTTGAGTGTGGTGGTGTTTATTGGTCTTATCATGCTGGCAGGCATTGTGGTAAACAACGCAATTGTACTGGTTGATCGCATCAATCAATTGCGCAGTGAAGGTGTCCAAAAACTTAATGCGATAAGTCTGGCTGCAAAATCGCGCCTACGCCCCATTATGATGACCACCCTCACCACCACCTTAGGTTTACTGCCAATGGCCTTAGGTTTAGGTGATGGTTCAGAAGTGCGTGCCCCTATGGCGATTACGGTGATCTTTGGTCTGAGTCTATCGACGCTACTGACACTCATCGTACTTCCCGTGCTCTACGCCCTGTTCGACCGTAAAAAATATGCCGTTACAGGCGATGTTGCTGCGGAGGTTCGTCCATGAATGTCACCCGTTTAGCCATTAAGCGCCCAGTGACTACCAGCATGTTTTTCTTTGCTATTTTGCTGTTTGGGCTAGTATCTAGTCGCCTATTACCACTGGAAATGTTCCCCGGTATCGATATTCCGCAGATTGTCGTGCAAGTGCCCTATAAGGGCTCGACACCTGCGGAGGTTGAGCGGGATATCACTAAGATTCTGGAAGAGTCACTCGCCACTATGGGTGGGATTGATGAGCTCGAATCAGAATCCTCCCAAGAAGGTGCAGAAATCGAAATCAATATGAAGTGGGGAGAAAACGTCGCCACTAAGAGCCTCGAAGCACGGGAGAAAATTGATGCGGTAAGGCATTTATTACCCAAGGATGTTGAGCGCGTTTTTATTCGTCAATTCTCTACTGCCGATATGCCAGTACTGACTATTCGTATATCGAGTGAGCGGGAGCTGTCTGGTGCTTTTGATCTGCTCGATAAACAGCTAAAGCGCCCCCTTGAGCGGGTTGAGGGCGTGTCTAAGGTCAATCTTTATGGCGTTGAACAAAAACAAATTGAAGTACGTATCAATGCCGACCGTCTAGCAGCGAGTGGGTTTTCTGCAGCAGATTTACAGGAGCGTTTGGGCCGAGAGAACTTTGTGATTAGCGCAGGCACTCTCAGGGCCAGCAACATCGTTTATCAAGTCTCTCCTAAGGGGGAATTTAGAAATCTTGAAGATATTAACGCGCTGATACTGATCCCAGGGCTCACCCTCGGCGATATCGCCGATGTACAGTTTGCCCTACCCGAACGTATTGAAGGCCGCCATTTAGATAAGCACTATGCCGTAGGCTTAGATGTATTTAAAGAATCAGGCGCCAACTTAGTCGAAGTGTCTGAACGCGTACTCAAAGTGATCGAACAGGCAAAACAAGACCAACAGTTCCAAGGTATTCGCCTGTTTATCATGGAAGATCAAGCCTCAGGGGTAAAATCATCCCTAACGGACTTACTGCTCTCGGGCTTGATTGGCGCGCTGCTTTCGGTGGTGGTGCTATTTTTATTTCTGCGTAATTTCAAAATGACCTTAGTGGTTGTCTCCTCTGTTCCCATTTCAATAGGCATGACGCTCGCCGCCATGTATTTGCTGGGTTACAGCTTGAATATCCTTTCTATGATGGGGTTATTGCTTGCCATTGGTATGTTGATTGATAACGCCGTTGTGGTGACAGAAAGTGTTCTACAAGAGAAGCAAGGCAAATTGCCGAAGGATAATGAAGAGTCGGTGATGCTAGGGGTCGATAAAGTGTCCCTCGCCGTATTAGCAGGCACAATGACAACCGCCATTGTATTCTTACCCAATATCTTTGGGGTAAAAGTCGAGATCACCATTTTTCTTGAGCATGTTGCGATTGCCATTTGTATTTCCCTTGCCGCATCATTACTCGTTGCCAAAACCTTGATCCCTTTGCTGCTAACTAAGCTCCATTTCGATATTGCCCCCCAGAAAGATCCGGGTAAACTGCAACGCTTCTATAACAATAGTCTCAACTGGGTATTACTCAGACCCTGGCGTTCAGGCATGATCGCAGTGGCAATTCTCGCCTCTACTGCGCTTCCGCTATCCATGGTTAAGCAGGATCAAGAAGATAGTCAGAGTAAAGAGCGAATTTACATCAACTATCAGGTAGAAGGCCGCCATAATCTTAATGTTACAGAGGCTATGGTTAATCAAATGGAAGAATATCTTTATAAAAATAAAGAAGAATTCCATATAGATTCCGTATATAGCTACTATGCTTCTGACGATGGCTCATCGGTCATTCTGTTAAAGAAAGACTTACCTATACCACTTGATGAGTTGAAGAAGAAAATCCGCAGTGGCTTCCCTAAATATTCCATCGCTAAGCCACAATTTGGCTGGGGCAATGATAACTCTGGTGTTCGAGTCACACTCACCGGGCGCTCGACCACTGAACTGATTCACTTGAGTGAACAAGTACTCCCTTTACTCTCCAATATTAAAGGATTGCAAGATGTTCGCTCCGAGCTTAACGGCGCACAGCAAGAAGTGGTGATCCGTATCGACAGACAAATGGCAGCACGCTTAGATTTAAAGCTCAACGAAGTGGCATCAAGCATTTCTATGGCTCTGCGTGGCTCCCCACTGCGATCATTCCGCCACGATCCCAATGGTGAACTCCGTATTGAGATGGCCTATGAAAAAGAATGGCAAAAATCCTTAGAGAAACTTAAACAGTTGCCCATAGTACGCATAGACCAAAGGGTTTACACCTTAGATAACTTAGCGAACATCGAAATCCAACCACGCTTCGATACTATCAGGCATTACAATCGTCAGACTTCACTGTCGATTGGCGCTAATTTAGAGGAGATGACCACGGAAGAAGCACAAATAAAAATCAAACAAGTGATGGATAATATTCATTTTCCCAATGGATATAGCTACTCACTGCGCGGTGGGTTCGAACGTCAGGATGAAGAGCAAAGCGTCATGGCGATTAACATGCTACTAGCCGTTGCGATGATTTACATTGTGATGGCGGCGCTATTTGAATCTTTGCTTCTACCCACGGCCATTATCACCTCAATCCTATTCTCGATAACGGGGGTATTTTGGGCGCTATTCTTAACTGGCACTCCCAATTCGGTAATGGCGATGATAGGGATATTAATTTTAATGGGTATTGTAGTAAACAACGGCATAGTACTGGTCGATCAAATCAACCAAATGACACCGGATCTCGATAAGCTTTCCGACACTATACGGGAGGTTTGTATCACGCGTTTACGCCCGGTGTTAATGACAGTTGGTACAACTGTACTTGGTTTGCTGCCACTGGCATTGGGCGAAACCCAAATCGGCGGTGGCGGTCCACCTTACTCACCGATGGCGATTGCCATTATTGGCGGGTTATCTTTCTCAACAATAACCAGCTTGTATTTAGTCCCCCTGTGTTATCAGGCTTTCTACCGGATGCGCCACCGCGCTGCAATTCGTTTAGGTGAGTCTAACAGACTCGCTCAAAAACTATTGCCATGGACAGTTTAATCTAATTGAAATAGTGAAAAAGGCTGCATAGCACTGTCTCTTATACACAAATCCCCCGATAAATTCGGGGGATTTTTTTGAACTCGCGCTGATGTTGTTGATCTGATCTACAAAACAACTTTAGGCGCACGCTATGAATTTTAT
>NZ_JAKILG010000081.1 GCF_023283765.1 Shewanella profunda | reverse complement strand
CGCCACCTCAGAAGTAAACTCCCTTGTGCTGCCGCTCGACTTGCATGTGTTAGGCCTGCCGCCAGCGTTCAATCTGAGCCATGATCAAACTCTTCAATTAAAGTTTTGTTGCTTCCGTCTTACGACTTCAGCGGCTCAATGAATTCTGATTTTTTGTTTCTAACTAAAGAAACAAACTGTACATATTACTATGAACACTCATCACTTTCGTGATACAGAAAATATTGATTTAAATTTTTGACTGCCAACCCGAAGGTTAAGCAGTTTCGATTAACTCAACACCTGTGAGTGTCCACACAGATTTCTTGTTTTATCTTGTTAAAGAGCAACTCAATATTCATAAGAGAACTTGAGTACCACACTGAGCGTCGAACGCTTCCAGTTGGCTAGGGCTGCGTATTCTACGCATTTCCCGTTTCGCGTCAAGGAGTATTTTTCAACTTCTTGCTGCGATTGAATTAAGTGCTTAAAAGCTACTCAATCCAACCTAACTCGTCAGCTTGCTTTCGCTGTCTGCCGTGTCAGTGGATGCGCATTATAGGCAGCAGAGGATTTTGTGCAAGGGCTTTTTTAACAATCTGCGCCAAGCGAATAAATAACCACCAAACTGCAGAAATATACTGCAATACTGAGCAATATCGCTGTTTGGGTTGATAAGTTTGGCAGAAGGAATAGCCTATTGCTGGAGTTTTAATAGATTGAATGGGCATAAACAGAAGTTGATAGCTATTTTTCGTAATATCTATCAGCAAACCTCTAAAAGCGTTATGCCCAGTGTGATGTCTTACTCTTGTTTGCACCTAGCTAATGATAAGCACTGATCAAAAGCACGAGCCCTAAGATTTATGCTCTTCTTGTTTCTCTTTTTCGATATTTGTAGCGCTTTGTGTTTGTGCTGCAGCTTGGGTTGAGTGATTGATCTCGACATTCGTCACCGTATCATCACCGACAATATGCGCGACTTTGAGTTTTCTCACGGTTCGAATCGTAATGATTGGGCCTGAAATCGCATATAAGTAGAAGCCGACGCATAAGATCAATGCAGGTTGAACTGACACCACCACAAATACACCGACGACCAGTAAGATAACGATAAAGTTAACCTTGCCACGCCAGTCAATTTCTTTAAAGGAGTGATAGCGGAAATTGCTGACCATCAGTAAACCGGTTGCCGCAGTCACAAGGGCAGCAATCCAACTGATATTTCTTCCATCGAGACTGTATTGATTACCAAGCCAAATACTGCCAGCAATAACAGCGGCGGCAGCCGGGCTGGCGAGACCTTGAAAGTAACGCTTATCGGCGACGCCAACTTGCGTATTAAATCGAGCGAGCCTGAGTGCCGCACCTGCACAATAAATAAATGCAGCCAACCAACCAATTTTACCTAAGTCAGCTAATGCCCAATTGTAGGCGAGTAGTGCTGGCGCCATTCCGAAGGACACCATATCCGCCATACTGTCGTATTCGGCACCAAAATCACTTTGGGTATTAGTCAGTCTTGCCACTCGACCATCGAGACCATCACAGATCATGGCTATAAAAATGGCTATTGCAGCAGCTTCAAAGTTAGCATTCATGGAAGCAATCACAGCATAAAAGCCAGAAAACAATCCTGCTGTCGTAAAAAGATTAGGAAGTAAATAGATACCTTTATTCTTTACTGTTTGATTTGAAGAATTTTGCATACACTTATTACGCTAGTTCAGTGAAGAGAAGTTAGCTTTCAAGATAACATATTTTATTATCATGTCGATGAGAGACCAGTTAGGGATAATTTCGATGTTAAAAGTGAACATGTTCAGAACAATACTGTATCGATGGCTCTGGCTCGGCCTTTTCATTGGCCCCGTTTCTGCGGGCGTTATCTATACTTGGGTCGACGAAAATGGGGTGACGCATTACAGCCAACAAGCCCCGCAACAAAAAAACATCAAAGCAGAAAAGCTCTACAGTGAAGATTTAGAGCAGGCGAAAGTGGGTTTTATCGCGCCGATAAAGAAAGTTGAGCCAACTGCTGAAGCCAATGAATTAGAAAAGTCAGCTGCGCTGATTAAAGAAAAAGACGCCAAACAGGCTAAATCCATTTGTGAGAGTGCAAAACACAATTTAGATATTCTCACGACGCACACTAAGCTTATCCGCCAAACTTCCGATTCGGGTGAATCTGTCGCTATGACTGAAGAAGATCGCCAAGCCTCGATTGCCCAGCAGCAGGAAAGAATCAAACTCTTCTGTGATAAGAAGTAACCAAATTTACTATGCCACTACATTAATGAACAACGATTAAGCTGATGCAATAAAAAAGGAGCCGAGTTAAAAACTCGGCTCCTTTCGTTTTAGTGCTTGAAGCGGGAGCGATACTGACTAAAACAGCGCTATCTCTTATTGCAAGATAGTTTATTTCAAGCTCGTTCATTCAAGAACGCTTATTGCAGTTCGCCTATTTCAACGTATTCAACGTATTCAACTTCAAGCTTGCGATTAACGTATCGCATTCAAACAACACACTAAGTGACTAGCTACTGGTTATTGCTCGAACACTAACTCGCCACCCGCACAGCTGACCTTGATCGGTTTACCCGGCAACAAGTCACCACGCAGTAATTTCTGCGCCAGCGGGTTTTCGACTTCTTGCTGCAATGCCCGTTTCAACGGTCTTGCACCATACACAGGATCGAAACCAATTTCCGCAATCAGTGATAATGCCTCGTCGGTGATCTCCAATGTATAGTCCTTCTCTGCCAAACGTTGGCGTAAGGAAGCAATCTGTATCGAAGCAATACGCTTAATATTGGCAGCATCCAAGGGATGGAACACCACTGATTCATCGATACGGTTTAAAAACTCGGGTCTGAAACTGTGAGTCACCACATTCATTACCGCCGCTTTCATCTCTGCATAGGTCACTTGACCAAATCCTTCTTGGATAATGTCGGAGCCTAAGTTCGAGGTCATGATGATCACTGTATTTCTAAAATCGACAGTACGACCTTGACCATCGGTTAAGCGTCCATCATCAAGCACTTGCAGTAAGATGTTAAACACATCGGGATGCGCTTTCTCGACTTCGTCGAGCAATATCACCGAATACGGTTTACGACGAACGGCTTCCGTTAAGTAACCGCCCTCTTCATAACCTACGTATCCTGGAGGCGCCCCCACTAAACGCGATACTGAGTGTTTTTCCATAAACTCAGACATATCGATCCGCACTAAGGCCGATTCGGTATCGAATAAGAACCTCGCCAGTGATTTACACAGCTCAGTTTTACCTACACCCGTTGGGCCTAAGAACAGGAACGAGCCAATCGGCCGATTTGGATCCGCCAGACCCGCACGACTACGACGAATCGCATTCGCGACCGCATCGACGGCTTCGTTTTGGCCGATCACCCGCTCGTGTAGCGCCACTTCCATTTGCAGTAATTTTTCGCGCTCGCCTTCCAGCATTTTCGATACGGGTATTCCCGTCGCTTTCGACAAGACTTCGGCGATTTCGAATTCAGTGACCTTGTTACGCAATAAGGTCATATCCTGCATTTCGGCTTGTGACGCCAAATCGAGCTGTTTTTCAAGTTCAGGAATACGACCGTATTGCAACTCAGACATCCGAGTTAAATCACCCGCACGACGCGCCACCTCTAAGTCCATTCGAGCCTGTTCGAGATCGGCTTTAATATGCTGAGTACCCGCTAATGCGGCTTTTTCAGTACGCCAGATTTCGTTCAACTCGGAAGCTTTCGCTTCAACGTCACGCAATTCCACTTGCAGATGATCGAGTCTACGACGGCTCGCTTCATCATTTTCTTTGGCTAATGCTTGTTCCTCCAGTTTGAGCTGGATTGCACGCCGCTCGAGTCTATCTAAAGACTCGGGCTTAGAGTCCATCTGCATACGGATGCTCGAGGCCGCTTCGTCGATCAAATCGATCGCTTTATCGGGCAACTTACGGTCCGACACATAACGGTGCGACATGGTCGCCGCCGCCACAATCGCCGGATCGGTAATTTCCACATGGTGATGCAGCTCGTAACGTTCTTTCAGGCCACGCAAAATGGCGATAGTGTCTTCAACACTTGGCTCATCCACCAGCACTTTTTGGAAACGTCGTTCAAGCGCCGCATCTTTTTCAATGTACTGACGATACTCATCGAGCGTGGTCGCGCCTACACAGTGCAAGTCACCGCGGGCTAACGCAGGTTTGAGCATGTTCCCCGCATCCATTGCGCCCTCACCTTTACCGGCGCCGACCATAGTATGCAATTCGTCGATGAAGAGGATCACTTGACCTTCTTCCTGCGCCAACTCATTAAGTACCGCTTTTAAACGCTCTTCAAACTCACCGCGATATTTAGCGCCCGCAATCAATGAGCCCATGTCGAGGGATAAGACACGCTTATTTTTAATGCCCTCAGGGACTTCACCATTAACGATACGCTGGGCAAGTCCTTCAACAATCGCCGTTTTACCCACACCCGGTTCACCGATAAGGACGGGGTTATTTTTACTGCGACGTTGTAACACTTGGATCGTACGGCGAATTTCATCGTCACGGCCGATCACAGGATCTAACTTGCCTTGTTCGGCTCGCTCGGTGAGATCGATAGTAAACTTCTTCAACGCTTGGCGTTGATCTTCGGCATTAGGATCGTCCACTTTTTGGCCACCGCGCATTTGTTCGATGGTTTGCTCCATCAACTCTTTGGTCGCGCCCGCTTTTTTCAACGCCTGCGCAAGGGCATCGGCACCTTCTAACGCAGCCAACACAAATAGCTCGCTAGAGATATATTTGTCTTTACGCTTTTGCGCCAATTTATCACACAGATTTAATAAACGGATTAAACCTTGGGATAATTGTACATCGCCGCCAGTCCCTTCGACTTGAGGTAAGCGTTCCAGCTCTTGGCTCAAGAGCGATCGCAGCGCACTCACTCGAATGCCTGCTTGGGTTAATAAGGGATGGATTGAACCTGAATCTTGGTTCAACAATGCCATCATCAAATGCAGCGGTTCGATAAACTGATGATCACGCCCAAGTGCGAGTGACTGGGCATCTGAGATGGCAAGCTGAAATTTATTGGTCATACGATCGAGTCGCATACAGCCTCCTAAAACTCACATATTAAATATATGCCAATCCGCCTGATACCTTGCCAAATTAGTGGCTTTAAATAAGCGCCGCTAATGGAGAGTTCAAAATGGGATTGGTGTTAGATTTCGTTAGTTAAAAGATGGGGGCTATTTAGCCAAATTCAAGCGAATAATGAGGAAATAAATACAAACTGTAGGGGAATTAGCTTAAGACTTAAGCCAGATCAATGAAGCCATGCGTCCCGTCACCTTATCGCGACGATAAGAGAAGTAATCGGTGTCGCTGACTGTGCAGATATCGGCGCTATAAATAGGGTTTATACCGAGTAAACTCAAGCGTAATTTAGCCAAGCCAATAATATCGGCAAGATACTTATTACCACTAGAAACAAAACACGCAGCCGCCTGTGGATGCAAAGCACAGAATGCGTGCTTCACTTCAACGCCAACCTCAAATTTTTGCGGACCAATAGCGGGGCCAAGATAGGCAATCAACTCATCCATAGGTGAACTAAACTGCGCCGCGGTCGCCTCAATCACACCATCACACAAACCACGCCAACCAGCATGGGCCGCAGCCACTTCGGTTCCCGCTCGATTACACAGCAACACAGGTAAGCAATCGGCGGTCATCACAGCGCAAACTCGTCCAGCGGTTCGACTATAACTAGCATCGGCAATTTGTTTATCCGTGGCAATACTCGCTAAGTTAAGCGAGTCTAAATTGAGCACATGGGTGCCATGGATTTGCTCAAGCCAGACGGGATCTGCGGTTAACGCTAATTGTTTGGAGAGTAATTCACGATTAGCCATCACCCGCTCTTCAACATCACCGACATGCAGCCCAAGATTGAGACTGTCATAGGGATGCACGCTCACACCGCCATGACGATTTGTCATAGCGATGCCAACATTAGCAGGAACAGGCCAATCGTGATGGAACACTTAGAGATACTCGATCGGATGCTCTACCGTGTCTTGACGCAGTGCTTTAGTTAAAATCACCATGTCTTCAGGAATTGGCGCTTGCCAGCTCATGATTTCACAACTCACTGGGTGAGCTAATTCGAGACGTACCGCGTGCAACGCTTGGCGCTTGAAGTTTTTCAGGATATCAAAAAACTCTGGGCTCGCGGCTTTAGGCGGTTTTGGACGACCACCATACACAGGATCGCCGACTAATACGTGGCCAATATATTCCATATGCACACGAATTTGGTGAGTACGGCCAGATTCTAGACGTAATCTCAGGCGCGTATGGTTACGGAACTTTTCCGCCACCCGATAATGGGTTACGGCAGGTTTACCTGAGTGATGCACCGCCATATGAGTGCGTTTGGTTGGATGACGACCTATCGGCTCATCCACAGTACCGCCGCCCGTCATTGTGCCCATTACAATCGCTTCGTATTCACGAGTAATTTCACGGGCCTGCAACGCAGCCACTAAATGGGTTTGCGCTTCAACAGTTTTAGCTACCACCATCAAACCTGTCGTGTCTTTATCGAGACGGTGCACAATACCCGCACGCGGCACATGCTCAATATCGGGACAATGGTGTAAAAGCGCATTCATTAGCGTACCATCGGCATTACCGGCCCCGGGGTGCACAACTAGGCCAGCTTGCTTGTTGATCACTATAATGTCGTCATCTTCATAGACGATATCCAGATCAATGGCCTGCGCCGCTGCGTGAACTTCTTCTTCGAGAGTGGCATCAATGAGTATCTGTTGCAGCTCATAAACTTTCTCTCGGGGCTTATTAACGACAACGCCGTCAACATAAACTGCATCAGATAGGATCCATTCCTTGATGCGCGTGCGCGAGTAATCGGGGAACAACTCAGCTAGTGCCTGATCTAATCTCAGGCCAGTTTGTGTTGCCGAAATCTCGCTTTTTAGATTAATCTCTTGTGTCATAGGAACCGTATCCCCATTTAGGGGTCAAAAAATGTGTGCTATCTGTTACAATCGGATGTTTTCTATTTTATAGTGAAATGGAAAAATTCTTAACTACAACTTAAAAAGAATTGAATTCAAGTATGTATAAATTTTCCAAAGGCGTTACCTTAGTCCTATTTTCACTAGCGTTATCAGCCTGTAGCAGCAGCCCTGATGATAACGATATTGCCGCCAAAACCTCACCTGATGTGCTTTATTCTCAGGCTAGAACCTCCATGGAGCTTGGCAATTACTCTAAAGCGGTCCGCTCTTTGGAGGCGTTAGACTCACGCTTCCCCTTCGGACCACATAAAACCCAAGTCCAGTTAGACTTGATTTATGCTTATTACAAAATGGATGATGTCGCTTCTGGTATCGCCAATATAGACAGATTTATCCGTCTAAACCCAACTCATCCCGATATCGACTATGTCTACTACATGCGAGGACTGGTCAATATGCAGGCGGACAGCTATTTGTTCCACGATATGTTAAATATCGATAGAACTGACCGCGATCCTAAAAACGCCCAAGAGGCCTTTAAAGATTTTGATCGTTTAATCAAAACCTACCCTAACAGCAAATATGCCGCCGATGCACAAAAGCGCATGTTTTCGCTGAAAAATCGCTTGGCAAAATATTCAATTCAAGTTGCCGAATATTATCTCAAGATGAACGCTTGGAGCGCCGCGGCAATCCGAGCTCAATCAGTACTAGAAACATATCCTGGCACCCCTTCAACTGAACGGGCATTAGAGATAATGGTAGAAGCTTATGGCGAATTAGGTCAGAACCAGCTGAAGCAAAACGTGCTCATGGTAATGCAAGCTAACTTCCCAAACAATGAAATCTTATCAAACTAGTCAAGAACGCCCCTTTGATAGGGGCATTTTTTTAGATATTTTCATCCTTTCTAACTAACTAAGTCCTGCGTCTTTATCGATTTTTCGCTGTCCCAATTGGCAAACACCGCTTAAATACCCTATTCGTGTAAAAGTTATGCAACTACACCCATTTTTAGGTTATTTAGCAAAAATCTATTGACTCAAAACCCGAAAAGCCTTTAAATTGCGCCCGTCGCCCGAATAGCTCAGTCGGTAGAGCAGAGGATTGAAAATCCTCGTGTCCCTGGTTCGATTCCGGGTTCGGGCACCATCTTTAAATTGGTTGCATCGCAATCAATGTTAAAGAGTTGCAATAGGTACAGTGCAGGTGTGGTGGAATTGGTAGACACGCCAGCTTCAGGTGCTGGTGCTCGCAAGGGCGTGGAGGTTCAAGTCCTCTCACCTGTACCAAATTGCAATTCAAGTTTTAATTCGGTTAA
>NZ_JAKILG010000080.1 GCF_023283765.1 Shewanella profunda | reverse complement strand
GGTGTAGTAGGTTGGGAGCGGTTATGGGAAGGATGGTTCAAACTGCAAACCATCCTTGAAGGCTACGAATTGGCTCTATCTCTTGAGCACGAGATGTGATCAAGAGATAGCCCTGCGGCCCTTTATTAGTATCTAAAAATGGCTTACACAGCCTCTTCGTTCTCTTCGCCCGTTCTTATCCGAATCACACGTTCAACATCCGAGACAAAAATCTTACCGTCACCAATTTTTCCTGTTCGAGCTGTTTCAACAATCGCATCAATAGCTTGATCAACCAGATCATCTTGGATCACCAGTTCAATCTTCACTTTAGGCAAAAAATCCACCATATATTCAGCACCACGATACAACTCTGTATGCCCCTTCTGACGACCGAACCCCTTGACTTCCAGCACTGTCATCCCAGTAATACCTATCTCTGCAAGTGATTCACGCACATCATCTAATTTAAAAGGCTTAATAATGGCTTCAACTTTTTTCATGAAAAATTCCTCATCCTTGCATTAACATAAACAAACAGAATAGCACAAGCTTACACGGGGTTACGTCAATATTGAAGTGAATGTCATGCTTTACTCATAAAACACAGTTTCTACAAAATTCCTTTTAGCACATAAAAGTCTAAAAAAAGCCCAATGATTATCTGGTGAGATTTTATACTTGTACTTCAGCTATCACTAAATAAACTCGCTCGCGGGATGCAAGCGCAATTAAGACAAGGATATGTCATGCATACTCATCAAAAAGGCTTTAGCCTTATAGAACTTATTACCACCTTATCAATTTCAACAATCTTACTGACAATTGGGGTCCCTTCATTAAACGATATATACACCAGTTATCGGGCCGATAGCAGCATTCGTCTTATTCAGCAAACTATCCAACTTGCACGGAATCAGGCTATTTCATTTAATCAGAAGATCACTGTTTGCGCGCTTATCGATAACAAGTGCTCATCAAACTGGCAGGTAGGACTAACTATCTTTGTTGATACTAATGCTAATAATCAACTCGATAACAATGAAAAAACACTCTACACAACCAATGCTTTTTATTCCAAAGATATAGTTAAATGCAACCGTATAGCGATACGTTTTCAACCTGATGGATTGGCATCAGGAACAAATGCGACACTTAAATATTGCCCCGTATCAGCTACCAGTCCTTATTCTAGAGCTGTTATTGTCAATCAAGCAGGACGCGTCCGGTTCTCCACAGATAACAACATAAACTGTAGCTAATCGAACATAAATCGACATAAAGTTTATTTTGCCAATCACAGAACTAAACTCCTTTAAATGTCAAAAAATAGGCATTTATAGGAGTAAGTTATATATGCTGAAAACAGCAACCTTCTCGCTTATACTGAGTAAAGTCTTTGGGAGGGTTAACTTATGCTAAAAAAATTTGCTGGTTTTACATTAGTCGAACTAATGGTGACAATTGCCGTTGCAGCAATATTATTGACCATAGGAGCTCCATCATTAGTATCCCTTTATGAATCAACGCGGGTTGACAATAACATTGGTAAAATCAATGAGACCTTAGCATTTGCCCGAAACCAAGCCATCAATTATGGTAATGAGGTGACTGTATGTGCATATGAGTCTGAATCAAGTTGCAAAGCAGGAAAAGATTGGAGTGCCGGGATTCGAGTATTTTCAACTGCCGACAGCACTAAATCATTACGGGTGATTGATGGTTTTCATGCCAGTGATACTGTAAAAGCATCCGTTGAAACGATCACTTTTTCAACCGATGGTTTAGCAACTGGCGGCAGCATTATTTATTGTGCTAGTGCCAAAGCCTCTTCCGCTAAAGGAGTAATAGTTAATATCGGCGGATTAATAGCCTATGGTGAAACGGGTATAAGTTGCTAACAAGACACATAAAAACAGAATCTACCGCAACACGTTGATATTTAATCAGCATACCAACTTGTATTGTGTCCCATACATATCTCTTATAACTGCGAAATGGCATAACTTAAATCACCATGTCCTTCGCCAACATAGATATTAAGCATAGCTCCTTACCTTGGCGTTTGCTTATCTAGCTCTCTGCTTTTGTCATTACTAAATTCAGCACTCAAAGGAACGCATTCAATAACATCTTGAATAAAATGCTTTTTCCCCAAATTATCCGTCAACTGTTTGCTCGGTAATTTAGCCATATTGAGTTTAGCTTTGCTCGACTCCCAGCGGTAAAAAGCTATCAGTTCACTTTTAGCCAAAGTGATATGGCACTTGTAATCCTGAACCCTATCAATCGGGGCGGCATCTGCCAGTAATGGCACTGAAATAAATATGAGCACAATAGGCTTAATCATTTCCAACACTCCTCAGATGGCCCTTTAACACCGACATCTGTTAATGTGATAGTTGCACAGACAGAATCTCGACTAGCCTGACTCCCCTTCGCAGTCGCAGTAATTTTAAAACTACTTGTCCCTTCAGAAGAGAGACTATAATGTCCGTGTTCTGTGACAAACGGGCTTGCAGATAACCCTAGTTTAGTCATATCAGTGGTATAAACTTTATTATCTAAGTAATACTGTTCCTGTAAGTTGGCAACCCGCATCGCGGCAGCAACCCCCTCAGAGCGACCACTTTTAGTGACATACTCAATATAAGATGGATAAGCAATTGCAGCTAAAATCCCCACTATCGCTACTGTAATCATTAACTCTATTAGCGTAAAACCTCTGGCGATCTTCATTCAATATCACTCATTAATATGGTAGTAAATTTTATTAGCGCTCAAGACGCCACCTAACTCAATCGTACCTTTACACTCGCCGTTTTCACATTCACCTTTACCGACACCGATAATATATGCTTTAACTTCTTCACCATCCTCAGGTTTCGGAATTACTATTTGGGGTGTATCAGGAACCCGCTCACCAACTTCGTAGTAAACCTGATTATAGGTACGCGTACCTTTATGTAAATCAAACACATATAATCGCCCTTGTCCTGAGAAGCCACACACTCCTGCATCTAAATCCACCGCTTGGTTTGTCGGTGGAACAAAAGAAGTAAAATAAACTTTGCCATCGAAAATAAGTGAAGCAGATAAGCTTTTTTCACCATTGGCAGTAAAATCGTAGTACCAGCCTCTCGTTTTGCCAAAAGTAACATTCTCTGACTCACTAGCCGGTGCACTGCTACTGACGTTGTAAAGATCGCTAAGAGTCAATACTGAAGGTTTATCCGTAAATACTTGAGTAACAACATTTCTATCTTGAAAAACATAAAACATATCGTTTGTAGTCATATCTAAAGGATGGTTGCGGTTCCCTGTTCCGATAGTGACAGCATCATAGGGAATTTTTTGATAACTTAAGACACCACTCTCTGAATGAACATTATTAAATTGAGTTTGTGCTACTACAGGTTCAGCAAAAAACATACGATTATTCGGAGACTCACCCGCAATGGACGCAAATTTGAAAATAGCCCATTCACTCTGAGTCGTGCCTGGCAAATCAATACGCCATATATTACCCGTAATATCACTCGCATATATACGATCTGTTGCGCCATCGTTGTCACTGTCTAGCACAGCCACTTTAGTCGCCACACTCCCCATATCATCGGCAGTAAATTTAGTAATAAATGCACCAGTATCAGCATTAACGATATAAACTGCTGCACCAGTTCCATCAGATGAGGCCATTCCGCCACCGAATATCAGCATAGGGTCCTTGACTCCTGGAATATAAGTCACTACGGGTTCTGACCATGTTTGCCCGAGATCTTCAAAGGAAGTGCTATCCGAATTAATCATCCATTTAAACTTTGGAGAATCTGCGGTTGTAATATCTAAAGCATAGTAGGATGCACCGCCACTTCGCATACCTAAAAATACCCAAGCCTTAGTGAGTTTACCACTTGCGTCATTTTCAGTGTATGCCACGGGTGATAGATCCATACCATATACAGAATGCACCCCTGTGGCTGGGTTTTGCCTTAACTTAGGGATATTGCCCCATAGCTCGTCAGGAATAAATGCCCATGACTCCTCTACAGAGCCAACGCTATAATCATTATTTCCTGTATCAGAATCCTTAAACATATGTACTAACCCTTGGTTAGTACCAACAAGAATACGAACATCCAAATTTGTTGTACTACCATAATTAATAGCTAAAGGTTTAGAGTGAAGGGGATCTCCCATAATATCTTCTCGGGCATCCGATGTACTATTACTATTATTCTCATCATCTACATCGACACCATATAACCAATCAGAATCCGCCTGAGAATAACTAGAAACAAAAGAAGAACTCGAAAAATTAACCAGACTTGAACCACTAGAGGTGTAGATAGTGCGGTTTTTAAGCTTAGCCCTCAACGAAGGTAACACTCCACCAGAAAGTACTTTATTACCATCATTTGATTCAGAGCAAGTATTCCAATAGGTACAAACATCATTAGCAATATTACCATTGGAATCAATCGCCTTATTATTTCCACCAGGACCTACAATTTCTCCAGCAGCATTTACTTTCAGTTTTTTAATATTACCACTCCAACGAGGTCCATTACCGGGTAAGAACATTGCATAATATGCAGAATTATAGGTTTGTGTTTTATCGAAGTTATTACTAGCAATACTCGGTGAGGTAAAAGATGAGTCTATCGTTAAAATTGATTTTAAGGCATCATCCAATGCTGAGACTAAATCGAGGCCATTTTTAGCAACATAATATCCCTTAGATACATTATTGCTACCACGTGGATTCCCCCCCCTAAAGGCGGTTTCCTCTAGCAGAGCAGCAGCCTCATCAGCACCATCTGAAAAACCGATAGTAAATATTCGAATATTTTGTTTATTATCAACACCTAAAGAGTCTGTATTACCAGCTATAATATCATTATTATACATATAAGCAGCAAGTGCTGGCATATAGCTCGTTTCAGTCTTATTTTCAGCATTAGTAAATGAGAAGTTAGAATAGTTGGCAGCTTGATTTTTGGCGCTTGCAGCTAAGCCAGTAATAAGTGTATCTGCAGATTTATCTAAAGTGGGGGCGCCATCGGTAATATATATAACGTAAGCAGTGTCGGGGCACTTTTTAAATGGCGTCGTGTAATTCCCGGAAGTCAATATGCTCGGGGGGGTATTAGGTATATATCCATCTATTTTATAACTCCCTGTACCGTTTTTGTCTTTATTACCATAAGTTACAGGACCACCACTAAAATACTGGTATGCTTCATAGAGTGTTTCACAAAGTGGTGTATTTGTTTTCGCAGGCATACTTTTAATTAGAGAAGTAAGGTTCGCTTTATTTGTACTGTTCATTTCGGTTAAACCATAAACGATCCTCCCACCATCAGCATCTCCTTCATTAGGGTAATCTAAGTTAAAAACTGCAAGCCCCGCATCGATAGGAATTGCTAGCGATTCTAATGCAGAAATCAACGCACTTTTAGCTACATCGAGTCGAGTACCTACACCACCACTATTTTTACCTTCTTCTGTCGTTGTTGCCCATTTATGCCAAACAAGATAATGTGCGGTGTATAAAGTCACAGGTTGACCAGCACCGAACTGTGTGTTATTCAAGCTTAATAGACGATCAGTTTCATTGCTACCTGCTGTATACCTTGATTTATTATTTATTGGATACCCATTTTTAAAAGCAACACCTTTTAACTTTCCTGGATTAACTGGATCGGCATTAAGAATATCTTCATAACAATCAACGATATCATTTTGATTAAAACCATTATTATCCGCTAAGTTGTTCCAAGTATTTCGATTACTACTAAACTCCCGCAAATAACCTGTATAACGACCTTTATCGACTAAGGCTTTTGCTGCTGTGTTGCAGTTATTGTTATCTAGATAAAAGCGCCGACCATCATTAGGCTTATCTGGCGTTGGCATATTATTAGTATTATCTATACCGCCAGCATTCCAATAGGTTCCTTTATTATTGATATAACCAGAATAACTAGCTAGAAAATTTTCAAATCCATCGGGATAACTACAAGTACCTGCTACTTTACCCGCTTCAGAGCAATAGGAGGTCACTGCACTCTCTTCCACTGTCGACATACTCCCTGAATTATCAAAGATAAACAGCACCTGTGGTCGCTTCCCTGAACGAACTGTTGAATCAACAAGATACAGTTCAGTATCGTCGGCATATGTTGTGCCTGTCACAATAGTTAATGCAGTCAAAAGACCAATTAAGCATTTATTTAACATGATATTAATTTCCTGTTAGTACTTGCTGTTCAATCCCAGCGACTACAGTGACTTGCCCTAAATCGTCTCGACCAAATGTAGCTGTACTGCTGATTTCGACCCGCCGACAACTCACTAAATTAGCGCCAGTAGCCCTGTCTGTTCGCTGACAACTAACATCTCTGACTCCCGTAAGAGGAAGTGGGGTTAATTGCTGAGTACCATTAAAAAGAGTTTCCGATGTCACTAAGCCAAGATTCGCAAAAAGCGCTCCTTGATAATTTGCAATCACCTGTTGTAAACCCCCATCGGCAAGTGCTTTAGCCTCAATTCGTTCCGATCCGGCTCCCGACATACGAAGGGATTGCGTGGAATTGACGGCCAATGCAACGCCAATGACAGTCATAATGATCAATACAATAAGTGCAAAAAAAAGCACGATCCCACGTTGTTTACTCATCAAAAACCTCATTTAACTACGGATCAGCACTGGGTTTTCCAATACGACTGTCGTAGACATCACCTTACGTCGATAACTATCTTTAGGAGCTTCAATAGTTTTGTCGCCTAATTGATACTGAGTTTCGTTAGTGTAGCTAGTATCAACTTGCACTGACCGCACTAATACAAATAATTTCAAGGCAACCAATCGCTGAAAAGTCTGATTTTCCCACATCAAATTGCTGACATTTTCGGCAGAAAGAAAACTATCAGGAGTATCATCCCCATCATTATCAAAACCATAGAGAATACGGAGATTTTCAATTCCCTCAACCAATTGCTCGTCGTTATTCATACCGCCATCAGTCAAGGTTTTGCGACGTAAAACAGGAATTTTAGAAGCGTCGTCACTAATAAAGTACACATGATGTTGATACTCCCATATACGCCCATTAGTCATGGGGGGAGAAGCACTACCAGTAAAAAAAATCGCTTGGCTAGCATTGGCTACAACAAAGACATTATCACCAGAAGGAGCCGCAAGGGATGGACCAATTAACCTTTTAATTTGTAATACATCGGTATTGTTATTGACATTATTTAGGCAGTCAAAAGGTGCTGTGCCAACGCCTTGCTCATAGCCCCACAAACGACGAAAATGTGCCGGAGTATTATTGGGTAGCGTGGCATTATTTGCGCCGCCACCGACACAATCTGATGCAAGGGCTGCAACAGTGACTTGCGTATTCGCCCCTAATACAAAGTCAGTCCCCGTCATATCCCCCATAAAGCCAAGTTGGCTCAAATCACGCTCAAGAATCGCTAAGGCTATGCGGCCGTTTTCCTGTAACTGATTAAATTGGCTTGTGGTTGTCACGTTTGAAGATGACATACTAAACATGGTAAATACGCCAGCAGTTAAAAACAGGCCAATGACCATAGCCACCATCAACTCGACCAGTGACAGCCCCGTTTGATGATGAATGGTCGATATTTTAAATTGTTTTATCGCCATCTAAATCACCGTCTGCAAAGTAAATACGCGTCTTCTTTTACTGGCGGTTCCACAATCTACATTATCAATACCATCGCTCGTTTCAGTAATGCCACGCCATGTCATAGTGACAGAAACAGTGTTAGCGTTAACTCGAATACAGGCCGTTGGTGTATCTAAGCCACCAACATGTTGAGAACCGACGACCTCATTCTCACCGGAAAAGGCGGACTGCCATTCGTATAAGTCCCAAGTAACTAATTGTGCTGGAGTGCATAGAGTCACCCCTTCACACGCGGGTGATGCTGGCGTGATGGCAGTTTTAGAACCAACATAGTCACCATGGTAACTGGCAAGTTGGGTTGAATTAAGTTTCATCCGATTGATAATGTCATTTGCGTAATAGGAGGCTTGTGTCTGTTGGAAGGATTCAAAACTTCCGCGCTTGGCGATGATGTGAAGATTAAAAATACCTATTAAGCCAATAACTAAGATCACTAACGCGACAAGCACTTCTATCAGTGAGAAGCCTCGTTGAAAATGACGTTGTGTCAATCGTTCGATTTTAGCCATATTTTTGACAAGCTTTTCAGCCATTTACCCTTTTAAAATCCTAATGTTACGACGAAAGCATGACGGATAGTTAATAATAGATGAGTAAAATATAACTAGCCAGTAACAATTATATCTAAGTACGAATGCCATTATGCTTTGCATGAATTTCAAATATTCAGGCGAAAAAAAAGAGGCTAATGCCTCTTCAGATTAATGACAAACCCCGGTTTTTGACACCGGGGTTTGTTTTTTTAAGGCTGTAATCTTTATGTTGCCTCTTTCTGTCTTTTTACTACTATCAAATCTGTTTTAAA
>NZ_JAKILG010000079.1 GCF_023283765.1 Shewanella profunda | reverse complement strand
TACCATCACGTAGTGCTTGAATGGCAGCATTGATATCAAAAGTAGGTGTGGTCATAAATCATCTCTTTTTGGTATAGCTTAAAGAAATGACACAGAAATTTGAACACTACCTAAGAAACACTTATTGAGCTAAATGATCCGTAGCCAAGCAACCTCAAGCAGCTAGCTTCAACAACTTGAGGTTGCTTAGCCATATATCTAGCGAACTAAGCTCACGGAAACAACCGACTTCCCACTCGGCAATAAGTATCTGGTACTTCGTCCGCCAGCGTTGGCTTTGACTAAAAAGTGCTGCTCGACCATTTGAGCAAGATGACGGGTGGCGGTGGCGCGGCTCACCTTAGCGACTTTTTGATACTGGCTACTATTAATCCCTAGTTCAAAATCGCCGTCTAACATCCGATTGAGTACTTTGGCTTGTTCTTGACTCAATAAAGATTGGTCGACATTTTGCCAATACTGAGTTTTCGATAGCGTTCTGCTCACATCTGCCATCGCATTGAGTAAACAATCATTGAGGGTTTCAAAAAACCATACTAACCAAGAAGTAATATCGACATCGCCCCTTTGGGTGGACTCTAAAATGTCATAGTAGGCTTGGCGACGGGCAAGAATACTGACCGACATAGCGTAAAAACGAATCGAGCGTTTCTCCGCTTGCGCCAAGGCCAAATCGGTCAATAGGCGAGTGATGCGCCCATTGCCATCATCAAGCGGATGCAGCGTCACAAACCAAAGGTGAGTTATCGCCGCGCGGATAAGCGGATCTAAACCCAGCTCTTGCCGTGATGCATTAAACCATTCGATAAACTGTGACAGTTCAGCATCCAAGGCTGCTCTAGAAGGTGCCTCAAAATGCACTGTTGGTTTATCAATCCGGCCTGAGACAACCTGCATAGGTGTATCGCCACGCAGCGTTCCACCAATAACGGGGTTAAACAGTGTATAACCCTGCGGAAATAACTGCTGATGCCAGCCCAATATCCGTTCGAGGGTTAATTCAGTCTCTAAATTTTTTAAGGCATCGAGCATAATGTCAGCCAAACCATCGGTTTGCGCTGTTGTCGGATACGGTTTGTCTTCAGTCACGCCGAGTTTTTTAGCTAAGGATGAGCGCACCGAAGCAGCATTGAGCGTTTCACCTTCGATGGCACTGGAATGGATAATGTTAGCGAGTAAGGTGTCGAGTGCAGCGTCTGAAGTTAATAGGCTGTCGTCGTGACTTAGCATTTGCTTGCCAAGCAGCTGGCCCTGATTGAAATAGACCTGACGCAGTAAGGCATCAATGCTGCTGGTATTCCAATGAAACTTAGGCCAATCGGCTTGCTGCCAAATCCACATATCTTACCCCATGAGTCAAATAACAAGTCTATTCTACTCACATAATGAGGCGATTAACAAACTTATTCGCCTCACTTTATGAGTTGAATAACACAGATAATCGCCTCATCACTGACCAAACGGTACTGCAATGCAAGGCAGTTGATGTCGCTGGTAATCCTAGACCAGAGTATCGAAGCCTTGCTGTGGCACTCCGCCGTTGTACGTTACTTTTTATGTATGGCTACCGACAAAACCTGTGAGCTGAGATATACTGCTGCCGCTTATTTGAAATACCCATTTGAAAATTCACAGCTTTACCGCACCGCTTGCAAACACATTCTGAGCCCAATCTATGCCTGACAATGCCAACAATTCGCTAGCCTCTACTAATGCACTGCATACTAGCAATGCAAAGCATGCTGCCAACACGCAACATACTGGCAATTCACACATTACGGCGCCAGATATCCATACAGCACAATCGAGTGCACTCAGTGACGAACGGGCAAGAGTGCAAAAATACAAGATTTTTATCATAGGGTTGCCGCGCACGGGCACTACGAGTGTGAGTGTGGCGCTGTTGGAGCAAGGGCTGAAGGTGGCACACATGGCCTTTACTAAGCAGGCGTTTATGATCGCAGATGCGGTGTCCGATGCGCCCTGTTTCAGCGATTATCAGCAGTTAGATTTATTATTTCCCGAGGCCAAGTTTGTTTATCTCGACCGCGATATCAACACTTGGTTGCCTTCGATGCAGATGTTACTCGGTAAAATGGCGCCCCATTTAGATGCAAAAACCGGCCGTTTCCATCCGATCTTAAAACGCAGTTTTCGGCATACTTTCGCCGTAGATAAAGTCACTAATCCTGCCGATAGTGAGCACTTAATCGCTTGTTATCAAAGGCATCAGCACGAAGTGTTCGCTTACTTTAATGGGCGGGAAGATTTTATTTCAATTAATGTTAGCCAGGCAGGGAGCTTGAGTCAGTTACTGCAATTTTTGGGAATGGAAGCAAACGCGGAGAATAGCGATGTCACATTAGGTTTAAGCGAGCCGCTGAGTTTCCCTAAACTTAACGTGGGCCGCAATGTGGCAAGTTGGGGCGAATATAAACACCCCAACAAGGTCAACACCAATAGCGCAGGCCCACAAAGCCGTAAGTTTTTCGACTACACGCTTTAACAATGCATTGGATCAGTACACTGATACCAATGCACAGATATCCAAGCGCTGAATTAGAAATTAGCTTTAAGCACAGTCTCTTGGTCAAGCAAGCTTTGGTACAAGGTAAACTGGTTGGCGGCGCGGTCTAAATTATGGCCTTCGCGGTGGATGTGGAAATACACATCTCCGTTAAGATAATCCGTTAAAAAACGCACACCTATCATCAAACAAATCACCCGCGCACCTAACCATAAGCTGCGTTTTTCAACCTCAGTCAATACCTCGCCAAGCTCACTTAAGTAACCACGGCAAATCGCGGCAAAAATAGATTGGCGAACTTTAACATTCTCAAGTGCGGTGGAATCTTCAGCTTCAGGGGAACAAAAAGTGCGTACCATATCCCCAAAGTCATACATCAGATGCCCTTTCATACAGGTATCCAAATCGATAATCGCCATGCTGGACATATCGCGTTGATCAAACAACATGTTATTGATTTTAGTGTCATTATGACAAATTCTCAGCGGCAGCTTTGGCGATATTTCTGCAAGTTCATCTAGCAAAGCCTGCTGGGATAAAGCGTAATCGACCCAGTAACGGCACTTTTCCAAACGCTTAGCGCTATCGAGTGCAACGGCCTGTTGTAAAAGTGCAATACGTCCCGGTAAATGGTGAAACTGGGGGATCACATCTTCAAGCTGAGTTGCATCAAAATCACTTAAAGCCGATGCAAAATGCCCAAAAGCCTTTGCTGCTATTTCAGCTTCTTCTGCCGATTTAACGACTTCAATGCAGTGGCTGTGAGGTAAGTAGCTCATTGCGCGCCAAAATCCTTGTTCACCCAAATCGATCGCCAACTCACCATCTTGGGTCAAGTAAGGACTGACGACTTTTAAGCCATACTGCTGTTGCAGTGCCTTAGCGCATAAATGATGGCTGATTTTATCCGCATTGCTCACTAATGCATGCGGCGTTTTAAATACTTGTGTATTAATACGTTGCAGCACTAATTCACCCTTAGACCAGCACACTAATAAGGTATCGTTAATATGTCCATTACCCAATGCTGAGATTTTTGCCTCTGTTGCATCAATGCCAAAATGAGGCAATACAGATTGCCTGATGAGTTTAATCACTCAGTAACTCCATTAATTTTTGCTTTACCCAGACAGTGTCCTGCGGATAGGTGATGCCGAGCCAAGGCTCACAGGCAACATCAACACGTACAGCGACACCTTGCTCAATCCCAGCTTGAACTACGGCAGGCAGATAACATTCAGACTTAGGTTGCTGGCCTCGCAACCCGATAAATTCAATTAATTCATGCTTAATAACATCAAAAATATTGGGTGAAAAGCCCCAACATGTCATGGAAACCAAGGGATGCTCTGGTAATTTAGCAAATCCCTGTGGGCCATCTCCCATCAAAACCCCATCACGGGCGCTAATATTCAACCACTCAGCAACGGACTTAAGCTGCCCATTCTCAACCTGACATAGACCACAGTTGACACCACCGTATTCCGACAGTGTGAGTTCTATGGGATACGCCACCATCATCCACTCCGTCGGTCTCATGTTTAAGCCTTTGGCTAACGAGGTAAAAGCGCTATCACCATAAAAATCATCGGCATTGATAACCGCCATTGGCCCTTGAACTAAGTGACGAGCACTCCACAATGCATGCGCCGTACCCCAAGGTTTAAGGCGGTGGCTTATATCAGCTAACAGCACCTCATCTGGCAAATCTGTTAAGGCTTGATAACAAAAATGATACTGGAAATTAGCGGGCAAAAACCGCATCAATATCTCAGTTAATTTATGCTCTAACTCAGGGCGGATCACTAATACGGCGCGGTTAAATCCACTTCGAATTGCAGACATGATGGACAACACCAACATGGGCTCGCCTGATGGGCCAAGGCCTGCCAATTGTTTGTCTCCGCCGAAGCGACTACCTAACCCAGCCGCCATAATGACTAAGGTCAATTCTGTATTCATGTTGGATTTCTATTCGTATTAAAGGGAGTTGTCTAACCGTAGCGCGATACGCTTATATCTAAAATGGCGTTAAAGAAAAAGAGGAGCAAAAGTCTAATCTACCCCTCAATTGTGACTCGCGTTTAAGCAGAATTTTTGTGTCCTTAACGGGCTAAATAATCGCCAAATATACGATTTTGTTCCAAAACAGCTTGGCTACCCTTTAAGCTAAACTTATATCCACATAAACCAATATTACCGCGACGGGCCAGATCTACGATAATCCCCCCGGTATCTAAGGGTGAGAAACGCGCCTCTGTCGCTGAGTCAGCTTTCAAATCGACCGTCACTGGTCGATACTCAGTACCATTATTAAAGACTAAAGCACTGCAGGTTTTATCTCCCTTAGCTGTCGCTAATGACCAAATATTTTGGGGTGCGCCTTTTTCGCCTAACCAGCGCAATATCAGCACATCAGCTTCTAATGCGACAGAAAACCCATCGGGCAAATTAAGCATAATCCGTTCACTTGCCAAGGCTGCTGCGCCATTATTGTTGACGACCTGAGTATCTCCATCTAACTCATCATCTCCACTGGGCCATAATCCCCAGACAAGTACAACTAACAAAATCGCCCCAAAACCAATACCCATAGGACGCCAATAACGGCGGTCCGGCATAGGGATTTTAGGCAACACAAGGTAACGACGGTAAGGTGAGATAAATTCGAGCAGGCCACGGAATAATTCCGTCATAGAGCCAGATTCTTTATCCTCAGCACGGCGACGACGCACCTCTTCGGCATATTCTATGCTGTTAAAACCCTCGTGCTCATCTTCAGGGTCAAAACGCCACACGGGTTCATTGCTGTGATCAGCAGGATCGACAGGTGCAGCCTTAAAATTAGTATGCTGTAGATCAACCCGAGCGACATCAACATCGGCAAGCTCTATATTGGCCTGATCTACTCGGCTTGAATTGGCTGGCCGAAAATCCGATTTTTTATCGATAATGACATCCTGCACGACAAAATCGGCAGGATTTTGCGTCATCCGAGTCAGCGCATCAAAACGCAGCTCATCTTGGCGCAGCACATCTAAATCGATTTCGGGCAGTTTTGGAGTAATAATAGGCTCTGAGTGTACATTGCCCCTACTCGCTTGGAGAGTTGAAGAAGTATTGGGCGAATCGTGAGATACATCAGCTTCAAATGGGTTTGTACTAGCCAAAACTGTCGCTGCTGTATCTGTTTTGGGTGTTAACATGGGTTCAACACGGCGCCGTGGCATAGCCTGTGATATAGGCGCATCCATTGCGGGGCCATAGTAGCCAAATCGATAATCCACTATTGTTGGGGACGCTAAGTTCCCTCCCCAAAAGGTCGCGCCCAGCGCTAAAACTAAACCCAATACCGCAATAAAAGGTGGGGCACCCACAATCAGTAGCGCGAGATAAACGGGTAATGGCAATATTAACAATCCTGCCAATACTTTAGGTTTGCCTGCATCGGCTAAACGGCGCAAACTCGTAAACGCGAGCAAGGGTAAGCCTGCCAGCGCCAATAAATACATTAGGAAGTTAGGCCCAAACACCGCGGCAGCAAGTGAAATACACGTATAAACGCATACACTAATAGCGACAAAACGGGGACGAGAATCACGCCCGCGAAGGCAAAAAAGAGATTTTAACAGCACGACCCTTCCTTTATTGTTGAATAATTCAAGCGCAAACACGGCTATCACTATTATCTGAACATGAGCGTACCGAATTTAGTTGCGGTTGTCAGTGCTTAAGGCTCTTGTTGGATAAAAATGCCCATAATATCCGTATAAAACTAAAATAGACTTAAATTCAAGACAAACAGCCCCTAGCCTTTATGTGGTCAAAATCTGTATAATGCACGGCTTTCTGGGCCCTTCTTGCGTTTACCAACTGGATATTTAGCTCATGACCGCACGCGGAAATTTATTTATTGTGTCAGCGCCAAGTGGTGCTGGTAAATCCTCGCTGATTTCGGCATTGTTGAAAGACAAACCAGCCGATATGCAGGTTTCGGTCTCACATACTACCCGCGCGCCACGCCCAGGTGAAGTCGATGGTCAACACTATCACTTCGTTAATGTTGAACAATTCAAAGCCTTAATTGCTGAAAATGCCTTTTTTGAATGGGCAGAAGTTTTCGGCAATTACTATGGTACCTCGCGCCATGTAATAGAACACACTCTGACTCAAGGTATCGATGTGTTTCTCGATATCGATTGGCAGGGAGCGCAACAGGTCAAAGCTCTGATGCCGGAAGCCGTTGGTGTGTTTATTCTACCACCATCAAAAGCCGAGCTAGAGCGCCGCCTCACCGGTAGGGGACAAGACAGTAGCGATGTGATCGCCAGCCGTATGGCACAGGCCGTATCGGAAATGTCCCACTATAAAGAGTATGATTTTATAATCATCAACGATGATTTTGATACGGCCCTTGCCGATCTGCGAGCCATCATTCGCAGCCAACGCTTAACGGGTGCTAGTCAGATCCACGCGCAAAATGATATGCTTCACGATCTGTTGGCAGGATAACTGTCATAGTGTACAATTTTGCGTCATTTTTTCCCTAGATAAACTGGAGTTTCAACACATGGCTCGCGTAACTGTAGAAGACGCCGTAGAACAAATCGGCAACCGTTTTGATATGATCCTGGTTGCGGCGCGTCGTGCTCGCCAAATCGCCGTGCAGGGTAAAGACCCTATGGTTGAAGAGATGAACGACAAACCAACGGTTATCGCCCTGCGTGAAATCGAATTAGGTTTAGTTAACGCTCACACCTTAGATGCCGATGAGCGTCAAACGGTACGTGAACGTGAAGCCGCTGAAATTGCATCGGTTGCAGCAATTGCTGAAGGCCGTTCATTATAAGCATTACTGAGTGAACACCTGTTTAGGTAAAAGGAGAGCTGCCACTTGTATCTGTTTGAAGGTCTAAAGGAGTCTGCTTCCGGTTACTTAGAACCTGAACAGGTAGAATTGCTCAAGCAGGCGTACCAAGTTGCGCGTGATGCCCATGAAGGGCAAATGCGCACTAGCGGCGAACCTTATATTACTCATCCGGTTGCGGTTGCTCGCATCCTTGCAGAAATGCGTCTCGACCATGAGACGCTGATGGCTGCACTGCTACACGACACTATCGAAGACACTCATGTCACCAAAGATGACCTAGCCGAACTTTTCGGTGTCGCCGTGGCAGAGCTCGTCGAAGGCGTGTCAAAACTCGATAAGCTTAAATTTCGCGACAAGAAAGAAGCTCAGGCTGAAAACTTCCGTAAAATGATGATGGCGATGACGCAGGATATCCGCGTTATCCTCATCAAGCTTGCCGATAGAACCCACAATATGCGTACCTTAGGCGCCCTACGTCCCGACAAACGTCGCCGTATCGCCCGCGAAACCTTAGAAATCTACGCACCCATCGCTAACCGTCTCGGTATCCATAATATCAAGACAGAGTTAGAAGACTTAGGTTTCCAAGCCTATTATCCGATGCGATATCGGGTACTTAAAGAAGTGGTTAAAGCCGCCCGTGGCAATCGCAAAGAATTGATCCAAGGCATCGAAGCCGCGGTTTATACGCGCTTAAACGATGCTGGCATTCCAGGTAAAGTCAAAGGTCGCGAGAAAAACCTCTACTCCATCTATAACAAGATGCAGAGTAAAGAGCTGCAATTCCAAGAAGTGATGGATATCTACGCCTTTAGGGTGATAGTCGATTCCATCGACACTTGTTATCGCGTACTCGGCGCCATGCACGGACTTTATAAACCTCGCCCCGGTCGTTTCAAAGATTATATCGCCATCCCTAAAGCCAACGGTTATCAGTCACTCCATACCTCTTTGTTTGGCCCACACGGCGTGCCCGTTGAAATCCAAATCCGTACCGAAGATATGGATCAGATGGCCGATAAAGGTGTTGCTGCACACTGGGCATACAAAGGCAGCGCTGAAGCGGGTCAAGGTACAACCACTCAAGTGCGCGCCCGTAAGTGGATGCAAAGCTTGTTAGAGTTACAACAAAGCGCCAGTACCTCATTTGAATTTGTTGAAAACGTGAAAACAGAACTCTTCCCCGAAGAGATCTATGTGTTCACGCCCGAAGGTCGCATTCTAGAATTACCGGTTAATGCGACCGCGGTAGACTTTGCCTACGAAGTACACACAGATGTAGGTAATACCTGTGTAGGCGCCCGCGTAAACCGCCAAGCCTATCCGCTAAGCCAACCGTTAATATCTGGTCAAACCGTTGAAATTATTACCGCCAAAGGCGCTCGCCCTAATGCGGCTTGGCTAAACTTTGTAGTTACAGGTAAGGCCCGCGCTAAAATTCGCCAAGTGCTTAAGAGCCTTAAGGGCGACGATGCCATTGCACTCGGTCGCCGCTTACTCAATCATGCACTGGGCAAGTCTAAACTCGACAGTATTGCGCCAGAGCAAATTGAAAAAGTCGTGCGCGATACTAAGCACGCTAACCTCAACGCCTTACTCGCCGATATCGGCCTTGGCAATGCTATGAGCATAGTTATCGCCCAACGCTTAATTGGCGATAATCTTGAAAATCAAGAAAGTCGCGATGCCCACCTGATGCCAATCCGCGGTGCCGAAGGCATGCTAGTTACCTTTGCAAACTGCTGTCGCCCCATTCCCGGTGATGCCGTTATCGCCCACGTGAGTCCGGGTAAGGGATTAGTGGTACACATGGAAAACTGCGCCAATATTCGTGGTTACCAAGGTGAGCCAGACAAATACATTCCTGTACAATGGGATAATGTTGAAGGCGTTGAATATCAAGCAAATCTGCGCGTAGAAATTGTCAACCACCAAGGTGCACTGGCGAAGATCACTTCGATCATCGCCGCCGAAGGCTCAAATATTCATAATCTGAGTACCGAAGAGCGCGATGGCCGCGTGTATCTCATTAACCTGCGCATTTCAGTGAAAGACCGGATCCATTTAGCCAACGTAATGCGCCGCATTAGGGTGCTGCCTGAAGTATTGCGCACGTCACGTAATCGTTAATTAACCAGATAATTTGAGAGAGTGTCATGGCAGAAAAAATCATCATAGCAACCGAAAATGCCCCTGCGGCCATTGGCACCTATTCGCAGGCAGTTAAGGTCGGCAATACCGTTTATTTATCCGGTCAAATCCCACTAGTACCAAGCACAATGCAAATTGTCAGCGATGATTTTGAAGCACAAGTAGTACAGGTATTTGAAAATCTAACGGCCGTCTGCAACGCAGCAGGTGGGTCAATTAACGATATAGTTAAACTGAATATCTTCCTGACCGATTTAAGCCACTTCGCCAAAGTGAATGAAATCATGAGCCGTTACTTTAACCAGCCATACCCCGCACGCGCGGCGATCGGCGTTAAGCAACTCCCCAAAGATTCATTAGTTGAAATGGATGGGGTAATGGAGCTATAAGCTCTAACCATAAACTTAAATAATAAGAGGCGCTTAGGCCTGTCTCTTATACACAAATCCCCCGATAAATTCGGGGGATTTTTTTGAACTCGCGCTGATGTTGTTGATCTGATCTACAAAACAACTTTAGGCGCACGC
>NZ_JAKILG010000078.1 GCF_023283765.1 Shewanella profunda | reverse complement strand
TCCACTAATTTATGCATAGGCCCTCCGGTGTGATGGGGTTTCTCTTGGTCGAAAGATCCGATCACTTGGAGGGCTATTAGTTCAAATTTTCTTATCCCGAGTTCAGGTTAACTACAAAAAATTGAATATTATTCATTTAAGACTAGCTTGATTTAGGCGTTGGTTATTTTAAAACCAAGATTGGTGATGTTTCACAAACCCAAACTATCCAATTATGGTACTTTAGTCGTACAAAAAGAGTGTCGGGATGTTTGCCTTTAACGCAGTGTGGGCCTTAATCGCTAAGGTTTAAATCATAGTGTTCAAATCGCCTAGGCATGATACAAAATACCACGGCAACAGCGGAGTTTAGCAACAGTGAAGAATAAGAGTTTATTAGGCAATATTGGTGTGCAAGTGGTCATTGCCATGATTTTAGGCGCACTCGTAGGTTTTATGATGGGCGACAGCGCGAGCATGTTTGCGCCGTTAGGAACCATTTTTATCCACTTAATCAAAATGCTAGTGATCCCACTGGTGTTGGTTTCTATCATTAGCGGCGCAGCAAGTTTAGGCGATAGCCCTTCGGCAGGTAAGATTGGCGTTGGCACATTCGGTTTCTTTATTGTGACTTCAGGCTTTGCTGTGGTGCTAGCTCTCGTGATGGGTAATCTATTTAAGCCCGGTGCCGGGGTTGATTTTACCGCCCACAGCAGCACAGGCTTGATGGAAGTCACTAAGGAACAGGGCGCACTGCCAGGGGTAATGGATACCTTTATCGGTATGATCCCGACCAATGTGTTCGAGTCATTGAATGGCGGTAACATCTTACAAATTTTAGTTTTTAGTATCTTCTTCGGTATCGCGCTCACTAAGGTTAAAGGCGATGGTGCTAAGCCTATTTTGGCCGCACTCAATACAGTTGTTGATGCCTTCGTATGGATGATCAACTGCGTGATGATCATTGCCCCTATCGGCGTATTTGGTTTGATGGCCGATTCCGTGGGTACCTTCGGTTTCGATGCGCTAGAAGTGGTGTTTAAGTTATTCGGCGTATTTGTGGCAGCGATTCTGATCTACGGCTTTATCTTCTTCCCATTGGTGGTGCAACTTTTCTCTAGAGTGTCAGCGCGCCAATTTATTTCGGCAATGAAAAAACCGCAGGTAATGGCATTATCAACCGCCTCTTCCATGGCGACGCTACCTGTGAATATGGAAACCTGTGAAGAAGATCTTAAAGTCTCTAAGGCCACCACCGCCTTTGTTCTGCCATTAGGCGCCACCATTAATATGAGCGGTAACGCGATTTATTATGGTTTAGTCGCCATGTTCTTCGCCCAAATGTATAACGTCGACCTTTCGATGACAGCCTACGCGGCCATCATCTTCACCTCGACCTTAGGCGCTATCGGCCAAGCGGGTGTGCCAGGTCCATCCTTCTTAGTGGTGGCTGTGCTATTAGCCGCAGGCATTCCTATCGACGGTTTACCTTTGCTATTTGCCTTAGACCGAGTATTTGACATGATCCGCACCGCGCTCAATATCACAGGTGACGCGGCATGTGCATTAATCATGGATAAATATACAGAGGGCGAAGTTGAAGCAGATAACGAGCGCAGCTTAAGCTAACTTCGAATACAGGCTTGAATAAGCAGTGCTTATTCAAGCTTTTTTATGCTGGTTAAACGGCATAGTGGGCGGTTTCTACAGGCAAGCAGTCAAACTGACTTAACTCAAATATCTCAGTGTCAATGTGATCCCTAACATCACCGTTACTAAGCTCAATCTGCTAGGCCTCGCAATTTACATTTCTTATAGCAACATGACCGCAGCTGGCCGCGCTTTTCTGCGATACTGAGCCTAAGTTAAAGTTCCAAAGGAGTTTTGCACTATGTCTGTATTTGCCCCCGCAACACCTTTTGCCGACTTTATTTACCGCTATTTCCGCTCAATCCATGCCCTCAAGCTTGGGCTAGCGCTACTCATTGCCGTAACAATTAATGCCATTTGGACGCCACCGCATTTTATCTGGAGCATGGTCACGATAGTGATCATTATGATGAGCTTACCGCAGGTCGGTGGCGCGATTGAAAAATCACTACAGCGGGCCATAGGGACTTGTTTAGGCTCAGCCTATGGAGTGATGTTAGTCGCAACGATTGATAGCTATTGGCTAATGATGAGCCTACTGATCTTGGCAGTAAGTCTTATCTGTTTTATCTCAGCCGGACGTTATAGCTACGCCTATTTGGTGTCAGGGTTTACCATCATTATAGTCGTTGGCGATGCCAACCATGACACCTCCGAAGCTCTATGGCGCACCGCAAATATTCTCTCCGGCTGCGTGATCGCTATTCTGGTATCTTTGTTTATTTTCCCCATCCAAGCCAAACAAGACTGGCGATCCCAGCTCACCAACGCCATTGAAAATATGGCAAATGTGCTAACCAAACACCTAAAGGCTCCCGCCAACCATAGCTTAGATTTTCGCACCGAACTCGAAGCCGCGATGAAAGCCGTACTCACCCAAAAGAAGCTATTTTTCTCCTTAGAATGGGAAAGCAAAACCCTCAAAAAACACAAAGTGTTATTGGCACAATTAGTGAACAAACAGGTGCGTTTAATCACTTTGCTCGAACTATTGCCCTTAACCCGCTGGGAGGAAGAAGATAAAGACGCCTACCACCAAATCAATGGCATTGCCGCTGAGCTTGCCCTTTACTTACAA
The DNA here is from genome assembly GCF_023283765.1 of Shewanella profunda. Taxonomy (GTDB): domain Bacteria; phylum Pseudomonadota; class Gammaproteobacteria; order Enterobacterales; family Shewanellaceae; genus Shewanella; species Shewanella profunda. Next base: position 7,698 of record NZ_JAKILG010000078.1, on the reverse strand, counting down.
CAATTAGCGGAATTTATTGCGGGTAAAGCCACGCAGTTGCCCGCTTTACCCGAACACTTAGATCTGCAATTACAACAAAGGCTACAACTGACACTGCCAACGACAAATTCAATTGCGACCATAGACATAACGTCCTCATCCAGCCAAGCACCACGGGGGTTTGCTCTCACAGGCTATAGTTGGCTTATTTATCAACTCGCAATAGCAGTAGAAGCCCTGTATGAAGATATCAGTATTATCGATAGCGCCTATAAAAAGCAGCCCGCTAAAAGCAATTAGAGCAAACCTGTGCAATTAACAATTAAATATTAGAATCCAAATTGGATCAGTCTTGGCGCATTACTCCCCTAATGCGCTAAACCCTAGATAAACCCTTGGTTGGCCTTGATTCACAGGGGGTTTAATGAAAAGATACCGTCCTAATAAAAATTCGATTTATGGGCTTTTTCATGCGCTTATTTTCCCTCTCCGTTATCGCCATTGCCTGCCTATCTGCCAGTAATGTCGGCTTTGCCAACGATGTTAAAACTGCTATTCCAGAAACTTCTGTAACAACGGCGCCCCAAGAAGTCGGCACCCCGAACGCCGTTGAGAATGCCCAAACCGCAGAGACTCAGGAAAATGTGGCCGCAAATACCGCCGCAGCCACCGAGGGAACTCAGCCAACACTAGTCCCTGAGCGTGCCAAAACCTTTGTAAATGATGCTATTTTACCGCCAAGTATTACATGGCATGGCGCCAGCGAAGCCATTATGTTGAGTATCGATAACGAATGGGCAACCCCATTCGAGCAAAGCAATGGCATTGAGAGTCCAAGCTACGATGACACTATCCTTTGGCTCGACAGACTTGCCAGCGAAACCACTAAATTACAAAAAGTGAGCTTAGGTAAAAGTCCCCAAGGACGTGACATTTGGATGTATGTCGCTAGCAGTGAAGGTATGAGTGAATCTGCGAGTCTCAAGCAGAATACTAAACCAACCATTCTCGTGCAGGCGGGTATTCATTCCGGTGAAATCGACGGTAAAGATGCGGGGATGATGCTGTTAAGGGATATTATCAAGGGTGATAAAGACGCCCTGCTGGACAAAGCTAACCTCCTGTTTGTGCCTATATTCAGTGTCGATGCCCATGAACGCAGTAGTGAATTTAATCGAGTGAATCAACGCGGCCCTGTGAATATGGGCTGGCGCACGACAGCGAACAATCTCAACCTTAACCGCGATTACGCCAAGGCCGACACCTTAGAAATGCAACATATGCTACGCGCCATCAACGTGTGGCAGCCGGATCTTTATATTGATATTCATGTTACCGACGGCATCGACTATCAATACGATGTCACCTTCGGTTATAACCTTGCCCAAGGGTTGAGCCCTGCTAGTTTCCGCTGGCTCGAAAACAGCTACAGACCTGCGGTTGAAGCGGCATTAACAAAGCAAGGCCATATTCCTGGGCAACTGATCTTTGCCGTGGATAACGCCGATATCACTAAAGGTATGTCGCTGTGGAATCCAAGCCCGCGCTTTTCAAACGGTTATGGTGATGCACGCCATTTACCCACCATTCTGGTTGAAAACCATAGCCTGAAACCCTTTAAACAAAGGGTGTTAGGTACTTATGTGATGCTAGAACAAACCCTCAAAACCGTGGGCGAACAGGCCACTAAACTGAAAAGTGCAATTCAGGAAGATAAGTATCGCGCGTCACCGCTGATCACCCTCACATGGAAATCGGCGCCATTAGAAAAAGGCTGGGATTTTAAAGGTATAGATTATCAACTCGAAAAGAGCTCAATCAGTGGTGCCGATGTCGTGCGCTGGACGGGTGAGCCTAAACTGTACCCTAACTTGCCTGTGGTGGCTGAAACAGTACCCGATATTAAGGTCACTCGCCCGAGTGCTTACTATATCCCTGCCCAGTGGACACAGGTGATTGAGCGCCTGAACCTACATGGCATTCGCATGACCACGCTCAAAAAGCCAACTGAGCTGAAATTACAACAATACCAACTCACCCATCCGGTGTTTACGGCTAAGGCTTTTGAAGGTCGTCAAACGGTAAAAGTCGAGTCGGAGTTAACTAAATTAACCACCACTCTGCCCGAAGGCACCATTAAAGTCAGTACAGATCAACCTTTAGGTGATCTAGCAGTCTTACTGCTAGAACCTCAGTCACCAGACTCTTTACTGCAATGGGGTTTCTTCAATCCTATCTTCACCCGCACTGAATACATTGAAGATTATGCGGTAGAGCCTTTGGCGGCCAAGATGCTAAAAGAAGATCCTAAGCTGCAGGCTGAGTTCGACAAAGCACTGACCAACGCCGAGTTTGCCGCCGATCCCGAGGCGCGTCTGCGTTGGTTCTATGAGCGCAGCCCTTACTACGATAACCAATACCTTAAGTATCCGGTTTACCGTAGTCGCTAATTTTAGCCATGACTAAACGGCAAGGATTACGCTGGCTTACGCGCACTGATGCTATACACCAAGGGCACGTTCTGCCCTTGGTGTTTTAGCACATAACGGCCATCGGTCTGTGCTTCGAGCCCCTCGAAACATTGGTACGGGCTGAAATCAAATTCATGAAAGAACTCCAACGCTAAGCCCGCCTGCAGTAATGCATTGATCACTTCCGATAGACTGTGTGACCAGCACATTAAGGTTTGCTGGTCATCACCGGCATTTTCGGTGTAAGTGCCTTCCTGCTCTACGTCTGGCTCACCACGATTGAAATAGCTGTAACCATCGAACAACTGCTGCGCAGGATGAAATTCAGCCATATAAAACTGTCCACCGGGTTTTAAACAGGCGGCTATTGTCTTTGCCCAAGGCTCCAAATCCGGCAGCCAGACAATGGCACCATAGGAGGTAAACACAATATCATGAGGCTCTACCTTGCTCGCCACACTGTAGACATCGCTACAGATAAATTCTGCTTGTAACTGCGTCTGCTGTGCCAGCTTTTGTGCTTCAATAATCGCCACCTCTGACAAATCGACGCCTGTGATGCTAGCACCCATTCGTGCCCACGACAGGGTATCTAAGCCAAAATGGCATTGCAGATGCAGCAAACTTTTGCCTGTAACCTCAAGTTCGCCGAGTTCAATTTCCTGTAGTGATGTATTACCGCGCAGAAAGCCTGCCACATCATAAAAATCCGAGGTTAAATGCACCCGAGTACGTGCATCCCAAGCCGTTTTGTTAACCTTTAAGTAATCCATAGATTTTCCTTCTTGTATTTTTGCATCTAGCGTTTCTCCCAATACTGAAAACTAACTTAATAAATGAGTAATTTCACTAATCTATGAGTAATTCACTCACTTAGCGGACATGTCCGCTCAGACTTAAACGGACACTTTAATCATAACAAACTGATTATATAGATAATTTAAAATTGGCACGGGCTGTGCATTATCGTATTTATCGCTACAACTGGCTTAGCACTTATCTGAAACTCGAGTGCCAAATTAACAAAACAAGGAAGAAAAATGTCCCTACGTCCATTTATATTCATCCTCGGCTTTATATTGGTTTTTACCGCAGGTGTATCGCTCACTGGCGGCATTATTAATGTGAACGCCGCCGGCATGCCCGACTTGGACCACCAGCAGCGCGAACTCACACTCGATAGCCAAGACTTACAAGGACTGATTGCCGAAACTGGCGCTGGCAGTTTAGAAATTGTAGGCGTAGAAGGCCTCAACCAAATAAAACTCGTCGCCGATATTTATACCAATGCCGACAGTAAAGTTATTTTAACCCTTGAGAAAAAAGCCAATAAGGCCAAGCTCAAGGCCGATTTTGAGCAAAGCGGTTTTAATAACGACTCACCTTATATGGATATCAAACTGCAAGTGCCAGCACATCTTGCACTGGATATCGATGACGGCTCAGGCGCCATTTTGATCAGCAAGATGACCGCAGATATTAATGTTAAAGACGGTTCGGGTGAACTCATTATCAACGGTGGTAACAATGTCAGTATTGATGATGGTTCTGGTGATATTGAAGTCAACCAAATTAGCGGCGAACTCGCCATTGTCGATGGCTCTGGTGCAATCAAAGTGACTGATATTCAAGGTAATATTGTTATCGATGATGGTTCAGGAAGCATAGAGGTTACGAACGTGCAAAGCACTGTGACCATCACTGATGGTTCTGGCGATATTAACGTCGTTAATACTAAAGGCTTAAGTATCTTAGCAGCGGGCTCTGGCAATGTTAGCTTCGACAAAATCGATGGCCCAGTAAGCATGGAATAAAGCACTGTTTTATAATCTACTCCCAAGGTTTTACCCTCTTCCCGGCGTAGAGGCTGATATTGCAACGGTTCCCAGCCAAGATGTCAGTCTTCTACCCACCCTTTGCAGTTAATGCAATTTTGCCGCGACTCCCTGGTAGCGGCATTTTTTTAGCTCTCGATTCATACTTCTCCAGCCCAAATTCAGGCCAGTCTTTGGTGGCGACGAATCCGCATCATTACTGTAATGATTTTAAGGGGGAATTTAACTTGGGGAAAACTTACCTTTGCGAAGTAGTGAATGGGAACTAAAGCTTAAATAATTGATTTATTATGAAAGTTAATCGTTAAGCACTGCCATTCCAGTGACTCGCAGCCTTTTTATTTATTAAGAAGTATCCCTGTATGCTCGACGGCGGCATCTGCTGCATACGGAAGTGCGAATGCAGCAATCACATGGATGTGAAAGAGCGGCCATGCCGCCAACGGTCACTTCCATGACAGTGCTCAATTCCGCGAACTAAATCGTATCCTGTTAGCCTGAAACTGCACCTAAACGTGAGGTGAAAACCGAGCGAACAATCTCAGCAGGTATATATCTTTGAGCAAGTTAGGCAGGTTCCCAATAGCTTAGATGTGCCTATTCAATCTTTACGTAGCAAAATTTAACAATGGGCGTCTCTAAACTATTTGATGATGACTAATCAAGCTCTTGCCCTGTATCAGCGTCTCTCTGTGCTAGAGATAGATAATCGAGATTTAGTCGGACAAACTTAGTCAGGTAAGCGACAGTCACAGTACTCTCAGTTCCGGCGTATATGTCACTTTGATCTTCATATCCAGCGGATTCGGCAAGCTCTTCTGCTAGAGCTTCAATTTTGTTTTGAATCGCAGATACTTTTCCATCGCTGGTTTCATCTCGCAATAGCGCGAAAATATCGAATTTGTAACTATCAGTTTCTTCATTGGAGTCAAGCCAGATATAAATTGCACGAATAAAGCTAGAGTAGTGTGGCATTCCTTCTGCTTTGGCTTCAGCCTCGATATCCGCGATACGTTCATTAAATAAAGGGAAAAAAACAGCATTGAAGTTGTCAGGAAGAGCACTCCTTAAGTACCGATTGGCTCTCCAAACTGGTACAGAAATTTCGTATTCGCGCTCCAATTGAAGAAGAGTGAAATTTTCTGTCGTATCGATGACATTTAGCAGGTCAGCTTTCTCGACAGTTAAGATATAGTCTACATTAGCCTCGTAGTAGTTTTCTTCTAGTTTGAAGTGAAGCTTTCGAACACTTTTTACAAAAGAGTTACCTTGATGAACTTCCCGAGGTCGTATCTTTTTGCAAACAGCAAGTTCAACGCAGGTTTCAATCGCATCATTTTGGCAAGCGATATCACAATTCTGTGAGAGAACAAGAAAAACTGAGGTAGGCTTTAACTTTGAGAGATCTCCGCGTAAATGAGCCTTAGCGAAAGAGTGTGACCATTCAAGTTTTTTTTCTTCTGTTATATATGAAGCTAAAAAACAAGAGGCTTGTACAAGCCTCTTGTTGTGTAGAAGAATTTGACCATTAGAAGCAGGCGTTTCAGCCACTTAATGAACTCCTATGAAATCTTCGCTAGCTGAAGAAGAGAAACTTCATTTGTAACTGTTGATTTTGGTGCGCTTGAGTTCATCTTTTCTGCTAGCTTTCCAGAAAGCCGAACAATTTCTCGTATATTCAAAGATGGTTCAGACAATAGGTTAAGTAATGACTTCCCTTCAACTGTGTAGTTTTTAGCCATTGCACCGGGGCTGCGATTAAACTTAGGGCTTATCTCTTGAATAATTTCAGCCAACGTTAAGGCACGCTTTTGATTCGAAGCATTTACAGTATGATCATCAGCAGCGTTTTTATATGAGTGCAGAGTTTGTCGAGATACACCAAAAATATTTGCTATGTCTTTGTTTGGAAGACCCAAAGCTACTTTCACTAAATCAACAATATCAGCAATTCCCAGTAATTCTATCTTATTGTCAGAGCCAGTAAGCCCTGTAACACCAATTGAAGACCACTGTTCACCACAAATATTAGAGCTATAAGATACTTCGTATTGAGGTGGAAGAATGCTATCAATATCAACAACCGCATGCGTATTGAAACACATCACGCTTAGAGCTATCACGGTTGTTTTCTTGTTTATAGATGAAGTTGTATTCCACATTAGCTTTCCTCCTTATATCCCCACGCTTGTTTAGCTTTTTCAGAAATGACACCCCAAAATATGTCACTTGCACTTTGATATAGCTTGCGTGTAGCGTCAGCGATTAAAACTACGCTAAATGTAGGGCTGTGAACAAATTGGTACGTATGATCTACATCCAATATGCCGTATGTTTCAGATCTTACGTTAAACCAATCTCTTTGACCATCAATAACTAAGCCACATTTTTCGTCAGGTTCCATCAAATTTTCAGGTAACACTTTCTGTACGCGATTATCAATGGTTGGTAACTCTTCAAAGTTAACAACTAAAACTTGGTTTTCCGCTACTTTTACTGCTTTTAGTGAGTGCCCTTGTAAATGTGTTCCAACGCCTTCTAGATAAGGTGGTTGAATGTCAGCTGAAACATAATCGCGAAGAGTACTCTCTCCAGAGGGAGCAATGACATCAACATATCTAAGACCGACACTTTTTAGCAATGTTTTGTCTAACTTAGGGATTATCTCCATACAAACAAGTAGTAAACGATGGAATTTGTCGTAAAAGTCACTAAATGTGCCGTATTTTGTTGACTTCAATATAATCGAAGAGTCAGATATCTCGAAGATCTCGCGCTCACCAGCAGCTCGGAACAACAAACGAGTGTTTGATAGCTTGCGGTGTTTCATCTGTTGAGAAACTGCATCATAGTTCCATTCTGCAATATCTGCTTGGCTTTCAATTTTTTCAGGAAACCCTTCATCAATCATCCTTACGTGAAGAGCTTTAATAAGCTCAGGATCGATAGTTTTTAGAGTAGGAACTTCAGCGAATCTTAAATGAATTAAAGCATGTACTAAAGGTGCCTTTTCTAGAGTTTTTTTCATACTATCTACCACAGTTATAATCAAAGAGAGTTTCTCTCGGACGAGTATCTTACACTTTTTTGGACACTTAAAAAGTAATATTAGTTCAAAATTTACACTTTTTTGGACACAACAGCGACTCTTAGCAAAGTTTATTGAAACACCCATTGTTAAATTTTGCGACGAAACAACAGAATTGGGGCATGTACAGGCTAACAGGATACTCAATGGTTAACTGGATTAAGCGCTGATATGGAAGTGACCGTCCGTGACATGGATGTCACGGTTGAGCATACAAGGATGATGGGATGGACACCTCTTGTGAAGTAGGCGTCATTTACGCCATATTGAATTTGCACGTTCAATAACAACAAAAGGTGTCCAAAATGAAAGTTACACTAATAGG
>NZ_JAKILG010000077.1 GCF_023283765.1 Shewanella profunda | reverse complement strand
CATATATAATCAACGACGGCCGCATTTGGCCTTAAAATACAAAACGCCCGATGAGGTTCATCAGGCGTTTTAGGTGGAAATAAGTGTCAACTTATTTCAGGACTAGACATTGTAATTCACAATCAACAACAATCTCTAAAATGTGCACTGAGCTAATATAATTGGTATAATCAACGTCTTAATAACCATTTTAGCTGACTCAATGCGCAGATGTCCTCTTTGTCATAACAGCCAAACATACATACTCCTTCAGGATAAAAAGAGAAGTTTTTATGTTTGTGTGACTTGCGGGTTAACCTTTGCTGATGCCAATAGTCATCTCCCCCCTACAGCCGAAAAACAACGCTATGGCAGCTCACGTGCACCATCGAAGCAACGGCAGTTATCACAATTTATTTTGCCCCTACTAAAGCAAATACAACATCAGCAAGCAGGGCATTTGCTGGGACTCAATTTTGGACGAATACTCGATGATGCAAGTCTAGAGACTATCGAAGATGCAGGACATAAATTAAACCAATATGATCCCTTCTTTGCACCAGACCACGAAACACTAAAGCAAGAGTATGATTTTATTTGTTGCTATCGCGTTTTTGAACATTTTCAGAACCCCATGAAAGAATGGAGTCTACTCTCGCGTTTATTGCGTCCAGGTGGATGGTTAGCAATTAGCACTCCTTTACTAATTGATTTAGATAGTTTTGCTAAGTGGCATTACAAAAATAATCTCACCCATGTGAGTTTCTACCAAAGACACACATTTGAATATCTGGCAAAAAATAGTGATTTTGAACTATTATTTGCCGCGAAGGATCTCGTTTTGATGCAAAAAACATCATAATCTGGTATAACACCCGGCCTAATTTAGCACCTTATAGATAGCATTATTTAGTATCTGTAAGGCCACACGTTTTAAATAATTGAGAAAACCATGTCTCGTAGCAAGAAAACACGCAAGGGCGGCGAGAACAGCCCTAAGTTGCAGCCAAGAGTGAAAAAGCAAGACCGTGCTGTAGCAACTGGCAAACGTAAAGAAAGCGGTAATAAGTCAGGTAGTCGTCATAATGAAGGATTGATCCTTGCTCAGGCTCCGCAGCAAACTGCAACGCAAAAGAAAGATCCACGCCATGGCAGTAAAAAGCCCGTGGCTTTAGCCATTCCAGCGGCAACAGAGACAACGCAAACAGCAAAAGCTAAACAACCTAAACTAACTGATGAACAAAAGCTGTTGAAACTGGAAGAAGATCCAAGACTAAACCAATTGCTCGACATGTTAGAAGAAGGTCGTGACCTTAATGACGCCGATCAAAAATGGTTAGATCAACAGTTAAATAAGATTGAAGCCCTGATGATCAAACTTGGAATAAGTGATGAACTGGATGACAATACACCAGCTCAAGCTAAAAACCTATCTGACGATGAGCTGTTCGACAAATTTGAGTCAGGCGCTGATTTACTCAAAGATTACCAAGATAAATTCTAACCTGTAGGTTAACGCATAAAAACAAAGGCATAATTGCCTTTGTTTTTATGATATTCACATAAGGAGTATTTGTGTCTACGGCCATCATTATTCTCGGTTTGACCATCATAGTTGCGCTGAGTAGCTACGCTACCTTTTTACTCTTAAAACTAAAGCGGCAAAAACAGCGTCAGCAGATAGCGCATGCCGAACGTGAAGTAGCAGCAAATGCCAAACGTGCTCAAGTTTTAGAAGATATTCGCTATATCGCTAGTGCAATGATAGAAGACCGCTGTGAAATATCCGAAGGCGTTGTGAGAATTGGCCGCTTATTCGAAATTTTATCCCTCAGTGAACGGGTGGCACCAGAGTTTCCTTCATTATTCCAACACTTTGAGTTAATTAAAGATCATCCCATAATGGACGCGCGCCAGGCACTGCCAAAGCAGCAAAGAATGAAACTCGATTTTGTTCGCATGAAGTCAGAAGCCGAACTCGCCGAAGGCATCAGTGTTGATGCAAAAAAGTTATCCAATTACCAACACAAAGCAACACACTAAACACACCAGTTTTCGGCCTCAAAACCACAAAAAGGTGACTTTTGAGTTCATCTACCCCACATTATTTCGCACCGCCCAAAACATCTTCCCGTGAACCTGTGCACAAAACCTCCAAAAAATGACAGACATTGATACCTTTTTCATAGATATTGCGTAACTTCTAAAAATACAGACTTCATTTTTACAACCTAGATCAAGGTTATTTACCATAGAACCTTGCATACTTCGCTTGTTGCTAATTTACCCTCGGAGGACACGCCTTGAAGCAGCCCACTCAGATTAGCTGGGATCAGTCGATGATCGAAAAATATAACTACAGCGGTCCCCGTTATACCTCTTACCCAACGGCATTAGAGTTCGATGATTCTTTCACCGAACAAAGTCTATTAACTGCCATTGAAACTAGCAAAAGCGATAAGCTATCGCTGTATATTCATATCCCGTTCTGCGCCAAGCTTTGCTATTACTGCGGCTGTAATAAAGTCATCACCCGCCACCAGCACAAAGCAGATCAGTACATTGAATATTTAAGCCAAGAAATTATTAAACGTGCACCCCTGTTTAAACATTACAGTGTGACCCAAATGCACTGGGGCGGCGGTACACCCACTTTCTTAAACCCAGAGCAAATCCTTAAGCTCACGGCATTAATTAAAGCCAACTTTAACTTTGCTGATGAAGGCGAGTTTTCGATTGAGGTCGATCCCCGTGAGATTGAACTTTCAATGCTCGATACCTTGAAAGAAGCAGGCTTTAACCGGATCTCCATCGGCGTACAAGATTTCAATAAAGAAGTCCAAATTGCCGTAAATCGTGAGCAAGATGAGCAATTTATCTTTGACTTAATGGCCAAAGCTAAAGCCATGGGTTTTGTGTCGACCAACATAGATTTAATCTATGGCTTGCCACACCAAACGCCAGAAACCTTTGCCACAACTATGCAGCGCGTTCTTGATTTATCGCCTGACCGTCTGTCGGTATTTAACTATGCTCACTTACCTGCGCGCTTTGCCGCTCAACGTAAGATCAAAGACGAGCATTTACCTTCGCCAAAACAAAAACTCGAAATGCTGCACCAAACTATCGAGACCTTAACCGGCGCGGGCTACCAATATATCGGTATGGACCACTTTGCTAAGCCCGATGACGAGTTAGCCAAGTTACAGCGTGAAGGCAGACTACACCGCAACTTCCAGGGTTATACCACCCAAGAAGAATGCGATTTGTTAGGTCTTGGCGTATCGTCCATCAGTCAGATTGGCGATTGCTATGCACAAAACCAGAAAGATATCCGTCCTTACTATGAAGCCATAGATAAAGACGGCCATGCCCTGTGGAAAGGTTGCAGCCTAAACCGTGACGATGAAATTCGCCGCGTGGTGATTAAACAGCTGATTTGCCACTTCGATTTAGATATGGCCAAAATTGACGAGAAACTTGGGATTAACTTCGAAACCTATTTCGCTGAAGATCTTAAATTAATGCAGACCTTTATCGACGATAAACTAGTTGACGTTGCTGACAGAAAAATCACTATCAGCCCGACAGGTCGTTTATTGATCCGCAATATCTGTATGTGCTTTGATCTTTACTATCGCCAAAAAGCACGTCAACAGCAGTTCTCTCGCGTGATCTAAAGGCTCTTTGCAGCACTCGCAAATGTTGCACAAAAAATCCGACTCTAAAGTCGGATTTTTTATTTGCGGCTATTTTTATTAATGGCTTAACATCGACTTATACCTTAGCGGCATAAAGCGCTTTGCGCTCACTGTCAGATAAGAATGCCATTTCAACCCCATTGCGTTGTACTTGTGCTAACTCAATCTCAGTTAATCCAAGCTCAGATTTGGCGATACAATACTCATGGTTAATATCGATAGCGCTCACACCGGGATCATCAGTGTTAAGGCTTATCAACACACCAGCATCCATAAAGGTTCTAAAAGGATGCTCAGAGTAAGAAGCCACCGTAGAAGTATGCAAGTTACTGGTTGGGCAAGATTCGATGCCAATGCGATGCTTAGCAAGATATTCCATCAGTTTAGGATCGTGAATCGCATTCACCCCATGACCAATTCGAGTCGCGCCAAGTTCTTGAATCGCTTGCCACATACTTTGTGAACCTGCAGCTTCACCAGCATGAGCTGTAATCGCAAGTCCAGCATCACGCACACGTTTAAAGTGATCGTTAAATAACTCGCCAGGGAAGCCCAATTCATCACCGGCTAAGTCCATCGCTACTAGATGTTGCTTATGGGCGAGTAACCCTTCAAGTTCCTGAGTACAAGCCCCTTGACCGAATGAACGTGACAGAATCCCAATCAAATTGATCTTCACGTTATAGTCTTTTAAGCCCGCTTTAACGCCGTCAACTACCGCCTCAACCACGCCTTCAATCGGTAACTTATGGTTCATCGCCATATAGTAAGGACTAAAACGTAATTCGGCGTAATCTAAGCCAGATAACGCCGCATCGGCGACGTTTTCATAGGCCACGCGTTTAACCGCATCCAAATTTGCAAGTACAGCAACCATCCAATCGAGCTTCTTTAAGAAGGCGACTAAGCTGGTTTCTTTACCCTGAATTTGCACAAAAGGTGCGAGCGTCTCTAAAGAATCGGCAGGTAGCGCAATGCCGTGTTGGTGTCCTAGTTCCCAAATGGTATTTACCCGCACATTACCGTCTAGATGACGATGCAGATCCACCAATGGAATGGATGTATCAATCATATTTAACCCCTATTTGAACTACCCAGCCAATGCTTTTGTTATTTGGTCGCGGGCGGACACTAAGTTTAACACGCATTTTCAGAGGCATTTATGCACCAAACGCATTTAAATTCACATTCAGTCACAATTCTGCTTAATATCCAAACAAGGATTTGCTGAATACCTCAGGCATAATGACTTCAATAACAACGAAAATATCAGAGATCTAACATGCATAAACTCATAACCCCCAGTTTATTGATATGCGCATTAAGCGCCTGCAGTACCACTCAAACCACAAAGAATATCCAAACTGCTGCACCACAGACAATATCGGCAACACAATCACCAGTTGCGCCTATTGCTCCCGCTCTGCAGGCGATTATCGACCAGAGCTGGCAATTACAGCTCAGCGCGAGTCCTGAAATGGCTTACAGCATGGGCGATGCTAGTGCCGCTGGAAAGTTAGCGGATCTATCCCTAGCCGCGCTCGCTAAGCTTAATCAAGGTCAAATAGCAGTATTAGCGCAGCTCAAAGCACTCGACCGCAGCGGCTTGAGTAAAGAAGATAAGATTAACGCTCAAATACTGGAAGATCAGATCCAAAACGATGTCGACCTGTATCGTTTCAAGGATTATTACCTGCCCATTACGGCGGAAAGCGGCTTCCACGCTTATATCACGTCAATCGCACAGGGGAGATTCAACACCCTTGAGGATTACCGCAACTATATTGCCAAACTCAATGCACTCCCGACCTATTTCGCCCAGCAAACTCACTGGCTAAAACAAGGATTAGCCGAGGGAATAACGCCGCCTAAAGTGACACTCAATGGCTTTGAAGACAGTATCAGTGCTTATATAGTCCCAGTGGAAAAGAGCGGATATTTCAAACCTTTTACTCAATATCCCAGCTATTTCACTGAGGCGCAAAAAGCTCAGCTAACCCAAGAAGGGCGCGCTTTAGTCGAGCAAAAAGTTTTGCCTCTATACCAAAACTTTTATGATTTTATGACCAAAGAGTACATTCCCAATGCACGGGAAAATATCGCGGCCAGTAGCTTACCTAACGGTGCTGAGTTTTATGAGAATCGGGTACGTTACTATACGACCTTAAATATGACATCGGCCGAAGTGCATGAGCTTGGCTTAAAAGAAGTAAAGCGTATCCGCCAAGAAATGGAACAAATTATCAAGTCGGTTGGCTTTAAAGGCAGCTTTGCAGACTTTTTACACATCTTGCGTACCGATCCTCAGTTCTATGCTACTAGTACCGAACAATTACTCAAGGAAGCTGCATTTATTGCCAAAAAAGCCGATGCCATGCTGCCTAAGTACTTTGGCAAACTTCCCCGTAAACCCTATGGTATAGCTCCTGTTCCCGCAGAAATTGCACCCAAATACACCTCTGGACGTTACTCAGGATCTAATCGTGACGATGAGCCGGGTTATTACTGGGTCAATACTTACGCACTAGATAAACGTCCGCTGTATGAATTAGAAGCCTTAACCCTCCATGAAGCCGTACCTGGGCACCATCTACAAATATCACTCAATTCAGAACTCAGTGCATTGCCAGACTTTCGCCGCTATAGTTATATTTCGGCCTTTGGTGAAGGTTGGGGTTTATACAGCGAATATTTAGGTCTTGAAGCGGGGTTCTATCAAGATCCTTATAGCAATTTTGGTCGTCTAACCTATGAAATGTGGCGCGCGGCGCGTTTAGTCGTAGATACAGGCATGCATGCCCAAGGGTGGAGTCGTCAACAAGCCATCGACTTTATGGCCAGCAATACCGCATTATCGCTGCATAATGTCACCACCGAAATTGACCGTTATATCACATGGCCGGGGCAGGCCTTATCTTACAAAATTGGTGAATTAACGATTAAACGTCTACGGGCTAACGCCGAACAAGCGCTGGGTGACAAATTTGATATTCGGGCCTTCCACGATGCTGTGCTCGAAAATGGCGCGGTGCCAATGTCGATTCTAGAACAACAAATCAATGACTTTATTGAAGCTAAAAAGGCGACACGCTAAGTTAATCAAATCCATGGGAATCGGTATTTTCAGACTCCCATGGTTGTCTGTTACACTCTAGCAAACCATCCAAGCCAAATGATTTGCGACTGAGTATGAGCCAAGCCAAAGCGACATTTTCGACTGAACACGATTTAAATACCTCAGAGCAGCAAGCCTTCTGGCAAAGCGTTGTTCAAGATACGCTGATCACAGCCAATGGCATCTCGCTGGCCTATATGATGGTCAAACATCCCCAAGCGCATACCGCAATCGTCCTCAGCAGTGGCCGAGTCGAATCCTATTTAAAGTATCAAGAATTAGTCTTCGACTTGTACCAACAGGGTTACTCCGTTTATGCCATAGATCACCGTGGCCAAGGATTATCGGATCGTATGACAATCAATCCACACATGGGCCACGTGCGAAGGTTCAATGATTATATCGATGATTTTGCACTGTTTATGCAGAAGAAAGTGTTACCACAAAACGACAAACAGCTCATGCTACTCGGCCATTCAATGGGTGGCGCGATTGGCACTCTGTATCTCAAACAGCATCCCGATATTTTTACCGCTGCGGCATTTTCTGCGCCTATGTACGGCATTAAACTGCCAATGCCAAAGGGATTTGTGCGTTGGCTAGCAAGTAAGTTAGATACCAGCCTTAATGGTGGTGAGCCTAACTATGTGCTCAGTGGACAAAACTACAAAACTGTCCCCTTTAAAGGGAATGATTTAACTCATAGCCAAGCACGATACCAAGCCTACCGAGAGTTGTATGACGCGGCCCCTAAGCTTCAACTCGGTTCACCCACTAATCGATGGTTGACTGAATCTTTAGATGCGGCCGATACCTGCGTATTAGCCACTGCACACATTCGAACACCCATACTAATACTGCAGGCTAGCGAGGATAAAATCGTTGATAACGCAGCACAAAATCTAGCGGTCAGCTCTAACTGCCAATTGAAAGTGATTGCAGGCGCTGCCCATGAAATTTTTATGGAAAAAGATACCTATCGCAATCAAGCGCTAAAAGCGGCTATCGATTTTTTTCAAACACTACGCAACAGAGGATTTGAATAAAAAAGCTGTTTAAAATCAGTGAAGTTTAGTGCGCGACTAAAATTATAGCCTTGGTAAGCATGGCAACCTAATGCTGTAAATATCTGTTGCTGCTGTGCTGACTCCACCCCTTTAGCAACTAAGCGTAGGTCAAATGGCAACACAGATTGGATCAATGCTTTTTGCCATATCTGCTTTGAGGTGATCGAGGCGACGCAGCTCATATCTAGCTTCACTTCACTTATCGGATATTTTATTAAACAACTTAACGCACTGTGACCTGAACCAAAATTATCTAGAATGACTGGCACCCCCGTCTTCACTAACTTGGTAATACGTTCATTCACAAAAGCATCTTGTAAGAGCAGCGCAGACTCATTTAATTCAATGCCAAGTTGATTAGTGTGAATAGAATAGGTACCAACTAAAGTGATTAAGTGCTCGATAAAGTCAACCTGGCAAAATGATAACGGGCTAATATTGATCGTCATTCGAGGTAAGGATAAACCTTGATCATTTGCTTGCTGTAATAATATGCACACTCGCTTAGCGACACTCAAATCTAACTCAGCAATCAAACCACTACGTTCAGCAAGAGCAATAAATTCAGAAGGTGGAACAACATCCCCATTAGCTAAATACCAACGTGACAATACTTCTGCAGAGAGGATTTCACCCGTTACATCTACAATGGGTTGAAACATTAATGATAACTTTTCATGCTCTATTGCTAACTTAAGCTCATGTTGTAATTGCTCATCACGGCTCTGGCGTACATCTAACTCTGCATGGTAAAAAGCGCAGCCTGCTTGCCCTAGCAACTTCGCATGTTTTTTTGCCAACTCGGCACGGCGTATGACGATCGTAGGCTCTAATGTTTCAACTGGATCAAGTAGATAAATACCCACATTGGCATTTAATTCAAGCTGATGACCCCTATAATGAAATGGTCTTGCAATGATTTGTCTCAACTCAGTCGCTAAAGCTAAAGCTCGACGCGCTGCCACCTCAGCCTCAGTCGATAATTCTTTAGCCAGTAACGTAAAGTGCCCTAACTCTAAGTGCCCCACAATAATATTGTCAGTGAAGTAACTCGATAGTCTCGCACCAATCTGCGTAAATAAGCGCTCAACTTCATGGGATGTTAGCGAGTCCGTTATCCCTAAACCCTCGACCTCCACAAAAAATAATCCCCCCCAATGACCAGAACTATCTCCTTGAGTCACGAATTGGGACAAACGCTCCATAAATGCCGCAGGTAACATCCTATGTCCCGCAACTGAATGCTCAACTAACTCAGTAATTGCCGCATGATTTTTCTCACTTTCCGATACATCTACATGGATACCTATCATCCGCGTTGGACGGCCTAGATGATCCCAGTCAACTAACATGCCACGATCGAGCACCCATATATAATGGCCATCACGATGCTGTAGTCGATGAACACTTTCAAACTCTTTGCTTTTACCGCTGATGTATTCCTGCAAACAATCTAAAACTGCTTCTCTATCTTCTGGATGCAGCCGCGCTTCCCAGGTCTGAAAAACACTATTTAGCTCATCAGGGGCGTAACCAATCATCTCTTTCCAGCGATCTGAAAGAAAGACTTCACCTGTACTAATATCCCAGTCCCAAATGCCATTACGAGACCCCTCTACGGCAAACAACCAACGCTGCTCACTGTCATTTAACTGTTTTACAGCTCTCCCCAAACGTGCATGCACCTCCTGCAAACTGTTCTGTAGCGACAAAACCTCTGAAGAACTCCAAGGAATGAGAGTAGAAAATTCCGGTGTACCTATATGCTTTGCAGTTTCACTCAAAATCTTGAATGGTCGAATTAATAGGGAATATAAAATTAAAGTAAAACCAATCAATAACAACCCACCCAAGCCCCATACACGCATAAATCGCTGCTGTAACTTGGTAGAAGCTTCTGATACTAAAGGGCCTAAGTCAGATTCGAGATAAATTAATTCAACTGCACCTGGATATTGAGCGATTACAGGATAATAGGCCTGAATCGTTAAACGCTCCATATTGACAGATATTTGTGGAAGAGAGGATTGAGCAACAGCATGATGCCGTACAACATCATAGCCATCAATAACTTGGATTGCGCTACTATCGCGCCAAACAGTATGGTTAGCAAAACGGATCCGACTGTCCATATCTACTAAGATATAAACCATAGTGTTCATATCCAGCGCAGCCAATGACACTTCTTGTTCTATACGCTCCACATCCTGTAAAACTTGTGCCGATTGTACAACAGCCTGCATCCTCAAAAGCTGCTGTTTAATTAGAGTAACCTGACGTTCGGCAAGCTCACTGCGTACTTGATCACTCTCATACAGATACTCCCCTACTACCAACACTAAATAAAGTGTCAGCATACAGAAAGGGATTAATACAGCGAGTGAAAGTTTTCTAAGCATCTGCACTCGGCAGCCTTTTACAAAATAACGAATTATTTCGTATGCTAACGGGAAACAAGTTACTAAGCAAAAGGACTTACGATCTTCCGCTAATTAATGGAGTACAACGATAGTGTAGCAATCTAGGATTAATAAACTTGAAAGCATGGCAATAAACGCCAGACGCAAAAAAGCCAGCTTATTCAGCTGGCTTAGTTGCATCTCAATGAGATAATTAGGCGCTTGGCGATGACCTACTCTCACATGGGGAGACCCCACACTACCATCGGCGCGTTTGCGTTTCACTTCTGAGTTCGGGATGGGATCAGGTGGTTCCACA
>NZ_JAKILG010000076.1 GCF_023283765.1 Shewanella profunda | reverse complement strand
GTACTTGGCCAACATTTTGCGGGGACAACTAGCCCGTTAGACACATTATAAATGTCAGAGTCCTTTCGAAACTCAGAAGCATTACTAAAATTTGGTCTACTTACAGCTTGTGGAGTTAATTGTCAGTAGCCCCGATAACGCGCAATGGGGCAATACCTTTTTAGCTAAACGAACAGTGTAAGGGGGTAGTTAAGATTGCCACTGTTGCAACAGTGACCGTTGGCGGCATGAATGCCGCCGCCGAGCCTCAGGGATACTTATTTTGAAAGAAATAGACGGCGTGTCACTGGGGAAACAATGGCAATGCATATAACGCAATATACGATTCAGCTGTCTTGCTTTGGGGTCGAATGGAATTAAAGTAACCTGTCGGATCTAATTGCATCGTGATTTGAATATTGACAGGTTAACTCTAGATTAATCCAAATAAGTATCCCTAAGCATTAAATTGCACCTTCAAACCCAAGTTGGCGCCATGCTTCGTAGCTAATAATGGCCACTGCATTAGAAAGGTTCAAACTACGACTCGTTGCCGCCATGGGGATACGTAATCTCTGCTCCATTGGGATAGATTCGATAATCGCCATCGGCAAACCGCGGGTTTCTGGGCCAAATAGCAGCACATCATCCTTAGCAAAACTCAGCTCAGTATGCGGGCGGCTCCCCTTAGTGGTGCAGGCCATAATGCGCTTACCCGCCATGGCTTCGAGAAAAGCATCGAAATCTTTATGGCGAGTTACATTGGTTAAGTCGGCATAGTCTAAACCCGCACGACGTAGTTTTTTCTCTTCTAGATCAAAACCTAATGGCTCAATTAAATGCAGTTGGCAGCCATTATTTGCGCATAAGCGAATGATATTACCTGTGTTAGGTGCGATTTCTGGCTCAAAGAGTGCGATATGGAACATACTTGCCCGCCTGTAGAAAATGACGGCTGATTATACGGCAAACGGCATCTAAGCGCAGTGTCTGTGTAATGGATTAGCTGTAAACCTATGGCAGTTACAGCGCTTGCTTGTTTATTTATCTCAGGATAATATATCTTTACATCAAGATATATTATAAAGAACCATTATGGCTTTTATTATTGCGTTACTCGCCCCAGTTTTTTGGGGGACTACCTATGCGTTAGTGAGTCTCTACTTACAAGATATGTCGCCTTACTGGGTGGCCGTGTGGCGCGCCTTGCCTGCGGGGATATTAATGTTGATGCTGCGTCCTCGTTTGCCAACACTGGTTTGGTCAAAGCTTGGTTTGCTCGCTTTTTGTAATATCGGCGCTTTCTTCGCCTTGCTGTTTATCGGTGCTTATCGTTTGCCGGGCGCAGTGGCGGGAACCTTAGGGGCGACGCTGCCACTTATCTTCTTAATACTTGCTTGGGTCATTGATAAAAAACGCCCAGGAATGAAGTGGTTATTATTAGGCTTGATGGGATTAGGTGGGGTGATTTTACTGCTCAACCCTTCGGCCGATCTCGATCCTATCGGTGTACTCTGTTTGCTCAGTGCCACGACATTAGTCGCCTTTTCTTCTCGCTGGATGCAAAAGTGGGATGTGGGTGACTTTTTAGTGTTGACCGCGTGGCAGCTATTATTGGGTGGTTTGATGTTAATCCCGCTGGCTTGGTTTATGGCGGGACCGCCACAACTGCCGAGCATAACTGTGGTGCCATCGTTAATATGGTTAGTGATTGCCAACACCGCCGTTGCCTATTGGGCTTGGCTGTGGTCGATGCGAAACTTAGGACCAGAAATCATGGGCATGGTGGCTTTAGTCAATCCCGTGGTTGCCGTATCATTGGGAGTATTGATTGTGGGGGAAACCTTAGATATGCGCCAATGGATGGGGATTGGAGTGATTTTATTGTCACTGTTATTGATGAAGTTGCCACAGAATCTTAGGCTTAATCCATTTAAAAAAGCACTGCCCTAAGGAGTATTCAGGGCTGAATGAGGGATAAATGCTAAAACGTTTGGATCTGAATTTACTGCCCGTACTCGAAATCCTGCTTGAGGAACAAAGCGTGACTGCCGCTGCTGCGCGGTTGCATTTGAGCCAATCGGCGGTGAGTAAGCAGCTCACACGCTTGAGGGAAGTGTTTGACGATCCTTTATTTGAGCGTACCGCCTATGGCCTAAAACCTACGCCCAAGGCTTTGTCACTCGCGCCCGAGTTGCGCCAATGCTTACAGCAATTGGCGCAATTTACTCGACCAGACAGCTTCGACCCTGCCTTAAGCCAAAGGCAGTTTAGAATGCATTTGGTCGAAACCACCTATTCGCTCACCTTTCCCCATTTTATGCCTACGCTACTCACCCAAGCACCTAGCATTAGCCTCAACTGCCAAACGTGGCGACTCGATACCATGGATAGATTACTGCGCTGCGACATCGACTTAGCCATAGGTTGCCGCGAGTGGGACGAGCGCTCGCCCATGCATGTGAATAACATTCCCGATGACTTGTGCCATGTTGAGTTAGTGCAGGATTATCCTGTGTGTTTGATGCGCCGTGGTCATCCGGCGCTAACACAAGAGTGGAATTTAGATACCTTCTTGAGTTATCGCCATCTGCAGGTGGCCTTTGGCGGTTTAGAGCATTGGTTGCTGGATGATGTGTTGCAGCTTGAAGGACGCAAGCGAGATATTGCGGTAAATCTCACGGATTTTCAGAGTGCGCTTGCCCTGTGTGAACAGAGCGATCTTATCCTCTGTGCGCCTTCCCGCTATGCTTTAGCTGTGATGAAGTCCTTCGATCTCCAGTATTTGCCTTCTCCCATTAAGCTGATCCCCGGCGCTTATTTATTGATGTGGCACAAACACTTTGAGCACGACTTAAGCCATAAATGGCTACGAAAGCTGATTATCGACCGAGTACATCAGTCGCACTCGCCTCAGACTTAGGCTTAGGCTTAGCCACTTTTGGGCTTATCTAGCCAAACAAGCAAGGCGGGCAAGATAGCTTTTCCATCGGCGAGCCCTTGCTGATAGACGCGGGTCACTTTATCGATATTGCGATCAAGTCTCGACAAATTAAGTGGCTGTGCTGGACGGATCACAAAGGCCTTACCCGCTATAACGGCTTGGTCTAAATCCGCTAATGCTCGATTATAAACTCGGTGGCGCTCACTTAACGCATGGGCAACTGCGGGGTAGCGTTTATAGGTTTTACGCACTAACCAATTCATTTTCATTGGTGATTTTTGGTAATACTGATCTTGAGTCAAGATCACCACTTGGCGAGAATAACCGTCTTTTTGAGCCTGCAGCACGGGTATAGGTTCGGCGATCCCGCCATCAAGGTAGTGATTGTGATTGATCACATAGGGTTTAGACATAAAAGGCAGGCTAGATGAGGCAATAAGTACATCAAGCAATTTATCGTGACTGCTAAAATCTGCCATGCCAAAGTAATCGGTTTTTCCCGCCAGACAGTTAAAAGCACCGACTTTAAATTCAGTGTCACTATTTAAAAACGTACCAAAATCAAATGGCAGCAACTCGTAGGCCATACGGCGGTAGGTAAAGTCAGTGTTAACATAATTGCCGGTTGCTAGCCAATGGCGAACGCCCATATAACGTTTATCGTTGAGATATTGCTGCTGGATTTTAAGATTACGACCAAACTGACGTGACACATAGGATGCAGGATAAATAGCGCCCGCCGACACCCCTATCACATAGTTAAAATTAAGTGACTGCTGTAAAAACGCGTCTAACACACCTGCGGTATAAATGGCTCTCAGGCCGCCACCTTCTAATACTAAGGCCACATTTTTCATCTATTTGGTTGCATCTTTTATCGATTCATCCCAGCAGAATACCCCAGCTTTGGTAAGAAATGAATGCGTGTAAACCGTTACCCTAAGATGCCAACACAGTTGTTATTAGAGCGAGTTAGCTAAAATCCTAACCTATGCTCTTTGCTACTTTTGATATTCTCTGTTTTATAACTACCGCCTTTCAGTTGATAGGCATGGTTAAAATCCGTTTGACTAAAGTATTGGCTAAGCGCATTTAAGGCTTCTTTCACTTTAGCAGGCTGCCTATCCCGTGCAGATGTCACGCTGTAAACGCTATAGGTGTTGAACGACCATTCGGGTAACAGGGTCACTAATACACCTTTATCAAGATAATCACGCACCTCTGGCTCGGGCAAAGCGGCATATCCTAGCCCATCGAGCGTAAGCTGGATTAAGGTCTGCATATTGTTGACGCTAATTCGCTGACCAGTCAGTTCAAAATTCTCACGGCTATGGGCGTGGGTTAAGATATCGCCCTTAGCATAAACATGATATATCCGATTTAATTCAGCTAATTCAGCTGGATGCTTAAGGTTTTTATGCATTGGTAGATAACCGGGCGAGGCGCAGAGCAACATCCGCCAATCTGCCAAGTGGCGAGCAATTAAGTTTGAGTCTGAGAGTGGACCAATGCAAAGAGCGAGATCAATGCCTTCGTTCACTATATCTATGGGGCCATCCTGCATAACGAGGTTCAAACTTATTTGCGGATGAGCTGCAAGCAAATAGTTAAAAGGTTCACTTAATAAACCGCCGCCAAATCCTACCGGCGCCGCAATCTTCAATTCTCCAGAAGGAATGCCTTTTAAGTTGTTGAGTTTTTGTTCAGTGCTATCAACGATACTGATCACTTTGCGGCAATTTTCATAGAATAAATTTCCGGCCTCTGTGAGTGTCAGGTTACGGGTATTGCGGTGGAACAGGCTGATCCCCATGTCCATTTCTAGCTTAGTTACTTGTTGACTCACCGCCGACGAGCTGAGATTTAATTGCTGCGCCGCGGCGCTCATTGAGCCCTTTTCTGCAATAGTCGCAAAAACGATCATCCCCTTGATCATGTTTTTATTCATTATTAAGTAACTCTTACAAGTGATTACCCAAAGTCTAACTTGAGTCAATTGTAACATAGGAATACATTTCCGTATTGAAAATTGTTCTCATTTGCAAAATGTTCTCGATGGAGACTTGTCGTTTATGTTGTTAAGTCGTAAGAAGTATCTCGCCCAAGTAATTACTGCTTTATGTATGCTGCCCGGATTGAATGTGGCAAGTACCATGGCCGAAACCGCGCCGGATAAAGAAAAGATGATGGAGAGAATCGTGGTGACCGCATCGGGATTCGAACAGCAAATTCGTGATGCGCCAGCTTCTATCAGCGTGATCACCCGTGAGGATCTGGATAACCGCTTCTATCGCGACTTAACCGATGCCATGTTAGAAGTGCCCGGTGTGGTGATTACGGGCGGCGCCGATCGTCAGGACATCAGTCTGCGGGGTATGGGTAGCCAATACACACTAATTTTAGTGGATGGCAAACGCCAATCCTCGCGCGAGACTCGCACTAACAGTGATGGCCCTGGAGTCGAAGGCGCTTGGACACCACCATTGGCTGCTATTGATAGAATTGAAATTGTCCGCGGCCCTATGTCATCACTTTATGGTTCGGATGCCATTGGCGGTGTGATCAACATTATCACGCGCAAAGTGCCGAACGAGTGGCAAGGTGAACTGCGACTCGACACAACTCTGCAGGAAAAATCAGCCTCAGGGAATGTGTATCAGGGTAACTTTTTCTTAAATGGAGGGTTAATTAAAGATCTGCTTGGCGTACAGCTATATGGTCAATATACCCAGCGTGAAGAAGACCAAATCTATGATGGTTATCGTGGTCGCGATGCGACTAACCTGACCGCAAAATTTGCACTCACACCGAATGAAAACCACGACATCATGCTCGAAGTTGGGATATCAAACCAAGAACTCGATAGTAGTTTGGGGAAAACTGTTGCACCTTTAGCACCGGGTGCAAGCTGTGGTCGTAATGGTTGCCCTGCATCCTCTACCACTGAATATGAAAACAGTACCTTCTCCCTTTCACATACAGGTCGCTGGGACTTTGGTACTTCCGATACCTATATCAAGCATGAGGAGTACGATAATAAATCCCGTGAGATGAAGATCACCAATACAGATGCCCAATCCAGTTTGATTACAACAATAGGTCAAAGCCATACGGCGACCTTTGGTGCAGCATTCAATCATCAAGATCTTACCGATGAAACGGGTAACCAGATAAGTGACCTGAAGAATATCAGCCGTAAACAATGGTCCATCTTTTCCGAAGACGAGTGGCGCATAGTCGATAGCTTTGCCCTGACCATGGGACTGCGTTTGGATGACGATGAAAACTTTGGTAATCATGTCAGTCCGCGCGTTTATGGCGTCTGGGGATTAACCGACAGCACCACCTTAAAGGGCGGTGTATCAACGGGCTTTAGGGCGCCGAGTTTACGCCAGACAGTGCCAGACTGGGGCCAAGTCAGCCGTGGCGGCAATATGTACGGTAATCCGGATCTTGAACCAGAGACCTCCGTCAACTATGAGCTTGGTTTATATTCAGATCTGACCGAAAGCATTACCGCCAGTGCAGGCGTGTTCTATAACGAGTTTAAGGACAAGATCACCCGCGTGGCCTGCCCGGCAACCCAGTGTACCGAAGGGCCGAATCAATTTGGTTCAGATCCGACGACTTATGTAAATATCGATGAAGCCGTGACCCAAGGGGTTGAGCTGAGTATCGATTATCGCATTCGCTCAAACCTAAGCTTAACGGGTAACTATACCTATACGGATTCGGAGCAAAAGACAGGTGTTTACAAAGGCAGCCCATTGAATCAATTGCCTAAGCATTTGATCCAAGCATCTTTCAACTACGAGCCTATTGATAGTTTAAGCACTTGGCTAAGGGTGAACTACCGTGGCGAAGAGAGCCAGCCTACTACTGGACCTTCGTCGAGCAGTTTAATCGCGCCTTCTTACACTCTGCTGGATTTGGGGGCTAATTATCAATTGAACAATAGCCTGAAATTTAGTGCAGGCATTTACAACGCCTTCGATAAGGAAATTACCCAAGAGGAATACGGTTATATCGAAGATGGCCGCCGTTACTGGTTAGGTATGACCTACAGTTTTTAAGCTAATACTGAACACTCAAGGTTAACATTAAAGCCAGAACGATTCGTTCTGGCTTTAATGTTATTACGATCCGTGCGCAAGTTTAGAATTTACTCGAATTCAGGTTTTCGGATAAATAAGATGCTGAGATCTTGTGTTGGTATGAAGTTATTCTGTTGAAACTCAAAGGTCAGCGGGTCAGTTTTCTTCAAATTACCCTCAAAGCAGAGACTCATTAAGTCGGTAGCTTGTGACTTTTTAATCGTGAGTTTGAAATCCTTAATCGCTCCTTGCCAGTTATTAGCAGTCACGAGAATATAGCTGAGATGACTCCATGCCACACCGATTTCCCTATCCTCGTCTTCGTCCTTAACCACAAGGTTACGCTTTTTGATGCCTTTTTTTGCACTATCATCGAGGCAGGCTGATTCCGCGTAAGTTTCAATGATGCTGTCCGCCGCAAAGGGGACACCCGTCGAGATACTCGGGGTATAGGTATGGCTGATGGCGACAGATTTGCCTGCAGGAAATTCTTGTTGCCAAACAAAGTAGTCGGTTAGGGTAAATCTCACTTGGTTGTCTTTATCTACCCAGTGGACGGGAAGGGGCTGTTTGCCTTCTGGCAACTCAGCATATTCGGAAAAATAAGCAACCTCGTCTAAGCCCCACCCCAATTGTTTAAGCTGCTCTGAAATATCGGTTTTATCCTCTAACTGAGCGACTAATCTATGCTCAGTGGGCTGAACTACGCCATTTACCTTAAGGGTGAAATTTTCGATACTGCAGTGATCTGCTGAGCCAAAGTACATAGGTGGCATGGGAAAAGCGACGGGTACGATTAAATCTTGGTCGCTGGTGTTGGTAAACACATAATCGACCCTCACCTCGGCTTCACTAATATATAAGGATTCCTTATCCATACTGATATTAGGTTGATATTTCAAGGTAATAGAGCCATTAGCATCACCAAAACTGCTGTCGTTGGCAGAGGCAGTTTCTTCGTAGACGAGTAAAACTATAGCGAAAATGGGTATGGCTAAGTGTGCTGACATGAACTTCTTAACTCTAGTTGGATGCTTTTAGTATCAGTGGGGATAGATTATTGCGCACGGGCCAGCTCTATGGCCGCACCTATGGCATTTCGCGCTTGTGGGCTGTTTTTCCAGCAAGTGGTGCGCAGCATACTGGCGACTAAGTTAGCGATATCATCCACTTCGTGCTGGGCCAGTTGTTGCAGCGAGCTGATACCAATTTCTTCGAAGCGTTTAATCACCGTCGGGCCAACGCCTTTAAGTGCTAATAATGCTTGTTTTTCTTGTTCATTAAAGCCCATAACGAATACTCCATTATTTCTGGGATTACGCTCAACTGTAGAATAAAGGCAAGATTACCGCCAAACTGAGCTAACAAAAAGGCCCTCGAAAGGGCCTGTTTAATTTTCATCAATAATCATCAATAAGCATTACATATCACAGGGTTTTAGCGGTTTACGCAACTGGGCCCGCACGTTGTCCATGCCGGCATAAAACTCTTTCATCATCAATAGACCCATCATCTTGCCGTTATCGGTCACGATTAGATTATCAGGATCTGTTGGGTCATTCTTAATCGCGCCAATTAACTTCATTGACGTCATTTCTTTAAACAAAGCGGTATCCAAATTGACGCCAAAGGTCTCACGGAAATATTTGCGCGACAGGCGGCCAGAGAACATGCCCAGCAAAAAGCGATATTGCATTACGTCTTTTTTGCTGTAATTCTTTTGCTGTTCGACACCCATTTGGCCCGCAGCGATACGCTCTTGATACTTACGTAGCGAAAAAGTGTTCACATAGAGAGTGTCATTAAGGAAACTGAATGAGCCAGAGCCTACACCTAAATACTCATCGTAATCGATAACGTATTCGTCGAACCCTTCATCATTTGTCTTACCAAATGCCCATGCTGACAATTGATTATATTGACCGTTTAAGCTATTTAAAATCTGGCGATATTGGTTTGCCATATCCGCCTGCGGTGCTGCTAATTTACCTTTAACACTCTTGCGAGTCTGATGGGTGATCATCAGTGGATAGGTGGTAATTTGCCTAGGGTCCAAACGCGATGCCATGTCGAGATCGTGTTGAATAATCTCATCGGTTTGGCCGCGGAAACCAAAAATCAGGTCGACGTTGATAATAGGGAACAGCTCTTTGGCGCCCATGATCTTGTCGAAGGTTTGCTGACCCGTACCGAATTTATCGAGTCGGTCGGTCATTTTTAAAATATCGTCATTAAAGCTTTGCACGCCGATGGACATGCGATCCACTAAACCTTTGAGTTGCTTAAAGCCTGGGCTGTCTAAATGCTGCGGATCGGACTCGCAGGAGACTTCTTTAATACTAGGGAACAGGGTCTTAGCATGTTCGATGGTGCGGGCTAACTCATCCTCTAACACTGTGGTAGTACCACCGCCAATGTACATGGATTCAAAGTCATAGCCGAGGGCTTTGACCATTTCCATCTCTTTACGCAACGAGATGAAATAAGCTCGTGCCTTATCTTCCTTAAACATAAAACGGTGGAAGGTACAGTAGGAGCAAAGCGTATGGCAGAAAGGAACATGGGCGTACAGCATATACTTTTTGCCCTCAACAGGGGCAGGCATCATCTCCGCCGACAAGGTATCTAGGCGAAGATTCTTATCAACATAGTACTGCATGACTCGTTCCATCGAGCTAAGCATCCAGTTAGGGACAGTAATATTCGCTTGATAAGGCGTTGCGATAGCGCCGCTGAGCGTTTGAATAACAGAAGACATAACAATTCCTATCTGAGAGTGCTAACCGTAAACACCGAAATAGCTTTAGGTAATTCACGACCACCTAGCGCAATTAGACTACCTTGTATGAGAAACTCAAAACGTGAACTGGTTATAAGTTACGGTTTCCTAACAAGGAAATCACGGGCTTTTTGTTAAGCAGATCATGTTTTAGCGATCTTAAATACATTGATACCAAACGCGTCTCTATGAAATCTATAGTAGTTTTGGGCAGTTAGGTTAAGGAGTCAGTCGAAATGCTGAAAATAAAAAATTATTTATTTAGCCCACATATCCTCTGCCCGATAACTCCTTGTCTATCGGTAGATGGACTGTCATTATCCAATATAATAAAAATAACTTATTGTTTTGAAAAGGCTTACTATGTTAGCGAATGTTAACCGATTTTTCCCGCTGCTTGCACTATTAGGCGCATTAACGGCTTATCTGGAACCAAATTGGTTTACCGATCTTAAATCTTCCATCGTGCCGCTGCTGATGATTATCATGCTATCCATGGGACTCACCCTAAATCTGCAAGATTTTGCTAATGCATTTAAACAAAAACGTGCTGTAGTCACTGGGCTTATACTACAATTTTCGGTCATGCCGCTGAGTGCATTACTGATAAGTTTTTTATTGGGGTTAGATAGGGATCTCACCATCGGAATGGTGCTAGTGGGTAGTGTTGCAGGCGGCACAGCCTCTAATGTCGTCTGTTATTTGGCAAAAGGTGATGTGGCCCTCTCAATTACCATGACGGCGCTATCAACTTTAGCGAGCGTTATACTCACCCCTCTGATCATTAAGCTGCTTATTGGTCAGATGATAGATATTCCCCTCATAGATATGTTGCTAAGCTTAGTGAAAATAGTACTTATCCCTGTAAGTCTAGGCGTAATTATCAATCACTTATTGAAATCACTCGTCACCAAAATCACCCCTGCATTACCACTGATATCTATCTTCGCCATCGTGATGGCAATTACGATCATCGTCGCCTTAAATGCCAATCAGTTCGATAAAGTTAGCCCAATTATTCTGTTGGCCGTATTTTTACACAATGGACTTGGCCTAGCTTTAGGCTACATCTGCTGCCGTTTATTGGGTTTTAACCACACAGTCTGTAAAACCATCTCCATTGAAGTCGGCCTACAAAACTCCGGACTCGCGACAGCGCTATGCATCAAATTCTTTAGCCCTATCTCGGCAATTCCCAGTGCCATCTTCTCAATATGGCACAACCTCTCAGGTGCTATTCTGGCTGGTTATTGGGCGAATTTAAAAGAGAGCACAAAATCAAATCTATAGCCCGATATAGCAATTAACCTATTGAGAAATTTGTGTTATACCATTCTGCTAAAAGATGTGATCTAATTAGAGTGCATTCTACATTATCTGGCTCAGTACTATTAATTCTGAAAAATCTAAGCAACTCTTAGCGCTATCACGCAAAGAATCCTTGAGCAGGTTTCGAAGGCTTGGAACGAGTTTATTTCCGTCCCTAAAAGGTTAAAAACAATGTGCTCAAGAGAGTGGATTAAACTGACTTAATCTTTATGTAGATTGGTATTATTCATCTGTAGGAAAAATAGACTAAATTGTACAAATTACAGACGCAAAAAAGCCAGCTTATTCAGCTGGCTTAGTTACATCTTTACAAGATAATTAGGCGCTTGGCGATGAC
>NZ_JAKILG010000075.1 GCF_023283765.1 Shewanella profunda | reverse complement strand
TGTGAAGCGGTTGGCGCTGTAACACTCAACCCAGATAAGGCACCAGAAGAAGGCGTAATAAATGCAGCTTAATATTTAAACAAAGAGTGACAACTATCTTGAAAAACACCGGATACCAACATATTGAAAAATACGCATGGATATCTAGTGTTTACTCAACAATCAATACACCTTTATACATTTGCATCTGACAATGAAATGGATACTCACCCTTTTCCAGAGCTGGTAATGATATCGTCGTGGGCTTATCCAGCGCTAAATCCTGGCTAATCTCCAAGTCGGGTAGCAGGACTGTGGCTGAACATCCGGATTTATCTTGGCGTAAAAAAGTTATCTCTGTTGGTGTATTAGCCGAAATTTTAATTCGTGCAGGCGTATACACACCGTCTTTAACCAGTATCAATGTACTAGCGTCAACACTAGAATCCTTTGTCGGTTTATATAGCCAAAACCACCAAATGATAAAACCGATTAATGCGATACACAGTAAATTAATTAACATATTGAAGCTCCTAGTGTTCTTTGGCTTTAAACAAACGTAAACGGTTAGCGTTACTCACTACGGTAAGTGATGAAAAGGCCATCGCAGCCCCGGCAATCACTGGATTTAGCAAAATACCAAAAACAGGGAAAAGCACACCTGCTGCTAAGGGAATACCCGCGACGTTGTAAATAAACGCGCCAAACAAGTTTTGTTTAATGTTGCGCAGCGTTGCTTTACTAATGGCTATCGCATCGGCTAAGCCATGAAGTGATCCGCGCATTAAGGTAATATCAGCGCTTTCTATCGCCACATCAGTGCCTGTTCCAATAGCAAAGCCAACATCGGCTAACGCTAATGCGGGGGCGTCATTAATCCCATCGCCGGTCATACCAACCACTTCATTTTGTTGCTGAAGTTCAGCCACTTTATTGGCTTTATCTTCTGGCATGACTTCTGCGAAAAAATCATCAATACCGACTTTTTTAGCCACTGCGGCGGCGGTCGCTTTATTGTCCCCGGTTAACATTATCACTTTGATGCCACTGCGTTTCAGTCTCGCAATCGCTTCGATTGAATCAGGCTTTATCGGATCTGATACCGCAATAATGGCCAGTAATTGCCCTGCAAGCGCTAAATACATTGGTGTTTTAGCATTTTCAGCTAACACTTGGGCCTTAGCTTCATTGAATCCAATATCAATATTTTTGTCTTGCATTAATTTTAGATTACCAAATAATAATATCTGGCCATCCACTTCAGCTTCTACACCTTTACCTGAAATGGCATTGAAGTGCTCAGTGTTAATGGCTTCAATACCTCTATCATTCGCACTTTCAACAATCGCTTGCGCGAGTGGATGTTCGGAGTGACTTTCAATTCCAGCAGACAAGGCAAGTACCTGCTCTTCACTGTCTGTATTAACCAAAATAATATCGGTAACTTGCGGTTTACCTTCGGTAATGGTGCCGGTTTTATCCAATACCATGGCGGTTATTTTAGACGCGGTTTGCAATGCTTCACCGTTCCGAATAAGCACTCCCGATTCAGCCGCCTTACCAACGCCGACCATCACTGACATTGGCGTTGCGAGTCCTAACGCACAAGGACAAGCAATAATTAATACTGTTGTTGCAGACACGATGGCAAATACACTCGACGGCTCAGGGCCAAAGTTAAACCACACCATGGCACTGACTGTAGCGATGATCATAATGGCGGGCACAAAGTAAGCGGCTATAACATCAGCTAAACGTCCAATCGGCGGCTTAGAGTTTTGCGCCCGTTTGACCATACTAATAATGCGCGCCAGTGCAGTATCTTTACCTACACGAGTGGCTTTAAATATGATCGAGCCTGATTTATTCAAGGTGCCAGTGACCACATCGTCACCGATCACTTTTTCAACAGGCATTGGCTCACCAGTCAACATTGATTCATCAATGGTGCTGTTACCTTCAATAACCACCCCATCAACTGGGATTTTTTCGCCAGGGCGAACTTTAACGTGATCATTAAGTAATACATGAGCAATATCGATGTCGAGGTCTTTTCCATCACGGATAACCCGAGCAGTTTTAGCTTGCAAACCAATGAGACGCTTAATCGCTTCAGAGGTTTTACCGCGCGCTTTAACTTCTAGTGCTAAACCAAGATTTATTAAACCAATAATCATTGCGGTCGCTTCAAAGTAAACATGCCTTGCCATCTCGGGAAATAATTGTGGAAATGCAACTATCAACATAGAGTAAACCCAAGCAGTACCGGTACCTAAGGCAATGAGGGTATCCATATTGGCGTTATGGTTTAAAAATGATTTCCATGCACCGATATAAAAATGCCTACCTGATATCAGCATAATCGCAAGAGTCACCACACCAACCAGTCCCCACACCACTTGTTCTAATAGGGTTGATACCGTCATTTCGCCAATAAACAGTCCATAAATCATCAACGGAATACCGACGGACAGAGCGATAATGGTATGGCGTAATAAACTTTTATAATGTTGCAAATCAGCCTGTTCTTTCTCGTTCATGACATCTTCTGCCGACTCCGCCTTTATTTGAGAGGCATTGTAACCAGCGCTTTCGACCGCTTTTATAATCAACTCGGCAGATGCTTTACCGTTAACTAATACCGTTCTGTCCGCAAAATTCATCTCGGCCGAATCAACGCCTTCTACGTTGTTAATCGCTTTTTCAATTTTGCCAACACAACTCGCGCAGCCTGCGCCGAGAATATTGAGTTGTATGGGTGAGTGTGTAGTGTGATCCATTACTTAACCTCCGTTGAAGTTTCATTAACACAATGGGGAACATCTAATTCCTCTGAAACTATATCCTCTTGATTTGTATTTTCTATTAAATGGCAAATCATGTTTCCTGTAGGTATGTTGTCAGGCATTTGAGACCAATCTTGTATCGCCTTAGAAAGCTTACTTCTTAATTTCACCATTTCGTTGAACTGTTGCTCTGTTTCAAGCAGCTTTACTTTAATTAATTCGCGTACAAGTTGACATGCACTATCCCCAAGATCAGTCTTAGAAAAAATAACTTTAATATCTTCGACAGAAAAGCCTAAATTTCGAGCACTCAAAATAAATTGCATCCTCACCATATCTTTATGGTTGAATGTTTTATAACCATTATTGGGAGATTTGCTTGGATTGAGTAATCCAATTCGAGTATAAAAACGCACAGTATCAGCGGATACACCCAATTTATTAGCGAGTTGAGTCACTTTCATACGACCTCCAAACCAACGTAAGTAACTACGATAGTTCTACTATAACTCTGTGTGTTACACACAGCTCAAGAAGTATATTAGATATAAATAGGGCGCTATGATAGCGCCCTATTTATCCAATTAATGTTTCATCATTTTGCCGTGTTGTTTCATAATGATAGACATTAATTCTTCATGGTTAACCAGCTTCACTGATTCACCTTTTAAGCTAACAGAATCTATTGTGATCTGAGGGGCGTCGATAAATTTACGAGCAGATTTTGTAGTGAAAATATCCTTAGCTCTAACCTGAATATCTTCGTTCTTAGTTAAATTCAAACTCCAATATAATGCATCAGATTTTACAAAATTAGTGTCATCTGCTCCCGTTGAGTAATCATCATAAAACTGAAGTTCAAGCAAATGCTGACCAGGTTCAATGTCAATCTGTCCCTTATTAGCCACAGACTGGCCATCAACGGAAGTAAAAATAAGATAATCAGGTAATGTAATAGTAGCAGCCATTGAAACTGTGCTAGCTAAAGATAAAAGTGTAATTGCGATAAATTTTTTCATAAGAAACTCCAGAAGCTTTATGATGCTCATAAGTAAACGAGCAACGAAAATCTTTATAAATTAATAGTAAGTGATTAATTAAAATAAAGAATTAAGCAATTGGAGGGGGATTTTGACTTCCAAGCGAAGCCGGAGTTGATATCCATAAAGTTGAGTTAACTTTAGAACTTGTGAATAGAGCATTAACTAAATTTGAATCTGATAACAAAACAAATACATTAGCGACTGCATGGCAATGGCTAATACAGTGGCTTGAATCTTCGGGACAACAGTTATCAGTATCATCACAATCATTGTCCATCATAACTGAATGTGACATAGAGCTAGTTTGCATACTTGATTCAGACATTTCGCTAGACATAGCATTATTTGGCATTAATAACTGTATTATTAATGCTAATATAACTGCTAAATTTAACAAAATATTAGTCATGCAATTGTATCCAGTTGAATTATGCGATTAACCATAGCAAATTTTAAAATCAAATTCCATGACATAAGTCACAATCCTAGGTCTATTAAGATATTCAACTTACAATTATTAAACTATTCAATGAATCCTTACCCTGACATAACACTGGGGAGATGCAGACCTGGGCGGGATATGTGCTCTGTACTATGTAGATATGCCCAAGGGATATTGCAGAGAGCACAGGACTCAGGGCCACCGCATGAGTATTTTATTTGTAACCGAGCTACTAAATCCAGTCTTTAATACTACTTTAAGCATCGATGGATTCATCATGCATCGCTTTTGTTTTCTAACAATGCTTATCTTCGTCGGCTCTGCTCCTAACATATTCAAGCTCATATGATGCAGGCATGATAGATTTTCCGCCCCGTGAGCATTGTATATCAGACATACATCCTCACTCATACTGACATCAAGCACCCAGCGCATCGATTCTATGCCCTAATGTTCTCGAACGACTATCGCTGCTTGTTCGGCAATTAACGCCTCAGAACTAATATAATAACGATACTCCAGCTCGATTGGTTTTCCTTTCTCAAGGCGACAACTTTCAACCATAACGTTTTTTTAACCTTTTCCACTTTGAAAAGTCACCGACTAAGTTTTTACTATCAATAACATAGCGCTGGCGACATTCAGTTCACCCATGACCGTGCTCAATTGCGGATTTGTCCGTATTGTTGGTTTACTTGAAACTGTTTGCTGGAACGGTATATGTACAGGCTCTGTACAAAGTTTTAAGTAAATGCAGCATTTTTAAAAAAAATACTCACATACAAGATCTTAACGTATCATCATTCCGTTTCAAAAACTTGATTTTGTTACTTTATCAAAATAAATACTGTCCATTAATCTGAGCTGAAGTAAGTGCAACAGTTTCTCTTATAGAGATTTCTGGTATATCGAGCTTGAGTAAGCCAACTTAATCACATCATACCGGATTGCAGCTAACGATCATCATTAGCTAGCTCATTATTGAAGAATATTACAGTGACTGGAACAAATTTTTATTATTACTTTATTCACGTAAGTTAACTTAAACACGAAGCAATCTTTTAGCAGTGAAGGACTACTGATTACACATTAAAATTCATGTTATTAATAAACGCTCCAATATAATACATGTTGTTATTGGACCATATGTATTGTAGAAGTCCTTAAAATCAATACTCATAGCATATATGTACATAAATAACTCCTCCTAAGCCATGTACTCGTCAACGTGCCCTATATATTTGCAGTTTCCTTTTTCATCGTTAATTGATGCTCTCAAAGGCACCCAAGTAGACTTTGAAAAAGTCCGGCGTGTTTCCTTTTTTTGAAGAATCCAATCTTGATTCATTGATCATCAGTTCCTTTGGCATAACGCCACTACCACCCGCCGGACGTAGCTGGCGCGTCTTTTTGCCCTCGGCAAAAAGCGTGACAGATGCCAGAGGTCGGGTGCATGGCCTTGTTAGTTTATTTCGTTACTTCACTATAATTTTTCTATTTTCATTAATCACGTGATCAGGCAGATGACTTACATCCTTGTTTATTCGGATAATACCACGTTCCATAACTACACCGCCGCTATAGCGGTCACCAAGACTAATTCTACCAACCAATTTCAAAACTGGAGTTGTCTTCATTTCAGGAGTTTTATCTTCGTACTCTAAGACTCCACTTTCTTCAATCTGGAGTAACAATAACCAATGGAAGGTTGCAGAACCACCAGTTGACTCGTAAGCGTGAACAACATGAATACCAGACTCTGATGTTCCGAGGTATTCGTACCCGAACAGCTCTCTATCATCATCACCCGAAACCTCTATAAATTTTCGCTCTTCATATACCCGCTCTACAATTTCGCCGAAGTACCTATTACTGGAATTAGCTCCAGCAATATCGATAGAAGCTATTTGCCTTCCACTGTCTGAATACCATCCTACTAAGTCTTTCAAAAGAAGAGGATTTATCAAAGTCTCTTTTTGGAAGGAATATCCGTGTGTTTCCCACAGCTTCGCTGACGGCGAGTCACTTGTTATTACAAACTCTGGTCGCTTAGTAATTTTAAAAAGATAGAGTAATAACACCGCTAGAAATATCAGTACGGCCCCAATGATTATGCCCAGTTCATCCAGCGGATTGTTTTGTAAGTTTATTTCGTATTTTTCAGACTTGATGGAAATGCTACTTAACAGCGCTAGGAATTTCGGAGCAACAATTAGGCTCACACCAGATATGAGTGCCCCATAAATAACACGGTTCTCGATTTTTGGATTGACATAAGAATCCAATCTCGTCAAGAATATTTCTGTTATTCGCATATTCTTCCTAATACGTGCTTATAAACTAACGCCTCAAACACCGGCTTGGTGAAGTTTGCGGCAATTTTGGAACAAAATGGATGACAGCTTTACCAAGTCCGCGTACTTTGACTTGTTAGCCGATTTTAGTTTCCAAGGACTCTTTTAGAGTTAGTAATAAAGTTTGTTTTAGATAGTGGAGATTTGTAATAGTCTTCATCTAGGAAACGCAATAACTTCTTGAGGTCAGACTTATTGTCTGGGATTTTGATCAATTCATCGCCGTTTTCGGTAACGGTAATAAAAGGAATGCTAAATTCTGTAGCAACAGCTTTCATTTCATT
Source organism: Shewanella profunda (assembly GCF_023283765.1). GTDB lineage: Bacteria > Pseudomonadota > Gammaproteobacteria > Enterobacterales > Shewanellaceae > Shewanella > Shewanella profunda. Next base: position 5,956 of record NZ_JAKILG010000075.1, on the reverse strand, counting down.
AATTGGTACATTTTGAAGAATACCACTTTGCTGAATGAGTGATATCTTTCGCCTAACCCATGAATCTGACATTTCTAGGAGTTGACTATTATCTGCGGATTTTATCAAATCCATATTTGAAAACTCAATCACATCATCGTCGGTTGCTTCTTTGTAATATTCACTTAAATCAAAAATCTGTCTGGTATTATGGAAGCTAAAAAATTTTAATTTACCTTCTTCTAGCGTAGCGGTTAGCTTGTGGTCGATGGTAAGACCAATACCCTCTATTTTTTTATATACATTAGCTGAGTGAAAAATTGATAACCCATTCGTAGATATAATTTTTCTTCTGTCGAAGTTTTGAAGTAGTACTTTAACTCCACCAGTTTCCAGTATATAACCAGAAAATAACGCCTTTATATCATGAAAAAAATCTTCACTCGGATCAGCTAAATCCAAGCTAGTAGGGTTTCTTATGGCGCTTTCAAGATTATCAATGTCGTCATAATTCTCGATACAAAGAACTTCACCTGCATCGGGCTTATATTTTCCATCAAAGACAATTTCATCTTGCTGAAGGTCAAACGAGGATTCTTGGTCTTTTAGGTATGTCGTAAGGTCGGCCTGCACATCATTGGAAAGGTTAAATTTAACAATTCTTTTAGCTGGATCACTGGTTAATGCAAAAAGGCTAAGCGTCATGTTCTACTCCATTAGCATGCTGTTTGATATTTGTTTTACTACGGTTATGTTTTTAGGGCTTCTAATTTCTCTTCTGGTTATCAACGTGTAAACCATGCCGCTTTCTGATTCGATTTTATAGAATCTAAATTTTGCGAGGTACAAAACTGGGTGGGATGGAATATTAGAAACAACCCAAGCCACTAAAAAAATCACACCCACTGTTAATAACATCAAGCCGAAGTCAATCTCTGCAATTTTCATTATTATTGGCGATGCATAACTTCCCAGGAAGACCAACAGATAATAATCGGCAGATTCAACTTTTTTGGCCGTGAAGTTAAGGGATTCTGTCTGACCCTTAACCCAAGATAAGATCAAAAACGGAAGAGTTATCCCGATAAGAGAAATTACTATTAGCTGATACAGAAGTGCATCAACAATACCTGAATAGTACCTTACGCCAGCTAGTACAAGCAGCGTTGGTGAAAAAGCCGATACGAAGAGTATTGTTTTTAACCAGTTTCTCAAATTTATTCCTTATTCGGCTAACGTTTTAGTATTTATGCGCTGCGCTGTTTACAGGGCATAAATCGCTTGTTGGACTTGGCCGCTGCCACATCCGTGTAAATGGGTATGAATGATGCTATAGGAATTTGCTTTTTTGCGGTAGCAGTTTTTATACCATTTGATGGGTAATCACTTGATATCGTTTTAGCTTTCTCATGGTTTTACGCTCACTTTCGACTGATTATTGACCTTGGTTAACAGCATTTGGAGCCCACATTCAGGCTGATACTCGTATGACATTTTCTCATTGGCTCACATGATTGCGGTTGGATAAAACTGATAAGGCCAGAGCTCTGTAGCATTACTAAAATTGGGTCAATGTTTTGATGTTGGAGTTAGCTAGATGCCACTTTGCTAACAAGGAATGGGGCATAACTTTGTCATCACCCTCAGCAAGAATAGCCAGATTTAAATTCGACAGGTTCCGGTTCCAAGAATATACTACTAACGCTTGTTATGAGAAACGCGGCTTCGGCTCCACTCGTAGACAGATGAATTCAAATAACCCTGTTCTCTGCGCATATCGTATTGACTGCAGGTAGTGCGTAATAGGGCCACTTAATGTGGCCCTTGTCGTTTATAGAAACGCGATACTCGAGGGTGAATGAGCACGCTAGATTTGCCCTTTCAGTACAAAACGGTCCAGCATCGTTGTACCAAATATTCTCTAATCTATAAAACACTACAATATTGTCTATTTCAACAGAAATATAGTGAAATCAAGCCTACCAAGAAAGATGTATTTAGTATTGGGATAAACCATTGGCATTAATATTTAATATCTTTGACAGAGCACTGACATGGCTATAAAGCTGCGCAGAACGGACTTTTGCCTCGTGAAAAAACGGTTCGATAAATTCCTTTTGTTCTGGAAAACGCTGTATAAGACACTCAAAGACCTCCATTTCCTCAGTAGCAAATCTCAAATCAGTTTCGTACATAACCTTTTCTTTCTGCAAGACAGTCAAAAATGAATCACTTGGTTTTTTTTGGACTTTTAAGAAGCCGCCTTCTCCAGCAGCTCGAATGGTGTTCTTCACCTTAAACACAGTTTGTGAAAATAGTTTCGTTGTCGAGTATAGAGTATCTGGTGAATGTTTTTTCCCAGTTCGATACAGCAGCCTTTTCCTGACGAGAACTAATAAGCGGCGGTATACAAATTTTCGAGCTTCATCTTTGCACCATGACGTTTGCGAATCTGCAATTACTGCATCACGGAACTCTGTTACCGTAAAATGGTTCATTTTTCTAACTTTCAATAAGTTATAAAAGTGTTGATGCAATGATACGGCTCTAGACATAGTAGATTTCCCTACCAAATACTTAGGATTCCTAAGTATACTCATTACAGTAAAACTTAGACAATCTTAGTTACTCAAGGTTATCCAGATGAAATATGCGTGCACAAAGAAAATACGGTCCCAAAACGCCTTAAAGAAGCAAGAACAAAAGCAGGTATTACTCAGGCAGACTTGGGTGCAAAAATCGGAATTCACCAAAATTCTTCTAGTAGCCGTATGAATCATTACGAACTCGGTCGTCACACACCTGACATCAACACGTTACAGCGTATTGCAGACGAACTAGGGGTGCCGTTAAACTATTTTTTTTGTGAAGATGATGCATCAGCGAAACTTGCTTGTCTGATAGACCAGTTACCTAAAGAGCAGAAAATAACTTTGATAAAAAAATTAGAAGCTCAAATAAAGGATTGATTTTGAAATTTTTATTTGAAAAATTTTCATTACCCAGAAATATATGAAAAGTAGGATTTGAATTAAAACCTATAAAAATTCAAATTTTCATGAATTTGGGATTTCAGACTATCTGTGTGTAAATAGCTCCCCATACTCATTCTAAGGAAAATCATCAGACTCTTACTGACTGTAGGAATGAGGCTAAAGCACGTTAAGATTGAGAGCTATTACCACTAAGAAATCTAAGATTAACGCAATGCAACCTCCAACGAGGGTCTGCCAAACATTTTCATAAAGTTGTATGTTCCGTTAAATCTCATAAGTCTGTCTTCACGTGACAACACAGCCAATTATATTCATCCTAAAAAATATTCTGTCGCTTTACCTATTTTTTCACGTCCGAGTATTCCAGCAGTAACCATGTCATCAAGTCTTTGCTTAACCGTGTTATAACTAAGCCCCAGTAGTTTTTCGACCTCTCTGGCTGTAATCGTCGGTTTATTTCGATAACGAGGCTCTCCAGCAACAAAACCAATAATTTTTTTCTCAATATCTTCTAAATCCGAATACTGCTCGGCTAATACAATCATTCGATATGGAGCACGCTCATATGCAGAAACAAATTCAGTAATGGCACGATTGATAACACTTAACTGATATCGAATAAAATAGGTTAAATCTAACTTGTCATGCTCACAATCCAGATAGCTCTGACCGTATTTGATGGGCGATTTTTGCAACAGCGCTGAAATCGCAATATAGCGGAAACCCGTATAGCCACACTTAAACAGATACCAATAAAACAAAGCTCTTGCTATCCGTCCATTACCATCACGGAACGGATGAACATAGCCAATGACAAAATGAAGAGTAATGGCCTGTATAACCGGGTGAATGTGATCGTCAGTCGAATTTAGCCAATTTACGACGCGGGATAATAAGCACTCAATAGCATCATGCTTTGGTGGCTGATGAACGACCTCACCATCAGCGTTCACAACCGCAATATCATCAGTGGTTCTAAACATCCCAGATGTGTAGTTTTTCTGCTCTAAGTGTTGCGTACCTATTCTATGTAAGGTTTTTATCAAATCAATACTAAATGCCTCATCCTTGAGGTCCCACGCTGCATTCATTAAGTCAGCATTCCCAACAATCATCCGCTCACCATCAGTACAAGGCCTACGCTTCTTTCGGAGCATTTCTTTCGCAATCAGCGTCGTTGTTGCTGCACCCTCTAGCTGACTACTTGATATAGCCTCATCATCAATCAAATTATTTTTAAAGTGCTCAAAATGTACGCCTTCTCCAATTTGCTCAAGCACCCCAAGCATCGCACTATGCGTGGTGTAGCGGTCAATCTGTGACAAAACCCGACTAAACTCATGCAAGTGATTAAATCGGCAATATGTCATGAAGTCAGGAGATTGCGATAGCGCTCGGTTTACGGACTCAGGCAGGTTTAGTGGTAACGGTTTATTTTCTAACGGGTTGAGATTGATTAGGGAACTGTCTCGATGTAGCCGAACTAACCACCAACAGAAATTAACATTTAGGCTAGGCTTAACGCTGCGTCTAAACTCATCAAATGAATGATACTCGATATGAAATGAGCTGATGTAATCCATGTATTTATTAGGATCATCGCCATGATTACGGATCTCAAATACAACATCACTGATAGTGCTAAACGGACACTCAGGCGGTGATAGATACTGAAATGACATAAACTTATCTCAAAAAGTCTAGTTATTGAGATAAGATTAATCAAATTGGTACAATTGGACTAGCTTTTATTTCACAGAACCTCATTCTCAACTTTGCAATTGCAACGTGGTGTTATTTTATTTTCTAAACTTAATGTGCACCCTCTACTCCTGATTCGATCAGTTCCTGTGAATAGCACACAAGAACCGGAACACACTAAATTTTTTGTCTAAATAATCTAAAGATGAAGGTCTCTTTCGCATTAAAACATTAATTTCACCGTATTATCTGAAAGATGAAGGACTCTTTCGCATTAAAGCATTAATTTCAACCGAATTATCGGAAAGATGAAGGTCTCTTTCGCATAAAATCATTAATTTCAGACGAATTATCGGAAAGATGAAGGTCTGTTTCGCATTAAAGCATTAATTTCATCGAATTATCGGAAAGATGAAAACCTCTTTCGTAGTCCAATCAAATCCCTCCAATAATTCAGAAAACACAAAGTAGATCTTCATGACAATCGGTATTTCAGGTTAGAAAGCCACAAAAGATGAAAGAATGCTTGTCAAAAGGAACTGGTGACCCCAAAACATGAAGAAACATCCCATTTCCTTTCGGCACCGTTGACGGTTACGTACTGCCTAAATCGACTAAAGATGAAAATTTCTTTTGCAGTCCCCACCTTATCCCAGCAATAAAAATAAGGGGTAGATCTTGCCTTATTGCTTTTATGTAAGACAGTAGTTAGCGTTACAGCAACTTGTAAACACTGATTGGGGAAGTTCTGTACTAACACGGGCACTAATTTTCAAGAAAATTCTCCATACTCAATTTTAAGAAGTAAGTCATCAAGCAATCTACGACCATCAGGTGAACTAAGTAACTCATTGGGTTTCCTGTTCCCAAGCGCGGGAATATTACTGTTGAACAGTTGTTCAGCAAGGACGAGGTCACCATCGTAAATATCACATGCTCTTCGAAATAATTCACTCGCACTTGGAGCTTCCGTAACCATAATTAATTGTCTCCACTTTAAAAAGGTTCTGAGTATTGTAATTACTACCAAAAACAAATGTGACTTATGAAAACTTAGTCTTATGGTGTCACCATAAAACTTAGTCATATGGTGTCACCATAAGACTCCATTGAGAAAAGTACACTAATGCTATCATTCAAATATAGTAGAGTGTTTGTTACCCTGATTAAACGTAACCGTCTAGCGAACCACACCTCGCATCATTAATCTGCCTATTTGAAAATACCTGCTCAATGATAAATTTGGAGCAGGTGATGAAAACATACAGAACAACTACTCA
>NZ_JAKILG010000074.1 GCF_023283765.1 Shewanella profunda | reverse complement strand
AAAAAACCTATCTCTATTGGATCAAGGCCTTTATTAACTTTCACGACAAGCGTCACCCTGAAACAATGGGAACGGAAGAAGTTACACAATTTTTAACCTTCCTTGCCAATCAACTAAATGTAGCCATCAACACACAAAAAATTGCACTTAACGCAGTAGCCTATTTGTATCAGAAGCATTTGCACCATGAGCTTGGGGATTTAGGTTTTTGCTATGCCACTAAACAGAGACATTTACCGACAGTGTTATCCCCATCAGAAATCTCACTAGTACTAAATGAACTTGATGGCCGCGATAGGCTAATAATAGAACTACTCTATGGTAGTGGACTAAGAGTTTCAGAATGCCTCAGGTTACGTATCCAAGATATTGATATTGAGAGCGCTTCGCTGACCGTTAGAGACGGTAAAGGACATAAAGATAGGCAAACCATCCTCAGCCATAGATGCGCAGAAAAGCTAACTACATATATTGAAAAGGTTATTAAAATTCAACAGAATGATAACCAGCAAGGGATAGGTCCATCTCTGCCAAATGCATTAGAACGTAAGTATCCCAATGCGTTTAGGCAACACGGGTGGATGTTTATTTTCCCTTCCAGCACAACCTGTATCAATCCTTATACAGGAACACTTTGCAGGCATCATTTACATCAAAGTGTTATTCGTAAAGCGCTCGGGAATGCCGTGCGTAATATTCAAATGAATAAACGCGTCACCTGCCATACGTTTAGGCATAGCTTCGCAACCCATTTACTTCAAGCTGGTCGTGATATAAGAAGTGTTCAAGAGTTACTGGGCCACAATGACGTTAGTACCACACAAATCTATACACATGTACTTGGCCAACATTTTGCGGGGACAACTAGCCCGTTAGACACATTATAAATGTCAGAGTCCTTTCGAAACTCAGAAGCATTACTAAAATTTGGTCTACTTACAGCTTGTAGAGTTAATTGTCAGTAGCCCCGATAACGCGCAATGGGGCGTGCGACGTGAAGTCGTATGAAGCGCTGTTCACCGCTTAACGAGTGAACCTTCTGTATCACCAGATGAACCTAGGAGCCTGAATAAAGTAGCGGCTCTGACAATGTAACGAAGATTGGTCTTTGACCAATCGGGATATGAACCGCGAGGGGATGATCCTCCTGATAACCACAAATCGGGTGAGTGCTAGGTAGTCAGTATGATGAATGTAAGTGAATCCGCGTAAGGTGCGTTATGCGATGAAACAGCGGAAGTGGTTAACACGCTGTAGCCAAAAGGCACGAGAGTCGGAAAGAGATTGTCCCATGCTCTTTCGTGATCATTGTACTCTCCGCACCATAGCGGGCATCTAACCTGACATTGCGTAACATACGGAACACGGTAAGCCTGTATCACTCCCTCTGGGAAAGCCAACATAGCCGATAGTGATGCAGGTATAGGAGGTCGGAAAAAGCAAAGGCTGCGTTGTAATGATGCAGATACAGACTCATGTCTGAGCACGAAAGTGTGCCCACTTCCGACTGGTCTCCCGTTGCGAGAGAATTCGAAGGACTTTATCCAAGGAGAAACGCAAATGATGATTTCAAAAGAGATTAGTGCCTCTCCTGACAGTGCTCAATGGCAGTCAATCGACTGGAAATCCGTTGAGTCGCATGTATTAAAGCTTCAGATGCGTATCGCAAAGGCAACAAGAGAAGGTAAACAAGGCAAGGTGAAAGCCCTGCAATGGATACTGACTCACTCTCGCTCAGCAAAACTCCTTGCTGTTAAACGAGTGTCGAAAAACAAAGGCAGTAAAACGCCTGGAATAGACGGCATCATCTGGAACACAGATGCACGCCGCATGAAAGCCGTCAATCAATTGAGCAGAAAGGCATACATAGCCAAGCCGCTCAAGCGTATCTACATCCCTAAGAAAAACGGCAAGCTCAGACCTCTCGGTATCCCCTGCATGTAGACAGAGCGCAACAAGCACTCCACCTTCTTGCACTCGAGCCCGTGTCAGAAACACTTGCCGACCCTAACAGCTATGGGTTTAGACCAAACCGCAGCACTGCTGATGCTGTCGATCAGTGCTTTAAGTGTTTGGCTCTAAAGAAATCAGCCCAATGGGTACTCGAAGGTGATATCAAAGCCTGTTTTGACAAGATCGGTCATCAATGGCTTCTTGATAACATCGCCGTAGATAAGCGGATGTTGGAACAATGGTTAAAGTCTGGCTTTATGGATAAAGGGCTGTTTTATCGTACCGATGAGGGCATACCGCAAGGCGGGATCATATCTCCCACCTTGATGTTAATGACTCTTGCAGGTCTTGAGCAGCACATAAAATCCACCGCCCTCAAAAAGGGGGCTAGAGCCAACTTTATTGGGTACGCCGACGATTTCGTCGTCACTTGCGCTTCAAAGGAAGTGCTGGAGAACGATATCAAACCGTTGATTACTGACTTCTTAGCAGAAAGAGGCTTAACACTATCCGAAGAGAAAACGCATATCACTCACATCAACGATGGCTTTGACTTCTTAGGTTTTAACCATAGGAAGTACAAAGGGAAACTGCTCATTAAACCGAGTAAATCCAATACGCTGATGTTCTTAAGTAATCTGCGTGAACTCATCAAAAAGCACGTAACCCTACCCGTGAACGATCTTATCAAACTGATAAATCCGAAACTTAGGGGGTGGTCGAATTACTATCGACACTGCGTCGCGAAACAGGTGTTCGGATATGTAAGCCACAAGCTATTCCATGCGTTATGGCACTGGGCCAAAAGGCGTCATCCAACCAAATCTAAAACTTGGATAGCCCTTAAATACTTCGTCAATCGAAAAGGCCGGTGGCAATTTCACGGTTGGCAGAAGCTCTTGGGTATGGATTGCCAGTTCAATCTCTTCCAAATAGCCAAAGTGCCTATCGAGAGACATGTGAAAATCCGAAGTTCAGCAACCCCATTTGACCCTCAATACCAAGAATACTTGGCGAAGAGAAAGTCCAAAAGGCTAGCTCGCAACTCTTGGAACGAACCTGCTCTGACTGCTTTATAAGTTGCTGGGTATCAAACGATGCTTTTGTGGAGGCTTGAGCCGTATGCAGTGAAAGTTGCACGTACGGTTCTTAGGGAGACGGCACTTGGTAACAAGTGTCGTCCACCCGACAAAAAGCTTTTAGCCAGATGAACAGTTCAATGGTCGTAAAGATTGGCATTGTGGCAACTGTGACCGTTGGCGGCATGGATGCCGCCGTCGAGCCCTCAGGGATGAGTTTATGGCGTGTCACAGGGGAAACAATGACAATTCATCCTGTACACCTGACGACAAACTTATCTAGTTTTGGGGCAATATCTTTTAGCCAGATGAACAGTTCAATGGTCGTTAAGATTGCCACTGTTGCAACAGTGACCGTTGGCGGCATGGTTGCTCATTCACATCCATGTGATCGCAACATTCGATTCTTGTAATCAAGAGCCATATACAGCAGATTTTGCTGTCGAGCCTATAGGGCTACTTCTTGTGAAATAAAAGGGCGGCGTGTCACTGGGAAGCTGTGGCAATGTATATAACGCAATATACGATTCAGCCGCCTTGCTGATTTAGCTAGAAGATTGGCTTTGATGAGTTCAAACAGTCAGGGTTTTAAACTCATTACTCTTGCAAGTTAGAGACTAAACCGCTTGTCCTGCAGCCACGCCGGATGCCCATGCCCATTGGAAATTAAACCCGCCTAACCAACCACTTACGTCCATGACTTCACCGATAAAGTAGAGTCCAGGCACTTTGCTGGCTTCCATGGTTTTAGAGGAGAGTTCATGGGTATCCACGCCGCCTAACGTCACTTCGGCGGTGCGATAGCCTTCGGTGCCATTCATTAATACTGTCCAGCGGTGTATATCATCCACAAGTTTTGCGCGCTCGGCGTGCACCAGTTGATTTAGCGCTTTGTTTAACAGGGCTTCATCGAATAACACTTCGACCAAACGCTTAGGCAGCCATTGGCTGAGGGTATTGCGAAGGCTTTGTTTAGGATGCGTGGCGAGCTGTTGCTCTAGCAATTGCGCCAAATCCATATTCGGCAATAGATCGATTTCTATGGTCTCGCCCGCTTTCCAATAGTTGGAAATCTGCAAAATGGCAGGGCCAGATAAGCCACGGTGAGTGAATAGCAGCGCTTCGCTGAACGCAGTGCCGTCTTTGGCGCTAATGCGGCTCGGTACAGCGATGCCCGACAAAGGTTCGAAGCGAATTTTATCTTCGCTGTGCCAGGTAAAAGGTACTAAGCCTGCGTGGGTCGGCAATACTTTGAGGCCAAATTGCTCGGCTAGTTGATAACCATAGGGCGTGGCGCCGAGTTTTGGCATGGATAAGCCACCGGTGGCGATAACGAGTGAGTCACAGCTCAGTTCGCCGTTAGAGGTGTTGAGCTCAAAGCGCCCTGCCTCCGTCTTTTTAACGGCCAGAATATCGGTGCGCAGCTTAATCGTCACGCCCGCCCATTCACACTCGGTCAATAACATAGTGACTATCTCTTTGGCCGAGTCATTGCAAAACAGTTGGCCGTGATCACGTTCGTGGTATTCAATACCATGGCGCTCGACCAATTCAATAAACTGCTGCGACGGATAACGCGCGAGTGCCGACTTAACAAAGTGGGGATTACCACAGAGGAAGTTAGCGGGCTCGACTTTAAGGTTGGTGAAGTTACAACGCCCGCCGCCGCTGATGAGGATTTTACGCCCGGCTTGCTTGGCATTGTCGAGTACAAGTACATCACGGCCCCGGTAACCCGCGGTCGCTGCACACATCAATCCCGCGGCGCCGGCTCCGATAATAATGACATCATGATGTTTCACGCTATGACTCCACACAGATAAATTGATTAGTATTGGCTGCCAACGGGCAATTTGATGACTCGCTAGCCTTTAGCAAGCAAGTCATACAACAGCTAAACGGAGCAAACGCTAGGCACAAAAAAGGGCGCTATTTTAGCACCCTTTCACTTATTCGGCATTACAGCATCATCACGGCTCGCGGTTTATTGCGTAGGCGTTTCTGATTTCTTCTCTCTACTGAGCAGCTCTTTAGCAGCATCGACTGGCGCTTTGCCTTGATACAAGACTTGGTAAATCTGCTCAGTGATCGGCATTTCAACCCCAAGGCGTTTCGCAAGCGTAAACACTTCTTTGGTATTGCGATAACCTTCAACTACTTGGCCGATTTCAGCCTGTGCTGTCATCACATCACAACCTTTACCTAGGGCTAAACCGAAACGACGGTTACGGGATTGGTTGTCGGTACAGGTCAACACTAGGTCACCTAACCCCGCCATTCCCATAAAGGTGGCCGCATTGGCACCTAAGGCTTCGCCTAAACGCGTTAATTCGACTAAACCACGGGTGATCAAGGCCGTTCTAGCATTGGCACCAAAGCCGATACCGTCGGACATACCCGCGCCAATCGCGATCACGTTCTTCACCGCGCCGCCAAGTTGCAGACCAGTAAAGTCGTCATTAGCGTAAACCCGTAAGCGTTTCGGGCTGTGCAGCAGTTCTACTAAATCTTCAGTAAACTGCGGGCAGGTTCCCGCGACCGAAATCGCCGTAGGTAAACCCATGGCGAGTTCTTTGGCAAAGGTCGGCCCAGATAATACCGCTAGCGGATATTGCTCACCTAATACATCACGGGCCACATCTTGCAACAAGCGTCCCGTCTCAGGTTCGAGCCCTTTGGTTGCCCATACAATGCGGGCATCGCTACGCAGTAAAGGTTTAGCTTGCTTAAGCACTGTGCCAAACACATGGCTTGGCACGACCACTAACACATTGTTACTGGCGGCTAAGGCTTTCGCTAAATCGGCTTCGATCTGTAAACATTCAGGAAACGCAATACCAGGTAAAAATGCTTGATTGCACTTGTCTTGAGCGAGCGTTTGCATGTGGACAGGATCGTGTCCCCATAACAAGGTCTTATGACCATTACTAGCTAAAGAAATGGCAAGGGCGGAGCCATATGAGCCCGCCCCTAATACCGTGATGTCGGCAGAGTTTTTCATGTAATTAAGCGTTTGCTTCTTCGGTAGCTGGCGCAGTCGCAGCAGCTTGACGTTGTTGCACGTATTGTGCGAACAGGGCATCAAAGTTCACTGGTGCTAGGTTTAGTTGTGGGAAAGTACCACGGCCAACTAAGCTACCCACAGCTTCGCGAGCATATGGGAACAGGATGTTAGGGCAGTATGCACCTAATGAGTGTGCCAATTGTGGCTCAGTTAAACCAGCGATAGAGAAGATGCCCGCTTGCTGAACTTCACATAGGAAAGCAGTCTCGCCTTCATTTTGTGCAGTTACAGTTAAAGATAGAACCACTTCATACACATCATCGGCTAATTTAGCGCTGCGCGTGTCTAAATCTAACTTAACTTCTGGGTTCCATTCTTTTTGGAATACAGCTGGGCTGTTAGGCGTTTCAAAAGACACATCTTTAGTGTAAACACGTTGGATGTTGAATTGTGGGGCTTGTTGTTCGTTGTTTGCTACTTCAGCCATAATTTCCTACCTATCCTATCAATGTTATGCCAGCTTTTCGTGAAGGCTGACTTATATGTCTATTTAGCTCGGGCTTTGCGACTTAAGGCCAATATCCCAGTGCCATCCCAATGTTTACTAGAGCGCATCTTTCTAACGAGTCTAAAAACTTTAATTTAAGCCCTTAGCGACCGCAGGATCAGTATGCTAAACAATGATGACTCTAATTGCTGCACGGTCAAAATGGCCTTTGCAGCACAAATCATAACTGCCGCCGACAACTTATCTTTTGCTTTTTGAAACAGGCATATTTGCTGCCTGCCATTCACCCATACCACCTTTTAAGTTATACAGATTTTCAAAACCCTGTTTGCTTAAAAGCTGAGCCGCTTGAGACGAGGTCATGCCAGCATTGCATACAAGTATAATGGGACTGGCTTTAAACTTTTCAAGGGCAGAAGTCTGATTATTTTTGATATCCGCGAGCGTAACGTTAAGTGCATCAACAATATGGCCCTTACGGAACTCATCGCTTGAACGCACATCAACGACTTTTGCATCCTGTCTGTTCACCATAATGGTTAACTCTTGGTGACTAATACTTTTGATTTTCGAAAAGCTCGATTTGATCACACTGATCACGAGCACAACAAATAATCCCACCCAAGCCAGACTTAACATAGAGTTAGCTTTAAAAAATTCGATATATTCTTGCATGATTACAGCCCGTATAAATGGCGAAAATTCGATAAGGGCACAGAGTATACCCATTGCCTTGGCAGATTGCAGCAGTTTAGTCACAGTTCGAGAACACAGTTTGAGCCTTGTAGCAAAGCGATTATCTAACCATTCGCCAATATTCTGCCTAATTAGCGATTCGATGACCTTAATCTAGGTAAAGCGCTTTTTCGTACCCTACTTACGTAGTAATATTTAACCAATTTCAGATTTCTACCGCTTCTTTAAAACTTAAAGGTATCACCATGACGACAACTAAACGTCCGATCGCGCTGTTGATCCTCGATGGCTGGGGCTATCGTGAAAACACGCATATGAATGCGATTTTTCACGCAAATACACCAGTGCTCGACCGTATCAACGCACAATATCCCCACGATTTGATTTCTGGCTCAGGCTTAGATGTAGGTTTGCCCGATGGTCAGATGGGGAACTCTGAAGTAGGGCATATCAATTTAGGCTCTGGCCGCATTGTTTATCAAGAACTTACTCGCATCAGTAAAGCAATTCGCGACCATGAGTTTGAGAAAAACCCAGCCCTGTGTGATGCAGTTGATTCAGCAATTAAAGCTGGTGGCGCTGTACATATTATGGGCCTGCTTTCCGCGGGTGGTGTACATAGCCATGAAGAGCATATCGAAGCCATGTGCCGCATGGCCGTTGCACGCGGTGCAACCAAAGTGTATTTGCACGCCTTCTTAGATGGTCGTGACACTCCACCCCGTAGCGCTAAGGGCAGCTTGAGTCATTTTGATGATCTGTTTACTACATTAGGCCATGGCCGTGTCGCATCAATCATAGGCCGTTACTTTGCAATGGACCGTGATAACCGTTGGGATCGTGTATCCCAAGCCTATGATTTAATCACCCAAGGCAAGGCCAAGTTCCAATACGATAACGCTGTGACGGCGTTAGAAGCCGCATATGCCCGTGATGAAAACGACGAGTTTGTGTCTTCATCAGCCATTACCGATGTCGATGGTAAAGTAGCAACACTACAGGATGGCGACGCGCTAATATTTATGAACTTCCGCGCCGACCGCGCCCGCCAAATCACCCGTAGCTTTATTCACCCAGACTTCGATGGTTTCGAACGCGCAGTTGTGCCTAAAATGCACTTTGTCACTTTGACTGAGTACGCTGGCGATATCACAGCACCTATCGCTTACCCATCTGAAAACTTAGTGAATACCTTAGGTGAAGTGCTGCAGAAACAAGGTCGTACTCAGCTACGCATCTCTGAAACTGAAAAGTATGCCCATGTCACTTTCTTCTTTAACGGTGGTAAAGAAGAGCCATTTGAGGGTGAAGATCGCATCCTAATCAACTCACCTAAAGTGGCAACTTACGATCTACAGCCTGAGATGAGTTCAGCCGAGCTGACTGATAAGTTAGTCGCGGCAATTGAATCAACGAAATACGATGTGATCATCTGTAACTATCCCAATGGCGATATGGTTGGCCACACGGGTAACTTCGATGCCGCAGTGAAAGCCTGTGAAGCCGTTGATGCTTGTATCGGCCGCGTTGTCGAAGCGTTGGCTAAAGTCGGTGGTGAATGTATTATTACCGCAGACCACGGTAACGCAGAGCAAATGACTGACGAAACCACAGGTCAAGCCCATACAGCGCACACGAGTGAACTCGTGCCTTTTATCTTTGTGGGACGCGATGCGACTATAGATAAAGGTGGTAAACTCAGCGATGTCGCTCCGACCATCTTGCAATTGATCGGCGAAGCCATTCCTGCAGAGATGACGGGGAAACCCTTAATCCACATTAAAGAGTAATTGTTACCTAGTGAGTACTCGACTCCGTGTAAAAGCCAGCATTATTGCTGGCTTTATGATGTTATCTTTCTCGGTCAACGCTTCTGATTTACAGAAGCGTCAGTCCGAGTTGAAATCAATCCAAGCGCAAATAAACCAACAACAAAGCGCACTTAAAAGTACCAGTAAACAACGGGAAAAATTACTTTCATTGCTGCGAAGTGATGAAGAAGCCATCGCCTCGGCGGCCAAAAAAGTTAACAGCACCAAAAATAGTTTGACGCAAATAGACAATAAACTCGCAGAGCTAAAACAGCGTCAAGATGAGTTAGAAACGCTGAGGATCAGTCAGCAAAAAACGCTATCAAAACAGCTTTCTAGCGCATATCTCGCAGGCAATCACGATTACACTAAGATGATGCTCAGTCAACAAAGCCCCGCGACTATTGAGCGAATGCTGGCTTATTATCAATATCTGAACAAAGCACGGATGAAGTCGATCAACGAGTTAAAACAGACTCTCACCGAGCTTGATGAAATTAAGACTTCGCAAGTAAGTAAGCAGCAACAGTTAACTAAACTGATGGCAGAACAACAAGTTCAATCTAAGCGCTTAAGTCAGGAACAAAATCAACGCCAACTTACCCTCAATGAATTGCAACGCACCCTCAATACTAAGGGCGCAGAACTTGAGCAACTGCAAATTGAAGAGGCCAGCTTAAAACGCGTTGTCGAACAAGCACTACGCGCCATGAAAGACAGCCCCTCAATGGAAGGTTTTGGCAAACAAGGTGGCAAACTAAAATGGCCAACCAAAGGCCGAGTCAGCGCCAGCTTTGGCAGCCGACGATCCGGCCAAGTGGTGTGGAAAGGCATTATGCTATCGGCACCTGAAGGACAAAATATCCAAGCAGTTTCAGGTGGAAAAGTCATCTACGCCGATTGGTTAAAGGGCTTTGGTATGGTGATGGTCATCGACCATGGTAAGGGTTATATGAGTCTTTACGGCCACGCACAAACACTACTAAAAAGCCCTGGTGAGATGGTCAAAAGTGGTGAAGCAATTGCTTTAGTCGGACGTTCGGGTGGACAAACCGAGCCTGGCCTATACTTTGAAATAAGGCATAAAGGGCAAGCCGTCGATCCAGCGAAATACTGTCGCTAGTATGGCTGCCCTAACAATAGGGGACGGCTATGAAACATATGTTCCGCGACATCGGTTGTATTGGATTAGGCCTAGTATTAGGCCTGTCTATTAGCCTATCCAGTAAAGAGAACGCAAAATCTTATTCAAATGATTTCAACTATCCACTGCTACAGGATGTACTTGAAACAGTTGAAACTTATTATGTTAAAACCATCCCAAAGGAAGAGTTAGTCCAAGCGGCAATCAAAGGGATTTTTGAACATTTAGATCCTTACTCCAGCTTTTTAAATCATCAAGAGTTGCTCGATTTAAAAGACGCCAACCGAGGTGAATACTTTGGTTTTGGGTTTGAAGTTGCCAGCGATAAAAATCAGATCAGCATAATAGCTCCCTTCGCTAATTCTCCCGCCGAAAGAGCAGGCATAAAAGCAGGGGACACTATAATCAAACTGAATAACACCCTATCAACTGAAGCGAATCTATCCGATATCCTCACGGAAATAAAACAGCATAGTCTACGTAATCAACCGATTGATTTAACGCTAAAACACCACAACGATAGTGCAGAGTTTGAGGTTTCACTCAAACCTAGCATTATCACTATGCAATCCGTTAGTAGCACACTATTAAAAGGTAATATTGGCTACATTAGACTCAGTAGCTTTCAAGAAAACTCCACTAAAGATGTGTTGCATTCACTTAGCCAATGGCAAAGCACAGAGTTGACGGGGCTTATTCTCGATCTGCGTAATAATCCCGGAGGGCTACTCGACCAAGCAATAAAAATTGCGGATATCTTCCTCGCGAAGGGTCGTATCGTCTCAACTTCTGGGCGATTTTTTGATGCGAATTCAGACTACTATGCCTCCCCTCAAGCGATGTTCAACAAAGTGCCAATATTAGTATTGATCAACAAAGGTTCAGCCTCTGCTGCCGAAGTGCTTGCTGCCGCATTGCAGGAAAATGGCCGCGCTAAGCTATTAGGTGAAACCAGTTTTGGTAAGGGTACAGTCCAAAGTTTGATCCCAATACTAAACGATGGCAACGCTGTTAAACTTACAATAGCCCAATACAACACGCCAAAAGGCGGAAATATCCACGAGATTGGCATAATACCCGATGTGAAAGTTAGCTCAGAAACTAGCTCCAGCAAAGAGAATGTGGCTATAATCGATGCCATTTCAGCACAGACCGATGTTGCCCAAGACCATATAGTCAACTCTGCTATAGCTTGGATACAACACCATGACTAATAAGCAGAAACAGTGCGTTTATTTTATACCTTTATTCTATTGGCCCTATATGTTGCCCCATCTTACGCGGCTAAAATTGCGCTGATTATCGATGACATAGGCTATCGTCAAACAGATGAAGCTGTATTGTCGCTTCCTAGCACTGTGACCCTATCAGTATTACCTCATACACCTTTAGGTCAAAAACTCGCAAAGGCTGGCCATAGTAAAGGACACGAAATTATGTTGCATTTACCTATGCAGGCGCTTAACGGTAGAGCATTAGGCTCTGGAGGCTTAACCAACGGCATGAATGAAGCACAGATCCGTGCAAGTGTCTTGAGCGCTATCGCTAATATCCCCTTTGCTAAGGGTGCGAATAACCATATGGGGAGTTTATTAACACAGCTCGATTCACCCATGCTTTGGGTTATGCAGAGCCTAAAACAGCATCAACTGTATTTCGTGGATAGTATGACGACAAAGTTTTCTAAAGCGGGAGAGAAAGCAGATCAACTAGGTGTCCCAACGTTGAAACGCCAACTCTTTCTCGATAACAACATAAGCAAACAAGCACTTGAAAAGCAATTTACTCTAATGATTAGTCATGCACATATTCAAGGAAGCTTAGTGGTAATAGCCCACCCTTATCCAGAAACTATGCACTTCTTAAAAGCAAATTTACCACAGCTCAACGCTGAGGGAATCGAACTCGTGCCAGTCTCAGATTTATTGCCTATCGATATCGCTCAGGCAAATAAAACTAATCCAACTGCAGAACGGAGATAGACAGATCTGGCAGCAAGACTAACAATTCATCCCGATTACTAACTATGTCCTGCAGACTATATTGATCAAGAACATTTAAATAGGCTTCAACCGCGTGCGCTAAGACGCCTTTAAGCTTACAGGCAGGTGTGAATCGACAGTAGGGTTTACTACAGTCAATAGGCGCCAATGAATTTTCAAGTACTCGAACTACCTGACCTAAATTGATCTCGCTCGCAGGCTTACCGAGGCGAAAGCCACCCATTTTTCCCCGAATAGTTTCTAAATATCCCAACTTACCTAGATGATGCACAATTTTAGAAACATGATTAGGTGATAAATCAAATACCTGGGTAATTTCAGCAATTCTAAACAGCGTCGTCCTATCGGGCTGAACAGCCAAATACATAAGTGTGCGAACACCAAAATCGGTATAGCGTGTTAACTGCATAATTCACCTGTCAGCGATAAACCTAATGAGAAGTCTGAGATTCAAGGTTAGTAATTAACCAAAACGCCTCTTCATTTGTATAACCACATACATCCAGAGATGCATCAAAATCACTACAAACGGCGGGACGAGCTGGCGAGCCGAAAATCAAACATAAATTATCATCACTTAACTGTACACAGCGCTCACCCGCGGCCTTGCCATTAGGCATACCCGGAATAACGCTGCTAATTGAAGGTGCAATACAGCAAGCACCACAGCCAAGACGACAATTCATTTTCGTTACTCATGAAAGACATAAGGGATTATACCGCTTAATTTGTCCGAGATCAGTGTCACAGCTCAATACTGCCAAGTCGCGCACAAGAGCTATTCTATTAGTGAAAGAAACTATGCTAATAAACTCAAATGAACATACTACAAAATCCTAGATGAAAGATTGTAGATTTATAAAACCAAAACGAAAAAAGCCTCATCTTTCGATGAGGCTTATCTCTTAATGTTGGCGGAGCGGACGGGACTCGAACCCGCGACCCCCGGCGTGACAGGCCGGTATTCTAACCAACTGAACTACCGCTCCTTTAGCTTAACGTCTACACGTTAACCTAAATTAGGCGCTTGGCGATGACCTACTCTCACATGGGGAGACCCCACACTACCATCGGCGCGTTTGCGTTTCACTTCTGAGTTCGGGATGGGATCAGGTGGTTC
>NZ_JAKILG010000073.1 GCF_023283765.1 Shewanella profunda | reverse complement strand
CCACTAATTTATGCATAGGCCCTCCGGTGTGATGGGGTTTCTCTTGGTCGAAAGATCCGATCACTTGGAGGGCTATTAGTTCAAATTTTCTTATCCCGAGTTCAGGTTAATATCACCGACATCGGCGTCATCATGGATGAGTTTTTGTTGTAGGCGCTTTTGCGCGCACTCGACTTCTCTAACGTAGGTCAGCAGGTTTTCCCCTATGGGAGTGATTTCAAGCTGGCGGGTGCGGCGTAAAAACAATGTGCCGTATGTCTCTTCTAGACGACTGATATGCTGACTGACTGCAGCTTGTGTTATACCAATGGCTTCGGCGGTGCGGGTGAAATTGCCTTTCTCGACCAGAATGGCAAAGGTGTGTAACCACTGTGGGTTTATCATAAGAAAATTTTATCAAATCTATAATCTAAGTGTGCTTTTAATTATGGCATGATGGGATTAGGCTGTCGTCATTCATTGTTAAATTCTACTGATATAGGAAATACCCATGGCCGATCTATTTTCATCATTTAAGCTCAAAGACATCACCCTAAAAAACCGTATTGCCGTTGCCCCTATGTGTCAATACCAAGCCAAAGATGGGCTCACCAATGAGTGGCATCAGGTGCATTACACTGGCCTGGCCCGAGGCGGAGCGGGTCTTGTCGTAGTTGAAGCCACAGCAGTTTCTCCCGAAGGACGCATTACGCCGCGTTGCCTTGGACTCTGGAACGATGAGCAGGCTCAGGGTTTAGCTAACGTTGCTAATGCGATTAAAAGTGCGGGTGCCGTAGCGGGGATCCAAATTGGGCATGCGGGCCGTAAGGCGAGTGCTAATATTCCTTGGGAAGGGGATGACCATATCACTAATGGCGAGGCCGAAGCCTGGCAACCTATTTCACCATCGGCAGTGGCTTTTGGTGCCAACTTATCGAAAGTGCCCACTGAGATGACTATTGAGGATATTGAGCGCGTTAAAGCAGATTTTGTGGCGGCGGCAAAGCGTGCTTTAGCCGCGGGCTTTGAATGGTTAGAATTGCATTTTGCCCATGGTTACTTGGCACAAAGTTTTTTCTCAACCTATGCCAACCAGCGTTCAGACCAATATGGTGGTAGTGCTGAGGGGCGCGGACGATTCCTATTAGAAACGATTGAAGCCGTCAGGGAGATTTGGCCACAGCATTTGCCCTTAGCGGCACGTTTTGGGGTGATTGAATTTGATGGCAAAGATGAGCAGACCTTATCTGAGTCAATTGATCTGGTTAAACAGTTCAAGCAAGCAGGTTTAGATATGCTCAATGTGAGTATTTGTTTCTCGACCCCAACCGCAAATATTCCTTGGAGTCCCGCATTCTTAGCACCTATTGCAGCGCGGGTTCGTAAAGAGGTGGGATTCCCTGTTGCGACTTCTTGGGGGATGGATGATCCACATCAAGCCAATGCGGCAATTGAAAATGAACAAATGGATTTGGTGATGATAGGTAAGGCATTTTTAGCTAATCCACATTGGCCCTATCAGGCAGCACAGATATTAAAGATTGACCGTCCATCTTGGGTACTACCATCCTCCTATGCCCATTGGTTAGAGCGCTATTCAACGGTTAAGGTTGGCTAACGGAACTGTACGTTTCAATTGATGGGAAATGCTATTTTTTTACTAAAAAGCCCCAATTCACGTGTGAGTTGGGGCTTTTTGCTATCTATTCCAATTTAATGGTTATAGAGACGTCTGCCTTCGCGCATGACTTCAATTAGCTCGGGCGCGCTCATCTTTTTACGCAGTCGATGCTGAAAATTTTCATCATATATACGGTATTTGCCGTGTCTGTCGATCACTGTGACTTCTGACTGTTGGTAAATCGCAAAAATGCGGCTATCACCAATATAAATCCAAGTTTCTTTGCTGGGCTCTAATAGGCTACGTCCAGCACTGTAGTCCGTGGTGTTATTCGTGCAACCTAATACATGGGTCATTAGGGTTGGCACAAGACCGTAGTGACTCGTGCGGTATTTGACCTTAGCTTCAATTGCATTAGGCCAGTGGATCACTAAGGGCACTTTGATGCTTTCTGGGGATAAATTCCGCATAGCCTCATCACTATTACTGGTGAACATCTTGCCATTTACACCTGTGATGATCACTAAAGTGTCGCTTGCTACATTGGTCAGAATGGCTTGTAGCTGCATATCAATAAAATACAGTGACTGACGGTATTGGTTAAATAGCACTTTTTGCGCGGGCGTTAAGTTGCGATCGGCTTTTACGGTTTCTATACCAAGGAAGCCTACGGGTGTATCAAAGTTCTCTGGGGCTTTTAGGTTTACTAAGGCAAACCAAGGTTTATTTTGTATGCTATGCCACTCTTTGAAACTTGCTACCGTATGTAAGTCAGCATCGGCGCTGCCATTGGTTTCTTTGGCTATGACAGGATTAAAGTCATTAAACATGGCTTGGGCCGAGCGTAGATTTAGGTTAGTTTCTGGGATAAATAGCCCTAATTGATAGCCCGCCTGTTGGAAGCTTCTGGTGATAACAGGACTCGTGCTATTAAAAACTCTGGCATCACCATAGCTGCCTTGAATACCATAAAGGAGTGAGAACATGCCAGTTCTAAACTGATTCCCACCACTATAGTGTTCTGTAAACGACTGATTTTTTTCCGTGTACTGATGTAAAAATGGCATGGTTTTAGGACCCACCATATCGGCACGTAAACTGTCGACGGTGATCATCAATACGTTAGTTGGTGTGTCGGCTTGGCATAGCAAGGGTTGTGTTGGATAGCTGAGCACTTTCACTTCGTCATTGGTTTGGAATGAACTATCAATTCCGTGACTCTCCATAAAGGATCGTGCGGTTGCAGGATAGGAGAGTGGATAAGTTTCATCGAAACGGGTAATTTCGGTGATATCGGCGGCATCGGCCCAAATGTGGATTAAGTGGCTACTAATAAAACAGATGCCCACAAAGGCGATGACTTTATTGCCTAAATTCAGTTTTTGGAGCTTATCTATGCGTTTCCATAAAAAATTGGCGACTGTGAGTTCTATGGTGATAATGGCCAGTGGTGTGACAATGTAAGATGTGCCATGGAGTAGCGCATTGAGATCCGCCCAAGCCAAGTCAAAGGCAAAGGGACTCAAATGCATGCCATAGTCAGCATAAACAATCGTGTCATACAATAAGATACACAGGCTTAAGGTCGCGATTATCGCCGCTAAACCCCTCAATATCTTTGAATAGGGCAATATTAAGGTCAGTGGGAATAGGCAGATCAAGTAAGCGATAAAAGCAAGAAAACTGAACTGGCCAATCGTGCTTACCGTGAGATAAATCCAGCCATACCAGGTTTCTGGATAACCTACGCTACTAAGATATCGGGCGCCTATAATCATGGCTAATAAGCCATTAAAAAAGGCAAACCAATGTCCCCAGTTGATGAGCCGTGAAACGCGATCGCGGCTCATTTGCTTTTTACGCTCGATCATAGTGATCCGCTTATTCCTAAAAGACGTTGTATCTTATTTTTGGCGATTATAACCCAATTAACTTAATTGGATTTGACCGATTGTGCGAGTGCTTTCGCAAATTGTTCAGCCACTGCTTGGCGTGATTCGTTAGGTACTTTACGCTCTAACAAATAGGTGACGCAATTGCCGAGCGCCATCAGACTTAAGTCAGTAGGGGCTTTATGTTTTTCTAACACGGCCAGAACTTCGGCGATTAATGATTCAACTTGTGTGTTTGAGTATTTGGATTGGATTGCCATAATCAAAAAATGTTTCACTTTGGAATGGATTAGCGGCATATAATAGCGGATTTATCCCAGTATCACTATCAGGGCTTATGAGTATTAACATCGAACAAGCAATTATTCACGAGATTTCCCAGGACAGTCAGGGGCAGTTGCGCTGCCGTTTGCGTCCTCAACCCCTGCTAAACGGACAAGCGGTCGAGGTGATGCTGGACGAATTGCACCAAACCTATACCAGCAAAGCGGGGAAGGGTTTTGGTTATTTCGGTATTCACGGTGATGATGGCGAAGCCAATCCTGCCTTTGCCAATGCCTTAACGCAATACCGTGGCGGTGAGTTAGGTTTTGTGGAGTTTTCGGGTCAAGCCAGTAAATTGTTGCAGGAGGAATTGGCGAAATACGATTTCAGTCAAGGTGGTTTCCTGCTGATGTCTTGCTATACCAGTATCACTAGCGATTATCTGTTTGTGGCACTCTTGAGCGCAAAATCTTCCATGACAGTATTGGATGATATGGAGCTTTCACAAAACAACCACTTAGATTTAAACAATATTCAGCTTGCTGCCCGTATTGATTTGACTGAATGGCAGGCGGATAAAGACTCTCGCAAGTATATTTCCTTTATCCGTGGCCGCGCGGGGCGTAAAGTCGCCGACTTCTTCCTCGACTTTATGGGTTGCGTCGAAGGGGTAAACACTAAGGCGCAAAACAAAACGCTGATGAATGCGGTTGAAGATTTTGTTGCCAGCAGTGAGCTGACCAAAGACGAGCGCCAGCAGTGCCGTAATAAAGTGTTTGAATATTGCAGTGAGCGCTTCGACGAAGGCGCTGACATTGAAATCAAAGATTTGGCCGATGAGCTAGCCGATCAAGGTATGGATTCCTTCTACGATTTCGCCCGTGGCGGCAGTTATGATCTCGACGAAGAGTTTCCGGCCGATAAATCGACCCTGCGCCAATTGAAGAAGTTTTCAGGCACTGGCGGTGGCGTGACCTTAAGTTTTGATGGCGGTCATTTAGGTCAACGAGTGATTTACGATCCGATTTCAGACACGATTTTAATTAAAGGCGTGCCAGCAAACTTAAAGGATCAACTCGATCGTCGTTTAAAAGGCGAATAGTTCCAGATTAATTTATTGATTTTAAAAGAAAGGCCGAGGGTAAATATCCTCGGCCTTTTTTATTTTTCCATACAGATTGAGTTGATCAAACCCGCTGCTTAAACCAATTTATTGGGCGCTTTGACCAAAGGGTACTGGACGCGGTGTATCCTTATTCGATGGTGGTAGGATAGGTAAAGTAATCTGTGGTTGATCACCCGTTAAGGAATCAAGGAAGGCGACCATCTCTTTAACTTCTTTATCTGAGAGTTTTTGTCCTAGCTGAATATCCGCCATGGTATTCACCGCTTCTTCCAAGGTCCATACGCTGCCATCATGGAAGTAGGGATAGGTGAGTTCAATATTGCGTAGCGTTGGCACTTTAAATACAAATTTATCCCCTTCTTTACCTGTAACGCCCTTACGACCTTCAGCAGGATTATTAGTGTGGAACGGTTTGATGAGTCCCATCTTCATAAACATGGTTCCACCGACGGCTGGACCATTATGACAACTTACACAACCCTTATCTTTAAACAGTTGATAACCCGCTTTGGCATCTGCGGTAATCGCATCTTGCTTACCCAGTAGATATTGATCGAAGGGGCTATTAGGGGTAACTAAGGTTTTTTCAAAGGCGGCAATGGCATCGGTTAAACGGTCAATACTGACCTTTTCATCGCCATAGACCTTAGCAAAACGCGCGCGATAAGCTGGCATAGAGGCGATAGTTTCAGTTGCAAGTTCATGGGTAAAGCCCATTTCTTTTGGGTTGGCGATGGGGCCAGCGGCTTGCTCTTTTAAGTCACTGGCACGGCCGTCCCAAAATTGCGCCAGCATAAAGTCGGCGTTAAGCACTGTGGGCGAGTTAATGGGACCTTCTTGCCAGTGGTGGCCAATCGAAGTTGGTAGAGCATCAACACCGCCAGTTGATAAATTATGGCAAGAGTTACAAGAGATAAACCCAGATTTGGATAATCTTGGTTCAAAGAACAGCATTTTACCTAATTCGACTTTTTCAGGTTCAGTGATCTTAGCGGCAGTGATCACTTCAATGGGTTCTGCACCGATGGCATGGGTGCAGGCAAACATACCTGCGATGAAAATAGCGATAGATGTGAGTTTGGTCATCTTGTTTCTCCCGATATAACCTTGGTTTTTGTATGGTTTACGGGGGGATACTAACGGTTAATTTTACAGAGTGATAACGCCTTGTTTCGATTGGGTCTATCGCTGTCACGGATTAGATTTTTGTGATCTAATACGCTGTTTTTGCTTCATTTATTCGATAGGGTTAACACCATTTCGTTTAGGGTTTTAGTTACTAATCGCTAAGTTAGATGCGGTGCATCTGTTTATCAATGTCTATTTATCAATAAATACCTCCAGTCATGCGTTGTGATCTGGTTAACTCTTATTCCCCAGGT
The DNA here is from genome assembly GCF_023283765.1 of Shewanella profunda. GTDB lineage: Bacteria > Pseudomonadota > Gammaproteobacteria > Enterobacterales > Shewanellaceae > Shewanella > Shewanella profunda. The sequence goes on along the minus strand of NZ_JAKILG010000073.1, from coordinate 8,059 downwards.
GTACCGTCCGCTAGGCAAGTAGAATGACTCAAATTGTCCGTTTATTTTGCAATTTTAGTCGTGACTAAACGGATAAAATCCACTTTTACATTCAATATCACTGTTTCATTTTTGGTTGTTTGACGCAAAATGATCTGTGGTACCGATTCATTTGTCGCGGGTAAGGGCGGAATTGATTAGAATCCCATTTCGTGGATGGATTTAATTCGATCCCAATTTAGCATGCTTGGCCATCGCCAAGTGGTGCTATCAGATAGAGAGGTGGACTGTTTTTCCGCCGAGGAGAGTAAATGCAACTATTTGTAAAAGATTTAACTGTGATCGATTTTTCCTATCTCTGCCCTAAGCGTGGCATGGTGGGGGAAAGTTGGATTGTTGATGTGTTGCTTGAAGGCGGCCTAGACGAGCAAAACATGGTGCTCGATTTTGCTAAGGTCAAACGCACAATTAAGCAAACCATAGATGCGGTGGCCGATCATCGTTTATTAGTACCTACTGCCTGCAGCAATGTGCGATGGCAACAGCAGGGCGACAGAGTATGGATGGATTTTGATAGCGCATTGGGTGAAATCCACTTAGCTTGCCCTTCACAGGCTTTTGCTTTAGTACCGACCGAAGAGATTGATATTCAAAGTGTGAATACCTTTTTACAAAAAGCCCTACGGGAAAGCTTACCAACCAATGTTGAAGGTATCACTTTGACCCTAAGGCATGAAATACTCAATTCTCCCTACTACCATTACAGCCATGGTTTACGTAAACATGACGGTAACTGCCAACGTATTGCCCATGGACATCGCAGCCCCGTGAATGTATTCGAAAACGGAGTACCTGCGCCCAAGTGGGACGAATATTGGGCTAAGCGCTGGCATGATATCTACTTAGGTAGCGAAGAGGATTTGGTTTCCGTTAAAACCCTAAACTTATCACCACAAACTCGTATCACTAACCGCAGTCACTACGGATTCCACTACCAGGCACCTCAAGGGGATTTCCAGTTAGCAATGCCAAAAGAATGTTGTGATCTTATTCCCCATGACACCACGGTTGAATTATTAGCTGACTATATGGCAACGACTTTAGTGACTAAGGTGCCTACGAGTCAGTTTACCGTTGTCGCTTATGAAGGTGTCGGTAAGGGTGCAATTGTAACTAAAGGGTAGAGTCGGTGTCGTTTCTTGCTATGTATAATGCATAGTAAGTATTTGTAAAAAATGGTTTTGGTTATTCCATATAGATAAGGATTTTTTTATAAATGTTTGAGAACCTTATAAAGCTAAGCGCTTACAACCCAAGTTATTTTTATGGGCGTCGGTTTGCCGCACACTTAGCTTTTGCTGTGTTGGCCTTAACGGCATTCACATCAATATCGCCTGTGATGGCAGAAGTCAGTTTACAGGGCAAATTAGAGCAAGGCGCGTTAATCCGTGGCCAAGTACCTACAGGTACTCAGGTTAAGCTCAATGGTGAAGTCATTAAGGTGACTCCAGAGGGGCATTTTGCCTTTGGTTTTGACCGTGATGGTGAGCTTAGTCAGCAGTTAACATTAGTCTATCCCGATGGTTTAACCGAGGTTAAACCTCTGACTATTGCTAAGCGTGAATACAATATTCAAAGTGTTAAAGGCATTAGTAATAAAATCATGAAACCTGATCCTATTGCACAGGAAAGAGCTGCTAAAGACACTGCGCAGGTAAAAGCGGCACGGGCCAGTTTTAGTGAACAAACTGCTTTTTTGCAGGAGTTTATTTGGCCACTGACTGGGCGCATTTCAGGCGTGTATGGTAGTCAACGTATTTATAACGATGTACCGGGTAATCCTCACTTTGGTGTCGATGTGGCCGCCAAAACTGGTACTGTTGTTGTGGCTCCCGCTGATGGGGTGATCAGTTTGTCTGTTCCCGATATGTTTTACTCCGGAGGGACTATGATTATCGACCATGGTTATGGCGTGAGTTCGAGTTTTCTGCATTTGAGTCAGTTATATGTCAAAGCGGGTGAAACGGTGAAGCAAGGACAAGCCGTCGCTGAGGTCGGTGCCACGGGACGAGCAAATGGTCCGCATTTAGATTGGCGTTTGAATTGGTATCAAATGCGTCTCGATCCAACAACAATAGTCCCACCTATGGCGACTGTGCTAGCAAAGGAAAAAGCCCAAAAGACAGCTAAATAGTTAACCTATTTAAAGGTTTATATCCAAAAATGGCACTTTAGAGTGCCATTTTGATTTGATGTTGTGGGTGCTGGGATGCGTGTCTGGATAGTGTGGAAAGTAATGAATGCAGTTATTGAGTTTAGCGGCCTGTTACTTGAGTAAAGGATGATCTGCAGGTAACTGACGGGTGATCCACAAAATCAATTTATGCTTCATATTAGGGCCATCCTCTTTATCCTTCGCCAAGGGTTGGATAAGGTTGTCTGTCACGAGGAGTCGATAGATACATTCCACTTTGTCCTTGGGAGACACACCCCTATCAAAATCATCAAATCCGCGTTTCTTAGCGTAACCGATACCAATTTCTAGGGCGAATTTTAGCAATTGCGCTTCGTTTTTATGGGGCTTCATATTCTGCTTCCTGTGCCTAGGGCGTGTTGATGTTTGAGGGTTGTTTTAGCAGCGAGTTGGCTGGCTTTTATGCAAGGCAAAGCCAGTGCGATATAGTTATTCTAGATAAACGGGCGATAACGCAAGAAACGCCAGCCAAACGCTGCCCGAAGGGGGCGTCTGGCAAGCGCTCTTACTTTCTTTCATAGGATCCGCTCGTCATTTGAGTAGAACAACGACACTTCAATCCTCGCTTCGCGATCACGAGCTTGCCAGAACGAACAAAATCTAATCTCGAAACGTCAACACGCCTTCAATAAGTTTGTGATTTAATTTCGATGGTGCGCAGTTTGATAAATCGATTCACAGTTTCCTAGTTCATGCTCAGCGCACCTGCTTGGGCATATTCATTTTTATTGACGTTAAATAATGATATGCGGCATTACAATTAAGTTACTCGAAATTGCCGGATCTTCATCTTAAATCTTGTAGGATTTTGATGCTTATACCAAAGTCTCCTCATTTTGCTCGCTGGCAATGACCGTTTTTATCCCATGTGGATGTACTTTGATGCAAATATCCCCTTGCTTAAAGGCGATGGTTGGATTGGTTAAGCGTTCCTTATCGCCCTTTGGTGAACTCATTTTCAGCTTAATTGCCCCCTTTGATGCCTCAAGCTCCCCTGATAACAGCGGGGTGAGTATGGGGCTGAGTGCTTGAAGATCTTGGCTTAAGGTTTCACAGTCCTGCGCGTTTGAGGGGATAACTAGCTCAATATGTTCCCAACCTTCCTGTGGATAGATTTTATCGCTGGGATAGGGCAGCTCAACGCAGGGAATAGAAAATGTGCCTAAGGTGAGTGGTGAATTTAATTCGATGATCAAAATAGGCCGACCATTGATTTGATTATCGGAAATAATAGTACCCAGTTGACTAAAGTCACGACGAAGGGCGCCGGCACTTGTAACCGAATTAACCCTGAGCGCCACATGATCACATTCGAGGTTTTTGCCTGCTAAATCCAGTGTGGCAAGTAAGTTTAAAATCTTTGCTTCAAATGCGGGCCAGCTTTGCATTAGGTCATCATAGCGGATGCTGGCGATGCGAGTTTTAAGGTCGAGTTCCTTTGCGGGTGACATAGGGGCTCCTGTGGCAACGCTTTACTGCGAGCAAATAAAAACGCCCATTGGATTGGGCGTGAGTCGATATGTGATTCAATTTAAGGCCAAATCTCAATTGGCGTGCCTTCATCAACGGCTTTCCATAGTTCGTCCATTTCAGCATTGGTGAGGGCAATACAGCCGTTAGTCCAATTGAACTGTTGTGCTTGTGCTGGGGATAATGGTGATTTGGGATTTTGTCCATGGATCATGATCATTCCACCTGGTTTGATACCTAAGGCTTTAGCCCTTAGCTTATCTTCTTCATTGGGGTAGGAAATGTGAATCGATTTGTAGTAGGCACTGTCAGGTTTTTTGTAGTCAAGAATATAGCGTCCCTGTGGGGTACGTTGATCACCTTCTTTCAGTTTATGTCCTGCGGGTAAATCTCCCATTGCGATGCGATATTGCTTTAGTACTTTTCCATCGCGTAGTAAGGCCATATTGGACTCAGATTTAGTGATAACAACAAGATCGACTTTACCTATGCTCGATGAGGCATACACAAGGGGAGAAACAAGGACTGCAATAGCCACAGTCATGGATGTGAGTGTCGAAAGTAGGGTAATGCGCATATCTTCCTCGAAAAAGTGACTCAAATGTTGGCCTTTTTCGCGCATCATACCGCAAATTTCTTGTACTGTGAGTAGATAATTTTGAGCTGAGTGTGATTGCGTGGCAGACTCTGACCATCTGGAGAGGCTTATTGCCGTGTTACATCGTATATTCCAAGGAAGTTTTTGCCCCTATGTCTGAATCAACACCTGAAAAAATCGACAGCGAATCCCCATTCAAACGCCAATTACGGACGATTATTTTTGGGACTGATACGCCAGCTGGACGTTACTTTGATATAGCTTTGATGATTTGTATCGTGCTTAGTGTGGGGCTGGTGTTTCTCGATACGGTTGAAGCCGTTCATCGGGATTATGGGGATCTCATTCTGGTGCTGGAATGGGGATTTACTATCGTTTTCACCATTGAGTATGGGCTGCGATTGTACAGTGCAACTCACACAGTATTATATGCCCGCAGTTTTTATGGTCTTGTGGACTTACTATCAATACTCCCCTCATATTTAGCTCTCTTTATTCCAGGGGCAAACTTTACTCTAGTGATCAGAGTGTTACGCCTCTTTAGAATTTTTCGTGTACTTAAGCTACTGCGTTATTTAAGTGAAGGGAATGTGCTATTAAGGGCTATGATGCAATCTAGCCGTAAAGTGTTTTTATTTTTCTTTTCGGTTAGTTTGATCATTATGGTGCTTGGCGCTGTGATGTATGTGGTTGAAGGGCCTGAAAATGGCTTTAGCTCTATCCCTAAATCTGTGTATTGGACCATAGTTACGCTTACAACTGTAGGTTATGGCGATATCACGCCAAAAACGGGATTGGGCCAAGCGATAGCGGCGTTTACTATGCTATTGGGTTATTCGATCATTGCTATTCCTACGGGGATTTTGACCGCTGAAATATCTCAAGAGGTTGGACGTCATCGGGATTTACGCTCCTGTAATCAGTGTCATAAGTTGGGTCACGAGCTTGATGCAATGTATTGTAGCCGTTGTGGTTGTGAGCTTGATATGCTCGACTCTTCAACTGCAAAGAACGAAAGTTAATATGATCGCTAAATATTTTTATTCTGCAGGTGCAACTCAGCTATGACACAGGCCAAGTTCGTTGAAGGCTCGATTCTTCGGCATATTCTAGTGATGAGTTCGACCGCTGCCGTGGGTATTTCCGCCCTATTTGTGGTCGATTTAATCGATATCTTTTTCCTAAGCTTGCTCGGTGAACATGAGCTTGCCGCTGCGGTCGGTTATGCTGGCAGTATTTCGTTTTTTACCACATCCATTGGGATAGGTTTATCCATTGCCCTCGGTGCGTTAGTTTCACGCTCCATCGGTGCTAAGGATGTGTTATTGGCGAAGCGATTATTACTGAATAGTGCAGTGGTTACGATCCTCATAAGTGTGTTGGTTAGTGTGGTCGTAACGATATTTATTCCTGAGTTAGTAGCCCTTGTTGGTGCGAATGGCCATACGGCAGAGCTCGCCGAAAGTTATTTGTATATCCTTGTTCCTTCATTGCCTTTTATATGTCTTGCAATGGCGCTTGGTGGCGCGCTACGGGCCGTGGGGGATGCTAAGTTGTCAATGATGTCGACCTTAGCGGGCGGTGGCGTGAATGCGGTGCTCGATCCTATTTTTATCTTCCTGTTTGCGATGGGGATTGAAGGGGCCGCCCTAGCATCAGTATTGGCACGTATAGCAGTTTTTATTATTGCGGGTAGAGGCGTGGTGGTAAAACATCAGCTCTTAGGTCAATTTGATTTATCCCATTTTATGGCCGATCTTAAGCCAATATTTGCCATTGCAGGTCCTGCGATGCTGACTAATATTGCCACTCCCATTGGTAATGCTTTTGTAACCCGAGCCATTGCCGATTTTGGCGATGCCTATGTGGCTGGTTGGGCAGTATTGGGCCGACTTGTTCCTGTTGCATTTGGGATGATTTTTGCTTTATCTGGGGCAATAGGCCCCATTGTTGGGCAAAATTTTGGCGCAGGACAATTTGAGCGAGTGCGTGAGAGCCTGACGAAGGCCATTCAGTTTTGTACTCTGTATGTGCTCACCATTTCTTTGTTACTATTTCTGTTGAAATCCCAAGTCGTTAGCATTTTTGATATGAAGGGGGATAGTGCAGAGTTAATCGAGTTTTTCTGTAGTTATATTGCTGTCTTTTTCACCTTCTCGGGTATTTTATTTGTGGCAAATGCCTCATTTAATAATCTTGGTAAAGCAAAATATTCAACGCTATTCAATGTAGGTAAGGCGACTTTAGGCACAATTCCCTTTGTTTATTTTGGTGCGCTTTGGGGCGGAGTCTATGGCGTGCTGATTGGCCAAGTTATCGGTTCTATTTTATTTGGAATTTTAGGTGTGCTGGTGGCCTATCGTTTAGTCGATAAAGTGGCAGCTCAAGCTAAGGCTGGAGTTTTACCCATAAACGCCGAGGCTATTGTTACGCCCTTAAACTCTGAACAAGTATTACTCACTGATGAGGACGAGATTGCTAATTGTGTCGCTGAGAACTTACCTAGTGCCACAAACCCTTTGTCCTCTTCCCATGTGCAAATGGGACAAATGACCGAAGAACAAGAATGCCAGTCCATATTAACGAGTGACGATGTTAACGAACCGGATAAAGCAAAAGAGACCAAGGATAACCGAACCAAACCTAAAGTGGGTGAGTGATACCTTTGACGAATCGTTTCATTATCATCTGCAAAACTATCCCGAAAATAAAACGCCACAATGAATGTGGCGTTTTATTCGTGATCCAGTGTGCTTATTTTGCGTCGGAGTCAGTTTCTGCAATTTGGCTGTCTTGCGTGCTAGCGGGCACATCAAGCGCATCGAGTCGAGCACGCTCAGCTTTAGAGATGTAACCTGATTTCGCAGGCGAGCCGATAGTCACTGGATCGACTTTATTCAGTCTGGCCTTGGCGCGTTTAGCTATTTTCTTGATGATCTTTTGTTTCTTGTTCATGACGTCTCTAATTTCGTTTCGCACCCGCTATGCGCAGGAATATGAGGCCAAGGGCTCAATTGAGGGCGGATTCTAACTCAATATAGGCAAACTAACCATATTTTGCTGTATTTTGTCGAAAAGAACCGCAACTCTTTGGACGTCAATTAATGTATATATCGTTAGCATAATCATTTGACTCAACTTAGGGGCTAGGTTTGATAGAAGATATGATGAGCATTTTGCCATGCATGCTGTCAGTACGAGTCAGAACCCATTATATTGCCTAACATTATTGATTTGAGAAATTGACTTCAAGTCATTTTTATTACCCATATACTGAGCCGAGGAAAAGGCGTGTTACTCGCTAAGATCACTTTTTTTGAACGTTTTGAGCAGGATATTTTAGCTGGCGCTAAAACGATAACCCTGCGCGATGAAGCTGAATCCCATGTGTTTGCGGGGCAAATTTTACCGGTTTCAACCTTTGAAGCTGACCGCTGGTTCTGTGATATCCAGATTATCGATGTCACGCCAGTGAAGTTAACTGAGCTCACAGACGTTCATGCCAAGCAAGAAAATATGACACTGGCACAGCTTCGCAGTGTGATAGCCGAGATTTATCCCGGACTTGAACAATTGTATATGATCCGCTTTGTGGTGTTATCAGTTCAACATATTGATAAATAAGTATGAAAAAAGGCTGCTATGCACTGTCTCTTGATCACATCTCGTGCTCAAGAGATAGAGCCAATTCGTAGCCTTCAAGGATGGTTTGCAGTTTGAACCATCCTTCCCATAACCGCTCCCAACCTACTACACCC
>NZ_JAKILG010000072.1 GCF_023283765.1 Shewanella profunda | reverse complement strand
ACGTTGAGCCGCTTCACATATAGCAAAAGCATCATTGCGGTCATTTTTATTCCCTTTCACGAATGGTTTCACATGTTGTGGTGGAATTAATCTGACCTCAAAACCCTGAGAAATAAGTTCTCTGCCCCAATAATTTGAGCCACTACAGGCTTCCATAGCAATGACAGCCTCGGGATATTGCACAAGCGTTTTTAATAGTTGGGTGCGTTTAATTGTGCGATTAAATACCGCTTTCCCTGCTTGATTAACACCACAAACCTGGAGAACATTTTTTGCCAAATCGATACCAATTAGAGTAATTTTCATAGTGGACACCTTTGTTGATATTGAGCTTGCAGATTCAATATGGCGTTAATGACGCCTACTTTACAAGAGGTGTCCATCTCATCACCCCTGAAACGTCAACACGTCCTAAATGATTGAAAAGAATATTCTGAATGAGTAAGCATAAAAAAGCCCTCAAATCTGAGGGCTTTGGCTTTATTAAGGATTAATCTCACATAAGGCTAAGTGACTTATTTATATGTCGCTTCGCGCTTTTTGGCTTCTTCATCCCATTTAGGCAGGATATTTTTCTTGAAGGCTTCTTTCTCTTCGACCATTTGTTTCATATCCATGCCTAACACGGCTTGTGCTTTAGCTTTGGTTGAAATGTCAGGAACGGTCACAGGATCAGTAATGCCTTTTTTACCCAGTAATTGCGCTAACTTAACACGAGCATCAGCAGCTTTATTTACCGATGTTCCCAGAATACGCAATGCTTCATCTGGTGCGTGAGCTGCTACACCATGGGAAGCAATCGCTAAATCCCAACGCCATTGTGAATGACGGATATCAGTCAGGATGGGTTTCATTTCTTCTTCGGTTGCACCGGCTTTCCAAGCTGCTTCAGCTTCAAAGTGTGCTTTTACTAATTGTTCTTCCGCTTTCAACTTCATTTCTTTGACTTTGGCCTTACGCTCATTAGTCACGCCAACCAAAAACTCTTTGGTTTGGCTATGACAGGTGGCACAGGTTTCTTCAAAACGGTCGAATGGGTTACCCACTTTATGATCGGTAAACTTCTTACCTTCAGCACTGGTCACTTTTGGCATGTGACAGTCAACACAACTCACATTATTCATACCATGAATACCCATTTTCCAAGTTTCATACTCTGGATGTTGGGCTTTTAACATTGGTGCTTTAGAAAGAGCATGTGTCCAATCAGAGAATTGGATTGAGTCATAGTAGACTTCCATTTTCTCAACAGTCACGCCCATATCCCAAGGGAATTTGACAAAATTCTTTCTATCGTCGGTCTTTTCAAAATAGTATTCAACGTGGCACTGGGCACAGACCATTGATTCTTTATCTTGTTTTGAAGCCTTGCTAAAAGGGGTGCCAATCGCATCTAACGCACGGTCAACATAAGGGCGAGAAATGCGTAATTTTGGAGAGCCTTTATCATGGCAATCACCACAACCAATCGTGTTGGTCACTTCGGGACCACCCTTAGACCATTTACCTTTGAAGTAGCCATCTTCGCCCTGCTCTTCAATTAGGCGAGGAACATCTGGACTCTTACAGCTCCAACATGCCATTGGCATTGGACCGTCTTCGGCCGTGGTTGGTGCGCCTGTACGTAGGGTGTTACTCACATCCGTGACGGCGTACATGTGACCGCGCGGGGCATTGTAATCTTTCGCAAAGCCATAACCCGCCCACAGGATAACCATATTAGGATCCTGTTCAAGCGCATCCACTAGCTCTTCACTTTTAGCGGTATCATGCCAACTATTATATTGATTTTTAAACTTATCTTTATAAACTTCATTGCGAGGCTCGGTTTTATCGCTCGCCATTGCGCCCGCAGCCATGAAGCTGGCGGCAACCAGTGCACTCAGTGCAAAGGACTTACCTGTCATCTTCTTCATCATCTCATCTCCGTGTTACATTATTGTAGTGAATCACGACATCTCCATAGTCAAAGTTAATGACTTAATCCCGCTAAAAATATACCTCTTAGGAGGTATCTGTGGCGAAGTTTGCGCCAGATCAAAATGTAATGGTGTTGTTGTTCACACTTTTATGCTTTTGTTAAGGTATTACATTATTTTCTAATGTAAAAACACAACTAAAGTGCCATTAACGTATGGCCTTCAACTGGATAGCCAACCTATGAAACGAGGCAGTCTCACCTCTAAAATTTTAGGATTAATGTTAGTACTCATTCTGCTTTCTAGCAGTTTAGCTATCTTTGCTATCATCAATCTGTCCTATAGTTTAGGTGATGCTAAAGCAATTAATGCCTCTGGCTCCCTACGGATGCAAAGTTATCGTTTAATGTTTTATGCCAATTCAGGTAGCCAAGACGCACAGGAAAAAATCACCGAATTTGAAAATACCTTGCACTCTGAGGCCTTGCAGCCATCGACAGGTTGGCTCAGCCACAAAAAAATAGCCGCTCAATATCAACTTGTGATCGACAAATGGCTCGTCATGAAATATTACATTGAGCAGGAAAACTCCCGTGACTATACCGCTGCGCTCAAAGACTTTGTCGATACGATAGATTTACTCGTGCTAGAAATGGAACACCATGCCGCCTTTAAACTGAGGCTATTGGCAGCCAGTCAAATTTTCGGTTTGGGTTTAATGCTCTTTATTGCTTTTATTGCCGTGCGCTTCACTAAACGTAAGGTAGTAGTGCCACTGCAAAAGTTGATGGAGTCTGCTAATACCATTTCTAAAGGTAATTTTGAAATTGAAATGCCAGAAACCGAATATATTGAGCTCACAGCATTAACCGATGCCCTACAAAAAACGGCAAAGGAATTGGCTACTTTATATGGAAACTTAGAGTCACAGGTTGCTGAAAAAACCTTGGCGCTGACAAGGGCAAATAATGAACTCGCCTTTTTATACGATAATTTACTCACCCTAAATGCCAATAAGCTCGATTATAAAGCCCTTAGGGAAGCGCTAAATCAGCTTAAAGGTTATGAATCCCTCGATTATTTACGACTGATTATTCAATACCCAGAGCAAGAAATGGAAGTCATTGAGGCAAATGGTGGCTGGCCCACAGAGCCAATGCAGAGTACTCGTTTTCCAATGCAGTTTGAGCAAGTTGATTTAGGCTATTTAGAGCTGATCTCAGCACAAACACCTAATATTGTACTATTTAACAACTTTGCCATTATGTTGACTCGCTCCATCGTGATTCACACTGCCACAGAGCAAAGACAACAGTTAGCACTGATGGAAGAACGCGGTGTAATCGCGCGAGAATTGCATGACTCCCTTGGTCAAGTGTTATCTTTTTTGAAGATACAAATCAGCTTGTTGCGTAAGAATCTTGCCTATAGCTGCCGTAGTCCAGCGGTAGAGAATCAGCTAAACGAGATTAACGAAGGTGTGAGTACGGCTTATGCGCAGCTTCGAGAATTACTATCAACCTTTAGGCTCACAATTAAAGAACCTAATTTGAAAAGTGCAATGGAAGCCATGCTAGATCAGCTTAGGGTTAAAACCGATATTAAAATCAGCTTAGATTACAAGCTCGCTCCCCAATGGCTTGAGGCAAAACAGCATATACATATATTGCAAATCACCCGAGAAGCGACTCTTAATGCTATCAAACATTCAAAGGCAACCCTTATCCATATACGTTGCTACAAGGATGATAAAGCTATGGTCAATATCAGTGTCAGCGATAACGGTGTGGGTATTGAGCATCTAAAAGAGCGCGATCAACATTTTGGTATAGGGATTATGCACGAGCGGGCGAGTAAACTCGCGGGTAGGGTCGTGTTTAGCAGTAATGATGATGAACTGATTACCCCTAATGATATTGAACCAACTGAAAATCAAATACAAAATGCCACGCTTACCACCGCGACCGATGGTGAACTCGGTATTCCACAAGGAACAAAAGTCACACTCATTTTCCCTTCTCAACTGGAGCCTACACATGGGTAAACCTTATTCTATCTTAGTCGTCGATGACCACCCTCTTTTACGTAAAGGTATCTGCCAATTGATCACTTCAGATCCTGATTTCAGCCTTTTTGGTGAAGCGGGTGGCGGTTTAGATGCGTTAAGCGCAGTAGCGACGGATGAGCCAGATATCATACTCCTTGATTTGAATATGAAGGGTATGACAGGACTCGATACACTCAATGCCATGCGTCAGGAAGGTGTCACTTCCCGCATCGTCATTCTCACCGTTTCCGATGCAAAACAAGATGTGATCCGCTTACTCCGCGCAGGTGCTGACGGCTATTTACTCAAGGATACTGAGCCCGATTTACTGCTCGAAAAACTCAAAAATGCCATGCTCGGTCATAGAGTGATCAGTGAGGAAATTGAGGAATATCTCTACGAACTTAAAAATGTCGCCGATGAGCAAGAATGGATTTCAAGTCTCACTCCAAGGGAGTTACAAATCCTACAGCAATTGGCGGAAGGTTTAAGCAATCGTATGATTTCAGAGCATTTACACATCAGTGAAGGCACTGTAAAAGTTCACGTAAAAAATCTACTGCGTAAAGCGAATGCCAAATCGAGAACCGAAATGGCGGTAAGATATTTAAATAACTAATCGCAAATAATAAAGGCAATCAAAGGATTGCCTTTATTATATTCGCCAGAGATAGCACGCACTCACATAGAGTCAGGGCCACTCAACGAGCTCCTTCTAAGCGGTCTTAAAGACCCTTTTGCACAAATTCTTGCCAACTTAAAAGCGCTTGTTCAAAATCCTCTAAGCCGCAGTAGGCTTCAGATTCAGCATCATAGAGTGACATAGCATCCTCTAATTCATACTCCTCATCAAACCCCAATACATTGGCGTAAACTCTGGCTTGTTCTCGGTCTAATTCTAGGGTTAAATCCCCGCCAATAAGCTGCCATGACCCGCGTTTACCCGCGAGGATCTCAGCCACCCTATCTAACACTTGTTGAATTTTGGCTAACTCAGGCCCTAATTCTTCCGAAAACCACTGACCTAGCACTTCATGATCCATGCTAAAGGTGGCTAAAAAAGTGCCCGTTAAACTGTTACGCCGAAATTCATATTCCATTTTATGTTCTCTTTGCACTAACCTAATTAATGCTAATTTTAACTTAACATGGAGCAAGTTGCATGGATAGCAGCTCAACAGTCTTGAACTTATTCAAATATTCCTTGATTAGCATTCCGAGCTACAGGCTTCATTTTTAGAGCAAAATCAGTTAGCTTGAATGCATGATTGAGAAAGTAATTGGAAAACATATGCATGATGGATTTATCTATAGTTTAGTGCTTAGCGGAGCCCAGGCTGGCTCAAGCTTAAGCCCTGAACAACTCGATGCTTGGGATCCAAAGGATGGCCTACTCTGGTTACATCTGCGTTATCGCCATAAAAAAGCCCGTCACTGGGTCATCAATAGCGGCCTCAATAAACTAGAAGCCAATGCCCTACTTGCGCAAGACACTCGCCCTAGAGCCGTACTGGCTGGCGAAGGAGTACTGCTGGCACTGCGTGGTGTAAACTTAAACCCCAATTCTGCACCCGAGGATATGGTCGCCATACGTATCTACGCCGATAAGCAAAGGATCATTTCCACCTGCGACCGTGAGTTGCAATCGGTAAAAGATGTGGCAGAACTCATCAAAGAAGGCGTGGGGCCGACAACTACGGGCGACTTTATTGTCGCTGTCTGTGAGAGACTCACCCATAGAAAAGTCGAGTTTATCGACAAACTCGAAGAGCAACTTTCTGAATTAGAAGAACAAGTTGTCTCAGGTAATGTGAAGGATCTGCGTACCGATATCGCAGAGTTACGTCGTCAAACGGTCGCAATTCGCCGCTATTTAGCACCACAAAGAGAAGCCTTCACTAAAATGATCTCCGATCAATTTAGCCTACTTAACGATCCAGAGCGACTCAAACTAAGGGAAATCAACGATCAATTGATCCGTACCATTGAAGATCTCGATGCCCTGCGCGATAGGGCTAATGTGACCCAAGAGGAATTGCTTAGTCAGCAATCAGAGCAACTCAATAAACGCTTATATTTCTTATCATTAGTATCGGCAATCTTCTTACCGCTAGGCTTTTTGACTGGTTTATTGGGGGTCAATATTGGCGGCATTCCCGGGGCAAATGACACTTGGGCCTTTGTCACCTTCTGCGGCATATTGGTTTCCCTTGTTGCCCTGCAGATGGCACTGTTTTACCGATTTAAATGGTTATAGCCATAGCAAAACAAAAACGCCAATCGATTTAGATTGGCGTTTTTTATTCTCGCATTATCGCTTTATAAGGTTGGTAACATATCAAGCGGCTTCGAATAAATTTTCATGCAGGGCTTTTACCACCTGCGCCGCTTCAGATTCAGCAACCAGCACACACAAATTATGTGGACTCGCACCTTGGCAGATCATCCGCACATTGTGGGGCTCTAACACTTCAAATACGCGGCGGCAAATACCTGGGGTCGTTGCAATACGGTTACCTATAATTGCGACTAAGGCCAAGCCATCTTCAACGCGCACACGACAATGTTGTGATAATTCTTGCAGCAATGCCTCGCTTAATAGACCTTGACCGCTAGAATCTGAGCCCGTTTTATCAAGTGTCAGCGACACATTCACTTCTGAGGTGGTAATTAAGTCCACACTGATCTTATGCCTTGCAAGCGTTGCAAAGGTTTCCGCTAAAAACCCTTGGGCATGCAGCATCTGTAAGCTGTGAAGATTCAACAGGGTTTGATCGCGGCGCAGTGCCACAGCGCGGAAAACGGGCGCATCTTCCACTTGATGACGGATCCAAGTCCCACCTTTTTCTGGCTCTTTACTTGAACCCACAAACACTTGAATTTGCTGACGAACGGCAGGAAGAATGGTCGCTGGGTGCAAGACTTTGGCACCAAAGGTCGCCATTTCGGCGGCTTCATTAAAACTGATCTCGGCAATAGGATGCGCATTAGGTGCAAGGCGTGGGTCGGTTGTATAAATCCCTGCGACATCGGTCCAAATCTCCACCGCCGATGCACGCAGAGCCTCGGCTAACAAAGCTGCCGAATAATCGCTACCACCGCGGCCAAGCGTTGTTGTTTGCCCCGCTTCATCGGCGCCGATAAAACCTTGGGTCACAATGACTTGCTCTACAAGTAGCGGTTGTAAATAGTCGTGCGATAGGGTTGCAATCTGCTCAACCTGAGGTTCGGCACGGCCAAAGTGGCTGTCGGTACGCAACACTTTACGCACATCAAAGGCACTGGAGTTTGCACCTTTTTCACGTAGTACCGCCGAAAATAAAGCTGAAGAGCATTGTTCACCGAGGGACAACAACTCATCGATTGTCGCTTTGCTGCGAACTGAAATTAAGGCTTCACTTAGCACCGCCATGCGACTCAATAATTTATCTAATGCGGCGGCCACATCATTAGGACGACCGAGTTTATCTAAGATAGCGTATTGAATTTTAGCAATTTGTTTTAATCGTTGCAGGCGAGCATCGTCGGTTATCGACTCTTGCGTTAATTCAACCAATAAATTAGTCACACCGCTTGAGGCACTGACCACGACTAAACGGCATTCAGGATTAGCTAGCACTATGTCGGCACAACGATTCATCGCGCCATAGTCAGCAACTGAGGTTCCACCAAATTTTGCGACAACAAGGGACATTAGCTCACCTCCGCAAAATACGTAGGATAAGCGACGACAACAGATTGAATAAGATATTGATTAACTAACATGATCACACTCCGAACTAACTACGTTCGAAGAGCCTGGTGCTCAATGATAACGCACCCCAATAGAAGGGAAACAGCAATCGTCACCAGAAGCTCTCCACCAATTACAGGTGACAATCGTCAGGATTCAGCCTGAGCGACCGACATCAACATGCAGCAACCATATCTATGCCTCGGCGTTAATCTCCCTCATCTGTCATCGCTGGAGTTTGTGCTCCTCTGACCGACTACCTAGTTAACGCTCCTCTTCTGTTCCTTTCCTCGGAAAGGGACGAAAAAAGTAGCAATAAACCCCTAATGAAGTCAATGCTAATTTCACATCAAATAAACAAATTAAGTGAAACTTAAGTATTCAAGTCGGGTAACTCATACACTAGCTGCACATAATCAGTAAATTTGCCTAAACAAACTTCATCGTACCCCGCTAATGTGCAAGGCACTAAACTCACGGCCCCCTGCTCAACCATGTAAATGGCATATTGATTAAATTTCTTGCCTAATTGCAGTGCCATGGTTCTATCAATAAACACAGCCCAGCTTTTTTCCATATGAGATAAATCAGGGGCTGCACCGACTAAAGCGCGATAGGGACTGCCAAGCAATTCAATATCACGGAGAAGTTGTCTATCAAGTAAGCGGTTTTGACTGGGAGAAAAACGGTTTGAAGCGGGGTTATGGGCGGTAATTACTGCAAAGGAAAAATCACAGGATAATGCTTGAGTAAGCAAAAATAACGGCGTTTGGTAACACTGCCACAGGTCTTGAGTCGTATTGTCCATTGGTAGTCTAGTCGAAAAATGAACCCGAGTTAGTGTAGCAGAGTGATTGTAAAATCCAAAGAGGCGTGAACTTGCTCACAAGAATTAAAAATACATTAGTTATACTAATCAATAACTAAAGTAAATATCATGGTAAATCTCACCCTTGGCTTGAAATTTGTTAACATTTCATTTGTTAACAAATGACTAAAACGAGTACAATGACATCACTGGTCTAGTTAAACAACGGCTTAAGATTGCCTAGTGTTTAAAACGGCTTGTTATTTTGGAGATAACAACGTCGGCCAGACATCTGTTTAAAATGTGTTCTACATTTGATTTATCATTAAAACATTTAAACATTTAAAAAAAACAATAGTTAAGGAACTATTTCTAACTATTGCTTATCGAAGTTGATACTTGTTACGTTTTATCGTATTACACTTTAAACGTGCACTTTATACATCCTGATATATCGCCGTGAAGATCTTTCCTTTAGAAGCACAGAGCAGTTCAAGGAAGTATCAACATTTTTATGAATATAAGGACCCGATGTAAGAGGTTCTTATGGTTAGAATAGAATTGATTAAAATTTAGGTAAATAACATGCAAAATCCGCACATTCTGATCGTTGAAGATGAAGCCGTTACCCGTAACACGCTGAGAAGTATTTTCGAGGCAGAAGGGTATGTGGTAACTGAGGCCAATGATGGCGCAGAAATGCATAAGGCTATGCAGGAAAACAAAATTAACTTGGTGGTAATGGATATTAACTTACCAGGTAAAAACGGTCTGTTATTGGCACGTGAATTACGCGAAATCAATAATATCGGTCTGATCTTCCTGACTGGCCGTGATAACGAAGTCGACAAAATTCTTGGACTTGAAATTGGCGCGGACGATTATATTACCAAGCCGTTCAACCCACGTGAATTGACGATCCGTGCTCGTAACCTTCTGACTCGCGTTAATAGCGCTGGTAGCGAAGTCGAAGAAAAGAGCTCTGTTGAATACTATCGTTTTAACGATTGGAGCCTAGAGATCAACAGCCGTTCGTTGGTAAGCCCACAGGGTGAATCTTACAAGCTGCCACGTAGCGAGTTCCGCGCTATGCTGCACTTTGTTGAAAACCCAGGCAAAATTTTGACTCGTGCTGATCTACTGATGAAAATGACTGGCCGTGAGCTTAAGCCACACGATCGCACGGTTGACGTAACCATCCGTCGTATCCGTAAGCATTTCGAAAGCTTGCCAGATACGCCAGAAATCATCGCGACTATCCACGGTGAAGGCTATCGTTTCTGCGGTAACTTAGAAGACTAATCCTCATCTAAGTACTTGATTCAATAAGAATCCAAGTAAATAAAACCAGATCCACGGATCTGGTTTTTTTATGCCCGAAATTAAGCTAATACTCTTACGCGCATGAATAAATTCTTAGCAAAATCAACCACAATTAACAGTGAGCCTAGCTACGCGCAGCTAAAGCCCACTCTTCATCAAGCGCTACTTTCCGCTTTTTAACTGTCTATCGAGGAAGTCAGCCAGTGAGCGATATAAGTGATTACGTACTTTTTCGCCACGCATCGAATGTTTAGAGCCAGGATAATCGATCATCTGGAATAATTTACCTTCATCCTGCAACGCCTTATAAACCCGAGTGCTGTTTTCAAACAAGACGTTATCGTCGGCCATGCCGTGATACATCAACAGACCCGCTTGATAGTTTTTCACATAGGGAAACACGCTACTGGCTTCATAACCCTTTTCATTACCCTCGGGATGAGCTAAATAACGCTCGGTGTAATGGGTGTCATATAAGCGCCAGTCGGTTACAGGTGCACCCGAAATCGCGGCTTTAAAGTAATCCGGCGCCTTAAATAGACTCATCAAGGCCATGTAACCGCCGTAGCTGTGGCCGTAAATCGCCACATTATCGGCATCGACAAATGGCAGACTCCGCAAATAGTCCACACCCACTTTTTGATCATTGACTTCAGCTTCGCCCAAATGACGGTAAATCACTTGCTCGAACTTTGTGCTCCTGTGGGCGCTGCCGCGGTTATCCAACTGGAACACCACATAGCCTTGTTGAACCAGATACTGGGTAAAGTAATCCTGCTCGCTCCAACTATTAGTCACTAACTGGGCGTGTGGCCCACCGTAACCCCGCACTACGACAGGGTATTTCTTGCTCGCATCAAACGGCACAGGTTTGAATAAACGGGTTTGCAGCACTTGGCCGTCTTCGGCTTTCAGTTCACCAAATTCAGGGGTTTGCCACAACCCTGCATAGTCATATAAAGGATGGCCTTGCTTGACCGCATTTTGCTCAACCCAAGCCAACTGTTGACCCTTGTCACCGTGTAAACTTACCTGCGGTGGCTGAGATAAGCTATTGAAATAATCGAGATACACGCTTTGATTGTCGGCAAACACAGGATCGTGCATCCCCGCCAGCTTGCTTACCCGCTCAACCATGCCGCCCGCTAACGGCACACGATAAAGCTGTTTCTCGATTGGCGTATCTTTACGGCCAGTGAAATACACCCAACCTGCGGTTTCATCTATGTATTCCAACGCATCGACAGCCCACTCCCCCTTAGTCAATTGGGTTTTAAGTTTGCCTTCTAAGTCAAAAAGATACAGATGATTAAAACCGTCACGCTCAGATGCCCAAATAAAAGCCGACTGCTGCTTTAAGAAGTGCAGATCGTTATTGAGGTTCACCCAAGCGTTACTGCGTTCTTTCACTAAGGTTTTTGGCTTAGACAGAGAATCTAACGCCACCAGTTGCAAATCTAGCTTATGTTGATCGCGGCTCTGCCACTGGAACGATAAATGTTTGCTATCGGGCAACCAATCGACCCGCGGCAGGTAAATATCTTTGCTCTTGTCTGCACTATTCTCTTCGCTATGATCTTCGCGCAGCTTTACCCAATTGATAGCCTTATCTTTTAACGTGACCACACCGAGGGCGATGTCGACGTTGTTTTTGCCAGCATAGGGATAACGCTGCTCGGTAAGTTTAATGCCGTCGGCATAGATCTCATTGCGCGTCACTTGCTCGACAGCGGACTCGTCAATACGGGTGAAGGCGATGGCCGATTCATCGGGCGCCCACCAGTAGCCCGTCATGCGATCCATTTCCTCCTGAGCGACAAACTCGGCCATGGCATTCTTAATCGCCCCTCCGCCATCGCTCGTCATAGCTTGGCGTTTTTTGGTCGCCAGATCTAACACATACAGGTTTTGATCCCGCACGAAAGACACAAAATTGCCCTTAGGCGATAGGCGTGCATCTGTGGCAAACCCTTCGCCAATCGGAAGTTGGCTGACACTGTTATCCACTAATGAGAAATAATACAGATTACCAGCAGCCGGAATTAATAGCGCTTGGCTATCATCGGCCCAGAAGTACTCCATAATGCCTTCGCCATAAATACGTTGACGTTCGCGGCGGGCCTTTTCTTCATCGGATAATTCATTGCTTGCCAACTTATCGGCACTGAGCAACAGGCTAGATTTTTCCGTCTTTACATCCATCTGCCAGAGATCATAAAAGTTTTGATTGTCTTTACGGCCCGCAAGATAGGTGACTCGCTGACCATCGGGTGACAATTTCAAACCACGAGGACTGGTGCCCGCTAATGCGGGCGAAGCATTCATTCGCTCAATCGTCAGTGGCAGTTTGCCGCCTTCCATTGCAAAAGCTGGGGTAATTGAAAACATAGCTACCTGACTCGTTATCAGTAGAGGGACGGCGCTCAACTTAAGCGAGCGCGTAAGGGACCAAGCGAACCCATTTTTAGTCATTATTATTCCTTGGAAGCATAATCGCCTAAGATGTCAGCGATTAAAAACAAGCCGACATTGTGCCAGAGGCAACCTATAAATAGAAAGAGCATGCAATATACCGATACAAATTAGGTTGATGCCGCTACTCGCTCAGTCCAAATAATCCCTAAAAGCCCTAATATTCTCTAAAAGCATCAGCAACATCGCTGAAATTGTCGTCTAACTGAGTTATCATTCACGGCAAATAACGAAACTGACCTCATTGTTGAACCTCTAAAGGACATAACATGCAGACTCTGGCCCAGCACCTGACCTCACAGGCTGTGAACGACTCCCTCTCCCAGCTGATTTTAACCTTAGCCGACACCTCAAAAGCCATTAGCCATGCCGTTCGCCACGGTGCGCTCGCGGGTATTTTAGGCGCAACCGAGCAAGAAAACGTCCAAGGTGAAACCCAGAAAAAACTGGATATCATCACCAATGACATGCTTAAAGATGCTTTAAAAGCTGACGGTACAGTGCGCGGTTTAGCATCGGAAGAAGAAGATCATGTGGTTGAAGTCAGCAAAAATGGTCAATATCTGGTGTGTTTCGATCCGCTAGATGGCTCATCTAATATCGATATTAATTCGTTAGTCGGCACTATTTTTTCTGTCCTGCCCGCCCCTGCTGACGAGCTGACTGAAACTAGCTTTTTACAATCTGGCCGCGCGCAATTAGCCGCAGGTTATGTGCTTTATGGTCCATCGACCATGCTGGCATTAACCACAGGCCAAGGCGTGCAACTCTTTACTTTGCACCCAGAAACCAATGAGTTTTTACTGACGAATGCCGCCATGAGCATTAGCCCAGACACAGCCGAATTTGCCATTAACATGTCGAACCAACGTTTTTGGGAAGCGCCAATCCAAACCTATATTGCCGATTTACTACTCGGTAAAATTGGCCCACGCGAAAAGTCATTCAATATGCGCTGGATTGCGGCCATGGTCGGCGACGTACACCGCGTGTTATCCCGTGGCGGTATTTTCACTTATCCAACCGATAATAAAGATCCGAAAAAACCGTACAAACTGCGCTTGATGTACGAAGCCAACCCAATGGCATTCTTAGTCGAACAAGCTGGCGGTAAAGCCTCTACTGGTTACGAAACCATTTTAGACATTATTCCAACGCAAATTCACCAACGTGTTGCCGTCATCCTAGGCAGCAGCAACGAAGTCGACGCTTGCCTGAGCTATCATGGTATTGATTACAGCGAAGAGCCAAATATAGAGTAAGCCGAATCGCTTAGCTTCCTGATTTTTAATATAAAAAGCCACTGACCACAGTGGCTTTTTTTGTCGCAGAATGCGACATTTTGAGTTGTGATTGCGAAATCAGGGATCTGTAAAGTTTTAGCGATGGGTTTCACATTTGGAGTTTATGCGGGTAGTGTTCAAATTTCTGTGTCATTTCTTTAAGCTATACCAAAAAGAGATGATTTATGACCACACCTACTTTTGATATCAATGCTGCCATTCAAGCACTACGTGATGGTAAAGACCTCACGGGCAAGGATGGCATCTTAACCCCTTTGATTAAGCAACTCACTGAAGCGGCCTTAGCCGCAGAGTTGGATGGCCATTTGGCGAGCACTGAAGGCGCCAATCGTAAAAACGGTAAAACCACCAAAACGGTTAAAAGCCCCATTGGCAACTTCGAGTTAAACACGCCCAGAGACAGAGCGGGCACCTTCGAGCCTCAATTAGTCAAAAAGCACCAAACCCAGCTTACCGATGAAATGGAGCGTAAAATCATTGGCTTATTTTCATTAGGCTCCAGCTACCAAGATATTCGCGCGCATATCGAAGACATGTACGGCATGTCGGTGTCCAACGGCACGGTGAACGCCATTACTGACAAGTTACTACCCGAGCTTCAAGCATGGCGTGAACGCGAACTAGAACCGCTTTACCCCGTCATATGGCTCGATGCAATTCACTATAAAATCAAAGAGAACGGCCGCTTTATTAGCAAAGCGGTTTACACTATTTTGGCGCTTAATGTCGAAGGTAAAAAAGAGCTATTAGGCTTATATCTGTCTGATAATGAAGGCGCTCACCATTGGTTAAGCGTGCTGACCGACCTGTATAATCGTGGCGTCAAAGACATCCTCATTGCCTGCGTTGATGGCCTTAAAGGCTTTCCTGAAGCCATTGAGACCATTTACCCGCAGACGGAAGTGCAACTGTGTGTCA
>NZ_JAKILG010000071.1 GCF_023283765.1 Shewanella profunda | reverse complement strand
ATGAAGTAACAGGTAATACCGGCCTTTGCAGATGCTGAGAGAGTACAAGGAGCATATGACTCCGAAAGGACGATAAGCAGCAAAGGCGCGGTTCTCATTAAGGCCAGAGAAAAAAGATTCTCACAAACAGGTCGGATATACGTACGCAGTATTACTTTCTGTTACTCAAAAAGTGGTTGATCTATTCGAGGTGTCCATATATGGACTCGCTGCGTGTCGATGAGTAAATGCCATGGTAAGCCGATATGACTGGATACCAGCCAACGCTAAGATCCCAACAACTAAAATAACAGGTTACCCAGTACAGTTTGCTAACTTATTCTTGTCCAAAACCGTGCTGCGTATGGCTTTTAAATCTAAAGGTTACGCAAATACTAAAAAGGTGAGCCAGGGTGATTTGCGAGACGACCGTCCGCCCCGCGGACGGACTTGCTGCGCGTCGATGAGTGAATACCATGGCTCACGGTTAATCAGCGGCTGAAGCTAAGCCCCAAACAAAAACATCGGCCTAAGCCGATGTTTTTACATTCATTAAGATGGTCGAACCCAAGCAGCTTAGGCTTCTTTAAACGTGCTCCAAATTGGCGCGTGATCAGAGGGTTTATCAATACCGCGTAAATCATAATCAACATCGGATTCGACTAAGCGCGCAGCGAGCGAGGGTGTTGCTAAAATCACATCAATGCGTAGACCGCGGTTATCATCAAACCCTTTACTGCGATAATCAAACCACGAATAACGCTCAGTGCGAGAGGGATACAGTTGGCGGAAGGTGTCGACCAAACCCCAGTCTTGCAAGGTTTTTAACCATTCACGTTCTTCCGGTTGGAAGCTGCATTTACCGGTTTTTAGCCAGCGCTTACGATTGACTTCGCCTATACCAATATCTAAATCGGTTGGAGAAATATTGATATCCCCCATGATAGCGATATCTTCATCCTTGCTATGATTAGCGTGCAAATAACTCATTAAGTCCTGGTAAAACTTACGTTTAGCAGGATACTTCGTGGGATGGTCAATACTTTCGCCTTGGGGAAAATAGCCGTTGAATACCGTCAATGGACGACCATTCGCTTGGGCAAAGGTACCGATAATCATCCGACGCTGAGCATCTTCGTCGTCGCTTGGAAAACCCTTTTGTACTTTCTGTGGTGCAACCTTTGACAGCATAGCCACGCCATAGTGGGCCTTACCACCGTGGTAATGGACTTGATAGCCCATAGCCTCAACTTCAGCGAGCGGGAAAGCTTCATCGTGCACTTTGGTTTCTTGCAGGCCAATAATGTCGGGCTGGTGGCTGTCGATCAAGGCTTGCAGTTGGTGCAAACGAGAGCGCAGTCCATTGATATTAAAGGACACAATTTTCATTAAGGCAGAACTCGCTTAAAGGGTTTAACCACAACACTTTGGTATACGCCGGCAGCAAAATAAGGATCTGCATTGGCCCAAGCTTGTGCTGAGGCTAAAGAATCAAAATCAGCTACAACCAATGAACCGCTAAACCCCGCATCACCTGGATTTTCGCTGTCAATAGCAGGGTGTGGGCCAGCAATCAGTAAACGGCCTTCGTCCGCTAATTCTTGCAAACGGGTTAAATGGGCAGGGCGTGCAGCTAAACGTTTTTCTAAGCTGTTCTCAACATCTTGAGCTGAAATCATATACCACATTATTTAAGTTCCTTGCGTTGATCTTCTGGAAGGTGTTTATAAAGGTAAAATACAGTTATTACAGTATTAACTAAGGTTAAGGCGGTTAAACCAAAGACCTTAAAATTCACCCAAGTTTCTAACGGTAAACTAAAGGCCACATAAATATTCACAAGGCCGCAGGTGGCAAAAAAGATCACCCAATACCAAGTGACATGGGCCCAAATATTGTCGGCTACTTGCATTTCTTTGCCTAACATCGACTTTAAAATGGATTTATTCAGTAACTGGCTAATGCCTAATGCTAAGGCAAATAAGGCATAAATAATGGTGACTTTCCATTTAATAAAGGCATCGTCATGGAAAACTAATGTGAGTGTGCCAAAAATGGTCACCATGGCGAAGGTAATAAGATGCATCTTTTCAAGCTTTTTGTATAGCGCATAGGTCACGATCAATTGAAGCGCGGTAGCTGCGATCAATGCGCCGCTGGCGATATAGATATCGAAAAATTTATAGACAGCAAAAAAGATAACGAGTGGCAGAAAATCAAGCAGTTGTTTCATAAATAATCGTGATAAAGAGACGTGGACCTGAGTGTAGCACGCGAGGCTAGTGGGAAAAAGCCATCATGCGGCTCGATTGCGATCTTGGCCATGAAACCGCTTTAATCTTAACGAAGATCGACGAAGGCGGCGGTGAGTTTGCGCACTAAGGGTAAAACCATCAGTAATGTCGGGAAGGCGACAACCCATGAGATGAGCCAAGCGCTGAGCCAAAGTTCAATAAATTGCGCCGAAGCGCCAACGCCATTAAAAGTACTGATCCCAGAAACGATACAACTCATTAGAACAGAAAGAAAAAATGGCATCACCACAGTAGCATACTTGGCTGGTAATTTAGGCGTACCCAAGAAAGTACGTGATTTGGCGTTAGGCAAAGAGTGAGAAGTGGACATTGGATCCTCAATTACAACTGAATCAGACGAGTGATGTGTCACAGGCTAACACTATACATTCTTTTATCGACTCAGTTTATCCAATTCGTGACCCAAAGCTCGCCTGTTACATTGACCCAATCGCCGAGCGAGATAGGGGATTTTCCAAGTTCATTATCAAACGGTAGTGACAGGTTCGATTGCAACAGGTAAATCGTATCTTCGGGTGTTTGAGTAATATCAACGATCTGCCCTGAAGCCTCAAAGTGACAGCTGTTATTTGGAAATAATAGGCTCTGGCGTGGTAGATACTCAATAAAATCGGCTTGAGGATTTGCACTCGCCAGTCGGCCAACCAATTCAACTGTGACCCACTGGTCAACCGGAAAGTGCATTTTTGCCTGTTGATCGCTGCCTTGATAGTAAAACCAAATTGGCGCGCCATTGTCACATTTACCCGCGATTTCACCTTCAAAACCACAGCCCAAAGGGGTTAATTCAAGAATATAGATCCGATACTGCATAGGAAGTCCCCTTTTCTTCGATAGAGGCATGCTAACGAGGAACTGTGACCAAATAAATACGCTGTCAGTTTCATTTCGGGTAACTGTATGTATTGTGTTTGATGTATCTCGGTCTAAAGTGCTTTTGTCGGAAGAGATAACAAGCTGTGGGTGGCAATGCTGAGTAAACATTAGGGCTGAGATAAACGGAGAATAAGTGGGCAGCGAGTGTGCCACACTTATTCTCTACAATTGAAGTTATTGATTTATCAAAGAGATTGAAATCAGGATTAACTTAGGTCGCAGCCTTCATGGCGCGGGTAAATTCCCCTAGTGCCGCAAGTAGCTTAGTTTCATCGTGCTGGTGGGTCTCGATGATTTTCACGACGGCAGAGCCAGAAATCGCCCCCGCAGCGCCCGCTTTGATGGCAGCGCTCACCTGTAAAGGTTCGGCAATACCAAAACCGAGGAGCGGTGGCGGGGCGTTAAAGGCTTTCAATTTAGATAAAATTTCTTCAACTGGCGCGCCAGCTTTCGTGTCTGTGCCTGTGACTCCTGCGCGGGATAAGAGATATGTGTAACCTTCACCACTTTTACTTACTTGCTCAAGGGTTTCACTGTCGGCATTGGGCGGTGCGATAAAAATCGGTGCGATACCATGGGCTTTAGCGGCTTCGCTAAAGGGAGCTGATTCTTCTACTGGTACATCGGCGATAAGCACTGAATCAACGCCCGCTTGCTGCGCTTTAGCGTAGAAAGCATCGATGCCGTTAGCAAAGACCAAATTAGCGTACAGTAGCAAACCGATTGGCAGTTCGGGATATTTAGCGCGAACTTGTGCCAGCAATTCAAAACACGCCGTTGGAGTCGTGCCCGCCGCTAAAGACCGCAGGTTAGCGCCTTGGATCACTGGGCCATCCGCTGATGGGTCGGAAAACGGAAACCCCAGCTCTAAGGCATCGGCACCGTTTTGCACTAAGGTATCGATAATTTTCAGTGATAACTCAGGGCTAGGATCGCCAAGGGTGACGAAGGGGACAAAAGCGCCACGACCTTCGGTTTTGAGTTTGGCAAAGGTGGCTTGGTAACGGCCAGTATTAGTTAATGTGTCACTCATGTTTGCTATACCTCTTTACCATTCAAAATGTCAGAAACGGTGAAAATATCTTTGTCGCCACGACCGGAAAGATTGACCACTAAAATGGTTTCTTTGGTGCACTCGCGCGCCATTTTTACGGCATAGGCGAGCGCATGCGCCGATTCCAATGCGGGGATGATACCTTCACAGCGCGCCAGCAGTTGGAAGGCCTCCAAGGCTTCATCATCGGTGGCGGACTCGTAACGGGCGCGGCCAATGGCATTAAGATGTGCGTGCTGTGGGCCAACGGATGGGAAGTCCAATCCAGCTGAAATCGAATAGGATTCTTCGATTTGCCCTTCGCTATCTTGCATCAAAGGCGCTTTCATGCCGAAGAAAATCCCTGTCTTACCGTGTTTAAGCGGTGCGCCGTGCATAGGCGTGTCTATGCCTTTACCCGCAGGTTCGACGCCAATCAGCTCGACACTTGGCTCGTCGATGAAGTCAGCAAACATGCCGATAGCGTTGGAACCGCCGCCCACACAGGCGATAACCGCATCGGGCAGGCGACCTTCACGTTCAAACATTTGCTTCTTGGTTTCTTCGCCAATAATACGTTGGAATTCACGCACGATTGTTGGGAACGGATGTGGACCTGCTGCCGTGCCGAGTAAATAGTGGGCCTTTTCGTAGCTGCCAGACCAGTCGCGCATTGCCTCGTTACAGGCATCTTTTAGGGTGGCAGAACCTGAGGTGACAGGGATCACTTCCGCACCCATCAACCGCATTCTAAATACGTTAGGTGATTGGCGCGCAATGTCTTTTGCGCCCATATAGACTTTACATTTTAAGCCTAACAGCGCACAGGCAAGGGCGGTGGCAACCCCGTGTTGTCCTGCGCCTGTTTCAGCAATAATTTCCTTTTTACCCATACGTTTAGCAAGCAGTGCCTGGCCTAACACTTGGTTGGTTTTATGGGCGCCGCCGTGGAGCAAATCTTCCCGTTTGAGGTAGATTTTCACCATAGGATTTGGGCTTAAATTGCGGGTTAAAGTGAGCGCCGTTGGGCGACCCGCGTAGTTTTTCAGTAAATCGGTAAACTCGGCTTTAAAGTCGTCATCATCCTGTGCTTCCACAAAGGCAGTTTCTAATTGCTTAAGGGCTGGCACTAAAATCTGTGGCACATACATGCCGCCGTATTCGCCGAAATAAGGGTTAAGCTTTAACTTTGACATACCTTTTTCCTTATCTTATCAATCTGTTTGTCTGTGGTTTCTCAACTCAAGCATTTGTTAAATGTACGTTGTTAAATTGAGCCACAGATATAAATGTGTTTTATCTCGCCGTTTAGAGACGTAAGTTGGCAAAAGCTGTTTGGATCAGTTGCGCCGATTTAATTCCTGCGGCGGTTTCTAGGCCTGAATTAAAATCTAAACCGTAAAATCCTTGGGCATTGGCACTGGCCGCATTGTCGGCGTTTAGTCCGCCAGCCAACATGGCATAGGCCTTTTGTGGGCCGAGGGATTTCACATCAATGCTTTGCCAATTAAAGGCTTGGCCCGAGCCGCCAAATTGGCCTGCCGTTTTACTATCAAAGAGATATCGCGATGCTCCCTGAGGTAAGTTGCCAAGCTCACCCGTTTGCGCATCGACGCTGACGGCTTTCCAAATTTGAGTTGTGAGTCCCGCTTGCTCAAGTCGCTCGGCGAGCTGTGCGATTTCCAGTTCAGTTTCCGCGCCATGCAGCTGTACGGCCGATAATTGTAATTTGGCGGCGATATCACAAATGGTTTTTGGCGCTGCGTTAACAAACACGCCGACGAATTCAATGGCGGGAGCCGAGGATGCGCGATACTCCCTGAGCAATTGTTCAGCGGCATCAAGGGTTAATGCGCGCGGGGATTTTTCAGCAAAAATCAGCCCGGCATAGACAGCGCCTGCCGTTGCTGCGGCGCGAATATCTTCCATGCGGGTGAGGCCGCAGACTTTATTGTGACCGAAGATCAATTTACGGCAGGCTAAGTCGATATCAGCCTCGGCCATAATTGAGCTGCCGACGAGGAAACCATCGACCAACGGACTCAGGCGGCGTACTTGCTGATTGTTGTAGATGCCAGATTCGCTGACAACCACGCGGTCGCTGCCAATGTGTGGCACCAGCGTTTCTGTGGTGGCAAGATCCGTACTCAAATCCCTTAAGTTGCGGTTATTGATCCCAATAATCGGCGCATCTAATGCGATGGCGCGCTTAAGTTCCTCTTCGTTACTGACTTCGGTCAGCACATCGAGTTGATACTTAGCGGCTTCTTTCGCTAGATGTTGATATTGTTCATCATCGAGCACGGACAGCATCAGCAAAATTGCATCGGCGCCTTGGTGGGCGGCGAGTTTGATTTGGTATTCATCGACAAAAAAATCTTTGCACAGAATAGGTTGGTTTACCCGAGCGCGTACCTTAGGGATATAGTCCATATCCCCTTGAAAGAATTGCTCGTCGGTTAATACCGAAATGCCCGCCGCATATTTACCATAGATATCGGCGATGGCTTCCACATCAAACACATCGCGGATAAGCCCTTTGGAGGGACTGGCTTTTTTACATTCTAAAATGTAGCCCGCCTTGGGCGCCTTGAGTGCGGCAAACAAACTGCGGTCAGAGATTTTTGGCGACAAGCTTGCCTCGGGGAAACGCTGCTTCAGGGCGGCAATATGGGCCGCTTTGGTATCGACTATACGGGTTAACACATTACTTTTTGGCATAGGGTTTGTTGCTGCCTGTGGCTGAGTTCTCATATCTTGGCTATCTGTTATCAGTTCTTGAGTCATTGCCACTTATTCCTTTGTTTCACTGCTGACTTTAGCCAATTGGCTTAACAATTCAAAGGCTTTGCCGCTTTGTATGGTACTGAGCGCAAGTAAGGTTCCCGCTTTGACTGAATCAGCAATCCCACACACATATAAAGCACAACCTGCATTGATGGCGACCGCATTGGCGTGCGCATCTGTGCCGCGACCTCTCAAAATTGCCTCGGTGATCAAGGCATTCTGCGCGGGTTCGCCTCCTTCTAAGTCACTGATTTGTGCTAAAGGTACACCTAAATCGGCGGGCGTGAGTTGATACTCTATGATGTCACCGTCTTTTAATTCGGCCACTAGGGTATTGCCGTGCAGCGCAACTTCATCTAAACCGCTGCCGTGTACTACCATAGCGCGTTTTGTGCCAAGCGCCTTTAATACTTTCGCTATTGGTAAGACTAACTCAGGGCTATACACGCCAAGCAACATAAACTCGGGGCGGGCGGGATTGATAAGTGGTCCTAACACATTGAATAAGGTGCGCGTTTTCAGTGCTTGCCTTACTGGCACCGCATGCTTTACTCCGCCGTGGTAGTGGGGTGCAAATAAAAAGCATAGGTTCAATGTGTCGAGGCAACGACTGGCGGTGTCTGGCGACATGGTTAAGTCGATGCCAAACTGCGCCAAAAGATCCGATGAACCCGATTTACTCGACACGCTACGATTGCCGTGTTTGGCGACCTTAGCGCCCGCTGCCGCGGCAACAAAGGCCGCAGTGGTGGAAATATTAATGGTATTAAAGCCATCACCTCCGGTGCCAACTATGTCAACGATTCCATTGCTAAGGTTATCGCCATTCGAGTAGGGAAACGTCTTGGCGGCTGCGCGCATCGCATCGGCGGCACCGCTGATCTCATCTATGGTTTCGCCGCGCATCTTGAGCGCGACTAACATGCCCGCCATAGTGGCTTCACTCATTTCACCGCGAATTAACGCGCTAAAAATCTCAAAGGTTTGTTCGCGACTTAAACTCTTACCTTGGTATAAAAGGTCGAGCAAAGGCTGAATATTGTTTGTACTCATGCGTTTACTCCTGCTGTCATGTCTTGGGTCAGAAATGCCAAGGTTTGAATGAGCAGTGTGCTGCCCAACGTCGTCAGAATCGATTCTGGGTGGAACTGAAAGCCAACGGCTCTATGCTCAGGGTGCAAAATCGCCATCGGCATAGCTTCAGTGGTTGCGATCACTTGCAAGCAATCCGGTACTTGAGTGGCGACGAGACTGTGATAACGGGCAACGGGTAGGGGAGAGGGCAAACCTGCAAATACGCCAGTACCGTCATGGAAAGTCGGACTTGCCTTGCCGTGTACCACAAAAGGCGCGCGCGCCACTGTGCCGCCGTAATATTCCACCATGGCTTGATGCCCAAGGCAGATCCCCAGCATAGGCACCTTACCCGCAACTTTGGCGATAAGTGCCATCATAGAACCTGCCTCATGGGGCGCGCCAGGACCGGGTGATAGCACTAGGGCTGCAGGCTCTTGTTCGTTAAGCAGTTTTTCGGCGATATAGTCGGCGGCAACATCGTTGCGGTAAATCACCACTTCACAACCTAGGCTGCGAAATTGATCCACTAGGTTGTAGGTAAAGGAGTCAAAGTTATCGAGTAGATAGAGTTTCATATTTGGCTCCTATTTATATTGTGCTGAAGTGGATTGAGCTGACGATTCATTCACTAGCGGTCCAGCGCCCATTTTGATCGCCGAAATCACGGCCTGGGCTTTTTGACGGGTTTCATCTGCCTCGCTTTGGGGATCCGAATCAAATACCACGCCAGCGCCGGCTTGAATAAAGGCGGTGCCATTTTTAACAAAGGCGGAGCGGATCACGATGCAAGTGTCCATGTCACCAAGGGCATTAAGGTAACCCACAGCGCCGCCATAGCTGCCGCGGCGCGCTTTTTCCGCTTGGCGTACCAGTTGTGATGCACGTACTTTTGGTGCGCCCACTAATGTGCCCATATTCATACAGGCCTGATAAGCATGCAGAGCATCTAAATCTTGGCGCAGTTGACCCGTCACGCGGCTGACGAGGTGCATGACGTGGGAGTAACGGTCAACTTTTAATAATTCGGCGACTTTGCGACTGCCGCTTTGGCTGATGCGTGCGATATCGTTGCGAGCTAAATCGACCAGCATTAAGTGTTCTGATAGTTCTTTTTTATCTAAACGCAGTTCGAGTTCAATGCGGCTGTCTAAGTCGAAATCAATCTCGCCTGTGGCGGTTTTACCGCGTTTGCGGGTGCCAGCAATTGGGTAGACCTCAACTTGATTACTGCTGGCATCAAATTTGAGCGCACTTTCTGGCGAGGCGCCAAACAGGGTGAAATCATGCCCCCTGAAATAAAACATATAGGGGCTAGGGTTAGTCAGGCGCAGGGCGCGATAAGCCCCTAAGGTATTGGGGCAAGGCAAACTAAAGCTACGGGATGGCACCACTTGGAAAATATCGCCCGCAATAATGTGTTCTTTTAAATCGATAACGGTTTGTTTGAACACCTCATCGGAAATATTGACTTGCTCAGTTGCGTCAATAGCGACCAGTGTCGGCACATCGGCAGGTGAATTACCCAGAGTTTTACATTGCGTACTTAAATGCTGAACTCGTTCGCTTAGCGCTGCGGTAATGGTGACATACTGGGCGGAATCGTGACTGAAGTTATGGGTAATAATGTCGGCTTGTTTAAGTTTATGGTCGATAAGGATTAGGGTTTCAGCGAGGTAAAATAAGTAGTCTGGACAATCGTTATCGCGGTTCGGTACTGAAGGCAGAGGTTCGACGGTATCAATCAAGTCGTAGGCCAGTACGCCACCCAAAAACAGATCCTCAAAGGCGGGTTTAGTCTGGCTGTCAGTATGAGCGCCACAATCAATCTGCTGGATAAACATCCGCAGGCCATCTAGCGGCGAGGTGGATTTTAAGCGTGCATCTTCGTCCTGCAGCTGAGTATCTTTTTGCAGTGTGACTACTAAGGTCAAGTTATCTCGGGCCATATTGATGCGAGAAACGGCCGCACTGCTAGTGCTGAAAAAGGTTTCGATGGGGGCAAGTAAGCTCGCGCCATTATCGGTCAGTGCGGTGAAGGTCAGTTGATAACCGTCGCAGCGGATCATCATGGCAGCATGGGTCATCACCATACTCTTTAAGTGATCTTTACTGTCGATTTCGGCCGATTCCAGCAACATAGTATGGGGCGCATCTTGGGTGATGTGCTGATATAAGCGCAGTGGATCGCTGTGGTAGGTTAATGCTGCCTTGAGTGTACTCGATCGTGCGAATGTCTGTTTGGGCATGTTCATACTCCAGCTACCTTATAAAATGTCTTTAACATCATGAGTTATCTCGCTTTCTTAATCTTATTGCCCGATTCTGCCGACATTTTTCGCACCTAACAAAAAAGCCCGCATTTCTGCGGGCTTTTTGTTGATTCTGGTCACTTTCAAATGAGCACAGAGCTTCACACCACCCGCTACGTTGGGAAGTGCCACCACCAAATGATGTTTAATGAAGCGTTAATGTGTGTCATTCAAAAGGGTCTCGCTAATACGTTAATTGACCTATAGAAAACATGAGCCGAGCGATAATGTCAATTGAATATTTTTCAAATACGGGAATTTATCCCTATAAATGGTTGGGGTGAATGGGGATTTTATCCATTAAAGTGTGAGATACCAGCGCACTTCTTAACAAATTCGCGTACAATAGCCCCATGAATACTCAAAGCATATTGGCAGATTTACATAGCCACACGACCGCATCCGATGGTCAGTTAACACCCTCTGAACTGATCGCAAGAGCCCTTGAAAAGGGCGTGCAGTTATTTGCAATTACCGATCATGACACAGTAGCAGGTTTACCCGAAGCCCGCGCTTTTAATCTGTCTCAGTCAGCGCCATTGAAGCTGATTTCTGGTGTTGAGATTTCAACCCGTTGGAATAGCTATGACATTCATATTGTTGCGCTTAATTTTGATGAAACTAATGCAGAGTTGTTAACTTTTCTCGAAAATCAGCGTGAATTACGTGAATTACGAGCCCAAGAAATTGGCCATAGGTTAGCCAAGTCGGGCATTGAAGGCGCTTACGAAGGCGCTAAAGTATTGGCGGGTGATGCGGCGCTGAGTCGTGGGCATTACGCCCGCTGGATGGCTGAAAATGGTCATGCTGTGGATATGCCGAGCGTCTTTAAACGCTACCTTGCCCGCGGTAAAACTGGTTATGTGCCTAATAATTGGGGTGATATGGCCAGCGCTATTGATATCATCCATAACGCAGGTGGATTGGCCGTATTAGCTCATCCGAGTGGCTATAAGTTATCGGCTAAGTGGCTTAAGCGCTTAGTGCGTGAATTTAAAGAAGCGGGTGGAGATGCCATGGAAGTGGTACTCGGCCAGCAAACGTTAGACGACAGGGCCAATCTTGTGGCTCTGAGTGTCCAAAATCAGTTGCTTGCATCGATAGGGAGTGATTTTCACTTTCCGAGCAATTGGATAGAATTAGGTAAAAATTTGTATCAGCCCCAAGGTATTGATTGGGTCTGGCAATCGAGATCTTGGGTGGAACGACCATGAGTCAGTTTTTTTATGTACACGAAGTAAATCCGCAAACACGTCTTATCAGTCAAGCCGTTGCGGCTTTAAAAGCGGGTGGTGTTATTGTTTATCCAACCGATTCTGGCTACGCCCTAGGCTGCTTGATTGGCGAGAGAGATGCTATGACGCGGATGGCGAGAATTCGCCAAATTGAGAACGATCATAATTTCTCTTTGATGTGCCGCGATTTATCCGAGCTTGCAACCTACGCCAAAGTGGATAATCAGGCCTATCGCATTCTAAAAAGTTGCACGCCTGGGCCTTATACCTTCATTTTTAAGGCGACCAAAGAAGTGCCGCGTCGTCTGCAAAATGACAAGAAAAAGACCATAGGTATTCGTGTGCCCGACAATGTGATCGCACTGGCATTGCTCGAAGCCTTAGATGCGCCGTTGATGTCGACCAGTTTAGTGATGCCAAATGCCGAGTTTGCCGAGTCTGATCCTGAACAAATCCGCGATCTGCTCGAGCATCAAGTGGACGTGATTATCCACGGCGGTTATTTAGGTGAGAAGCCAACGACTGTGATCGATATGTCCGAAGATGGCGCCGAGATTTTACGTGAAGGCGCAGGGGACATCACGCCGTTTCTGTAATAAAGGTAAGATATAAAGTTTGAAAATCCGGTTATTTAGCGGCATAAAGCGTCTATTTGGCAGTTTTATCGCCGTTAATTTACAGGTATAATCGCGCGTTTGGCGTTAGCCTAAGTTGGATGGCGCAGTGTTAACGGAGCAAGATAGCGGATGCAGGGCACGCAACAGAGTTTACCCTTAGCCGTTATTCGTGGTCAGGCAATGACCGAAATGCCGCTGGATTTGTTTATTCCACCGGAGGCATTGGAAGTGTTCCTCGAGTCCTTTGAAGGGCCATTGGATTTACTTTTATATTTGATCCGTAAGCAAAAATTAGACGTTGTCGATTTACCCATTCAGCAAATCACCGCGCAGTATTTAGAATATATTACGTTGCTGACTCAGGCTCGAATCGAACTTGCCGCCGATTACTTAGTGATGGCGGCAACGCTTGCCGAGATTAAATCCCGTTTGCTGCTGCCGCGTATGGTGGCCGAAGATGAGGTTGAGGAAGATCCGCGGGCGCAACTGATCCGTCAGTTGAAAGCCTATGAAGTGATTAAAGAAGCATCGCAAAAACTCGATGATTTACCGCGGCTCGAGCGGGATGTGTTTCAAGCCAAAGCGTTGGCAGCTCCCGGTATTAAGCCACTGGTGATCCCGCCAGAAGTCTCGTTGTTTGAAATAGCCCGCGCCTTTGGTGATGTACTCAAACGTATCGATGCCTATGAAGATCATCATGTAAAGCGGGAACATTTATCGACCCGTGAGCGCATGAGCCAAATTTTAGCCATGCTGAACTCAGAAGATTTTACGGCCTTTGAACGTTTATTTACCGTAGAAGAAGGCCGCGCCGGTGTAGTGGTAACCTTCTTAGCTTTGATGGAATTAGTCAAAGAGTTATTGGTTGAATTGTACCAAACAGAACCGTTTTCAACTATTTACGTTAAGGCCTATTAATTGATGCAGATAAATCCGACTCAATTAAAACAGCTTATTGAAGCGAGTTTGTTTGTATTGGGGAAACCCTTGTCGGCGAAAATGTTGAAAGACACTGTCTTGGTGGATTTCACTGTTTCCAGAGACAAAATCAAAGCCGCATTGGATGAGCTGCAGCAGGATTATCAAGACCGAGGTGTTCAACTTGTGAAAGTCGCTGGGGGTTATCGCTTCCAGACCTTAGAGGTATTGAGTCCTTTTTTGCAGCCCCTGTGGCAGGAAAAAGCCCCTAAATATTCGCGTGCGACATTAGAAACCTTGGCGGTGATTGCCTATCGTCAACCTGTGACTCGCGGCGATATTGAACAGGTGCGCGGTGTGGCTATTAGTAGCCACATCATAAAAAGTTTGTCAGATAGACATTGGATTAAAGTAGTTGGTCATAAAGAAGTACCGGGGCGACCCGCGTTATATGCCACTACCTTAGAATTTTTAGCATATTTTGGCTTAGACACCTTAGCGGATTTACCGCCGCTGTCGGATACTGAGTCATTGCAGGCGGTTTTTTCAGGTTTGAAATCAGCGCCAGAACAGTCAGAAGAGCAAAGTACTAATGAGTGAAAAATTGCAGAAAGTCTTGGCCCGTGCAGGCCATGGCTCCCGTCGTGAGATGGAGGCATGGATTGCTGCAGGCCGAGTTAGTATTGATGGTGAAATTGCTAGCCTTGGGGATCGTATTGAAGCCGATGCTAAAGTGCGTATCGATGGCAGAGCGATTTCGCTTAAATCCGCCGACGATGTGATTTGCCGTGTGCTTGCATACCACAAACCAGAGGGCGAAATTTGTAGTCGTAAAGATCCCGAAGGTCGTCCAACGGTATTCGATCGCTTACCTAAAGTGCGTGATTCACGCTGGGTAGCGGTAGGTCGTTTAGACATCAACACCTCAGGTTTATTGTTGTTTACCTCAGATGGTGAGTTAGCGAACCGCTTAATGCACCCATCGAACGAAGTCGACCGCGAATACGCAGTGCGTACCTTCGGTGAGATCCCTGAAGCGACAGTGCAACGTTTGCGTACTGGCGTCATGCTAGAAGACGGCCCTGCGCAGTTTGATAGTATCAAGCCAGCGGGCGGTGAAGGTATGAACCAGTGGTGGCACGTGTGTTTACGCGAAGGTCGTAACCGCGAAGTGCGCCGTTTATGGGAATCCCAAGAAGTGCAGGTGAGTCGTTTGATCCGTATCCGTTATGGTATGGTCGAATTGCCAAAATCCCTGCCTCGCGGTGGTTGGGTTGAATTGCCGATTGAGCAAGTGAACTATCTGCGCCAACTGGCAGGTTTAGAGCCTGAAACCCGTACTATGCTCGCTGCCGATAAACACAGTGTGGCTCGTGCTCAGGTGAAGAGTGCTAAAATTCGCCGCGCCGTGCGTAAGCATAAAGTCACTTCAACGGGAAAACCTAAGCCAACGCGCCAGCGTAGCTAAGTTGTTTATCCCAATGAAAAAGGCCGCCTAGCGCTATCTCTTGATCACATCTCGTGCTCAAGAGATAGAGCCAATTCGTAGCCTTCAAGGATGGTTTGCAGTTTGAACCATCCTTCCCATAACCGCTCCCAACCTACTACACCC
>NZ_JAKILG010000070.1 GCF_023283765.1 Shewanella profunda | reverse complement strand
GCATTGTGGAACCACCTGATCCCATCCCGAACTCAGAAGTGAAACGCAAACGCGCCGATGGTAGTGTGGGGTCTCCCCATGTGAGAGTAGGTCATCGCCAAGCGCCTAATTTAGGTTAATGTGTAGACGTTAAGCTAAAGGAGCGGTAGTTCAGTTGGTTAGAATACCGGCCTGTCACGCCGGGGGTCGCGGGTTCGAGTCCCGTCCGCTCCGCCAACATTCATGAAGCCCATGCTATTAAATAGCATGGGTTTTTTGGTTTTTATAGATCCAATATTTCTATTTCTCTCTTCGTGACCGTGACCAACACGTGACCAACACGTGACTTCAACTCAATTTTAACCGAGGGTCAATTTTTAGTATTTTGCCACGTAATACTATTTACATTAATTATGTGATCTAATTGGTTATCACTTTTTAATCATACGAAATATGAATAATCCCAACTTCACAGCCTTAGTGAAATCGGGGAAAAGCGCACGCAAACGTATGCGCTATCTTGCCTTACTTCATTTCAGCGCAGGTCATTCTCGTACCGATATCGCAAGCATGCTCTAGGTCAGGAACCAGTGTGATACCAATTGTATTAAAAGCGGGAGTCCAACGCGCTTTAGACTGAGGCATTGTGGTACTATGTCGAAAGCCTTAAACGCAGTATAAAGCGCGTTGCCATGCCGTTAACATCAGTTGCCCTTCGGGAGCCACATAGGCATCCCACTCCCGTGTTGCATTGACTTAAAAGGAAATAACCATTTCTGCGTCAATGCGCCTTGATTGAAATACCAGTGAGGCTTTGAACTGATTAGATACTTAATGTAATTGGTATTACAGAATGGGCAAAACAGCATGAGATCCGGATTGGCTACATTCAGCCTGGCAAATCGCAGCAAAATGCGTACATAGAACGTCACAATGATACGACCCGGCATAGCTGGGTAAGCAAAAATTTATTTTATACGCTTGAAGAAGTTCAGGGCTATGCTTCAAAATAGGTATGGTTATTACAATAATGAGCGGCCACACAAAGTTAGTGGTGGAAAGCTACCATTTATGGCCGCATAACCCCTATTTTAACTGTTGTTAAAATAGGGTTATTACCCAATAAGGCTGCGGATAGCTGAGTAAGATAGGCAATGTTGAACGACTTTACATACATCTGAATCATTGCACGACACTCATTTTATTATCTCAATTATTGCCCAACGTCAATTATTAGTATTATCTAGCTCAAACAGATCACCCACCTGTATATCTAAATATTTGCAAAGCACCTCAATCACATCAAGCTCCACTCTTGTTGCTGTTTCATTGTACAACCGATGGAGGGTATTTCTGTTTATGCCTGTATCTCGTGATACTTCTGCAATTTTTTGTTTTCTCTCGCCCAAAATCCGAGACAAGTGACACTTTACCATAAAATCCTTCCTGAAGTTAAAAAATACCTGTAGAAGAGAAAAAATACTTGCAATAGTTTATTTTAGTGCTAAATTCTCTTCTGTGGGTCATTTTTTGTTTTTAGAAGAGAAAAAAGCGAGGATTTTATTATGCCATACACCTATCTTACAACAGAAGAACTATCAGTGCGTATCCGTTATGACGTTCGTACTATCCGTCAGTGTTTGAAAGATAAACAATTATTTGAGGGGGTGCACTACATTCGGCCTTTCGGTGGGCGGAAACTTCTCTACATCTGGGAACGAGTTGAGGAGTCTATGTTGCTTGGTGCCTCTGCCCATGATCTGATTAATCAGATGAACTAGGAGGTTGCCATGGGAACAGTAAATAGCCGTGATGGGAAACTTTATTTGGATTTTCGCTATAAGGGGGGGCGCTGCCGAGAGCAGACGAGTCTTGTTGATAATTCAACTAATCGGCAGAAGCTAAATAGGTTGCTAACGCTACTCGAACAGCAAATGAAGGCTGGTAGCTTTGATTATGGGCATCATTTCCCTGATAGTCCTAAAGCTGAGTATTTCAGACAACTTGCCAAAGTTAGCCAACTTAAAGCTTCGGGAGGACGGATGCTGTTTGGCACTTTCGCCAACCTTTGGTTAGTTGAAAAGAGAGTTGAGTGGCGAGCCAGTCAAATTGAGACCGTTGAAGGTATCTTGAGGTGCCATCTGTTACCTGCACTGGGGGATAGTATGATTGCCACTATTAGTAAGACTGACATTCTTGGCTTTCGCACTAGGCTGTGCGAACCGGATCTGGCCACCTTAAAAATTTTATCAACCTCTCGCATCAACCATATCATGACATATTTGCGATTGATCCTGAATGAGGCTGCTGAACGTTTTGAATTTCAGAGCCCGTGGCGAAATATCAAGGCGTTACCTATGCCAAGAAGTGAAATTAAGCCATTTTCTCTCAACGAAGTATACAGAATTATAGAGAATGTAAGAACAGATTTCCGTACTTACTACCTCGTTAGGTTCTTCACGGGGATGAGAACAGGAGAAATCGATGGCCTGACCTGGGAGCATATTGATTTTACAAACAGACTGATCCACATCCGCCAGTCACTGGTACGTGGCAGCCTTGGCCCAACTAAAACGCCTGGTTCATGCCGAGCTATTGCAATGAACCAGCCAGTATATGAAGCACTTCAGACCCAACGTGAGCAAACCGAGACTCAGAGCAACTTCGTGTTTTGTAACCAGCGTGGTGACGCACTGAGTCATCACAATGTCACCAAACGCGTTTGGTATCCACTGCTGAAAAGTTTGGGGCTCGAAAAGCGAAATCCTTATCAGACAAGACATACAGCAGCAACCCTTTGGCTCGCTGCTGGAGAGAGTCCGGAATGGATTGCTCGACAGTTAGGGCACGCCAATACTGGTATGTTATTTAGGGTTTACTCGCGCTATGTACCTAATTTATTGGGGCAAGACGGTGCAGCATTTGAACGGTTGATTGGCAATGGACCCAAAGTGGAGTCGTCAAAATGAATATCAGATCCCGAACAAATAATGCAGATGACTTGGCCTGGGTTCATCTGATTGAGCGCAGAGAACAGGTAGAGTTGTGGCAATTTAGCTGCTTAAGAGAGTGTTATACTCTTGAACTATCCCCTAATGTTATGGAAGGTGTAGAACCTGACGGGCAACTAGTGATGGTTCAATGGAATCATTGTGATGATTTGCAACGGGTAAAAATAACTTTGAGTATTCCTGAGGTCACTGATAAAACTGTTGTGCATCATCATTTTAAACTCGTACCAGCAGGTTGTGAGTCGATCATTATCGATATCTGGGGGATTTTGGGGCTTATTCATGATGAGGCATTGAGACGTTTTTACTTAGCAGTGTTACTCAACAATGAGTTGATGGGGCAGTTTTTTACCGCCAGAGCGAGTCGTAGTCACCATCATAATCATTCTTGTGGATTACTGGAGCATAGTCATGAGGTGGCGGTGACAGCGGCTATGCTTTGTTGGCGTTATAATGTAGGGCCCTTGAGTGTATGTGTGGCTTTCATTGGGGGTCTTTTGCACGACATAGGTAAAATTCACCTTTTTTACAATGCAGATACTCGGGATGGCATTGCGGGTTCTCACGAGTCTTACAATTTTATGGTGTTGGCTGGACCTTTGGAGGCATTGCATCGTAGTTCCCCCAAGATTTTTGAGGCGTTGAGTAGTTGCTTTTCGGTCAAGGTAGGGCGCCGCTCAGAGGCTTATCTTCCAGCCTCTATGGTGAGACTATGTGACAATCTATCCATGGAAGTATGTCATTGGCGCACCGCTTTTGCAGACGTGCCTCCCCATCATTGGTACGCACATTCCGCCATGAACGATCAATGGTATAAGCGGCTTGGGTGAGGCGTGGGGGCATTATTTCTGCTCCCATTGCCTTATTTGTTCCGCTTTGAATAGGATGATCGCCAGCCGGTGGAATACGGTTTGCAATGCCGGGGAAGAATATTGGCTTATTGCTTTGCCACCGTTGCTTTTGATGTGTTTTTGTTCATTGGTATGACGTAAAAATAATCTTCCAGTTCCTTCTGGATATTCGTTTATTTTCTGTAACGTGTCGCGAGTTATTTCGATATCGGGGTGACATCGCCACTGATTATATGTTTTGCCATATTGATAACGCAGTTTAAGATGCCAGCGCTTCCAGGTAAAAAGTTGGCTTACCAACGCCATGAATCGCTGAAACTCTGTCGCTTTATCAAAGAAGATCGACGTGTGGCTGCTGGTTGTATGCGTCAGACAATACTGAATAGCCCATCGTAATTCGACTTTTCCTTCTTTGCTCGACTTGAGCTTGCTACATGCTTGTAACGCTGAATAAATATCCTTTCGATCAGCAATGTCAGTAGGTTCTGCGGGTAGCAGTGCATAGCAACGTTTTTTTGAAAATAATCGGTCAATGTTTTGTGGTGTTTTTAACATCCGAAGTGCAGTTGCAGCATCAAGCCAGCGTTGGACCTGTTCTAGGGGGAGGCGATAATGAAGTGCGACTTCTTGATAGTCATGACCAAGCTCAATCCTCCTGAGTATAGCCAAGGCCTGAATGTAGTGACTGCTTTTTTCAACCTCGTTGTTCTGAAGGACTGTACTTTGACGAATGCTGTTCACTGGGCTCATAAAAGGTGAGAGCCGTTTTTTAAAGAATGGCAGTAAACGTACAGGGGTTATGTTTCCTGATTTTTGCATCACTCTATAACGATAAGGGCGTACTCCAAGTACCACTTTCGCAGTGCCAGCAGGTATTTCTTGGGCATTTACCGCCAAATGGCTGCCCAGTAGTATGTCGGTGAAATGTAAGTAGCTTCTGAATGTTGTGTCTGGGCTGCTATGGCCTGCAAACACAGCCAGCGCAGAATATCTGTCACGTAACCGTCCTTCACCAAATATCAATTTACGTATTATCTTCCGTTGCGAGGGGGTGTACGGCAGCATAGCCTTCACTACTTCTGGCAAGCCGATCAGGTCATCATGTGCAAGAAGCTGAAGTCTGGACAATGCCGTATGGCGTAGATGATACAGTCGATAATAAATACCGCCGGTTAATTGAGACAATATCTCTTTCATCATCAAGGATATTTGACGAGTGTTTAACACTTCAAAGGGATTTCCATCTGCGTGAATGAGCAATTCGGCATAGTGGTTATGGCAAGCCAAAAGACGTTCACTAAGATGGCTTTCCACCAAAAGCTTTTCGTTGTCAGTCAGTAAAGGCAATAAAGGCACTTTTCGAAGCGCTGAGTCGGTTTTGTTATGTCCGTGGCGACTTTCACGAACAAATAGCCAGCCGACAGAAGAGGGCTCGATGTCTTTTAGACGCAGTTTGGCGACTTCTCCTGGTCTGAGACCAGTTCGATAAGCAATGATGAGAAAGCACTTTAATATCCGTTTGGCAGCATGGTTTAAGTCTTCTAAATAATCAATTTGACGCAGCAGGGCTGAAAACAGTACCTCATCAACAATGGCGGCACTCACATGGGGAGTAATATCGCTCCCTTCGCTTAGTTGCTGATTAAGAGGAGGGAGATCAAATTTCTGTTGTGCGAATGAGTGTAGGTTCTCAAATCGACCGGCCTTATAGTGCTGTTCCCGCTGACTGTAGGTGCGATTCATAATTTCTTGATAAAGATCAATAAAATCGTCACTACTCAGACTGTATAGGTCAACGCCTGCGGTAGCGGCCAACCAGTCGCCCCCAATTGCTCCAAAATACCTATGAGCTGTTGATACTGCATTTTTCTCGGTAGTCATGTGATGGATAAGCCATTGAAGAAGGATCTCTTCGCTTGGGCGGAGGCTTGCTTGTGCTAGTTCTAGTTCCCGCAACTTACTGACAACATGAATCTTTCCTTGGGATTTTGCGTTATCGTGCTTAAGTATTTCTCTTATTTGATTCAGCAGGTATCGGTTACCTAGCTTAGAACTGCGTGATGACGGTGTTGCTGAACTGTTTGTTTGCGTTAGATCATACCATTGCTTGAATTGAGCAAAGCTCCTTACATTGCAGGATCCCGTTGTGCTTTTCAACAATCTGAACCAGTAAACACTTGGTAGAGATGCGCTTTTTTGACGTCCCAACGAATACTCTACCAACACTTGTGGTAGATCGACATTTAGTTGAGTCTCTGCAAAACAAACCCCGCCTTGTCGAAGTTGTGTTATTGGAAGATCAAGCTTGAGTTCAGACTTGATTATCTCTAAACATTTTGTAATTGATTTGGGGTAACGCCAATTTTTGGGTCTGAAACTTAGGAATTGCTTCATCAGACCAAGGCTTATCGGGTCGGGGAAGAACTGAACTTCCACCTGAGCTTCATTGGGCCCTATACCGTCGTGATCGGTATAGAGGTTACTGGCAAAGTCCTTCCCATGATTTGGCCTCAACGTTAGCCAGCAAAGGTCCTTGTTGCCATTTAATGGTTTATCATCGGTTAATGCTTTAGCCAGAGCAGGCCATAGTGCAGGTCGGTTTAGGCCTCCATAGCAAATACAACTCATCAGCAATCTGGCAAAACATTGCTGGGGATCGGATGTTTTATCAAGATTGTCCAGCAAACCGTGAATTTTTGAAGCGAAATCAGAAGTATTGTGCTGCCAGGTCAAACTTCTCAGCGGTCGAACCCTACGAAGGGTGAGATAGTCTGAAGGTGGATTGATCTGCCAAAGTCCTTGTCGGTTACCCGTTTCTAATTGTCTGCAGATAAAAGAATATCCTCGGCGGTATGCTGTTTCCGATTTGAGGACCTTTCGCAGATCCGAGTCAACCTGTGGCCAAACTGCCGAAAATCGATCGTATTTCGGTTGTGTTTCAAACAGTTCAGGTAGATGTTGTTCAAGCACCGCCAGAGCTTGTTTTATTATCTTTATATAACTTTTTTGCCGAGCAGCGGTTCTCGATTGATGCCCCAATAGCCGTACTAGGGATTTTTTTTCAGTTGGGAGAATCAGTGGGTTTTCCATGCATCAACCACCGTAATGTCATGAGTGTTCAGTAGCGATTCGATATGCTGAGCGATGCGGTTGAGGTATTGAGTTGATAGCATGCTATGACGACCCATTGACTCTTCTCCGATATCTTCATGTCCCATCCAACCATCAATTTCTTCCGGAGCAACACCGATACGCTTTAATTCGCTGCGCATGTGATGTCTCCCCCAGTTCGCAGGCCAAGGTAACTGGTCGCCAAGAAATGCTTTTACTCTAGCAGGTGTGAGTTCTTGCGTAATTTTGGGGATGTTGTCCTGTTCTTGATGCTTTATAAAAAATAGAAGATTTCCTCTGCCAGTAATCGCTGCGTCAGCACGATTGGAAATGTCTTCTGCAATGAGCTGACTGCGCTTTTTCAACTCTTGAAGATGTTTTAGATAGTGTTCGAGTTGCATCACCGCTGTCTTTGGGAGTATTAGCGTTCTGGAGGCCACCCCATGGCGGTTTTCTTTATCGCTTATCCACCAGGAGTTGTTATGGCTGTTGAAATCTGTGCGTTGTCCCATCGGGGCGTTTACATCGCGGT
Organism: Shewanella profunda; assembly: GCF_023283765.1. Classification (GTDB taxonomy): domain Bacteria; phylum Pseudomonadota; class Gammaproteobacteria; order Enterobacterales; family Shewanellaceae; genus Shewanella; species Shewanella profunda. The sequence goes on along the minus strand of NZ_JAKILG010000070.1, from coordinate 7,482 downwards.
GACCTGTTGCAAAAGTCAGTAGAGACCATACGTAGCAGACATAGTGATTATGTAGTGTTGCGAGTTCTTCCAAAGAATGCATTCGTTGGCGAGGGATTTGACTCCTCAGTATGCGGAAAAAATTGTACAAAGTCTGGGAAGGGAGATGTAATGCACTGCCCAGTTGCTTTTTGATGGGCTTAGCTATGGGGAGTTCCGGATCGATTTCAGCTATGTTGAATATTGAAATCACGTATTTGCGGTAGTTTTCGATCAGTTTATCCACATCGAAATTAGAGTAGCTCAGTGCAGGCTGGTTTCGGGGGGCTCGCCCTTTTATCAATCCGACTTCGGCACGATCCAGCCCGTTATTGAGATACCAGTGCTCCATAAATCGGGTAATTCTTCCAAGACTTAAACGGCATCGATGTCGCTTGTTAATGTTATTAATGACTGACTTCAAGTCCTCCGTGCCAACGTTTTGAGTGAGCTGATCTTGTAATATTTTAGGGAGCGGCAGCACCAAATGGTTTGTTGTTTTTTTCAAGCATTTTTCCAGTCTACCATCCTGTTTGCTAGCGGGTACTGAATGGCCGAGGTACAGGCAAGGGTGATTTTTGTAGTGTTTTAGAAAAAATGCATTTGAAGATTGTGCTAGTGAAATAGGATCTCGACCACATAGAAGACTCAGAAGCAGGGCTGAACAGCTTTCGGGGTCTACTCCATTCATAATTCCATCGGTCGTGAAGCTAATGAGCTGGCGTATATCCCATTCGGTAAGTTGATTGTAACTGCAGCTTAATGATAGCTGCATAATGCTCAATTTTTCGGTCAGACATTGATGCTGTATAGCCCGGACGGCTCTTGATGTTGGGGAACGGTTTATTTTTTGATTATGTGTTAAAGCACTATCTTCAATACGAAATGTTCGGCCTGCTGTTATTGTTAGAGCCTCATCTCGTTCTTGACCCGTCGTCGGTTTTGGGGAAATGACACATAGTTCTTTAACCTCTAAACCAGCGTCTTCAAATGCATCAATGGGATTGAGTTCGACGAAGATGTCAGAGTCTGAAGTAGGAGGTATTCTAATTCTTCTTCGCCGTCTTTCGGTCCAAGATAGCGCGTCTCTAAGCACTAAATCCAAGTAACCAATTCCGTATTCTTGCAGGGCAGGATACTTATGCTTACGTAGTTCTTTAAGTGCAGACACCAGTAGTTCAATTGATGATGTTTCATCTAATGCTGGCAGTATATCCAATAGCTTTCGATGCCTTGGATCCATCGCGACCAGACGTAGCTCTCGTAATGCATTTTCATTTCCGGAGGCTGCAATTTGTTGATTGTGGGTATAGCGAATGAAGCAAGCGATGAGAACGATAGATTGGTATGCCGTGTATTTTGTTATCCATTGTGGTGTTACATTGGGTGGTAACACTGCACAAATGGTGGCAGCAAATGGATATGATGTAAGATGCTTATTTTTCTTTAAAATTCCAAATATTTCAGTGTTGCTCACTGAGCCTGAAGACGTTTTTGTTATCAGAACCTTTACTAACCTATGCATCAGTTCAAATTGTTCCCAATAGCCTGCTGGAAATGCTTGAACACTGTAGGCGAGTTGCATTAACAGAGTTTGCTTGAGCTCTGGATTTAAATGCTCTGGCACAAGCCATTTGTTTAATAATTCCTTTAATTTTTTGCTGATGTTGCGTGCCGGAGGAGTCATTATTTGGGCTCCCATGGCATTGTTAATTCGGAGACAATATCGACAGAATCAGATGTTGGACATTTAGGAGACTGGCGTTGCCGCTGCTGAACCAGAGTGCCTCTCGAGATAGATAACAAATCACAAAATAGCTGGTCAGGTAGTGTATTTCTCTCAAAGAGTTCGCGTGAAAACTGCTCTGGCAGGCCATGGCGCCAGGCATCAATAAAAAACGCAACATTTTTAGAATTGATGGATAAACAGAGCAGTTGCAATAGTGACAACCATGCTTTTTTCTCAATTATTTCAGGCGTCAATTGGTCTTGAATGTTTGCTTCGTAAATCAGCAAAGTACCTTCTGGTGGGCGTCCGTTATCCCAAAAACTTGCTGCCCAAATAGGACTATAAAACTGAAATGTTCTAACACGATGTTTTGTCTTATTGCTTTTTACTCTCGAATCTGTGTGCTCCAAACAATATATTGTTTGGGAGGCAAATTCAGACCTGATACTTGCAGGTAGGGCATGTCGATTACAGAGCCCTGGGAATGATTGCATTACATCGAATGCATTTCTCACTGCAGGATGTAAAATCAACTCATGCTTGTCTTGGTACTTTAAAATCATTTGAGCCATCAGAATTCCATTTCGTGTGATTACGTGCTCCCTTTAATATAGCGCTCATTTTTTCACCTCCAAATTCAGATCAAATATTGATCACGAAAAAGATCGATTTTTGTGATCGTGATCGGTTTTGTTTCCTAAATCGAATTTATGAACAAGCCTTTAAAATTGTTTAAATATCAAACTACATAATGAGTTTCAGGTATTCCTAGCCCTGCAAGCTTGTTTAAATCCTTAATCATGGCGTACGTTTCTAAAACAGCTGGCTGTAAGTGACGTTTGGGGAATTGGGCGAAGAGTTAATGCCAAGCTCGGACTGATGAATATCCGTACTGCGTCTGACCTAGCGAACATGCCAGCAGGATTCGCTCGTAAACAGTTCAGAATTGAAGTCAAGCGTACAGTACGAGAGCTTAACGGCCAAGTATGCAAAATGTGTGGTGAAGCTAGGGCAGATAAGAAGCAGATATTCGCGACAAGAAGTATGGGTGAGCGCATCACTGATTTTAAGTCATTATTGCAAGCATTAAGTAAGCATGTTGGTATTGCGGCAACTAAAGCACGTAAGCAAGGCTCAACTGGCAAGACTATGCTGCTATTTGCTAGTCACTCACCTTATGATGAACGCCCTGTTAGCTATAAAACCGTGGTGTACTTTCTTTGTTCGACTAACTGTACGATAGAGCTGACTAAGGCTATCTGTGAAGCCGTACCCAATTTATTTCGTGAAGGTGTACGCTATTAAAATATAGGCGTAGGTTTGATTGATTTAGCCAGCGAGCGGCATAGCCAATTAGACTTATTCAATCCACCAACGGCAAAACCTGCATTAATGTCCACACTCGATCACATTATGCAACGATATGGTAGTGATACTCTATTTATTACTGCTCAAGGCATCATCAATGGGCAATGCGGCGAGACTTGTTGACACCTCATACACGACTAACTGGCGAAGTGTACCGCGCATTAAGTGCTAACGAGGTTATGTTCAGCTTGTTAGTTCTCGGTTGGTAAAGAGAAAGCTAATAAACACTGCACTAATAAGACACTATACGAAAGGAGAGTAATGTGCCTGAATTAGAAAACGATAAGGCCGTATTGCTAAAAGCAATCGAATTGATTCTTACCGATCCAAAGACTATCCGCGAAGAAACACTGAGCCTGAAACGCAAGTACGAAAAACGATATAATGGGAATCGAACAACAGAAGAAATCGAAGAGTATGCAGCAGATAAAATTATATCGAACTATTCCTATTGCACCGCCTTTATAGGTGGTGCCACTGCCTTAACTGGAATTATTCCTGGTCTTGGAACTCCATTCAAAATCGACAAAATACTTGCAGAGTTAATTTTCGAATTTGGTCCCTAGGTTATGGTTCAGATTCCTACTTAGATTTAGACTTTTAGCTAAGATTAAGTCCGACTAGGGATTCACATGCACAGCAAGGCCCGCTTCACCAAACCAATAACCGTTGCACTGGGTTATATCAAGGTTGCTATTCATTGAAAAATCCTGAGTATTTTTAGTCGCTTGAATCGTATCGACCAAAGCATTGGCTTTAGTGATGCAGTCAAGACTACTGGGTGATACTCGAAACACATCGACCCCCATTTGTGTCATTGCCGCTATTTCACTGCGTAAATCTAAACAGCTAGCGGATTGGGTTTGAATTCCATTGAGCCTGAGTAAAGGCTGCTGCTCTTGGGTTTGCGCGAGTAGTCCTTTACTGTATTCACGGCACACCGTTTCGCAATGATCTTTCGTGAGCTGTTTGTGTCTAGCGGTAAAGCAGCGCGCTGAATGGGCGAGTGGTAAATAGCCGTGGCCGAGCACTTCCACCTCAAATGACGGCTGTTCTTGAATCACTTGTTGCAACCAAGCCTTAGATAGCTCCACTGGCATCACAAATCTTTGCATTCCAAACCGCTGCAAGATGTCTAAACTAGCACGATTGTAGTTATTGATACTCGCGCCGCAGACAAAGGGTAACTTACGCTCTTTGGCAAGATACACTGCCGCCATATCGTTTGCTTCGACGATAAATTCACCGTTATCGACCTGGCGTTTGAGCTCAGTATATTCAGATGGCGCTTCGATTAAGGCCAGCGTCGAAAGCACGACTTCTTTACCCGCCTGCTTGAGCATTTGCGCCAGCTCTAGATAATCGCCCCACTTGAGTTCGCGTCTGCGGCTACAAACCGCCTCACCTAAATACACTAAGGGAATTTGACTGGCGGCGACTTGCTGGTAAAAGTCAGCGACTTGCTGTTTCTGCCAGCAATACAACAGTGATCCTAGGGAAATCTTCATAAGGTGTCCTTTGTCAATCTTGCTCTCTATTTACCTTTTATTGCCAATCGCGCTCGTAGGCGCCAAGCGTAGTGATCTGACCCTCGGATACTTTCGCTAGGGCTTGTTCCCAATGGGGTTGATTTTGGCTTTGTGAGTACAGCGCTGGATTATTTAGATAGGTGTCTATGGCTTGACGCCATACTCGAGTGACTTGTTCAACATAGGCTGGGCTGCGTTGACGTCCTTCGATTTTCAGCGACACTATGCCCGCCTTGGCTAGCTCTGGAAGTAAGCTTAAGGTATTCAAACTGGTTGGTGATTCGAGTAAATATTGCGGCGAATCTTGATCTGCTGTGATGTAACGGCCTTTGCATACCACGGGATAACCCATTTGTTCGTCGAGGGCCGATTTATCAATTAACACATCGTTGAGCCGGGTTAATCTGTTCTGTCCTTCTTCTTGCCAGCGTACGTGTTTTGCTGGTGAACAAGATCCACCTGTGTTGGGCGATTGGCCCGTTACATAGGATGACAGCTGGCAACGCCCTTCGGCCATAATGCACAGACTACCAAAGGCGAATACTTCCAAATCCACTGGGCTGACTTTAGCAAGATCCCGTACTTGTTTCATGGATAACACCCGTGGCAATACTACTCTGGCGATGTTAAAGGCTTCCTTATAAAAGCTCAGCGCCCCCAGATTGGTTGCACTGGCCTGCACCGATAAATGCAGTGGCAGGTTTGGATAGTGCCTATGGGCATAATCGAGTAAAGAAAGATCGGCGACAATTAATGCATCCATACCCAGTTTTGCCGCTAAATCGATAGCCTGATACCAACGATACTCTTCACCGGGCTTTGGAAAAGTATTTAAGGTCAAAAAGATTTTTTTGCCGTGCTTTTGCGTCAGCTCAGTGGCTTCTTGCAATTTTGCGGGGGTGAAGTTTAATCCTGCAAACGAGCGCGCGTTGGTGTCGTCTTTTAACCCTAGATACACAGCGTCGGCTCCGGCATGTAATGCCGACTTTAGCGAGGCCAGATTTCCTGCTGGACACAACAGCTCCATAGTAATGCTCCCGATAAAATGATAGCCGCTGAGTATAGGTAAGATTGAATGGCGATGAATTGATTTAAAACAGGTTTAAGATCATAAAATCCCGATAAAATGGGATATATCACGTTTTATTCTTGTAGGGTTCCCGCTATGTCCGCTGTTTTTTTTCGCAAAATTTGCTCAGCAACTTTTAGAGTTCACGCCAAAAGCCATCGGCTTTCCCCTTGCTAAGATGCCGTTTAGCCTCAAAGCAAAAGCCATCAGCCTACTGCTTGAAGTATTACTTGCCGAGCAAGCTGCTGACGATGAGCTTGGATTTTTGACGGATAAATGGGTCGTGATTCGAGTGGAAGATATAAACTTAGCCTTCGAAGTCAGTTTTAATGGAAAATGGCAAGTCAGAGCTCACCGATGCGCAGGTGACCTTCAGTGCCAACTCTGCTGAGTTAGTGGCGGCGGCGAAGGAAGATCCCGACACGCTATTCTTCCAGCGTAAGCTGAGTATTCAAGGTGATACTGAATTAGGACTTGAAGTGAAAAACCTGCTGTTAAGTATTGAATTTGCCAGTATGCCGATCCCAATTTGACTCAGCGTTGCAAAACTCGCAGCAGTGATTGAGCGTTTACAAATTGAATCTAAGCCAACAATAATCCTTGTTAAGTCTCCTCGTTTATTATGTACCCCTCATTGAAAAATACTAAACAGGTTGCTAAGCCGCCATCTAAGTGAGGTTAAGTTTGATTCAAAATTAATTGATTAACTATGGTCTGTTGATCCATGTACGGTCCGCGACTCAAAAGGTGGCTCTCAGATTTTCGATGGTCAAAACATCGGTAGAATGACTTGAATCCATGATGAAGTCCTCTGCGTTACCTTCCTGAGGTCAACTTGAGGTTGACATGGCTTTGACTATAGAGTTTATAGTCAAAGTCTTAATTTACAGATCGCAGTTAAAGTCATTAAAAAACAATCGCTTGGGTTGTTTTTTTGGGGTGGCGCCAAATGCCTAAGGTCCAGCGTATGCCGGATATCCAATGCCTAGCAAAGTTAAAATTAACTTACCGAACATTCATAAACATGCCGATATTAATATCGACTCAATAGTTTGTTATTTACCACATAGGTTGTTGACCTAAATGTTCTTTTACAGTGCATGAGTTTGTGCTGGTGACTGGTGATAATAACGCAAGTCGTGTTCTTTTCGACGCCCTAGACTAAAGGCCGATACGCGTTTTAAATAGCCAATAACACGGGTGCCGTAATCAATATTTTTTGACCCGCATTGATGACAATATTGTTGAGTTTGTTTGTCAATATGCTGGCATTCATTACAGATAGTAATTTTTACATTAACGCAAAAGTAATTACATCCTGTACGTGCTGCGACATTATATAAATTAAGATAATTTTTTACTGATAATTTTTCATCCAAATTTAAATGTAATGCAGAGCCCCCATCTAAGTAGCGGGTCATTTTTTCGCCATGCATAATAAATTTATCAAGATAATTAATGTTAGTATCTTCTACTGGGTAAAAATAGCTGTTATAGCAACTTCGATTAACAAAGTAACCCGCCTTTCTATCCCAAGCAGCATTCTTTATACCTAAGTTTTCAGCGGGAACAAACTCAGTATTAAATTTATATCCCCATTTTTGAGTGGCTTCTCGGTTAGCCTTATAAATAATTTGTAATTGTTGGTCCACAAAACGTCAGGGCGGGATTAAGCTTTGTTAAATCTCTTAACCAAAGAAAATCTCGCTCCTAAAATCACCATTCCATGCTGCCTTTCTTATTTTGGTTGGTTTACTGGCTTTTAGCGG
>NZ_JAKILG010000069.1 GCF_023283765.1 Shewanella profunda | reverse complement strand
AGTGACACTGATTTGCCCAATCGCGATGGACGAAGGTTTACGCTTCGCAATTCGTGAAGGTGGTCGTACAGTTGGTGCTGGTGTAGTAGCTAAAATCATCGCTTAATAGCGATAGAGATTAGTTTGAAAAGGAAGCTTCGGCTTCCTTTTTTGTTTAAGTCAATTATTTGCCGTGATTTGTGGTTTGCGTTTGCTGTGTATCCTTGCTTACAAAGTCGAATAAGAATACAATCTATGGCCGATTTTTGACCCTGAACTTATGCTATTTGCGTTTCTAAGGGTGTTCGGAAATGCAGAGTATAAAAAAGCGTATTGTAACTGGGTCTTATGTCCCTAATTATTGTGCTCAAGCTCAGGCCGTATTGAGTAACGGAATAACCGATGACAACAAATACTGAAAACCAGAACAATTCTCTGGATATCGTGAAGTGGGGCGTAGTGATTATATTGCTAGCCGCTGCTGTTATTGGCAATCAAATGTATAGCGAAGCGAGTGCTGTCATACGTGCACTTGGTGTTATCGTTGCATTCGCTATTGCTGGTTTTATTGCCCTACAGACAGAAAAGGGTAAAAAAGCTTTTGCTTTCGCTCGCGAGTCGCAAATTGAAGTGCGTAAGGTTGTATGGCCAACGCGTCAAGAAGCGCTTAACACCACTTTTATTGTCCTTGCTGCAACAGGTATCTTAGCTCTGGTTCTTTGGGGGATGGATGCTGTGTTAATGCGAATTGTCAATTTTATCACTGGCGTATAGGCACCTCGAATGACTGAAGCTAAAGAAGCTAAAAAAAGATGGTATGTAGTGCAGGCATTCTCAGGCTATGAAGGCCGAGTTTGTAAGTCACTGATTGAATACATTAAGATGCACGGCATGGAGCAGTACTTCGGCGAAGTATTAGTTCCGACTGAAGAAGTTATCGAAATGCGTGCAGGTCAGCGTCGTAAGAGTGAGCGTAAATTTTTCCCTGGTTATGTGTTAGTCCAGATGGAAATGAACGATGACAGCTGGCATTTAGTCAAAAGCATCCCGCGTGTTTTAGGCTTTATTGGCGGAACCTCTGATCGTCCTGCCCCAATTTCAGATAAAGAAGCCGATGCTATTTTGCGTCGCTTACAAGAAACGACAGCCTCGCCGACTCATAGAACCATCTTTGAGCCAGGTGAAGTGGTGCGTGTGTGTGATGGTCCATTTGCTGACTTTAACGGTACCGTTGAAGAAGTGGACTATGACAAGAGCCGCGTAAAAGTGTCAGTAATGATCTTTGGTCGTTCTACACCCGTTGAGCTCGATTTTAGTCAGGTCGAAAAAGGCTGATTAAATAAACTACAAAATCCGTTTGGCAACGGGTGCGGATTTCTATATAATCCGCACCCGTTGTTTTCGGGGGAGCATGTCAGCATGTCGCTGATGCGCGTTTGAACCCAAACTGAGGAAATGTCAGATGGCAAAGAAGATTGATGCTTATATTAAGCTGCAAGTAAAATCCGGTTCTGCGAACCCATCACCACCAGTTGGTCCAGCTTTGGGTCAAAAAGGTGTGAACATCATGGAATTCTGTAAAGCGTTTAACGCCCGTACAGAAAAAATGGAAAAAGGCATGCCTATTCCAGTCGTGATCACTGTTTACAGTGACCGTTCATTCACTTTTGAAACTAAGACTTCTCCAGCGTCTTACTTACTGAAGACTGCTGCAGGCCTGAAATCAGGTTCTCCACGTCCAAACACTCAGAAAGTGGGTACTATCGCTCGCGCTAAAGTTCAAGAAATTGCTGAACTGAAAGCTGCCGATATGACTGGTGCTGACATTGAAGCGATGACTCGCTCAATCGAAGGTACTGCGCGTTCAATGGGTTTGGTTGTAGAGGATTAATATAATGGCAAAGCTAACTAAACGCATGCGCGTAATTCGCGAGAAAGTTGACGGTACTAAAAGCTACGATATCAACGAAGCTGTTGCTCTGTTAAAAGAATTAGCAACTGCAAAATTCGTTGAAAGTGTAGACGTTGCAGTTAACTTGGGTATCGACCCACGTAAATCAGACCAAAACGTTCGTGGTGCAACTGTGTTGCCACACGGTACTGGTCGTGACGTTCGCGTTGCAGTATTTACACAAGGTGCAAATGCTGAAGCTGCTAAAGCCGCTGGCGCTGAGCTAGTTGGTATGGACGATCTGGCTGAGAAAATCAAAGCCGGTGAAATGAACTTTGACGTAGTTATCGCATCTCCAGATGCAATGCGCGTTGTTGGTATGTTAGGTCAAATCTTAGGCCCACGCGGTTTAATGCCTAACCCTAAAACAGGTACAGTAACGCCAAACGTTGCTGAAGCTGTTAAGAATGCCAAAGCGGGTCAAGTTCGTTACCGTAACGACAAGAACGGTATTATCCACACTACTATCGGTAAAGTGGATTTCACGCCAGTTCAATTGAAAGAAAACTTGGAAGCGTTAGTGTCAGCACTGAAAAAGGCTAAGCCTGCAGTTGCTAAAGGCATTTTCGTGAAAAAGATCAGCATCTCTACCACTATGGGTGCAGGTGTTGCCGTTGATCAAGCTACGCTTGAAACAACGCTATAATTTTACAAAGCGGGTGCATTAGTCTATAATGCGCGCACTTTGTGGGTTGAAGCCTGTTTTTACCGCTTTTTAAGTGTTGAAAATTGGGCTTCCGTCCAAGACCGCAGGTGTTTACTTTAACGGTTTACTTAATTTCCTGCGTAGACGGTGTCAGGCCCCAGCTAATTTTTTTACTGGATAATCTGCACCGTAAGTCACTAAATACATAAGTATTTAGTATGGTAAATACTAGGGAATACCCTAGGTAGAATCCAGGAGTAAAGCCAATGGCATTAAGACTCGAAGACAAAAAAGCGATTGTTGCTGAAGTCAACGAAGCTGCCAAAGGTGCGCTATCTGCAGTAGCCGCCGATTCACGCGGTGTAACTGTAGGTGCTATGACCGGTCTGCGTAAAAAAGCTCGCGAAGCTGGTGTATATGTACGTGTAGTACGTAACACATTAGCTCGTCGTGCTGTTGAAGGTACAGCTTTTGAGTGCCTAGCAGAAACGTTCACTGGCCCAACTTTGATTGCTTTCTCTAACGAGCACCCAGGTGCTGCAGCTCGTCTGTTAAAAGACTTTGCTAAAGAGCAAGCTAATTTCGAAGTTAAAGGCGCAGCCTTTGAAGGGAATTTCATCCCTGCAGCTGACATTGATCGTTTGGCGAAACTGCCAACATACGAAGAAGCACTAGCTCAGTTAATGATGACTATGAAAGAAGCATCTGCTGGCAAGTTAGTTCGTACACTGGCCGCCTTGCGCGATCAAAAACAAGAAGCCGCTTAATTTCAAGCTGGCAGCTTTTTAAAATTGAATTCAGAACAATAGGAAACATTTGTTATGTCTATCACTAAAGACCAAATCTTAGAAGCCTTTGCAGCTATGTCTGTAATGGAAGTTGTTGAACTGATCGAAGCAATGGAAGAGAAGTTCGGTGTTTCTGCCGCTGCTGCTGTTGTTTCTGGTGGTGGCGAAGCTGCTGCTGCTGTTGAAGAGCAAACAGAATTCAACGTAATTCTGACTGCACACGGCGACAACAAAGTTGCTGTAATTAAAGCCATCCGTGGCGCAACAGGTTTAGGCCTGAAAGAAGCTAAAGCTATGTCTGAAGCTGCTCCAGTAGCAGTTAAAGAAGCAGTTTCTAAAGAAGAAGCTGAAGCTCTGAAGAAAGAACTAGTTGACGCTGGTGCTTCAGTAGAAATCAAGTAAGCTATTTTAGCTTACTCACCCAAGCCAATTGGGTGGAGGCTGGCGGTTTTTTAACCGTCGGCCTTTTTTGCGCTATATGCGTCGGCGATTTTTTTTCACCGTTTGTCGCCAGATTTTGCAGTCCCTAACAGAGATTACTGGTTAGGTTCTTGCTATCAACGGTGATGGGCAAACGTGCTGAATTCAATAACTTAAGTTATTCATTCAGTCTTGGTCACATCTCGTAAGCAGAGGAAACCCATGGTTTACTCCTATTCTGAAAAGAAGCGTATTCGCAAAGACTTTGGTAAGCGTCCACAGGTGTTGGATATTCCTTACCTTTTGTCTATTCAGTTAGACTCTTTTAAGAAGTTCACCGATCAAGATCCTACCGGTGAGCGCGGTTTAGAAGCCGCCTTCCGTAGCGTTTTTCCCATCAAGAGCTTTTCTGGTAATTCAGAACTGCAATACGTCAGCTATAAGCTAGGCGAGCCTGTTTTTGATGTGAAAGAGTGTCAGATCCGCGGTGTTACGTACTCAGCACCACTACGCGTTAAATTACGCATGGTGTTGTATGACCGTGAAGCAGCGGCAGGCACAGTAAAAGATATTAAAGAACAAGAAGTCTACATGGGTGATATCCCATTGATGACTGATAACGGTACTTTTGTTATCAACGGTACTGAGCGGGTAATTGTATCTCAATTACACCGTAGCCCTGGCGTGTTCTTTGATCATGACCGTGGTAAAACCCACTCATCAGGTAAGGTGCTGTATAACGCACGCATTATTCCTTACCGTGGTTCATGGCTTGACTTTGAATTCGATCCTAAAGATGCACTATTTGTGCGTATTGACCGTCGCCGTAAATTACCTGCGACTATCATTCTGCGTGCATTAGAATTTTCTACTCAAGAGATCCTCGATCTGTTCTTTGAACGCGTTGAGTTCAAGATTAAGAAAGATACGCTAGTGATGTCATTGGTTCCTGAGCGTCTGCGTGGTGAAACCGCCAGCTATGACATCAAGGATGCTGAAGGCTCTGTGCTGGTTGAAGCAGGTCGTCGTATTACGGCTCGCCATATTCGCCAGTTAGAAAAAACCAATACTACTGAACTCGAAGTACCAGTTGAATATATCGTGGGCAAGTATGCTGCTCAGGATTATATCGATCCGGATACCGGTGAAGTATTAGTGTCTGCCAACAGCGAAATTAGCCTAGAAGATTTGGCGAAATTATCACTCGCTGGCATTAAAGATATCAGCACGTTGTATATCAACGAGCTAGATCACGGTGCTTATATTTCAGATACGCTGCGTATCGATTCAACCACTAACCGCTTAGAAGCACTGGTTGAGATCTATCGTATGATGCGTCCTGGTGAGCCACCAACCAAAGATGCAGCCGAAGCCCTATTCCAGAACTTGTTCTTCAGTGAAGAGCGTTATGACCTGTCTAAAGTAGGTCGTATGAAGTTCAACCGTCGTCTCAGCATTCCTGATGACGAAGGTACCGGTGTATTGTCTAAAGAAGACATAGTTGCGGTAATGAAGAACATCATTCATATCCGTAACGGTTTCGACGAAGTCGATGACATCGATCACTTAGGCAACCGTCGTATTCGTAGCGTCGGTGAAATGGCTGAAAACCAATTCCGCGTAGGTTTAGTCCGTGTTGAGCGCGCCGTGCGTGAACGTCTGTCTTTAGGCGATCTAAACGAGCTGATGCCACAGGATCTCATCAACGCTAAGCCAATTTCTGCCGCAGTGAAAGAGTTCTTCGGTTCTTCTCAGCTGTCACAATTTATGGATCAAAACAACCCGCTGTCAGAAGTAACGCATAAGCGTCGTATTTCTGCCCTTGGCCCAGGTGGTTTGACCCGTGAACGTGCAGGCTTTGAAGTCCGCGACGTACATCCAACGCATTATGGTCGTTTATGTCCAATTGAGACCCCTGAAGGTCCAAACATTGGTCTAATCAACTCATTAGCAAGTTTTGCCCGTACTAACTCCTACGGCTTCCTAGAAACGCCATACCGCAAGGTGATTGACGGCGTGATTACTGACGAAGTGGAATACTTGTCAGCAATCGAAGAAGGTCGTTATGTGATCGCACAGGCGAACATTGAAATTGACGCGAACGGGCGTATGGCAGAAGAGCAAATTGCTTGTCGTCATAAAGGTGAATCAACCTTTATGCGCGCTGCTGACATCCAGTATATGGACGTTTCGCCACAACAGATTATTTCTGTTGCTGCGTCGCTGATCCCGTTCTTAGAACACGACGATGCTAACCGTGCCTTGATGGGTGCGAACATGCAACGTCAAGCCGTACCAACATTGCGCTCTGAAAAGCCGCTAGTAGGTACTGGTATTGAACGTACTTTGGCTGTTGACTCAGGTGTAGTGGTTGTTGCTAAGCGTGGTGGTTTTGTTGACTACGTTGATGCGAGCCGTATCGTTGTTAAAGTAAATGAAGATGAGCTGCGCCCAGGCGAAGCCGGTATCGACATTTATAACCTGACTAAATACACCCGTTCTAACCAAAACACTTGTATCAACCAACGCCCTTGTTGTGCTGTTGGTGAGCCAGTCGTTCGTGGTGACGTGTTAGCAGACGGTCCGTCTACTGACTTAGGTGACTTAGCCCTTGGCCAGAACATGCGTATCGCATTCATGCCTTGGAACGGTTACAACTTCGAAGACTCGATCTTAATTTCTGAGCGTGTAGCGCAAGAAGACCGTTTCACTACTATCCACATTCAGGAGCTATCTTGTATTGCTCGTGACACTAAGTTGGGTAGCGAAGAAATCACCGCTGATATTCCAAACGTAGGTGAATCTGCTCTGTCGAAACTCGACGAGTCAGGTATCGTTTACATTGGTGCAGAAGTGAAGGGCGGCGATATTCTGGTTGGTAAAGTGACGCCAAAAGGCGAAACACAGCTAACACCAGAAGAGAAGTTACTCCGAGCCATCTTCGGTGAGAAAGCGTCTGACGTTAAAGACAGTTCACTGCGTGTTCCTAACTCTGTTAAGGGCACTATCATCGACGTTCAGGTATTTACCCGTGACGGCGTTGAGAAAGACAAGCGTGCAGTTGAAATCGAAGAGATGCACATTGCCCAAGCTCGTAAAGACTTAGGCGAAGAGTTCAAGATCCTTGAAGAAGGCGTATTAAGCCGTGCGCGTAACCTGTTAATCGGCGCTGGTTTCACTGAAGCGCAAATTGCTGCCTTGCCACGTAAAGATGTATTGATTCAAGTCATTGACGATGAAGCAAAACAAACTGAACTTGAGCAATTGGCTGAACAGCATGAAGAGCTGAAAGCTGACTTCGATAAGAAGTTTGAAATCAAACGTCGCAAGATCACCCAAGGTGATGACTTGGCGCCAGGCGTACTCAAGATCGTTAAGGTTTACCTAGCGGTTAAGCGTACAATCCAACCTGGTGACAAGATGGCGGGTCGTCACGGTAACAAGGGTGTTATCTCTAAGATTTGCCCAATCGAAGACATGCCATATGACGAACAAGGTAACCCAGTAGACATCGTATTGAACCCGCTAGGTGTTCCATCACGTATGAACATTGGTCAGGTACTTGAAGTCCATATGGGCGCCGCTGCCAAAGGTATTGGTAACAAGATCACTGCGATGCTTGAAGAACAGCGCGAGCTGGCTGAAGTCCGTGGTTACATCAAGCAAGTTTATGAATTAGGTGACGAAGTGCAACAGCGCGTCGATATCGATTCATTCACCGATGATGAAGTATTACGTCTTGCGACTAACCTCAAAGGCGGTATCCCGATTGCAACGCCTGCATTCGATGGTGCTAAAGAGAAAGAGATCAAGCAGATGCTTGAACTTGCAGGTTTGCCAACCTCTGGTCAGTTGAAGTTGTTTGATGGTCGTACCGGTAACGAATTTGAGCGTCAAGTAACGGTAGGTTACATGTACATGCTCAAACTGAACCACTTAGTTGATGACAAGATGCACGCCCGTTCTACTGGTTCGTACAGCTTAGTGACTCAACAACCACTGGGCGGTAAAGCTCAGTTCGGTGGTCAGCGTTTCGGTGAGATGGAAGTGTGGGCACTAGAAGCATACGGTGCCGCTTACACGCTTCAAGAAATGCTCACTGTTAAATCGGATGACGTTAACGGTCGTACTCAGATGTATAAGAACATCGTCGACGGTAACCATCAGATGCAACCTGGCATGCCAGAGTCCTTCAACGTGTTACTGAAGGAGATCCGTTCACTCGGTATTAATATCGAGTTGGATCAGGCATAAGCGTAGGCACTTAGCCGCGTTTGGCAACAGAATGGTGCTCCGTGCGAGCGGAGCACCCGGTTTAACTCCTTCAGGAGAGAAACGTGAAAGACTTATTAAAGTTTCTGAAACAGCAAAGCAAGACTGAAGAATTTAACGGCATCAAAATTGGTCTGGCATCGCCTGATCTGATCCGTTCTTGGTCTTTTGGTGAAGTTAAGAAGCCAGAAACCATCAACTACCGTACCTTCAAGCCTGAGCGTGAAGGTCTGTTCTGTGCGCGTATCTTTGGCCCAGTTAAAGATTACGAATGTTTGTGCGGTAAGTACAAACGTTTGAAGCACCGTGGTGTTATTTGTGAAAAGTGTGGCGTTGAAGTAACCCAAACTAAAGTACGTCGTGAGCGTATGGGTCACATCGAACTGGCTAGCCCAGTTGCGCACATTTGGTTCTTAAAATCACTGCCGTCACGTATTGGCTTAATGCTGGATATGACGCTGCGTGATATCGAACGCGTACTGTATTTTGAATCATTTGTCGTGATCGAGCCTGGCATGACCAGCCTTGAACGTGGCCAAATGCTGACAGAAGAAACGTATCTGGATGCGTTAGAAGAATACGGTGACGAGTTCGAAGCTAAAATGGGTGCCGAAGCAGTGCTTGAACTGTTACGTGCTATCGATTTAGCCAAAGAAATCGAACAAATGCGTGAAGAATTACCTTCAATCAACTCTGAGACTCGTCGCAAGAAAGTGACTAAACGTCTTAAGTTGATGGAAGCATTCTACACATCAGGCAACAAGCCTGAGTGGATGATCTTAAAAGTACTGCCTGTGTTACCACCTGACTTACGTCCGTTGGTACCGCTCGATGGCGGCCGCTTCGCGACTTCAGATCTTAACGACCTGTATCGCCGCGTGATCAACCGTAACAACCGTTTGAAGCGTCTGTTAGATTTAGCTGCGCCAGACATTATCGTACGCAACGAAAAGCGTATGTTACAAGAGTCTGTTGATGCGCTATTGGATAACGGTCGTCGTGGTCGTGCTATTACCGGTTCTAACAAACGTCCTCTGAAATCTTTGGCCGATATGATCAAAGGTAAGCAAGGTCGTTTCCGTCAGAACTTATTGGGTAAGCGCGTCGACTATTCTGGTCGTTCGGTCATTACCGTAGGTCCTACTCTACGCCTGCACCAATGTGGTCTTCCTAAGAAGATGGCACTGGAACTGTTCAAGCCATTCATCTATGGCAAGCTGGAAGGTCGTGGCTTAGCTACTACTATCAAAGCGGCTAAGAAGATGGTTGAGCGTGAAGTGGCGGAAGTATGGGACGTTCTGGATGAAGTGATCCGCGAACATCCAGTGATGCTCAACCGTGCACCTACACTGCACAGACTGGGTATCCAAGCGTTCGAACCCGTACTGATTGAAGGTAAAGCAATCCAGTTACACCCGCTCGTTTGTGCGGCATACAACGCCGACTTCGACGGTGACCAAATGGCGGTACACGTACCGTTAACACTGGAAGCGCAGCTTGAAGCCCGTGCCCTGATGATGTCTACCAACAACATCCTGTCACCAGCCAACGGCGAGCCTGTTATCACCCCGTCTCAAGACGTGGTATTAGGTCTGTACTACACCAGCCGTGAGCGTATTAACGGCCGTGGTGAAGGTATGGCATTTATGTCTGTTGCTGAAGTTGAAAAAGCTTATGCAACTGGCGCTGCTGAACTGCATGCCCGTGTTAAAGTACGTATCACTGAAACCATTATTGGTGACGATGGTGAACGTACCGAACAACGCCGTATCGTTGATACGACTGTGGGTCGTGCTCTGCTGTCACAAATTCTGCCAGCAGGTTTGTCATTTGATCTGGTTAACCAGAACATGGGCAAGAAGCAGATCTCTAAACTGTTGAACACTTGTTATCGTCAACTGGGTCTGAAAGATACTGTTATCTTCGCTGACCAATTGATGTACACCGGTTTCCGTTTTGCAACCATCTCTGGTGCCTCTGTTGGTATCGATGACATGGTTATTCCTGACGAGAAATACACTCTAGTTGCCGATGCAGAAGCGGAAGTTCTTGAAATTCAAGAGCAGTTCCAATCAGGTCTGGTAACAGCGGGTGAGCGTTACAACAAAGTTATCGATATCTGGGCAAGTGCCAACGAAAAAGTTTCTAAAGCTATGATGGAAAACCTGTCAACTGAGACAGTGATTAACCGTGATGGCGTTGAAGAGAAACAAGCCTCGTTTAACAGCATCTATATGATGGCTGACTCAGGCGCTCGTGGTAGTGCCGCACAGATCCGTCAGTTAGCGGGTATGCGTGGTCTGATGGCTAAGCCAGACGGCTCAATCATCGAAACACCCATCACAGCTAACTTCCGTGAAGGTCTAAACGTACTCCAGTACTTTATTTCTACTCACGGTGCACGTAAAGGTCTAGCCGATACGGCATTGAAGACTGCTAACTCGGGTTACCTGACTCGTCGTCTTGTAGACGTTGCACAAGATTTAGTGGTTATCGAAGACGATTGTGGTACTCACGAAGGTCTAACCATGAAGCCGCTGATTGAAGGTGGTGATGTGGTTGAGCCATTGCGTGAACGCGTACTAGGTCGTGTGGTTGCCGTTGATGTGTACTATCCAGGCACTGAAGACGTGTTAGCACCGCGTAACACGCTGCTAGATGAAGCATGGTGTGACAAGTTAGAAGAGCATTCAATCGATGAAGTGATTGTACGTTCTGTTATTACCTGTGATACCGATTTCGGTGTGTGTGCGGCATGTTATGGCCGTGACTTGGCACGTGGTCATATCATTAACCATGGTGAAGCCATCGGTGTTGTGGCAGCACAATCTATCGGTGAACCAGGTACACAGTTAACGATGCGTACGTTCCACATCGGTGGTGCGGCGTCACGTGCTTCTGCAGAAAACAATGTCCAAGTGAAAAACTCAGGTTCATTGAAACTGCATAACGCGAAACATGTTATCAACAGTGACGGCAAACTGGTTATCGTTTCTCGTTCTTCTGAACTGGCCATCATTGATGAGTTAGGTCGTGAGAAAGAGCGTTATAAAGTGCCATACGGTACTGTTCTTGAAAAACTGGAAGATGCAGCGGTTGAAGCTGGCGATATCATCGCTAACTGGGACCCACATACTCACCCAATCATTTCTGAAGTGGCGGGTAGCATCAAGTTCGTTGATATGATTGACGGTGTTACTATGACACGTCAAACAGACGAGCTGACTGGTTTATCATCAATCGTGATCCTTGACGTCGGTCAGCGTGGTACAGCGGGTAAAGAAATGCGCCCAATGATCCGTCTGCTTGGCGCGAATGGTGCAGACTTGATGATCCCAGGCACAGAAGTACCAGCACAGTACTTCTTACCAGGCAGTGCGATCGTTAACCTTGACGACAACGCGCAAATTGCCGTAGGTGACGCGTTAGCACGTATTCCACAAGAATCGTCTAAAACACGCGACATCACCGGTGGTCTGCCACGCGTTGCTGACTTGTTCGAAGCGCGTAAGCCAAAAGAGCCTGCAATTCTGGCGGAAATCTCTGGTACCATCTCATTTGGTAAAGAGACTAAGGGCAAGCGTCGTTTGGTAATTACACCAGCTGATGGCGGCGATCATTACGAAGAGATGATCCCTAAATGGCGTAACTTAAACGTGTTCGAAGGTGAAAAAGTCGAACGTGGTGAAGTTATCGCTGACGGTCCAGAAGCAGCGCACGACATTCTGCGTCTGCGCGGCATCCACAATGTAGCAAACTACATTGTGAACGAAGTACAAGACGTTTACCGTTTGCAAGGCGTGAAGATCAACGATAAGCATATCGAAGTGATCATCCGTCAGATGCTACGTAAGTGTCTCATTACTTCTGCCGGTGATACTGACTTCCTCGAAGGGGAACAAGCTGAAGTGTCACGCGTTAAGATCGCTAACCGCGAACTTATTGCTCAGGGCAAAGTACCTGCGACCTTCGAACGTGAACTGCTAGGTATTACCAAAGCGTCTCTGGCGACAGAGTCCTTTATCTCTGCAGCATCGTTCCAAGAAACAACGCGCGTTCTGACTGAAGCTGCCGTAGGTGGTAAGAGCGATCAACTGCGTGGTCTGAAAGAAAACGTCATCGTTGGTCGTTTGATCCCAGCCGGTACGGGTTACGCTTATCACAAGACCCGCAATGATGCCCGTGCTAAGAAAGACGAGCCAGTTGTAGTGAATAAAGTCACTGCTAGTGAAGCTGAACAGAACCTCGCTGATCTCTTAAACATGGCCGGTAGCCACGATTAAGTAATCAGATTGTAACAAAAAGGCGCCATTGGCGCCTTTTTTCTTGTAATATGCCGCAAAAGTTGGCTATTTCTTGACAGTCCGGCATTACCTTTCTAAAATTCCGCGTCCCACTATTGTGGGATATAGATTTTTCACACCTTATCGTTGAGTTTGATTCAACTGACTCGGAGCTATACATGGCAACTGTAAACCAGTTGGTACGTAAGCCACGCGCGCCAAAAGTCGACAAGACTAACGTGCCTGCGTTGAATGCGTGCCCGCAAAAACGTGGTGTTTGTACACGTGTGTACACTACTACCCCTAAAAAACCTAACTCTGCACTACGTAAAGTAGCTCGTGTGCGTCTAACTAACGGTTTCGAAGTTACTTCGTACATCGGCGGTGAAGGCCACAACCTGCAGGAACATAGCGTGATCTTAATCCGTGGTGGTCGTGTTAAAGACTTACCAGGTGTGCGTTATCACACTATTCGTGGCGCATTAGACTGTGCAGGCGTGACTTCACGTCGCCAAAGCCGTTCTAAATACGGTGCTAAGCGTCCTAAGTCTTAACTTATCCGTTAAGTAAGGCCAAGCTAGTTTTATTTTGAGAATTCCAGTTTTGGAAATCCCTGAAGCATACGGAGAATTGTTATGCCAAGACGTCGCGTTGTAGGACAACGTAAAATCCTACCAGATCCAAAGTTTCACAGTGAGTTGCTGGCTAAGTTCATCAACGTCATTATGCAAGACGGCAAAAAGTCGACTGCAGAAAAAATTATTTACAAGGCACTAGATGTTGTTGCTGAAAAGAAAAGCGAAAACCATTTAGTTATCCTTGAAGCAGCCCTGGACAATGTTCGCCCATCAGTCGAAGTTAAATCTCGTCGCGTTGGTGGTTCTACGTACCAGGTACCATGTGAAGTTCGTCCTGTGCGTCGTAACGCACTGGCGATGCGCTGGTTAGTTGAAGCTGCTCGTAAGCGTGGTGAAAAATCTATGGCTTTACGTCTAGCAGGTGAAATGCTAGATGCGTCTGAAAACAAAGGTACTGCTGTTAAGAAGCGTGAAGACGTGCATCGCATGGCTGAAGCTAACAAGGCCTTTGCTCATTACCGCTGGTAATATGATGGTGTGGGCTTAGGCCCACACCATAGTTGTTGATATTGCCAAGACTTAGGTCTTGGTGGAGAGGGTATAATCGTGGCTCGTACAACCCCAATTGAGCGTTATCGTAATATCGGTATTGTTGCTCATGTGGACGCAGGTAAAACCACCACAACAGAACGTGTTCTGTTCTATACCGGTTTGTCTCATAAAATCGGAGAGGTGCATGACGGCGCTGCTACCACAGACTGGATGGTTCAAGAGCAAGAGCGTGGTATTACTATCACCTCGGCTGCGGTAACCACATTCTGGCGTGGTATGGATGCTCAATTCACTGAACACCGTATCAATATCATCGATACCCCTGGTCACGTTGACTTTACTATTGAAGTTGAACGGTCTCTGCGCGTCCTCGACGGCGCTGTTGTCGTTTTCTGTGGTTCATCTGGTGTTGAACCTCAGTCAGAAACAGTGTGGCGTCAAGCTGACAAATACCGCGTTCCACGCTTAGTATTTGTCAACAAAATGGATCGTGCAGGTGCGGACTTTGAACGTGTAGTGAAGCAAATCAGAACTCGCCTTGGAGCGACTTGTGTGCCTATTCAATTGAATATTGGTTCAGAAGAAAACTTCAAAGGTGTGATCGACTTAATCAAGATGAAAGCCATTAACTGGAATGAAGCAGACCAGGGTATGACTTTCACTCATGAGGAGATCCCTGCAGAGTTAGCGGCTAAAGCGGCTGAAATGCATGAGTATCTGGTTGAAGTAGCAGCTGAATCCTCTGATGAACTGATGAATAAGTACCTTGAAGAAGGCACGCTATCAGAAGAAGAGATTAAAAAGGCACTGCGTCAGCGTACTATAAATAATGAAATCGTTTTAGCGACTTGTGGTTCTGCATTTAAGAACAAAGGCGTTCAAGCGGTACTTGATGCGGTGATTGAATTCTTGCCAGCGCCAATTGATGTGCCTCCAATTAAGGGCATCGATGAAAACGACCAAGAAGTAGAACGCCCATCAGATGACAATGCGCCTTTTGCTGCGTTGGCATTTAAGATTGCTACAGATCCATTCGTAGGAACTTTGACCTTTATTCGCGTGTACTCAGGCGTTCTCGAATCAGGTTCAGGCGTTTACAATTCTGTGAAACAGAAGCGTGAGCGTGTAGGTCGTATGGTGCAAATGCACGCAAATGATCGAACTGAACTGAAGGAAGTCCGTGCTGGTGATATCGCTGCGGCTATTGGTTTAAAAGAAGTGACTACGGGTGATACGCTTTGTGATAACGATCATAAAGTGATCTTGGAACGTATGGAGTTCCCAGAGCCAGTAATTACCATTGCCGTTGAGCCTAAGTCAAAAGCTGACCAGGACAAAATGGGTATCGCGTTGCAAAAGCTTGCAGCGGAAGATCCATCATTCCGAGTTGAAACTGACGAAGAATCATCACAGACTCTGATTTCGGGTATGGGTGAGTTACACTTAGACATCATCGTTGACCGTATGCGTCGCGAATTCGGTGTTGAATGTAACGTAGGTAAGCCACAAGTGGCCTACCGCGAAACTATCCGAGCTTCAGTAGAAGCTGAAGGTAAATTTGTACGCCAATCAGGTGGTCGTGGACAATTCGGTCACGTTTGGTTAAAACTAGAGCCTAATGAAGAAGGCGCTGGTTACGAATTTGTCAATGCTGTTGTGGGAGGTGTGATTCCTCGTGAATTCATTCCTGCGGTTGATAAAGGTATCCAAGAACAGATGAAGAATGGCGTTCTCGCTGGCTTCCCTGTGTTGGACGTGAAGGTCACTCTGTTCGACGGTTCATATCATGATGTGGACTCGAATGAGATGGCGTTCAAAATTGCGGGTTCTATGGGCTTCAAAAAGGGTGCACTTGAAGCGAATCCGGCGTTGCTCGAACCTTGCATGAAAGTAGAAGTAACTACCCCAGAAAATTATATGGGTGACGTCGTTGGCGATTTAAATCGTCGTCGTGGCTTAATTGAAGGGATGGATGATGGCTTTGGTGGCATCAAAATAGTCCATGCTGTAGTACCTCTTTCTGAAATGTTTGGTTATGCAACTGATTTGCGCTCTGCAACTCAGGGGCGTGCTTCGTACTCTATGGAGTTCTTGAAGTACTCTGATGCACCGCAAAACATTGCGAAAGCGATTATTGAATCTCGTAGCTAATATCCAGTTACGACATAAATGTTATTATGGTCCAGCTTTGACTGGACTATTCTGAAAAGAAAGGAATATATCGTGGCAAAAGCTAAATTTGAACGTATTAAGCCTCACGTAAACGTGGGCACCATTGGTCACGTTGACCATGGTAAAACCACTCTGACTGCAGCTATCTCTCACGTACTGGCTAAGACCTACGGTGGCGAAGCTAAAGACTTCTCTCAA
>NZ_JAKILG010000068.1 GCF_023283765.1 Shewanella profunda | reverse complement strand
TCAAGTGTTCAAACAGTGACATAGGGAATAGGTCGTTAGCATAACATGCTTGCTCTGATCCTGTTTAAGCCTAAAAGTTTCCGTTAGTTAACAAAGTATGATCCCGCCCTGTCTTAAGCTGACAGTTGCTTTGTGTCGTTTTTAACAAGTTGGCTTGACATACCTTTGTTTCATTTTTATGAACTTTTTAGTATTGGGTTGATGTTTACGATCAATAAGATTAGTATTTGCTTTGTATATACATTCGACATACAAGAGATATGCTTTAATGGCTTTCTTTACTTTTGTTTGGTTAGTTAAAATCATCTAATTATTGGTTCAACATTATGATAGATAATAAGAAAGTGAAGAAGAAAAATAGCCAGTTGGTGCTCCGCATTAATGACATCGAACGCGATGAGTTTGTTAGCTTGTGCGAAGAATTAGACACCAGTGCAGCTCGGGAAATACGTCGATTTATACGTAATTTTGTGGCTGAAAACAGGTTGCCAGATAATCAGTAATCAGTTGATATATAAATATTAATTTAAATTAAAGGAAAATGTCATCATGGCAAAAGCAAAACAAATCAAGAAAGAAATCAAACTACGTCAAGCTAAAATCGCCAAGCAAGAAGGTAAGCTTAAAAAACTTGCTAAACAACTTAACAAAACAAAGTAAGTTGTTTAATGGGGGAAGCTGCCTTAGCTTTCCCCTTACTTTATCTCTGATAATCTACCTAAAGAGTAGGCATCAGGGGATTAAATAAGCTCCCACTAGGAGCTTATTTTAAATAGAACGCTGATTAACATATTGGAAACATAGATAAAGCTAACGCTTAAGCTTTAGGATCCTTTGGATCTATTTCTTTATCTGAAATTTGATGGATCTCAGGCTTTTTATCACTTGGGTCGTCTTTATGCTCAAAATCGCCCTCGTAGATATTTCCCTCGGTGGGTTTATCCTGCTCAAAGGGAGACTGCCCGAATGGATTCGACTCTGGACCTTGCCCTTGTGTATGTTGTCCAAAGGGTCCTGCACTAAAATTCCCCTTCATCCCGCCATGCAATCCCGCAACCACTCGCAGCTGCATACGTTTAAACACCAAGGCGGCAATGGGGCGACGGGTTAACGGGGTTAAGAGCAGTAAGCCAATAAAATCCGTTACAAATCCAGGAATAACCAACAAAACACCTGCCATAGCTAGCATCATACCTTCGACAATTTCTTGCCCTGGCGCTTCGCCCCTAGTGAGCTTTTGTTGTACTTGCATTAAGGTACTGATCCCTTGGCTACGCACCAGTGACACCCCAAGTACCGCAGTAAAGAGTACTAAGCCAATGGTTGTCCAAGTTCCTAATACTTCACCAACACGTATTAGCACCGATAGCTCAACCACAGGGATCAGCACAAAAAGTAAAAATAGAATTAATAACATACCGACCTCAGTTTTATCTCACTATCCGTTTTTATCTGACTATCACTGTAAACTAAATGGGGGTTGTCCGGTCTTAAATCAAGTCGTCGCCGCGAGCATAGTCCACGGGGGAATGTAATTTAGCTCACCCTTTTGTTAACGCGTTAATGTATGAGACCATGAAAACACGTAAAGTAGTTTAACCCAATGGGCTTAAGTGAAATTTAAGATTGTTAAGGGACGATACCCAATACCATGCAAGATCAATATTTAGTGGTGAGCACTACCTGCCCAGATGAAGCACTGGCCAATACCTTAGCCCGAGCTTTAATCGAGTCGCGTATTGCCGCTTGCGTGCATATATCGGCTCCCATACGTTCTATTTATTCTTGGGAAGGTAACATCTGTGAAGAGCAAGAAATTAGCTTACACATTAAATGTTTACAAAGTCGTTATGCCGAGTTAGAACAACTTGTGCTAACACTCCACCCTTATCAAGTACCTGAAATAATTGCCGTACCAGTGACTCACGGGCTACCAGCCTACTTAGATTGGATAAAAGATAACACTCAGCCATGAAAAAACTACTTAGCCTTATCTTCACCTCTTTATTACTCCTCGCTCCATTAACCTATAGCGAGGGCGTTTTAGCAAACACCTTTGGGTTTTTAAAAAGTGAACCAGAACTAATGCCGGTCGATAAGGCATTTGTTTTCGATTACAAGCAGGAAGGAAATCAAGTCAAACTCAATTGGGTTATCGCCGACGGTTACTATATGTACCGCGATAAACTGGCATTTTCCGTCAATGGCGCCGAATTAGGTACTGTTGCCCTGCCTCAGGGAAAACCACATAACGATGAGTATTTTGGCGAACAACAAGTCTATTACACCTATGTGGATATTCCCGTTGGCCTAAAGCAAGCGGATGAGAATGGCACACTCACTGTCACTTTTATGGGTTGTGCCGAAGGTAAATTATGCTATCCGCCCACTAAGCGCGAAGTATCCCTTAAAGCCGTGGCTCCCAACGACGGTGTTGTAGTCAGTGGTGAAGCCGCGAGTACTGAACAAGTCAGCACAGAGGCACCCACTCAACCTATCACCCAACAAGATACCCTGAGCCAAATGCTATCGAACGACAGCTTAATTTGGACCTTGGTGATCTTTTTTGGCTTAGGTATTGGCTTAGCCCTAACGCCGTGCGTATTTCCTATGTACCCAATTTTGTCCGGTATTATTGTCGGTCAAGGGCAAAAACTCTCAACCACTAAAGCCTTTACGCTGTCCATGGCCTACGTGCAAGGTATGGCGATTACTTACTCACTTCTTGGCTTAGTAGTCGCATCGGCGGGGATGAAATATCAAGCAGCACTGCAGCATCCGGCGGTGCTAGTGGTGTTGGCTATCCTGTTCTTTGTACTTAGCTTATCAATGTTTGGTCTCTATGATTTAAAACTGCCATCACGCTGGCAGGAAAAAATGAACTCAGTGTCAAACAGTCAAAAGGGCGGCAACTTAGTTGGCGTATTTTTGATGGGGGTGATCTCAGGTCTAGTGGCTTCCCCTTGCACTACGGCACCACTGTCGGGTGCATTAGTCTATGTGGCGCAAACGGGCGATTTACTCCAAGGTTTCTTAGCACTGTACGTGCTCAGCATGGGGATGGGCGTACCTCTACTCATTATGGGCACCTCTGGTGGTAAATTGTTGCCTCGCGCGGGTGCTTGGATGAATATCATCAAAACCGTGTTTGGCTTCCTGCTCATTGCCGTGTCTATCATGATGCTTGGCCGTATTTGGACGGGTGTCATTTCCGATGTGCTCTGGTCACTTTGGGGCATTAGTTTCACGGGTTACTTGATGCACCAGAACAAACTCAGCACCTTTAACTGGAAACAAACTGCCCGTTCAATACTGTTAATGCTGACCCTACTAGCCAGCTTCTCCTATGGCTTTCAAGCGGTAATGGGCCATTTCGGCTTTAAAGGTGTTGCGATTACGTCCGAAGAAGCTCATGGCTTTAAACGCATTAAATCGCTAGAAGATCTGGATCGCGAAATCGCGGCTGCGGTGGCCCAAGGCAAACCTGTGATGTTAGATCTTTATGCCGACTGGTGCGTTGCCTGTAAAGAATTTGAAGCCATTACTTTTAAGGATACTGAAGTCTTAACTCGCATGAATAAAATTGTTTTATTGCAAGCGGATGTGACTAAAAGTGATGCCGTGGATGTGGCACTTTTAGAAAAATACAATGTGCTCGGTTTACCAACTCTGTTGATGTTTAACGAGCAGGGCGCGCAAAGGGAAGACTTACGCGTTACCGGCTTTATGGGGCCAAAGGACTTTGCTGCCCATTTAGATCATCTAGTAAAATAACTATAATTCAAGTAAAACAGTAAGTTAAACTGCATCCGATAGGAAATTTATGGTAATTCTGGTTTAGAGGCTGTTTTAATACAACCACAAGAAAAAGCGGACTTTTTTTAATTAAAAGTCCGTTTTTTTATCGCTCTGTCATCGATTTCTTATACAATCCATCCCTATTGTGGACTTTTTAAATTGGAGCATTATGGAACCGGCCATGCTTATCATCACACTGGTCTGCGGCATGTTAGTCAGCAGGATCGGACTCCCGCCGCTCATCGGCTATTTAGTGGCGGGCTTTGTGCTGTTTGTTTTCGGAATTGACAAAGAAAGCCTGCCATTACTGCAACAATTCGCGAACCTCGGGGTGACATTACTGTTATTCGCTATTGGCTTAAAACTCGATATTCGTAGCCTATTCAAGGCCGAAGTGTGGGCAGGTTCGAGTGTGCACTTGATACTCTCAATGCTAGTGTTCGTACCCATTCTCAAAATTTTAAGCCTGATTGGGTTAACTCAGCTCACTGACCTTAGCATTGAGCAGCTCACGTTAATTGCCTTTGCGTTAAGTTTCTCTAGCACAGTTTTCGCGGTAAAAGTATTGGAAGATAAAGGGGATGTACAATCCCTCTATGGCCGTGTCGCCATTGGCATCCTGATTATGCAGGATATCTTCGCCGTGCTGTTTTTAACCATTTCCAAGGGTGATGTACCTTCGGTCTGGGCTTTCGCACTATTGTTATTACCACTAGCTAAACCACTTATTTATAAAGCCTTTGACCGAGTAGGACACGGTGAATTATTAGTGCTTTTCGGACTAGTCATGGCCCTTGTTGTCGGTGCTTGGTTATTTGAAGCTGTGGGTCTAAAACCTGACTTAGGCGCCTTAATCATAGGGATCTTACTCGCTGGGCATAAAAAATCCTCTGAGCTAGCAAAATCTTTATTCTATTTTAAAGAACTGTTCCTGGTAGCCTTCTTTTTAACCATTGGACTCAATGGCTTACCTACGGTATCCGATCTGGTACTTGCTGCACTGTTAGTGCTGTTAGTACCGCTGAAAATCCTGTTATTTGTCTATATTCTCACCCGTTTTAAACTACGTTCGCGTACCTCGATGTTAGGATCGTTTAACCTAGGTAATTTCAGTGAGTTCGGTTTAATTGTTGCCGCGGTGGCCACCAGCAAAGGCTGGTTGCCTTCGCAATGGCTAGTAATTATTGCTGTGGCATTAAGCTTTAGTTTCCTCCTCGCCGCACCACTTAACGCCACAGTAAGCAATATCTATCAGAGATTCCAACAACGGTTAATTAAGCTCGAAAAAAGCCCCTTACATCCAGAAGACAGACCGATACCTATGGGCAATCCCCGTTTCGTAATTCTAGGTATGGGCCGTATTGGTAGCGGCGCCTACGATGAGCTGCATGACAAATTTGATGGTGAAATCCTAGGCATCGAGCGTAAGCAGGTATTGGTTGATTTACATAGGGCCAATGGCCGCAATGTGGTAAAAGGCGACGCATCCGATACTGATTTTTGGGAAAAGCTTGACCACGCACCTAATCTCGAACTCGTACTACTCGCCATGCCACACCATGCGGGAAATATGTTTGCAGTTCAGCAGCTTAAAAGACTCAATTATCCAGGAAAAATCAGTGCGATAGTTCAGTACAGTGATGATGCCGATGCATTGAGAGCTTCAGGTGTGCACAGTGTTTATAACCTGTACGAAGCGGCAGGCGCGGGGTTTGTCGACCATGTTATCCATGAATTACTGCAAGCCTCTGATAAAAAAACGCTCGAAGAACAAGAAACGCTAGCAGCAAAAGCGCTAAACGACGCGAGTTGAGCAGGCGTAAAGTTTAGATAGGCTCAGAGAAATATGACTCTGAGCCTAGCTCACTTTAAGTTTTCTATCTCTTTAATAATCAAATAGCTAGATCACTTACATTCGGTGATTTACTGACACTCAAAAACATCATCGATTTTATCTTTTCTATCCATCGTAATAACGATACAAAATCTCAGTTACATAGCTGACTCAGTCGTGATATAAATCGAAGACAAGAACGAAATTAGCTCAGCTTTTTTGGAAATTTTCACAGCATGTCAAACCCTGCGCAGCGCGCCACTAAGTTATTTGTCCAAACCTTTGGCACTAAAGCCGACGATTTATATCAAGCCCCTGGGCGAGTCAATTTAATCGGTGAATATACTGATTACAACGATGGCTTTGTATTACCGGCCGCCATTAATTTTCATACCGTTATCGCCGTTAAACGCCGTGAAGATACTAAGTTTCGCGCCGTGGCCGATGCCTTTCCTGGACAACTCAAAGAGTGGACCTTCGGTCAAGAGGGCAATATTGATCCCGCGGATGGTTGGGTGAATTATCTAAAAGGGCTGACTGCGGCCATGGCCCACACGGGTTTGTTGGCAAAAGGTCTGGATTTAGCCATAGTGGGTGATGTTCCTCTGGCGGCGGGCTTGTCCTCCTCCGGCGCCCTTGTCGTTGCCTTTGGTACAGCCATCAGTGATAGCAGCCAACTACACTTATCCCCCATGGCGGTGGCACAATTAGCCCAGCGTGGTGAACATAGATACGTTAAATCGGCTTGCAGCATTATGGATCATATGATCAGTGCCATGGGCGAGCAGGATCACGCGTTATTGATCGATTGTTTAGATCTCGACAGTGAAGCGATTTCGATCCCCGAAAATTTAAGCCTTATCATCATAGATGCCCATATTGAAAAACAGCGTTTAGCGGCCACCAATCAACAACGCCGCGATGAGTGTGCCCAAGCTGCTGAATATTTTGGTTTAGATGCGTTGCGTCATCTTGATTTACGCCAGTTAGAAAGTGCGAAGGATAAATTAACTGACACCTTATACCGCCGTGCCAAACATGTAGTGACAGAGAATAAACGCACTCAGAGTGCTGCGCGTGCACTCGAACAAAATAATATCACTAAATTTAGCCAGTTAATGGCGCAATCCCACGCTTCACTCAGGGATGATTTCGAAGTGACCTTGCCCGAATTTGATACCTTAGTAGAGATTGTCAGCCAAGTGATTGGGGAGCGTGGCGGCATACGTATGACAGATGGTTGTGTGGTCGCGTTAGTGGATCATGAGCTTACGGATGAGGTGGTGGCGGCAGTTGAGCATGAGTTTCTCAATAAAACCGGGATCGATGCCACTGTGTATTTATGTTCTGCAAGCGCAGGTGCGGGCCGTATCGATAGCTAGTTGTAGCAAAATAACTTGGTATACATCACTAACGCTCTAAATCTCCCCTAGTCCAATACCATTGGAATTTAGCAATGGATCCAATGGTGTTCGTTGTCTTTAAAAACAAAATCAAGCGGTTAAATTAACTCGCTGTGAGCCAAATACAGAAGGAAGCTAAATGGTACATTTCAGTGTATTAGAACCTTGGACGGATCCCCGCGGCGGCGAAATCGAACGAGTGCGGATTGACAATGGTATTGTCGCATTAGAAGTCATCAGCTTGGGCGGTATTATCCGCTCCCTTTGGACACCTGATAAGCATGGGGAACGTGGCAATATTGTATTAGGTTGCGATAGCGTCGAAGATTACCTCACCCAAAATGCCCATCTTGGAGCCATTACTGGCCGTTTTGCTAATCGTATTGCCAACGGCAAAATGCACTATCAAGGGCAAGATTATCAACTAGATATAAACCAAGCGACTAACTGTTTACACGGTGGGCATGAAGGTTTCAATCGAAAAACTTGGCAATTAGGCACACTCCCCGACGGGGTGCGCTTAACGCTTATGAGTCCCGATGGTGATATGGGATTTCCTGGTAATTGCACTGTTCAATTAGACTATCGCTTAGCGGCCAATAATCTCTATGTCGAGATGCTAGCCTCTGTAGATAAGGCTTGTCCTGTGAGTTTGACTCAGCACAGCTACTTCAACCTCGATGGCTCGGAGACTAACCACAATCATTTTATGCAAATTGATGCCGAGCGTTATCTGACGATTAATGATGTCAGCATCCCCACTGGAATAGCTAACGTTGAAAACTCTATTTTCGATCTACGTCAAGCCGTTCGCATCGGCGACAAACTGAATGCAGCCGAACTAGCCAGTACCCGTGGCTATGACCACTGCTATCTGATGGATAATGCCGAAGGTTCCCTTGCTCGCTTTGGCTGTTTAAGCAGCCCTGTGAGCGGCCGCGCTATGACAGTATTTACCAATCAACCTAGCGCTCAATTCTACTGTTCCAATTTTTTAAAAGGCACAGTGGGTCGTAATCAACAGGTTTTCAACCAACATCATGGCGTATGCATAGAGCCACAAATGCCACCTGATTCACCAAACCAAACGAATTTATTTGGCGATAATGTTTGGTTAGTTCCGGGAAAAGTTTATCACCATATTAGCCGTTATCAGTTTGATACCTATGCCTAAAAATTAGGAGATTATGGATTTTAGTATTAGAAAGTAGATTGGAAAAAATGAGAGAAGGTAGGAATAAGGAATAAAATAATGGTTATTTTATTCCTTACAGCGTTAGCCACTAGGCCAACGCTGTGTTAATCATCAAAATCATCGACCCAGTCGTCATCAAAATCCGCACCGATTGCATCGGTTTCAATTTCAGGCTCAACTTCAGGCTTAGCCACCTTACGTACAGGGGCGGTTTCTTTGACATTATTTAGCTCAATACGAGCTTGATGTTTGCTCATAAATTGAGATCTAGCCGCCTTCCATGCACCACTAAACTTAGCCTCAGCGGCTTTTAACGCAGCCTCGTCTAAGTCATATAGGTTCACTTTAACGATATCTTCCACGTACTCAACAATGGCATCACGCTCTGTATTGTATAGGTAGATCCGTCCGGGGGAGGCATCTGGCAGCTGGTTGTCATGGACGACAATCGCGTTGCCTTTCGATGTTCTCAGCTCACCATACCAAACTTGTTTCTTTGCTGTGTTATACATATATGCCAATACCCTTAAATCAACACATACACCATGAGTTTTTTAGTCTGAATAAGCGAAGCGTCGCTTGCTTTGATCCACAAATAGCGCCCGATTGTCTCTGACGTTTTCAACTGGGTATTTTTACAGAATATTTCCGATAATCAATGCCTCATACCATGAAATTTTCACTTATTACGCATTAATTTCGGCCAAAGTCCCCAAAAAGTTGAGGCACTAACGACTTTAGTCGAAAAAATCATCGCAGCAAGTTTTTATTCTGCTCCTTAATCCATCAAAGGACTGACTAAGGCCCCTTCCTGTGGAATTCATCCCATCAACTCACTTATCGTTTAATTAAACCAATGTTAAAACAACTTTTCCCCTATGCTCCCCCGACTCCATCAGAGCATGGGCCTTGGGCGCCTCACTCAGCGGAAAAGTCGCAAAAATATTAGGGACAACCTTATGACTATCCAAAAGTGGCCACACCGTTGCTTGCAATTCATTGGCAATGGCGGCTTTAGACTCCACACTCTGCGGCCTTAGGGTCGAACCAGTCCAAACAATACGTTTTGCCATTAAGCGAAAGAGTTCAACTTCGGCTTTAGGGCCACGTTGCATTGCGACAGACACCATGCGTCCATCCATTGCAAGTGCTTGTAAATTTAGATTGATAAAGTCACCGCCCGCAATATCAAATACCACATTTACCCCCTTGTCTTGCGTGAATGCCATCACGGCTTCAACAAAGTTTTGGCTTCGATAGTTAATCACCTCATGGGCACCTAGGCTCAAGCAGTAATCGCGCTTTTCATCTTTTCCTGTGGTGGCAATCACTTTGGCACCTAACGCACTTGCAAGCTGAATTGCCGTACTGCCAATACCGCCAGAACCACCATGGATCAGCACAGTTTCACCCGCTTTCAGTCCAGCACGCATAAACAAATTGCCCCATACGGTGAAAAAGGTTTCCGGTAATGCGGCGGCCTGAACATAACTAAAGTCTGTTGGGATTGGCAAACAATGGGCTGCGTAGGTCAATGCATATTCGCCATAGCCTCCACCCGGCACTAAAGCACAGACTTTATCCCCAAGTTGCCATTGGCTTACGCCGTCACCGAGGGCACAAATCACCCCTGCGACCTCAAGACCAATAATGGCTGATGCCCCTGGCGGTGGCGGATATGCGCCAACTCTTTGCTTAATATCAGGTCCATTAACCCCTGCAGCATGCACGCGGATAAGCACTTGCCCAACCAGAGGAACAGGCAAAGGCGAGCGGGTTAACTGCATCACCTCAGGTGCACCGGGTTGTTCGACATGGATATGGGTATAATCATTAGGCAAAGCTGACATAGAGTATTCCTTTAGCATATACAACTCCTTACATCTCTTGCATACGGGTTTTTGACCAAAATTTTCAGCCAAATTTCTTGAAGCATAACGTGAAAACCATGGCAGTTGGCGCTCAATTAATGATACAAACCTATTCGGCACAAAAGACAAGATTGGAAGTAATGAAACTTAGTTGGGCTAAGCTAGCGCAATTTCAAACCAAATTACCATCTTTATTCTCTATCCCAGTTGATGTATGACTCGATTTATTCCCTTAATGAGTTGGCAGTGCCTAAACCATTCAGGCTTAAAAGCTGGTGTTTTAATACTGTAAAACATGGGCGTAGCCCCAAATCCGCCGACATACACCTATCCTTGATTGCGGTTAACTGAGCATAATGTGCTGGATTGGCATTCGCATCTACATAGGCCAACAAATCTTCAATTAAACACCCTAATGCACGTATTTCGATTTTCTCCATCGCTACGCGTTCAATATCGGTTAACTGTCGTAAATTAGAAGCTGCACCAAAATCACCAAAAAGCAGCTCCCTCTCTTTGTTAACCATAATATTATGGGCATATACATCGCCGTGGCTTATCTGCTTGGCATGCATATGTTCCATTGCGTCGGATAACTGACTTGCAATTTTTACAATGTCGGCAAGGCTGAATTGGCTATCAGGTTTAAAGGTATCGCGGGTGCATGTTTCTAAGTTGGGTGGTAGACCTAAGTTGCTAAATCCTTGGGGAATAAGCTCCATTACTAAGCCTAATTGATCCGCTTGGCTAATATGTGCAACCGCCTTGATAAGGTTAGGGTGCTCGCCCAAAGTTAAGCAACAATCTAACTCATCGGCGGGATAACCATCGCTAGTCACTTCGCCCTTAAATAATTTGACAGCAATATGCGCCGAGCCAGTGGCTTCAATCATGGACTGAGTTAACCATTGACCATGGTAAATCACCCCAGATGCACCTTCTCCTAGCTTGTCAGTCAGCTTTAGCTCATCCAGAGTAACATTGGCGACACTGGCCACATCAGCGTGCGGATCGACCAAGGTATGGCTAAAAGGATTACCCGCAAAGGCGAGCCAGGTCAGCTTAGGCAAACTTAATAACCATTGGGGCAGAGCTTGAAGCTGATTGGCCGATAAACGGACTAACTCTAAGTTGTGACAATCGACCATAGACTCAGGTAAAGCCGTTAAGCGGTTGCCTGCCAAGGCTAATTTTTGTAAACGATACAGCTTACCCATTGCTCCGGGTAAGGTCTTTATGCAGTTATCGGTTAGGATAAGCCAGCGGGTTTGCAATGGTAGGGATGCCGCTGACACCGTTTTGATTTGATTCGCCTTAAAACCAATCATCTCTAAATTTGTGCAGCGTCCTAAAACCTCGGGTAAATGCTCGAAGCGATTATTAGAAGCGAAAAGTATCTTAAGCTTAGATAAGCGATACAAATCTTCAGGTAGCTCACTCAATTGATTATTTGATATATCGAGGATTTCGAGTGTATCGGCTAAGTCAAAAATCTCCCGCGGAAACCCGGTTAAATCCTCGGCCAATTGTAAACGCGTGCTCCCTTGTAACTGCCCTGCTCTTAACTGCGCTAACGTCTGCACATTACTACCCAAATCAGTGAAAAATCGCGCCTATGTTAGCGCATTTATTGATAAATCTAAAAGCCAGAACCCATATTCAAAACGTACAAAAACTGAGCATAACTATCCAGAAACCCGAAAACAGATTAGCATGTGCACAAATATTGAAAGCTAAGTCACCTAATAACAGGACTATCATGCGGAAACATTTTCGCCAAACGCACGCTTTTGCGGTGCTTATGCTAGCCATGCTAATGGCCCAACTCAGCGGCTGCGTAGCCACTTCGTCGGATACTTCGCCAACAGAATTCACAACGACAACACCAGAAGAAACAAACAACGATAGTCACTCAGTACAAGATGCCAGCAGCACGCCTGAGCCCATTGAAGCGCAATACAGCGACGTATGGGAAAAAATTCAACATGCGCACACTATTGATGTACACGATGAAGCGGAAGTACGTAGACAACGTAAATTTTTTGCTGATAAACAAAAGTTTATGAATCAAATCAGCGATCGTGCCGAGCCTTTTTTGTATTACATTGTCAGTCAGCTAGAAGCCCGTAATATGCCGCTTGAATTAGCCCTATTACCTATAGTTGAAAGTGGTTATAACCCGCTAGCACAAGCCAATGGTCCAGCGGGTTTATGGCAGATGATCCCCGCCACTGGCCGCAACTTTGGTCTAACCATTAATTCTGCCTATGATGGACGTAAAGATGCGCTTGCTTCAACCGATGCAGTGCTCGACTACCTGCAACACTTATACGACACCCTAGGTAGTGACTGGATCAATGCAGTTGCTGGTTATAACAGTGGTGAGTTAGTGATAAAAGCCGCAATAGAAAGAAACAAAGCTAAGGGCAAACCCACAGATTTTTGGTCACTCAACATCCCTGCAAAAAAAGTACAAACCGTACCTAAGTGGCTAGCTTTTATTCAAATTATCCGCGAGCCTAGCCATTACAATTTGAAAGTATTACCGATTGCCAATCGTCCTTTCCTTGAGCGACTCCCAGCACCTAATGGGGTTGAAATTGGCCAAATTGCCAATGCGGCGGGACTCACCAAAAAGGAGTTTAAAACCTATAATCCTGGCTACCGTCAAAATGTTATTCCAAGTAAAGGCAAATACCAAATTGCCTTACCCATTGAAAACGTAGGCGCATATCAGGAAAACCAAGATAAACTCTATGCCCAAAAAAGATATGACAGCCAAAGTTACATCGTCAAATCCGGTGATAGTCTAGGTGTGATAGCGGCCAAGTTTGATATATCGGTTAATGAGTTAAAACAAGCAAATAACCTCACATCAGACCGGATCAAGGTAGGCCAAGAGCTCACACTATTAACCCCTCTGACCGCTAATGATAAAGAAGCTAAAGCCGCCCAAACAACCCCAAAAGCAAGCAGTCAATCCGCGGCCGAGGTTAAAGATACTAAAGCTAAAGTCGATGAAGTAAAAGCGACTACTTACAAGGTAAAATCCGGTGATTCACTGGATAAAATCGCCCGCAAAAATAAGGTTAAATTGGCTGATTTAATGAAGTGGAACCAGCTCAATGCTAAGAGCATTATTAAACCCGGCCAAGAACTGAAAATTGCAGACTGACAATGAAGTAACCTAACCAACCGAAGTTAACCTGTACATTGGCATGATTAAATACTGCTTGCACGCCAACTATGATCACATTATGACTGATGGTATCTTTTGGGATATCCCAATATAAAAATCGGCGTGAGCACTGAGCAACGGGTGGCGATCAACTCAAACGTATATTGCCCGACCGAGCCAACCATTCTAAATGTTTCGCGCTATGGCGTACCGAATGGAAGCCCACTGGAAAGGAATTTCATGGTAGGCACGGTGCGCCGCATATTGTCTTAAATTGGCGACCAATAAAATCAACAACAGTTGCAATACAAAGTGAACACTAACATAGAACGCCATCTATCAACGTTCACTCAGTGACGCTAAAAATAGCGTATAGAAAACGATCTAACAACCAACGACGAAACCGTATTACCACAAAAGGAAAGCGCTACCTAAGTAGCGCTTTTTTATTAGCTTAATGAACTAAACTGGGCAATCACAGCTTAACTAGGTTATAGCCAAAGCTAGTCGAAGGATCGACATTCAGCACCATAGTCACATTATCTTCATTACTAAAATCAATTAAATCAGATGCATAAATTACAGTTTTAGTACCATTTTCAACCGAAATGATTTTTATAGAATACTCACCAGCTGGGACTGTCAGTGACAGAGGACTTGCCGCATTTACATCGGTGATTTTATATGTAGCGGTTTCTATCGTGTCATTCGCCTTTAAAAAATAGAGTGTTAGGTTATTTTTATCGGCAAAACTAAGGATATCAAACTTGAAGCTGTAGGGACTTGGCGTTTGAGTTTGCTTCATCTCTAAGGCTTTGACCTTGTTACCCTGAATATTCGTTTGCTCATAGATAAAAATGGTTTTAACTTCATCTTGATTGAGCGTGATGAGTACGTTGTCTAAGAGTTTAGTTTGCGTTTCATGCTCATAAACACTCACACCAAAATCATTAAATTCAGCAGCTTGATAGTTAGTCACTCCAAAAGAGGGGACATTGCTAAATAAGGTATCTTGCTTATTGCTAGCGACTTTGACATCAATATTGCGCGAACCTAACCCATTAAAAACGCGGTAACCGACCGTGGCTTCCAAAGCAACATGGTTACGCACATTGGTTGTTGAATCGACACTATCTAAGGTAATTTTGCCATCCCATGCCCCAAAACCTTCCCTAATGATCAGTTTGTA
This sequence comes from Shewanella profunda, assembly GCF_023283765.1. Classification (GTDB taxonomy): domain Bacteria; phylum Pseudomonadota; class Gammaproteobacteria; order Enterobacterales; family Shewanellaceae; genus Shewanella; species Shewanella profunda. The sequence continues at coordinate 1,524 of NZ_JAKILG010000068.1, read as the reverse complement.
AGGCACTTTAGCACTAAAATTAATCTTGGAAGTGGTATAGGTCACATTGGTTTTGCCTGCAGGTGTTAAATAAACACGGTACTCTCCCGTATCCATAATGTGTGATCCTGACACTTCACCATAGGCCACACTGCCAAGCATAACGGCATCGGCAAAGGTTTCACTTGCCTTAGAAACATAGGCATCGAAGGCTTGTGCATGAATAGCAGTATTCGCAACCAGCAGTTGCGTTTTGCTGTTTTCAGCGACTTCATTAAGCTTATCGAGTTCAGTACGAGAATAATGAATATTGAGCAATGCGGGTTCGGCAAAATCACCATGTAATACAAAGAAATGGTCTGTCGCCGCTTTTAATTCGATATTCTCTTTATAAATAGAAATGTCTTTATTAGAGGCATCCTTACCCATCACCTCAATGGCAGAAACGCCCGCCGTCGAAGTAAAGCGCGGTATCGCATCCCCATAAGTCACACTTTCATAGGTTTTATCGACAATTCTTAGGGCTGTCGCCGTACTGCCTGCACTCGCATTATAAAATTGCACGTAGGTCGCATTTTGATCAGAACCACCTTCATCCTTATCATCATCTGAGCCACACGCCGTCATTGCCAAACATGTGAAAGCAACGGCAACGAATCCCTTTAATTTACTTTTTATCATTATATCCCTCATAGACTGACGAAAAATCATGTCCAGTCTACGCAGATATCCAATGACAACAACGCCTTTTTGCCCCAAAAAATAAAACAAATATTTCACAAACTAAAACACTTAACAAACATTTCAATAACACATTAAAAAGTGATACAAACCACACTTTATGGACGTTTAATTGATACAAATGCTTTAGCCGCTACTTAGCAAACATGCTTGATTTACCTCCTGTTGGAATTGATCATTACCGTAAATACTCTTGATAGTGTTTTTTAACCCAGTAATTTTACGATTGTGAGCGTTTCTCTTATGCCAAATCAGCGTAAAGGGAATGGCTAGCTTGTTTAGATATCTACTGTCTCATTCTAAAAAGCACATCATTATGCGCTTAACGTAGTAGATCTTATAAAGTTTGAATAAACTTTATATATATCATAGTGATAGAAAATATAATAAACTTAGTCCTCAAAATCGGCACTATTATCATATTCTTTTAACTTACGATAAAGCGTTGCCAAGCTCATACCTAACTTCTCTGCCGCAAGAATTTTATTATGATTGAGTTTATCCAACACAGCCAAAATATAATCTTTTTCTATATCATGAAGTGCACGGATAGTTTCCACCGTAGAATATGTAGGTATTACATTACGGATTTCCTCTGGAAGATCATTTGGTAGGATCTGAGGTCCCTTACCTAAAACAATTGCTCGCTCAATCGCATTTACCAGTTCACGCACATTACCTGGCCAATTATAACTAACCTGAACTCGGGATAAGAAAATTTGAACTAATAGCCCTCCAAGTGATCGGATCTTTCGACCAAGAGAAACCCCATCACACCGGAGGGCCTATGCATAAATTAGTGGA
>NZ_JAKILG010000067.1 GCF_023283765.1 Shewanella profunda | reverse complement strand
ATCCAAAATTGGAATTTGACGCTATCACAGCTCTCAATCCATTTTGAGGGGCGCTTAGAAAACCATATCGATCTGTGAAATTAACCTGACACAGAATTATGAACAGCCTCGTTCTAAGCTATAAGGTTTAGTCATATCATCACCCATGACATGACGAACACTGAAATGAAAAGCCAGCATCTGCTGGCTTTTTCATCAAAAGAAAACCTGCCAGCCAACTAATCTATTGAATCTAAAAGATAATACAATTAATAATAGGAATGGCTATATCACTAGCTAATGAGTAAATACATGTAAATGGTTATTTAGCACTAACAAAAACATGAATTCTCAGTTCCATAAATGCTCTCCTCAAAATGGGAACTTTCTCTACGCACTGCATTTACTCACCTTTAGTATAAAGGTACTATTGGACCATCTTCGCTTAATACGTGTATTTCATCTTGTGTCAATAAAAAATTTTCTAATTTTGAATCAACATGCTAGAGAATCCGCTATGAAGCTGCCACACCTTAGCATTGTCCACATTTTCAAATCTACAACATCACTAACATTATTATCTATACTATTTATACTCATCTGCCTACCATTTATAGCTAGACTCGTTTGGCTTGGATTAGTATTACTTTCCCATGTCATATTGTAATATTTAATTATATTTAACTTTTTAAAATTGTATATAAATCTAAAAAAGCCAATCAAATATTTCGATAATATATTAAATATCAATATCAGCATTATGTTATTAACACTTTTATAAATGGATATTTGTTAGTTATGTCACCTCTTTCTATTCGATTAATATTGCTTCTTTTTGTGGTATCAGCACCTAATGCATTCGCTACATACACCACATTTAGCGATTATGGACCATTGCGAGTTTATGCCCAATCACCAGCCCAAACTGCGAGTCTAACACCTTTATTGCGATCTGGTTTTGCATTAGCAAATGGACAAAAGGAATTATATATTTCAGCAACCGCAGCAAGCGTTTGGGCTGAAACTGATGACTACTTCGCCGACTATTATCACAACACCCTTAGCGCTGGCTTGCAATGGCAGTTCAGTGACAACTGGATGCTCGATGCAAATTATCAATGGCGTTTTAGCGCTGATAACCACCTCGATTCTGTCACTGTCTGGTTCCACGATGCCCTCGGCTATAGCCAAAATGGTAGAGGAGATACAGCGAAACACCAAAACCAGATATTTTCCAGTGATGGCATTCATCAAACCGAGTTTTCTGGTGAAACATTAAATAATGCATTTAACCTTTATCTGGGGTATCAACTATTTCAAAATGCATCTCACGGCCTCTCTATTGGCGGTAGTTTATATTATAACACTGTAGATTCAGGCCCTTTCGCAAATAACAACTTCGAACAGGCATTACAGCTTAATTACAGCTATCGCCATAATAGACATCACTTTCATTCAACCCTTGGCATTAGTTTTAGGCAAGATGAAGAGGTATTAACGGATATTTCCTATAACGATTATGCCTTGATGTATGGATTAAGCTATGAGTATCAAGTAGAACGTCATGGTTTGTTGATTGAAGTTCATCATTATCAGGGTGTACTCGAAACAGATAATGATTTTTCAAAATCATCCAATGAAGTGTTACTTGGTTATCGATATTATCTAGATAATAGCGCAGTTGAATTTACTATTATTGAAAATTTTCTCAACATGGATAACAGTACAGATATTGCATTTACTCTTGGCTATAGAGCTAAGTTGGAATAATTAAGCATAATGACAACAATTATTAAACCCTAATCAACTCTGTATTTAAATCAATTCTAAATAATACTATTATTTTATCGACCTTGAGCATCATCCCTAAAGTAAGTGCTCCTCATTATGCGACAACCTTCCACAGTAAACCGATCTCAATAAGTATTTTAAAATGAGTCCCTTCGCGCCATAGACCACGGATTGGGTTATGCGAGTCTGCATTTGATATTGGCTTAGGTGTCTACTATTCGCAACAGCGATTTAGGAATAGTTGCTCCAATAGTTCACAATGTAAAAAATTCGCGGCATTGTCAGCCGTAGGTTCCTCGAGAAAAGGCACACTCCCAAGGAAAGGTGATGACATCATCTCTTTAAGGCTCGCCAAATTTTCCTCAAGCATACTCATGTTTGGATCAACGCAATTGGCTACCCAGCCCGCAATCTTAAGTCCATCGGCCAGTATCGCCTCTTGGGTAAGCAGCGCGTGATTCAAGCAGCCCAGTTTCATGCCTACCACAAGGATCACTGGCAATTCTAATCTCTGTACTACTTCCGATAAATACCTACCCTCGCCTAAGGGTAAACGCCAACCACCCGCCCCCTCAATCAAGCAAAAATCCGCTTGGGCAAATGCCGCTAGATCTAAACTTTCGATAATAACCTCAGGCGCTAAACTCACGCCCACTTGGGCGGCAGCAATATGCGGCGCAATGGCAGGTTCGAAGGTAAAAGGGTTGATGACGGGATAAGCGAGTTTTAGCGACGATGATGTCATCAACTGCAACGCATCGGCATTACGTAAGCCTTCTGAGGTTTGCGCACAGCCCGAGGCGATGGGCTTAACGCCTAACGTAGACATAGTGTTAGATGCAAGAATACTCACAGCTGAGTCAGCATGGGCTATGTTACCTAAACGATTTACAGCGGTTAATAGCGCCGATGAAACCAAAGTTTTACCACTGTCTGTATCTGTACCGGTGACAAAAAACATATTTAATCCTTTATTGAACTACGCACTTATCCGGTTTGTTTAAACTAATCGACGCGCACGAATTTGCGCAATTTGATAGGTTAAAGGTAAGCCCTGAGATTGGCGCAAGGTTTCGGCACGTAAAGCTAGCGCTTGCCAATCTTTGCGACCGCGAAGCCTAAATATTTCATCATGTCGCAATGCGCTAAAACTGTGGGATTGAACGGAAGCTCCAACGCCTTTAATGGAATAAAGCAGTGCTTTGAGGGTATCAAAGTGCACTGTCATTGGCACTAACTTAAGCTCAAGTAGCTGCCATTGTTCAAGATAAAAGGCACTGATTAACTCATCCATGGGAGAAAATACATTAACTCGTAAGCCTAAGGCTGACAATTGCTTTAGACTACCGTCGGCAACAATCGCTAAATGGCACTCACCACTTGGCTTTAACACCCGTGCCATTTCGGCAACCACAGCCGGAAAATCTGCGCACCATTGCAACGCAAGATTCGAATAGATGCTATCCATAGTGCCATCACCAAAGGGTAATTGCGCCGCATCGGCACAAACACTTTGGTAATGAGGATAAGTCTGTTTGAGTTTGTGTAGCATCCCCAGAGCAATATCTAGCGCAAATACCTTAGGCATAGTGATCGCCGTTTGTGGGGTTTCAAACCGAGTTCCTGGTCCCGCACCAATATCTAAAAGATTGCCTTTAGCAATAAAGCCTGCCAGTAAACTCGCAGCACTCAGGCGCTGTAACTTGTTATGATCTTGATAGCTATGGGCGGCAGCAGAAAAACGCTCGGCAATAGACGGAGCTTGGATATCCCCTGTAGATTTAAGTTCACTCGACTCGATTAGGCCCATAATAACTCACATTCTGCGTTTACCACCGGCATTCACTCTCGATATTCATATTGGTGTACTTATCAGAGTAGACCCGAAAAATAGGCTTTCGTCATAAACGACAACGAACCCGCATAAAAGATAACATCGCTCAAACGAGATTACTCTAGGCGTTCACGCTCGCTGACCGAAGGCAGATGAGCATCACCCAGCACTTGAGCAAGTGCATTGACACAATAGGCAATATCACTGGCATTGTGGGATGCGCTTAAGGTAATACGCAGCCGCGCCGATCCGACAGGCACAGTGGGTGGACGAATTGCTCCCACCCAGATCCCCATCGCCTTTAGTGCAGCAGCAATCCTTAAGGTTTGCTGGGTATCGCCGATGATCACTGGCTGAATGGCGGTATCTGAACCGAGTAACGGCACCTTGGCCTCAAGGCATAACTGTTTAAATAATTGAATATTTTCAAGAAGCTTTAGCCGCAGTTCAGGGTGTGCAACACAGTGCTCAGTTGCGGCCAATGCCAGCGCTGCATTTACGGGCGAAAGTGCCGTGGAATAAATATATTCACGGGCATTACTCACCAAAAAATCGATCAAGGATTGGCTGCCTAGAATGGCTGCGCCCTGACAACCTAAGGCCTTACCAAAAGTCACCACTTGCACATCCATAAGTTCGGCGGCTTTGCCACCATCAAACCCGGGCAGTACACCAAAACCATGGGCATCATCGACTATCAACCAAGCATTATGCTGACGGCAGAGTGCCGATAATGCGGCGATAGGTGCACAATCCCCATCCATACTAAATACGCTTTCAGTGATAAGCGCCGATATTGAGTTACGGCTAAGAAGCCGCTGCGCGCTCTCAAGGGAATTATGTAAGAAACGCTTAAGGTCGGTGCCACTATCACGCAAACCATCAATAATAGAGGCATGCACAAGCTTATCGGCAACAACCACATCCTGCTTATCAAACAGGGTTTTCATTAAGGCAGTATTCGCACTAAAGCCTGAACTAAAGAGCAACGCCGCTTGGTGGCCTGTAAGTTCACCAAGCCTTTGCTCAAGGGCAAAATGCGCCTCACTGTAACCTGTCACTAGTGGTGATGCGCCGCTGCCTACCCCATATTGCAGTGCAGCAGTATGTAGCGCCTCAATCAACGCGGGGTTACGGGATAAGCCTAAATAATCGTTGCTGCTGAAATTAAGATAACTACACCCCTCGAATAAAAATCGAGGACTTAAGTCCACTATGCGATCCGTGCATAAAGTATCCGTGCATAAGGCTTTGCGTTGTCTCAGCAGTCCTTGCTCAAACAAGGCCCTTTGACGGGCAGCAATTTTAGCTTCGAGCGAAGAGCTCATTTAATTACAGCGCCGCAGCATCATAGAACTGCGCCGTTGATTTATCTTGATGGGCAGCCGCTTTTGCAAGCACAGCCTGTTCATCATCAAGGGTTGCAACCGCGCCTTGCTCAGGACGTAATCCTAAACGACGGAATAAACCCATATCATCGCTTTCTTCTGGATTAGGTGTGGTTAACAACTTACAACCGTAAAAGATGGAGTTAGCGCCGGCAAAGAAGCACATGGCCTGCAGCTCATCACTCATATTTTCCCGGCCCGCAGATAAACGCACACGAGAAAGCGGCATTAAGATACGCGCTACAGCAATAGTACGTACGAATTCTAATGGATCGAGATCATCCAGTTTTTCAAAGGGCGTACCCGCCACTTTGACTAACATATTGATGGGCACAGAATCAGGATGCTGCGGCAAATTTGCTAATTGCTGCAATAATCCGGCGCGATCAGTCGCCGTTTCACCCATACCTACAATCCCGCCAGAGCAGACTTTCATGCCAGATGCGCGCACATGGGTTAGCGTATCTAAACGGTTTTGATAGGTGCGAGTCGTGATCACATCGCCATAGTATTCAGGCGAAGTATCTAAATTGTGATTGTAATAGTCTAACCCCGCGCCCGCTAACTCATCAGCTTGTTCAGCGGATAACATACCAAGCGTCATACAGGTTTCCATGCCTAAGGCTTTGACCTCTTGCACCATTTGCTTAAGGTACGGCATGTCTTTTTCTTTGGGATTACGCCAAGCGGCGCCCATGCAGAAACGGGAAGCGCCAGCGGCTTTTGCACTGCGGGCCTCCGTCAGTACTGTTTCCATCGCAAGTAGTCGTTCTTTCTCAAGACCAGTATCATAACGCGCACTTTGTGGGCAGTACTTACAATCTTCAGGGCAAGCGCCCGTTTTAATCGATAGCAAACGGCTGATTTGCACTTCATTGGGATCGTATACCTCACGGTGAATACTGTGGGCTTTAAATAATAAGTCATTCATCGGCAGCGCAAATAAGGCTTCGATTTCTTCCCGCTTCCAATCATGACGAACTTGCAACTGCGACATTAAACACCCTTTTATGCTGTATTTTATCTTGGCTAGGATAACCTCAGCCCTTAAACTGTCAACGCCAACCAGTGAGGCAGGTTTACTATTGGCGATTTTACCACCAACACTGTGAGCTATTATGCGTAATTTACTCGATTTTGACTTTGACAGTGCCCATATTTGGCATCCTTACACTTCCATGACCCGCTCCCTTCCTGTTTTTGGCGTGCATAGTGCTAAAGGCTGCGAGTTAGAATTAGTCGATGGCCGTAAACTTATCGATGGTACAAGTTCATGGTGGGCATGCGTCCACGGTTATGCCCATCCAGAAATATTGAGTGCAATGGAAAAGCAGTTACATCAACTAAGCCATGTGATGTTTGGCGGCATTACCCACAAACCCGCCATTGAGCTTTGTAAAAAGCTCATTACCATGACCTGTGAGCCGCTAACAAAAGTCTTTTTATGCGACTCAGGCTCCATTGCGGTCGAAGTTGCCATCAAGATGGCACTGCAATATTGGCAAGGTCAGGATAAACCTCAGAAGCAACGCATTCTTACTGTTAAAAAGGGTTACCACGGCGATACCTTTGGCGCCATGAGTGTGTGCGATCCCGAGGGTGGCATGCATACCATGTTTGGCGATACGGTAACTAAGCAATCTTTTGTGCCCGCGCCACAAACCGCCTTTGGCAAAACTTTACAAGCGGATGACTTAACCGCAATGCGTAACACCTTAAGTACGCACCATAATGATATTGCTGCAGTGATTATCGAGCCCATCATGCAAGGCGCTGGCGGTATGCGTTTCTACAGTGCAGAGTATTTAACAGGCCTTCGTGCCCTGTGTGATAAGTTCAACGTACTGTTGATTTTGGATGAAATTGCCACTGGCTTTGGCCGCACAGGTAAACTATTTGCCTACGAACACGCCAACATCACACCCGATATCTTATGTTTAGGTAAAGCATTAACGGGGGGGTATATCAGCCTAGCTGCAACCCTATGTACAGATGAAGTAGCTCACGGGATAAGCCAATCCCCCGCTGGCGTATTTATGCATGGTCCCACCTTTATGGGAAATCCACTCGCCTGCGCGGCAGCCTGTGCAAGCCTTGATCTAATCAATCGTAATGAATGGCAGAGTCAGGTCGCAGCAATTGAACAACAAATGCGTACAGAGCTTAAGGATGCTATTGAAATTCCTAGTGTTAAAGAGGTACGTATCCTTGGTGCCATTGGGGTGTTGGAAATGCATGAGCCTGTCAATACTGCAGCACTGCAACAGCAATTTGTCGATTTAGGGGTTTGGATCCGCCCTTTCTCACACCTGATTTATATTATGCCCCCTTATGTCATTAGCGCGATGCAATTAAGCCAACTCACCCAGGCAATGAAGCAAGTTGCAGCAACAATTGCGCCACAAAGCAAGCCCCAAAATATCTCAAATAAAAGCAAACAATTGATCAGCCATGGTTAATCCCTAAATAACGATAACCTTATTGGCTATGTGAAAGGTTGCAATTGCAACCTTGCTCACACTTGTGACTAATAGACTGACGTTTGCGGTGTTTATTTTGCTCGTTAACTGGAAAATTTGGTAAATATGGCAATGCTTATATCGCTCACTTTAAGTTGCCCTTTCCCTGATATTTCCTGTAACTACAAAAGCTGAGGAATAGCTTAGCCGCGATAAAAAGACAAGGAGATCACATGTTAAAACTTGCTAACATCAGCATTAACCGAAAACTCGCCCTCCCATTATTTGTAGCCCTTACTGGCACCTTAATCTTACTGCTCCTTTCAGCCTCAGCACTTAAACACAATCTGATGGCGGAAAGAGAGGCACGACTTAATGCCGTATTAACCTTGGCAATGAGCCGTATTCAAGCCCTAGCGCAATCACTTCCGATGGAGCAAGCTCAGCAAGCTGCGAAGGAGATGTTGAACGATATGCGCTTTGATGGAGAAAACTATATTTTTGTCCTTGATGAGTCACGGCGCGTCGTTGTCCACCCCATAAGAAAAGAACTGGCTGGACAACAGATGGGGGATCAGGGCAAGGAAAATTACTGGTTTAAAATGGTAGAACTCGGCCGAGATGGGCAGCATGGCGTATTACAGTACCAATGGGTGACCGCATCAGGGGATGCTGCACAAAAAATGTCACTCGTTATAGGATTTAAACCTTGGGGGTGGATTTTAGGCTCTGGAATGTTACTCCAAGATATCGAAGACACTATTTGGCGAGAATATCTCATCATGGGAAGTACCACCTTTGTACTTATCCTATTTATGGCTTGGCTAGGTTATGTGATTAGCCATTCCATCATTCGTTCAGTCGACGATGTAAACCAAGCGATGCAAGGTATTGCCCAAGGGGATTTAACCATACAGCTAAAAATTTATGGGACAGATGAACTCAGTAACCTATCCCAGAATATAAACCGAAGCATGGGCGCGATCCGCAGTGCTCTTGGTGAGGCAAGCAAAGGTGCTGATAATGTCGCACAGGCTTCAGCTCGGATCGCCTCAACCGCAGAAGAAACCAACCAAGCTGTCAATAGTCAACGGGATCAACTCGCTCAACTAGCGACCGCAATGAATGAAATGAGTGCCACTATTGCCGATGTGGCCAATAATGCTGAAAGCACGGCAAAAGATACCAAACAGGCCACTTGGGAGGCGGGACTTGGCAATAAAGATGTCCATGCAAGTGTTGATGGCATTCATGCCCTTGCTACTGAGGTTGAACAAGCAACCACCCAAGTGAATAAATTAAAAGAAGAAATCATGCAGATAAGTGAAGTCACCTCGGTGATCAGCTCCATTTCGGATCAAACAAACTTACTTGCATTAAATGCCGCGATTGAAGCCGCCCGCGCTGGTGAGCAAGGTCGAGGATTTGCGGTTGTTGCAGATGAAGTCAGGCAACTCGCAAGTCGCACAAGGCAATCAACTGAAGAAATTCAAGACACGATTTCACGACTGCAACAACGGGCCGTCAATGCAGCCAATGCCATGGATCAAAGTCGAGAGCTCGCAGAAAAAAGCGTCGAACAATCTACAAAAGCAGGAAATGATTTATCCTTAATTGTCACCCATATCAAACATGTTAGTGATATGGCAACCCAAATAGCCACAGCCGCCGAAGAGCAAAGTGTGGTCGCGGAGGATATGAATCGGAATGTATGCGGTATCAATAATTCTGCCTTGGAGGTCTCCGAATCGGCCACCTATCTTGCGCAAGAAAGTGAGACGTTAGCGGAACTATCACTGAATTTAAACAGCAAATTGGCAGTATTTAAGATTTAACAATAGTCTGTCATAAACATAACGCCATCAAACAGATTTCACAAGGCTTGAAATCAAGGCTCGCAGTGCCGCAGGCTTAATCATTTTCGCCATATAGTGATAACCGCGGCGCTGTACATCTTCAACCAGCTCCTTACGGGTGTTAGCCGTGATCAAAATACCGGGTAAATCTTGCCCATACAAGGCACGAATACCGTCCATCGCATCGACGCCATTTTGCCCGTCATCCAAATGAAAATCCGCTAAGACTATATCTGGGGCAATGCCTTTCAGACCAAGCTTAATTCTGGCATCCGATAAATCCTTGGCGCAGATAACTTCGCACTGCCAACGGCTCAATAGACTTTCTAAACCCGCTAAAATGGCCTCCTCATTATCGATACATAAAACTTTAATACCGGATAAGGGTTGTAATAATGATGGCAAAGCTTTGACCTGTGGCTGGCGCACGGTTTCACCTAAAGGCACTCTAATCGAAAACACTGAGCCTCGGCCTAGTTGTGATGACACATAAATACTGTGCTCTAGCACTTTACTGATCCTATCTGCAATCGCTAACCCTAAACCTAAGCCACTAACACTGTTACTTTTAGGGTTATTTAACCGTTTAAACTCCTTAAAAATCTCTTGGGTTTCACGTTCATCGATTCCGCAACCTGTATCTAATACTTGAATTTCAAGCTCGCGACCACGGTGACGGCAACCAAAAAGTACCCGACCACCACGGGCATAGCGATAAGCATTGGTTAAAAAGTTTTGCAGCACTCGCCTAAGGAGTGATGGATCGGAGTTCACTGTGGCGCTACAAGGCAACATCTTAAAGCGGATCTGATTATCCCCCGCCATAGCCTCAAATTCGACGGACAAACCATTAAGCAGCTCAGATATCGCAAAGTCACGACGGTTTACATCCACCATCCCCGAATCGAGCTTAGAGATATCTAACAAATCGGTGAGCAGTTCGCCGGCAATTTTCAGCGAACTATTAACATGGGATAAAGTAGTGCGCGCCTCTCGGTCTAAGTTTGGATATTGGGATAAAGATGCGGTAAATAATCGCGCCGCATTTAAGGGTTGCATCAAGTCGTGACCAACTGCGGCCAGAAAACGGCTCTTAGACGCATTCGCCATTTCTTCTTGGGCTTTAGCTTCTAGCAATTCGCTGTTTAACATTGCAAGCTCAAAGGTGCGCTCTTTAACTCTGCTCTCAAGGGTTTCGTTGGCTTCGAGTAAAGCACGCTCCTGCTTACGGTATTGAGTAATATCGGTAAAGGTCATGACAAACCCGCCATCTGGCATGGGATTCCCTTGAATTTTAATGACCTTTCCGTCTTTACGATATCGCTCTGAGGTATGCGGAGTGCCATTACGCATGTGTTGTACCCGCTTTTCAACCTGTAATTCAATATCCCCTTGCCCACAATAGCCCCGTGCAGCGTTAAAGCGGATCACTTCGCTGATGGGCATTCCCTGCTGTAAAAAACCTTCTGGATATTGATAAAGCTCTACATATTTATAATTCCAAGCCACGAGGTTAAGATCGCTATCAATAACACTCATCCCCTCATAGGCATGCTCAATCGCACCGCGCAACATATCTTGGCTGAGCATAATTTTTGATGACGCTTCATCGACAAGACTAAACACTTCATCCAGAGCGAGATCGCGACCTTGCAGCACAGAATCCATCACCAGAGACGCACTTGATGCACCCAGTACGCTGGCAAGTAAACGCTCAGTGTGGGAAATAAGCGCAGGAGGTGCAGCCTTATGCCAACTATCACTTTTAACAGCATCACTAGAGAAACGAGTAAAACTCTCATAGGCACGGGTTGGACTAACAAAGCGACTAGCAAGGATCAATAAATCCTGCTGTGAAATTGGCCCATTTTTTTTATTGGCATTATTTTTTAGCTTACCAGGGCTCACAAAAGCACTGGCTTGGATCCGTTCTGCAACCCCTGCTCTAAACCAAATAGAACCAAGCACATAGCAGGCAATATTGGCGAATAATGCCGTTAACGCATCACGTACATTAGGCTTAATCGCATTAGTCAGCTCCAAATGGTTTGAGGCCAGTGCTCCAGCACTTTGAGTATCCGTAATACCTTGGAGCATAAGATAAAACCATAGGATAAAACCCACTCCTAACCCTAAAAAAACCCCAGCACGATTACCATGTTTCCAATAAAGCCCCCCCACTAGGGCTGGCGCTAGCTGGGCAAAAGCACCAAAGGACAACATACCTAAGTGAGATAGAGAGTCACTGTCTGCCAGCGCCAAGTAACTGCAGTAGCCCAAACCAAGGATGATGATGATGGCTAACCGACGCACATTGAGCAGCATTTGGGAAAATTGGCTGAAATTTTTCTCACGAATATGCCCAGCGCGTAGCATTACGGGCACTAGCCATTCATTACTGACCATGACGCTGATGGTTACCACAGCCACTATTACCATTCCTGTAGCCGCAGATAAAGTGCCTAGCAGTGCAATCACGGCAAGCAGCGGTTGATCTAAAGCGAGCGGCAAATTGATCACATAGGTATCGGCGGCAACCGAATCCCCTAAGATCAATTGACCAGCGAGGGCCAGTGGCCCAACAAATAAGCCGAATAAGGCTAAGTACAAGGGAAATAACCAACGCCCCTTTGATAAAACGGACTCATCGGCACATTCAACGACCATGACATGGAACTGCCTTGGCATACACAGGAATGCAGCCATGCCCACTAATAGCTCAGGCATTAAAGCTTCAATACGCGGATTGGGGTTATTGATTAATGACTTGGCACTTGCCTGCTGCCAGATATCACCAAAACCATCGAACACCCCAAAGCTAATGACAATCCCAACTAACAGAAAAGCCGCAAGTTTAACGAGAGACTCAAAGGCTATCGCCAACATCATGCCGGGATTATGTTCAGTTGCATCGAGTTTTCGGGTACCAAATAAAATGGCAAAAATGGCAAGTAATGCGGTGATCAATAACGAAATGATCACACCATCAAGGGGATCGTCAGCAGGCTGAAATAAATTCAGGCTAAAAACCATGGCCTTAAGTTGTAAGGCTATATAAGGCATGATGCCAAACAGTGCAATCAAGGTAACTAAGGCTGCAAGGGTTTGGGATTTTCCATAACGTGCGGCAATAAAATCAGCAACAGAGGTAATATTTTGTGCCTTAGACACTAATACCATTTTGCGCAGCATGCCAAAACCCAGAGTAAAGATCAGGATCGGGCCGATAAAAATGGGTAAAAAAGACCAAAGATCCTTAGCTGATTGCCCAACAGTCCCCAAAAAACTCCATGACGAGCAATAAACGGCAAGGCTAAGACCATAAATCACAACCTGCAACTTTTTAGTCACACCGCTAAACCAACGCTCCGCTCCCCAAGCTAACAGGAATAAAAGTGATACATAACAAACAGCAATGACGGAAACGACTAAGGTTAAATTCATACTTTGCTCTTTTTTCCCATTATTGTGCGATAAATAATGGCTGAAATCTAGCCAGATTTTAGAGTGCAACAGACTAAATATAAAGGAAATTTTAAAACTAGACCAAGGTCTAATGGAGTTGCCGCCCCCTTGCATACCATACTCAGACCACGCAATTTTTTAAAGGGAAGCCCTATGAGCTCGCAGTCTCTCTACAAAGTCTCCGGCAATATCGCTGCCAATGCACTTGTAAATAACGAACAATATAAAAAAATGTACCAAGAGTCGATTGTCAACCCAGAGGGTTTCTGGAGAGAGCACGGCAAACGTATTGATTGGATAAAACCCTATACTAAAATCAAAAAAACCTCTTTTGACGATCATAATCTGTCAATCAACTGGTTCTATGACGGCACACTAAACGCATCAGCCAACTGTCTTGATCGCCACCTTAGTGAACACAGTGACCGTGTTGCCATTATATGGGAAGGTGATAACGCCAATGAACAGCGTAAAATTACCTATGGCGAGCTGTACACTCAAGTGTGTAAATTTGCCAACGCGCTTCGCAGTCAAGGCGTGCGCCGTGGTGACATAGTCACAATTTATATGCCAATGGTGCCAGAAGCCGCCGTTGCAATGCTTGCCTGTGCCCGAATTGGTGCTGTTCACTCTGTGGTATTTGGTGGTTTCTCACCGGATTCAATTGCCTCTCGCGTTATTGATGGCAAATCAAAAGTGGTGATCACCTCTGATGAGGGGATGCGTGGCGGACGGGCTATTCCGCTTAAACGCAATATCGATGATGCCCTTAAGCATCCCGATGTGACTAGCGTAGAAAAAGTCATTGTACTTAAACGCACTGGCGGCAAAGTCGACTGGGTTGAAGGCCGTGACGTTTGGTGGCATACATTACTCGAGACCGCATCAGAGTATTGCCAAGCAGAGGAAATGGGCGCCGAAGACCCGCTCTTTTTACTCTACACTTCAGGCTCTACCGGTAACCCTAAAGGTGTTTTGCATACCACTGGGGGTTATATGGTGTACGCCTCAATGACCCATGAATATGTCTTTGATTATAAAGCTGGGGAAGTTTACTGGTGTACGGCTGACGTAGGTTGGATCACGGGTCACTCATATATGGTATATGGCCCGCTCGCCAATGGTGCCACAGTGCTTATCCATGAAGGCGTCCCCAATCATCCAAGCCCTGCTCGCCTTGGTGAAATGATTGACCGTCATAAGGTCAATATCCTTTACACCGCACCGACGTTGATCCGTGCATTAATGGCCGAAGGCAAACAGCATTTTGATAAGTTCGATGGCAGCACACTACGGATCATGGGCTCAGTTGGCGAACCTATCAACCCAGAAGCATGGCGTTGGTATCACGAGGTCATTGGCCACGAGCATTGCCCAATCGTCGACACTTGGTGGCAAACCGAAACTGGCGGTATTTTAATCACGCCACTCCCCGGTGCAACTGACACTAAACCAGGTTCAGCAACCCGCCCATTTTTTGGTGTTCAGCCCGCCCTAGTAGACAATATGGGTAACATTTTAGAGGGTGCACTTGAAGGTAACTTAGTATTACTCGACTCATGGCCAGGCCAAATGCGCACAGTATTTGGCGACCATGACAGATTTGTATTAACCTACTTTAAAACCTTTCGCGGCATGTATTTCACCGGTGATGGTGCCCGCCGCGATGAAGACGGTTACTACTGGATCACGGGGCGTGTTGACGATGTCATTAACGTCTCTGGCCACCGTTTAGGGACCGCAGAAGTGGAAAGTGCATTAGTATCGCACGAGCTCGTTGCTGAAGCGGCAGTTGTTGGCTATCCACATGATATTAAAGGACAAGGTATTTATGCTTATGTCACCTTGACCCGTGGTACCGAAGAAACCGAAGAGCTACGCCAAGAACTGCGTCAATGGGTGCGTAAAGAAATTGGCGCATTAGCGACACCGGACCTGATCCAATGGGCAACCGGATTACCTAAAACCCGTTCAGGTAAAATTATGCGCCGCTTCCTGCGTAAGATTGCCGCCAACGAAGTGACCAATTTAGGTGATGCGTCAACGTTGGCCGATCCTGCGGTTATCGAAACCTTGATTGAAACCCGTTTAAATCGTACAGAGTAAACCTATACACACGCGCTTAATCTACATTGGCGTAGATTAAGCGCAATCTATTTAACTTGTCGCCTTTAGTAAGATTAAACCCTGTTGAGAAAGAGCCCGATTGCCCCTTTCTCTTGCTTGCCCCTCCAACCAAGGGGCATTTTTTTTAATGAGTGTGTTAAGCTTGCCACTTCACCTTTTTCAGCATAGATTTGTTCATCAGCGTGTCAGTTAAACTCCGTGACTACCAACAGCAAGCAGTCAATGCCGCCATTCAACATTTTAGGCAAAGCACAGCTTCAGCAGTACTCGTCTTGCCCACTGGCGCAGGTAAAAGTATCGTTATCGCCGAACTGGCGCGAGTTGCTAAAGGGCGAGTGCTAGTACTTACCCATGTCAAAGAGTTAGTTGCGCAAAATGCCGAAAAAGTCGGTTTACTCACGGCAGAGGCCAGTATCTATGCTGCAGGACTTAATCAAAAAGCCGCCGATGGCAAAACCGTGGTCGCCAGTATTCAATCGGCTGCAAGGGCATTAACGCAATTTGATCAGCCCTTCTCGTTAGTCATCATAGATGAGTGCCACAGGGTAAGCCTCGAGAAAACCAGCCAGTATCAGCAAGTGCTCACGCATTTACGCCAACAAAATCCACAACTACGCTTGCTGGGTCTCACCGCTACGCCATATCGTCTTGGCACCGGTTGGATTTATAAGCAGCATTATCACGGTAAAATCGGCTCGCCCGAACACGGCGTATTCGAACATTGTGTTTTTGAACTGCCGATCAGACCGCTGATCAAACAAGGTTATCTGACAGCGCCAACACTGTTCGATGGTCTCAGCGCTCAATACGACTTTAGCCAACTCAAACCCAATGACAGTGGCGAATACCCCGAAGCCAAAGTCAATGACTTACTTAATCATTATGGCCGCGCAACCACAGCGATAGTCAAACAGCTTATCGAGCTGAGTGACCACAGAAAAGGCATTATTATCTTTGCTGCGACAGTGCGCCATGCTAAAGAAATTTTTGCCCTGTTGAGCAAAGAGCACCGCGCACAGAGCGCTATGATCACCGCGCAAACGCCGGATAATGAGCGTGACAGCTTAATCGAACGCTTTAAAGCCCAAGAGCTCAAGTTTTTGGTAAACGTCGCAGTCTTGACCACAGGCTTCGATGCACCCCATGTGGATTTGATTGCCATTTTGCGCCCTACCGCCTCAGTCAGTCTGTTTCAACAAATGATCGGCCGTGGATTGCGAATCGCTGAAGGCAAAAAAGATTGTCTTATCATCGATTATGCTGCTAACGGTTATGACTTGTATTTTCCCGAAGTCGGCCAAGTCAAACCCAACAGTAAATCGGTACCAGTACAAGTGCATTGCCCAGTGTGCGATTTTGCCAATATTTTCTGGGGACTCACGGACGACGATGGCCACATCATCGAACATTTTGGTCGCCGCTGTCAGGGCATTGTCGAACAGCAAGGTATAAAGCAGCAATGCGACTTTCGCTTTAGATCTAAATCTTGCCCCGATTGCGGCGAAGAGAACGATATCGCGGCGCGCATTTGTCATCACTGCCAATCTACTCTCATCGATCCCGATAAACGCCTACGCCAAGTGCTCAATAAACAGCACCATCATTTATTTCGCTGCCAACATATGATGCTTATTGATGATGACGGCAATCTTAAGGTCCTGTATCTCGATATCGACGGCAATGAATTTAATCGCCACTTTAAATTGCAAACTCCGGCCCAGTGGCGAGCCTTATATGCGTTATTCATCTTTCCCCATAGCCGTACGCCGGGGTTAAAACCGAAAAAGTACACTAAAGTGGCAGAGTTAATCAGTGATGCAGATAAATTCCGCATGCCCGATCTCTTACTACTAAAGAAGCATAAAAAAGGCTGGGATCTACTCGAAAGCTATTTTGATTATCAAGGCCGCTATCAAACTGAAAATAAACTGGGCTCAGATTATCAATTCACTTAGGCCTATGGTATAAAACGACTAAAGTAATCCTAAGGAGCTATTATGTTCGTTGTTATTTTTGGCCGTCCAGGCTGCCCTTATTGCGTTCGTGCGGTGCAATTATCTGAGCAACTCGTTGAAAAACGTGATGACTTCAAGTTCAGATATATCGATATCCACGCTGAAGGCATTTCTAAGGCAGATTTAGAGAAAACTGTAGGCAAGCCAGTTGAAACCGTACCGCAAATCTTCGTTGATGAGAAACATGTAGGTGGTTGCACAGACTTTGAACAATATGTTCGCGATAATAATCTGCTAGATTAAACTGAACATGTAGTTGATTAACTTAATACTAAAGGAGACCTAAGGTCTCCTTTTTCGTTTTTAACGCACACATTACAGGAGCAATATCAAATCAAATAGTATCTTATCAATATACTGTAGGCGAATGAAGCTAATGGAAAGTGACTAAACTCATTGCTTGTATTTAAGGAGTAGTTTTATAAATCAGAGGGAATAATCAATGGTGGGTCGTGAAGGATTCGAACCTTCGACCAATTGGTTAAAAGCCAACTGCTCTACCGACTGAGCTAACGACCCGTTGAGGTACTGCGATGATTTGAGAGTACACTCATCTAACAGGCAAAACTGTTGATTGAGTGGTGGGTCGTGAAGGATTCGAACCTTCGACCAATTGGTTAAAAGCCAACTGCTCTACCGACTGAGCTAACGACCCATCTATGTCTATTAAAACCTTTACGCTGATTTA
>NZ_JAKILG010000066.1 GCF_023283765.1 Shewanella profunda | reverse complement strand
CAAGTGTTCAAACAGTGACATAGGGAATAGGTCGTTAGCATAACATGCTTGCTCTGATCCTGTTTAAGCCTAAAAGTTTCCGTTAGTTAACAAAGTATGATCCCGCCCTGCCTCGATCTGATTGATCATTTGTCTAGAACTATCAATCGTAAAGGACTTGGGCATGAATAGTATCGAGCATTCAAGGCATAGTAGCTGCGTGAACTTTATAGTGCATCGTAGGGCACATTATTTATACATTTCAGCATAAAAATCAAATTATTAAAGTCACTCGACTAGAAAATCCATCCTAGTGTAGATCTAAAGCTAACTAGGTTGATTTCATCTTATTATAGCCGAGCTGTTCTCATTAACTTTTTATAAGCTATATACAGATAAATACGATGTCCACGCCATGTAAGCAAGCCCTTAGCATCTAGATCTCTTAACTCTTCAGCAAAAGCTTGCAACATTGCAGCTCTCTGTTCTTGATCTGCTTGTTTACACTTTTTAAATTGATAACTTAAAAGAGGTCGCATTAGGTTATTTTTTATATGTTTTAATTCCTTGCTGCCCATACTTTTTTTATAAGTTTCATATATTGAATCTATTGCTATATGATAATCATTAATAATTTTCAACGTCGGTTTTTGTTGCGTTATCGACTCTTCAAACTTCGTATATAAATATAACGGCGTTGGAATAATTACGGTTTTAGGACGTTTAGCGATGACGGAAAAACTAAATGAAATATCTTCATAATGTATTCCAGGGATAAAAAATATATCTTTTAGCAATTCTCTTTTATAAAGTTTATTCCATACAACTGAACCTATTTTATTATGACGTTTACTTTTATGATATAAAGGATCTGTGATTATTACTGCATCTATTTTTTTGAGATCAAATATCTTATCTGGTTTCCCTAAGCCATTAGAGTAAACCCTTTGCCACACGACTAAATCAGCTTGATGTTTTTTTGCCAAAAGGAAAGCTATTTCTAATGTCTGTGGTTGTATCGCATCATCAGGATCGATGAAATATACATAATCCCCTCTAGCCGAGCTTAAACCAGCATTACGAGCAACTGATGGACCTTGGTTGACTTGGTTAATGACTTTAATTCTATTATCATTTTTTTCATATTCTGCTAAAATCAAGTCACAATTATCTGGTGAACCATCGTTAATACAAATAACCTCAAAATCATTATAGGTTTGGGCCAGTACACTATTCAAACACCTTTCTAAAAACCTCTCAACCTTATAGATAGGAATAATAATTGATATTATAGGTTGCATTTTTGTCATTACCACATCCCTTTAAATCCTAATAAATTTGGTTTTCAACTACTGACAAGACCATCGAATATCATAAAATAATTTCGCACTCAAAATATTATACAATAACGATAACACCCTACAGTTTATTATGAATATTCAACTTAAAAAAACATAAACATTATAAAAATATTTAGCTACAAAACTTCCAATAACCTAGCTTGCGTCGCATTTTAAAATGCCGCAATAAGTTCAATGGCTTAGGTTTAAGCCAATCGGTGCCCTTATCAATGAGTGCATCTGTGGCAGCCAAAACACGCTGACTAGATTGACCATCACCCGTTGGGTGGATCTGACTGCAATAATCGTGAATATGCACCATTAAATCGTCAGGCCGGCTCAGGGCGCGCACTAATGCAGATTCAATATCCTCAACTCGACTAATATCGATTAAATAATCCTTCGGTGACTGGTTTTTAAAGGTGACTACTGGCTTATGTTGCATCAAGAACATCAATAGAATCGATGATGTATCACACAACATCACATCCCCAGCTTGCAACAATGGGATCACATTATCGGTTTCAACAAACTGTAAATTCTCATTCTCCAATGCCTTGTATTGCTCGACAATACTAGAATTCATCTTGGGATGAAATTGCACTAACCATCGCCATTGACTCTTTTGCGACAGCGCTTTAATTTGCTCAAACACCACAGGAGCACAGGTCAAGCTTCTGGAGAAGGTCGAACAAAAAAGCACAATAGGTCTTGGATCATCATGTTTAATATACGGATTTTCTTTGTTTTCAAGAAATAGTGGATCAAGCGCTGGCCAACCCGTTTCGGCTACAGTAAAAGTTCCAAACGTCTTCACAAGCTTTAGAAAAGGCAGGGTCGTCGCGGGACCTTGAGTACAATATAAGTCAAAACAGCCTCGAATTTCGAAGTGATCCTCGCGGCCCTTGTGATTCATTTTTCCCGCATTAAAGCCATGAAATACACCGACTTTTACGCCAGGAATAAAGCTAGGCACCACGTTACCAGGAACAAATACCGCGTCGGGTTTCCATGCTTTCACAGCATCAACATTGGGTAATCGTTGCTCATAGTCTCTCAGAAACTTAGGATCAACCTCGTCCCCTTCTAAAAACCAGCTCACCTCATCGCCTCTATCCCAAATAACTTGTTGTAGCGGCCTTAACATCGCATAGGAATAGTTCTGCGCTATGTACAATAAGTAACGTCTTTTGGCTTGTTTAACTTCTTCCACAAGCATGCTCCTAAAACACAAACGAATAAATTATTTTGCCAACGCTAAATATTGTTCGGCAATTAAGGTCGCATCGACTTTGGCCAAAATCTCAACCTGCTCGAGGGATGGCGGCTGGCTAACAACCTCGTCTATCATTTTGGACAACGCTTTTGGATCGCGACGCGGTACGAGATAAGACACTAAATTTCCAGTTAAAATTTCATTCGGCCCATGAGGGCAATCCGTACTCACAACAGGAGTCCCACAAGCTAAAGATTCAATCAAGACTGTCGGTAGACCTTCAAAATCTGAGCTGAGCACTAATGCCTTAGCCTGCTTAATCCATGGAAAGGGATTGCTTTGAAAACCGGGGATAATCAAACGTTTTTCAATACCGAACTTTTTCGCCGCTTTAATCGCTTTTTTGTGGTTATGACACAAGAGCACTACAGGAAGTTGATTTCGCGTTAGCTTAAGGGCTTCAAACAACACATCATGGCGTTTTTGCTTGGCAAAGCGGCCGACATGAATAAGATAATCACCCTTAGGAATTTGTGGATTATCTTGCTGTGATTGAGATGTGATTTCATTAAATTCAAATGGATTATAGATAGTCTGCATAGATGCTGGATGCAAGCGGCCTTTATCTTTGATCTCTTTTGCTATGCCATTTGAGACTGTAATCAAATGCTGACCATTGAGCGCTTTTTTAGCTCTTAACTTCTTAAAATAAGCAAACGGCCCCAATTTGAATTGGCGACTAAGCTCTTCTTCTACTGAAGAATGGACTATGACATAAAGTGGTGAAACATCTGTTTTGGTCATCATCAAATTGGTTTTATCTAAGTTAGATAAAAACAAGTCGAACTTACCCACTTGAGATTCGATTTCAGCGATTTTTGCGCTGAGTTTGTGTACCGAAGCATTTAATCGCCCAAAATGGTCGAAATCTTTATCCTTAGGGGCAAAACATTGATGAATGGGTAAGTCTTCCGGCGTTTCATAATACCGATTATCTTCCATGACTAAAAAATGCGGTTCATGCCCTAGCCGAATAAATTGCTTGGCTAAGGTAATCATGACTTTTTCGGCTCCGCCACCCGCTAAACTGTCGATGGCAATGGCTATCCGCATGATTTATCTCCTAAACGATATTCTAAATACCAACCGCTAATGCAGCGATACATCAAGAGTGCTGAAGAATGCACTACAATGTCTTATCTGAGTGCCTGCTCAACCACAAGTTCAAACTTCTCAATTACTGCTTCAACACTAATCAATACCATCAAGTTCTGGCCTTTCGCACGGGTTCCCCACTTCACCTCGTCGCGATGCTGGGATGCAATTGCCTCTTCATAGACACTAACCACATATTGCTGTGATAAATAAGGCCCGGTACGCCCAGGGTTTGAATGGGCATATAAACCTATCACAGGCGTGCCTTGAGTTACTGCCATATGAGCAGGCCCCGTATCTGGCGCTAATACTAAGCTTGAACGTTTTAACAGTGCCAATAATTGAGTTAGACTGGTTTTACCCACTAAATTATCGATTTTTGAAGGGCAAGCTAACAAGATTTGCTCGGCTAAATCCTTTTCAAGTTGAGTCGGGCCACCACAAAGGATGACCCTAAAACCTTTAGAAATCGCATGACTCGCCACTGCAGCATAGCGCTCAGGTAACCAATTGCGTTCCGCCTTACTGGCTGCGGCGCAAATCATAAAGACTCTTTCATTGTCTTTAATGTGCATTTGCGCAAACTCGGTGTCGGCAATTGGCACAGGGATATTCCACTGCGGAGTAAGATCTTTAACACCTATTGCCTTTGCAAATCCCATAAAACCTTCAAGCACATGGGGCTTAGCCAAGGGCTCAACCCTATGATTAGTCACCAGCCACTGGCCTTCTTTAGCGCGAGCACGGTCAAAACCTATGCGCACTTTTGCCGAAATAGCCACCGAAGCCAAGGTCGCACGCAGCGCCACTTGCATATGCAGTAGCACATCAAAATGTCGCCCTTTTAGGGCTTTGCGCAAATTAAAATAACTGCGCCATCCTTGGGATTTATCAAAAATAACAAACTCAATACCGGGTAAATGTTTTAGCAATTGATATTCAAGCTTGCCTATCACCCAAGTAATATTGAGTTCGGGATATTGCCGTTGAATCGCCTGCACCATAGCCACGGCATGGCATACGTCACCGATAGCAGATAGCCGAAGCAGACAGAGTGAATTCATGCTATTTGGATTTAAACTCATTGGGATTGAAGCTCATGGCTTTTTAGGTTATTTGGCGCAAGCCAACGATCTTAATGTAGAATGCCCCTAGGTGCCACGCTTAAGTCAACAAATCTCCGATGAACGACCAAATAAAAATCATAAAAACCGCTAATGGCCATATGGCACTTTGCCAAGGAATATCTGAAGCTATCACCCCAGCTTGGTTCTCCGTGGACTTTTGGCGTACAAAAAATGCCGTTGTCGGCTCATCCAAAGGCCGCTATACCACTTGGTTTGTGGCATGCGAGCACAGCCATTGGGTGTTACGTCATTATTGGCGTGGCGGCTTAATGGAAAAATTTAGCAAAGATGCTTACGTTTATACAGGTCTCGCCAATACCCGCGCTATGGGTGAACTACGCTTATTAGACATTTTGTATCGCGAAGATTTTGCCGTACCTAAACCCATTGCCGCCAATATAGTGCGCGATGGATTATTTTACCGCGCCGATATCATTATCGAGCGGGTCGAAGGCGCCGAAGATTTAGTCGCCAAACTCGGCAAAGGTACAATGAGTACAACACAGTGGCAGGCGTTGGGTGCCACTATTGCGCAATTCCACCAGCGCGGTGTGTACCACGCCGATCTCAACGCTAAGAATATCTTATTTCAGCCAATGCAGGCTGAAGGAACACAAGAACGCTTCTATCTTATCGATTTCGACCGTGGTGAGTTAAAAACACCTAGCTCGCAGTGGCAGAAATCGAATCTAGACCGACTGTTACGCTCCTTCAATAAAGAGCAAGGCAAATTACCAAACCTAGCCTTCAACGCTGATAACTGGACCTCACTAATGCAAGGCTACCAAGCTGCAATGCAAAACACTTAAATTCGCCAGCTTTAGGTATATATCTGCTCAATAGCGCTTAATTAACAGAATTAATGGCTTAATAAGGATTGTACCAGTGTGAATTGCCGCTCAAGTGCACCGCGATTTGCCTCAACCACAGCTAATCCCGCGTTAGCAGCCTGTTGACGTAGCTCTGGCTCTGCAAAATATTCGATCAAGTTAACCCCTAACTCATCTGCCGAGACCACGATTCTTAGCCCTCCAGCATCGGCCAACATTTGGGTAATTTGGGCAAAATCTCGGTAATTTGGCCCAACCATAACAGGTATACCCATAGCAATAGGTTCCAATGGATTGTGACCACCATGTTGAATCAAACTCCCGCCCACAAAGGCTTGATCCCCCGCGCCATAAAAAGTTAAGAGTTCGCCCATAGTATCGCCCACCAGCACTTGAGTCGTTACTGTAACGGGCTGATCATCACTGCGCCGAACAAATTCAAAACCTTGACTCGCAACAACCTCGACAACGGCAGTAAACTTTTCCGGATGGCGCGGAGCTATGATCAGCAAAGCATCGGGCCATCGAGCTAATAATTGCCTATGGGCCGCGAGTATGGCGTCAAATTCACCTGGGTGCACACTGCCCGCAACCCAAATTGGCGAGGTTTCTCGCCCCCAAGTCTGGCGTAACAACTTAGCATTGGCTAAACGTTCTGGGGTGATGCTGAGATCAAACTTCAAGCTTCCGCATACAGTCACTCTCTCTGGCGAGACACCTAATTCGATAAAACGCTGCGCTTCCACTTGAGTCTGCGCCGCAATGACATCGAGTCGTTGCAACATAGGTCGACTGAGTTTAGGGCGCTTAGCATATTGCGCCGCCGACTTTGCCGATAGGCGAGCATTAGCCAACATCAAGCGTACACCTCGTTTTGCCGCAATGGCGACTAAGTTAGGCCACAGCTCAGTCTCCATAATCACGCACCACTTGGGTGAGACTTGGCTTAAGAAACGCTGCACACACCAAGGTAAGTCAAAGGGTAAATAGCAATGCTGCACCGAGTCACCAAAGGCTTTGCGCACTTCGGCGGATCCCGTTGGACTGGTTGTTGTGACGGTAATACTCAGTTCTGGGAGTGATTGCTGGATCAAGCGGATCAATGGAATGGCTGCGAGTGTTTCCCCCATAGACACTGAGTGGATCAATAAATCCGTCGATTTGAGTGTTGTTAAGCCAAAACGCTCCCCCCAACGACCGCGGTAATCAGGGCTTTTAATAGCACGAAATGCTAAATAGACGATTAGCAAAGGGGATAATAAATATAAGATCGTGGAATAGAGAAAACGATTCATGAAAAACGTGCTTATGGGTTTTGCCTGATGAATAGCGGCAATGTTAGCATATGCACCAAATTAGGGATAATTTACCAGCAGTGCGGCGGTCGTTGGTTAGCTCTCTCTATTATGTGGCGTTCACTAGCAATTTGGATAACTTATGAAAACCCGCGACAAAATAATCTATGCCAGTCTTGAACTGTTCAACGAGCATGGCGAAAGAAACATCACCACCAATCACATTGCCGCTCACCTGAATATGAGTCCCGGGAATCTTTATTACCATTTTCGCAATAAAGAAGACATTATTCGCTCTATTTTTAGCTTGTATGAAAACCACCTCGAATCCGGTTTTCAGCCCTATGAAGATAGGCTAGCCGATGTCGAGCTGTTAATCGGCTACTTCGATGCAATGTTCTATACCCTATGGCAATTCCGCTTTATGTACGCCAATCTTGCAGATATTCTCGCCCGTGACGAAGAGCTAAAAAAGCGTTATCTACACGCCCAGCAGCAGGTATTAACGCGCTCGAGCCATGTGCTCCACAAACTTAAGCAAGATGGCTTTTTAAGTGTTGATACAAACAAAATCACGCAGCTAGCGGATACCATCAAGATGATCGTCAGCTTTTGGATTGGTTACCAACTCACTCAATCCAGCACGTCGACCATCACTAAAGCGACCCTCTATGAAGGCGTTTTAAGGGTACTGATGATTTTTAAAGCCTATGCAACACCAACTTCAGTTGCAACTTTTACCCGTCTTGAGCAGCATTACCACGCGCTAGCGGATCAAGAGTCCCTATAGAATCATCCCCAACGTCGATGCTGGGAACTCGCATTCGGTACTAGCCTCAAAGCAATCTTAGCGCTGAAAGCGAGCCAATATTTCGCGCTAAATCCATCAAGCCTGTACTCAGCCCAACAGTGGCAAGCTTATGTTGCACATTAGTTTTTATAATGTAAAAACCACTTTAGCCCTAAACTAATTTATCTTGCTAACCTGCATAAAAAAAGGCTGTAGGCCGATTAGGTTTAGAGTTAGAATGCCGCCACTCCCAGAATCAGAATAAAGTTAACTAAGGAGATATCAGGTGGCCTCTACCTCATTCTACGCACAGATTAATCAACAGCTTGCAGACATCAAAGCCGAAGGCTTATACAAAAGCGAGCGTGTTATTGCCTCACCGCAACAAACTGCCATTCAAGTTAATCACCAAGAAGTTGTTAACTTTTGCGCTAATAATTACTTAGGCCTCGCGAATCATCCTGAGCTAATTAAAGCCGCCCAAGCAGGCTTAGACAGTCACGGCTTTGGGATGGCGTCGGTGCGCTTTATTTGCGGCACCCAAGATATCCATAAAAAGCTAGAAGCTAGCCTGAGCGAATTCCTCGGCATGGAAGATACAATTCTGTACTCTTCATGTTTTGATGCGAACGCAGGTCTGTTCGAAACCTTATTAGATGCAGAAGATGCCATCATTTCCGATGCGCTAAACCATGCTTCTATCATCGACGGCGTACGTTTATGTAAAGCCAAGCGTTTCCGCTATGCCAACAACGACATGGCCGATTTAGAAACTCAGTTGGTTGCAGCGAAAGAAGCGGGCGCCCGTAATATCTTGATCGCCACCGATGGCGTATTCTCCATGGACGGCGTGATTGCTAACCTGCAAGGTGTATGTGATTTAGCCGATAAATATGGCGCACTGGTGATGGTCGATGACTCGCACGCGGTAGGCTTTATTGGCGCAAATGGTCGTGGCACCCACGAATATTGCAATGTGATGGGCAGAGTCGACATCATCACAGGCACCTTAGGCAAAGCCTTAGGCGGTGCATCGGGCGGTTTCACTTCGGGTAAAAAAGAAGTCATCGACTGGTTACGCCAGCGTTCACGTCCTTACCTATTCTCTAACTCATTAGCGCCGTCAATCGTCACTGCGTCTATCCATGTGTTAGAAATGCTTAAGTCCGGCCAAGCACTGCGTGAAGCAGTATGGGAAAACAGCCGTTATTTCCGTGAGCACATGTCCGCAGCAGGCTTTACCTTAGGCGGCGCCGACCACGCGATTATCCCCGTGATGATTGGCGATGCGAAACTAGCGGGCGACTTTGCTAACCGGTTATTAGAAGAACATATCTACGTTATTGGCTTCTCTTTCCCTGTTGTTCCTAAGGGACAAGCTCGCATTCGTACGCAAATGTCAGCGGCACATACCCGTGAGCAACTCGACAAAGCGATCGACGCCTTTACCCGTATTGCCAAAGAAATGGGCATTATTTAGGACTTAAGACAATGAAAGCACTAAGCAAGTTAAAAGCCGAAAAAGGTATTTGGTTAGTCGATGCGCCTAAGCCAGTCATGGGCCACAACGATCTACTGATCAAAATTAAGAAAACCGCGATTTGTGGCACCGACATGCACATCTACAACTGGGATGAATGGTCGCAAAAAACGATTCCAGTACCTATGGTTGTTGGCCATGAGTATGTTGGCGAAGTGGTTGATATCGGCCAAGAAGTCCGTGGTTTTAACATAGGCGACCGTGTCTCTGGCGAAGGTCATATCACCTGCGGCCACTGCCGTAACTGCCGTGCTGGCCGCACTCATTTATGCCGCAACACCTCAGGTGTCGGTGTGAACCGTGAAGGTTCATTCGCCGAATATCTGGTTATTCCAGCCTTTAACGCCTTTAAAATTCCTGATGATATCAGCGATGATTTAGCGTCCATCTTCGATCCGTTTGGTAACGCTGTGCACACTGCACTGTCATTCGATTTGGTCGGTGAAGACGTGCTGATCACAGGCGCTGGCCCCATCGGCATTATGGCTGCGGCCGTATGTCGTCACGTCGGTGCTCGCCATGTAGTGATCACAGACGTCAACGAATACCGTTTAGAGCTGGCCCGTAAAATGGGGGCCACTCGCGCAGTGAACGTGTCTAAAGAAAGCCTGAAAAATGTGATGAAAGAACTCGGTATGACCGAAGGTTTTGATGTCGGGTTAGAAATGTCTGGTGTACCATCGGCCTTCCACGCCATGTTAGATACCATGAACCACGGCGGCAAAATCGCTATGCTCGGTATTCCAGGTGGCGAAATGGCCATCGACTGGAGCAAAGTGATCTTCAAAGGTTTAGTGATTAAAGGTATCTACGGCCGTGAAATGTTCGAAACTTGGTACAAGATGGCAAGTCTTATCCAATCGGGTTTAGATATTTCACCCATCATCACTCACCACTTCAAGATTGATGATTTCCAACAAGGTTTCGATGCCATGGGCTCGGGCCAATCGGGTAAAGTGATCCTCAGCTGGGATTAATCCTCCTAGGATTTAAGAACCTTACCTAGATAGGGGCTGTACACTCGCAGCCCCTTGTTGCACACTTATCCCACCTTGATTTCCATCTCTTAGCTTTGTCAGGTTTTATTATGTCTTCCTTTAAACACTTAAGCGTTAATCAATTACTGCAAATGACCGAAGCACAACCGGTGCAAATCGTCGATATCCGCGATGGCAACAGCTTCACCAATGGCCATATTGCTGGTGCAACCAATCTGAATAACGAAAACCTAGCACAATTTATTAGCCAAGCCGATATGGATAGCCCACTTGTGGTGGTTTGTTACCACGGCATGAGCAGCCAAAATGCGGCGCAATATTTATGCGAGCAAGGTTTTGATGACGTTTACAGTCTAGATGGCGGTTATAGCGCCTGGCATGAGGCAAATGCATGATAGAGATAGGTCGACTCCCCAACAGTAGAGCCGCGCAGGCATTTGTCGATTACCTTAAAGGCCAACATATCGACTGCCAAATCGAGCCACAAATGCAGGGAGTCGCCATTCTGGTTATCCATGACAAAGATGCGGAGCAAGCCCGTAAAGAGTTTGCCCACTTTATTGCTCACCCTTACGATAGCAAATATCTACAAGCCTCGTGGGAGCATGGCGATACTCAGACCAAACTCGATTACGGTGCCCCTTCGCTGCAGCTCTTTACCCAATTTATTACTGGTGCAGGTCCCGTCACGCTCGTCGTATTTGCACTCTGCGTCGTTATTTTTGCCGCGATGCACTTAGGGTTTGCCAACCAAACCTACGAAGCGCTGTCCTATTTTGGCGCTGTACCTCATTCAGAGTTCAGCCAGTTCTGGCGTGTTTTTACCCCCAGCCTGCTGCATTTTTCCGCCATGCACGTCATCTTTAACTTGCTGTGGTGGTGGTATTTAGGCGGACGAATCGAAACCCGTATCGGCACGGCTCCCCTGCTAATTTTACTGTTAGTGGCGGGCACACTGCCAAACGTTATCCAATACTATGTCAGTGGACCTAACTTCGGCGGCCTATCTGGTGTTGTGTATGCAGTGGTGGGATACACTTGGATCATGGGAATACGTAAACCCGCAGCAGGCATAGGCTTACCACCGTCATATATGGGATTTATGATGATTTGGTTGGCACTGGGATTCACGGATCTTCTAGGGGTTTCCGTTGCTAACGGCGCCCACATTGGCGGCTTACTCATAGGTTTAGCCCAAGGTTTCTTCGATAGTCGCAAGCCATCCGCTTCAACTAGATAAGCACCAAGGTAAATCCATAGACGGATTTACCTTGGTCTAACCGCTTACTCAACTTAAGCCAGATTTATTTTGTAAGCTCTAGCACTTTTGCGACCAGTTTTTCGATTCCCGAATACGCCTCTGCTATATTACCCGCCAACATATAGGCTGGGGTGCTCACAATGTTATTCGCCTCATCAACCACAATATCGAATACTGTAGCCGCTTGATGAGAACCGCCCATCAGATTAAAAGCTGCAACCGTGTCGGTATCACTACCAATAGTTCCCTTTGCGCCATGGCCATATAAACGCGGGATCATCATAGGTGCGATACAGATAAAACCAACGGGCTTTTTCGCTAAAATAAACTCATTGATAAAATCACTCACCAACGGATTCACCTCACACTCACTGCCATTGGTCGCGAAATTACAGAGGTTTTTAGCCGCACCAAAACCACCTGGAATAATTAATGCGTCAAACTGTGCTATATCTAGCTCGGTTGTCGCTTTAACCTCCCCACGGGCAATACGCGCCGACTCCACCAGCACATTACGAGTCTCAGCTGCATCGACTTCCCCAGAAAAATGATTTACTACATGCATTTGCTTGATATCAGGAGCAAAACATTGATAATGTGCGCCCGCTTTAGACAGAGATAATAGGGTTAAAACCGATTCATGGATCTCTGTTCCATCGAAAACACCGCACCCGCTGAGTAACACTGCGATTTTTTTCATTAAAAATATCCCTCTTATGTTATTTGGTTTTAACAAACTGCAAACAAATTGGTTGATCTGATTAAAAATCGTGCTAACTTAATTCGTCGAATCTGAGCGATGTCGAAAATTAAGTCAATCTCCGGTGTATTCTACGGAGTCAATAAAAAATCCACAAATTAGGAAGATTTTTCAAGAAACAGTATTGAACTCACAAAAATCATTTATAAGCATAAAAATCAGCAACTTAAAAATATCGCATCAAGTCGTACACAAGGCCATTATTCACAGTTGACTTTTTCACTCACAGACTTATCCACAGGCTGAGAGTTAATTTGCCATGGCTGAAATAGTGCTTCTGTGGCATGCTAACCGCCATCTAAGTCATCGATAAACGAAAAAAACTTATGCCAACCATTGCAAACAACCCACTTGTCCTTGTGGATGGATCTTCTTATTTATACCGCGCCTATTATGCGCCTCCTCACCTGACAAACTCAAAGGGCGAAGCAACGGGTGCCGTCTACGGCGTAGTAAATATGTTACGCAGTCTATTGAGCCGTTACCAACCGAGCCATATAGCAGTCGTATTCGATGCCAAAGGTAAGACCTTCCGTAATGATATGTACAGCGAATACAAAGCACAGCGTCCACCGATGCCAGATGATCTTCGCTCACAAATCGAACCCCTACATCGGATAATTCACGCACTTGGTTTGCCTCTTATCTCTATCCCTGGCGTTGAAGCCGATGACGTTATTGGCACCATCGCCCGCCAAGCAAGCCTTGAAGGACGGGCAGTACTTATCAGCACTGGCGATAAGGATATGGCCCAATTAGTAGATCAAAACATCACGCTAATCAATACCATGACTGATACCATCATGGGCCCAGAAGAAGTAACGGTTAAATTTGGTGTCGGTCCAGATCGTATTATCGATTTACTGGCACTTATGGGTGATAAAGCCGATAACATTCCAGGTTTACCCGGAGTTGGAGAAAAAACTGCGCTGGCGATGCTCACTGATGCAGGTAGCGTTAGTAGCTTATTAGCAGAACCAGAGAAAGTTGCGGAGCTCGGCTTTAGAGGCTCTAAAACGATGGCAGCAAAGATCATTGAAAATGCCGACATACTCAAGCTTTCCTACGAACTGGCCACAATCAAAACCGATGTCGAATTAGCACAAGACTGGCATGAGCTCACAGTCAAACCTGCAGATAAAGACGAATTGATCAAATGTTACGCTGAGATGGAATTTAAACGTTGGTTAGCTGAAGTCTTAGATAATAAAATTACTGCAAATACCTCTATTAACGCGACCGCGACAGAGACGCAGGAAGAATCAACCTCAGATGAAGCAATTGCAACCCAATACGACACCATTCTCACGGAAGCCGAATTAGACGCTTGGATTGCTAAGCTTAAACAAGCCGACTTAATGGCAGTCGATACTGAGACCACCAGCTTAGATTACATGGTGGCCGAGTTAGTCGGCATGTCCTTTGCCGTTGAAGCTGGCAAAGCGGCTTATCTACCCTTAGCCCATGATTATGTTGGCGCGCCGACTCAAATCGATAAAACGGTCGCGCTAGAAAAACTGCGTCCACTGCTTGAAGATCCAAAGATCAAGAAAGTCGGTCAAAATCTTAAGTACGACATTAGCATCTTAGCCAATGCAGGAATCAAACTGCAGGGTGTCGCTTTTGACACTATGCTCGAATCCTATGTTTTTAACTCAGTCGCTTCACGCCATGATATGGACGGATTAGCGCTCAAGTATCTAGGTCATAAAAACATAGGCTTTGAAGATATTGCAGGTAAAGGAGCGAAACAACTCACCTTTAATCAGATCGCCCTTGATACTGCTGCCCCATACGCTGCAGAGGACGCGGATATTACCCTGCGTTTGCATCAGCACCTATGGCCAAGACTGGAAAAAGAACCCGAACTTGCCTCTGTCTTTACTGATATTGAACTGCCATTGATCCAAGTACTGTCTGACATTGAACGCCAAGGCGTATTAATTGATAGCATGTTGCTTGGCCAACAGAGTGACGAATTGGCGCAAAAAATCGATACTCTAGAACAGAAAGCCTATGATATCGCAGGCGAAAAATTCAATCTTGGTTCGCCTAAGCAGTTGCAAGTACTGTTTTTTGAAAAACTAGGTTACCCAATCACCAAAAAAACACCAAAGGGCGCGCCATCGACCGCGGAAGAAGTATTAGTCGAATTAGCCTTAGATTTCCCACTGCCAAAGGTGATCCTCGAACATCGCAGCCTATCTAAGTTGAAGAGCACTTACACGGATAAACTGCCACTGATGGTCAATGCCAAGACTGGGCGCGTACACACTAGCTATCATCAAGCTAATGCGGCAACAGGGCGCTTATCGTCAAGCGAACCAAACCTACAGAATATTCCTATTCGTACCGAAGAAGGCCGCCGCATTCGCCAAGCTTTTATTGCCCCGCAAGGCCGAAAAATCTTAGCCGCGGACTACTCACAGATTGAGTTACGTATTATGGCGCATCTATCCCAAGATGCAGGTCTACTAAAAGCCTTCGCCGAAGGCAAAGACATTCACAGAGCTACCGCTGCCGAAGTGTTTGGTACCGACTTTGATGGGGTGACTACGGAGCAGCGCCGCCGCGCCAAAGCCGTAAACTTCGGCCTCATTTATGGCATGTCAGCTTTTGGTTTAGCGCGTCAGCTCGATATTCCGCGCCATGAAGCCCAAACCTATATCGACACTTACTTCGCCCGCTACCCTGGCGTATTGAGATATATGGAAGAAACGCGCGCTGGAGCTGCCGACTTAGGATATGTTTCAACACTATTTGGTCGTCGCCTCTACTTACCGGAAATCCGCGATCGGAACGCTATGCGTCGCCAAGCTGCCGAACGCGCCGCGATCAACGCACCAATGCAAGGCACTGCCGCTGATATCATCAAAAAAGCAATGATCAGTATCGCCGATTGGATAAAAACAGAAACCCAAGGCGAAATAGCGATGATCATGCAAGTACACGACGAACTGGTATTTGAAGTCGATGCCAATAAAGCCGAAATGCTGAAAAAAACCGTCTGCGACCTTATGGCTAAAGCGGCAAACCTTGATGTAGTCCTGCTCGCAGAAGCTGGCATAGGTGATAACTGGGATGAAGCCCACTAATCCAACAATCCGACTCAACAAGCTTAAATAAAAACTTTCTAAATCATTAAGATGGAAAGAAAGATAAACCTGAATCTATCATAGCATTCAGGTTTATCTTATCGTCCGTCAATGCCTTAAACAGCCCACACCATACGATAAGTCGAAATGTACGCGAGTTCTTACTTTCGAACGCTAAAGCCTAACCAAAATTTTAGAGTAAAAACATTAAATTCGAGGGACTGATCTTTTTTGTATAAAAATTTCTATTAATTTATGGAAAACAGGGCATTAAGTACTATATTTGAAATTTTCAGATCAAAATAAGATGTTTTTTCACGCACAACTTGAGATCAAACGCACATAATTACCTCTTTTTTGAAAAAACTGTTTTCCATTTAAAGATAAATGGCGTATTATTCTCTGCGTAGGGTACAGAGGTTAAGATGTTCTATCTTTCAGACCTTTATTTCACTTATAGTGATGAGCCAAATTCTGGCGCCTCAGCAACTTATTTGCTGAGGCTTTTTTTTGCGTCTTTTTCAGATTAAATCTCAAACAAAATTTAGAGTATTTACTTTAATAAAAGGTAAATTCCATGTATGCTGTCTTTATTGAGAACCATTGAAGCTAATTTAATGGTGCTTGAGTCTTGTTGAATTTAGCTTCTCCCCAAAAGAGCTAACATTATTTAGGCCGATAACACTGTTATCGGCTATTTTTTTACCTGAAATTCAGAAAGTTGGGGAAAATGCGGCATTTGGGGATGAAGAAGATCGAGGCAAGCAAGTCAGAGCAAGCATACACAGCCACTTACACCGAAGATTTTATATACTCTTTGGTCAGGCTGTGTACCTCATCAACTTATTATTCAGAGGGATTCGCTGTATCTAACTCATCCGTCAACCACTGTGGATGGCACCATTCATTTAAGATACTCAACACCTTAGGTTTCCCAGTCCCCTTCAAAGAGGAGAAGGACTCAACTTGAACCCAATCGCCAAAATCCGCTAGTGCTTTACGTACTTCATTAACCGTTTTCATTTTGGCACTTTGGGCTAATTTGTCCGACTTTGTCAGTAGGGCTAATACTGGGATCTCACTGGCAACCGCCCACTCGATCATCTGCATATCCAAGTCCTTTAAAGGATGGCGAATATCCATTAACACCACTACGCCACTTAAACAGGCACGCTTCTGCAGATATTCACCAAGCGCTTGCTGCCATTTATTTTTCATTGCGAGTGGTACTTGTGCAAAACCATAACCTGGTAAATCTACCAATCGTCGCTGAGAATCGAGTTCAAAGACGTTAATTAGCTGAGTTCGTCCAGGTGTCTTACTGGTTCTTGCTAAACTTTTTTGCTCAGTTAATGCATTGAGTGCACTAGACTTTCCAGCATTAGAGCGGCCAGCAAAAGCAATCTCAACACCAACATCGCCGGGCAGATATTGATCCAAGTGTGCAATGTCTGGTGCACTAATTAAAAACTTCGCCCTGCGAAAATCTATATGAGATTCAATCACTATTTACTCCAAAATATTTTCTGCGCAATACCATAATTAATGAAGAATTGCTTACTTTTCCACGTTTTCGTGTAAAATATTACCCCGATCACATTAAACACATTTTACCACGCTTGCGGGTCACCCTAGTAAGCTCAGGATAATAATCTTAACCAGAAGTTGGAACGCCATGAAAAAGTTAGCTCTTGCGCTGTCTGTTGTAGTTGCCGCCATATCTTCACCTGCGATTGCTGAAGGTAATGCTGAAGCGGGAAAAACTAAAATTATCGTCTGCTCTGCCTGCCACGGCATGGACGGTAACAGCATGATCGATATGTACCCTAAGCTTGCTGGCCAACACGGCACTTACCTCCAAAAGCAACTACACGATTTTCGTAGCGCAGCACAAACTGGCGGCAAAAATGGTCGTATGGATCCTATCATGGGTGGTATGTCTATTGCTCTAAGCGATCAGGATATTCTCGATATTAGCGCATATTTTGCGAGTCAAACCGTTCAAGTTGCTGAAGTGAAGGATATCCCTGAGCTCGGAGCTCAACTCTATAAAGGTGGTGATGTATCCCGTGGAATTACAGCCTGCATGGCATGTCATGGTCCAGATGCAAAAGGTGCTGAATTAGCTGGTTTCCCGAATCTTGCAGGCCAACATGCAAACTACATCAAAATCCAACTCACCAAGTTTCGTGATGCTGGCCGCAATAATGACTTAAATGGCATGATGCAAGATGTAGCCAAGAAGTTAAATGATAGCGATATTGATGCGCTATCTAAATATCTATCTAGCTTGAAATAAGCAAACCGTAGAAAAAAGGGTGTTTTATCACCCTTTTTTACGTCAAATAGTTTACGTGAACGTAAACTGCGGAAGATTCGAGCTTGACATAGATCACGTATTTAGGTTTAATTAGCCCCGTACCGAGATAAACCCATCTGTTTGTACAAAAATTTTAATCATAACTTGCAGTTTTCGGTATAATTAACATTCAAGATATAAGAATAAAAAGACTCAATAACAATAATATAATTAAGACTACTCTCTAATAATAACAAGAGTCGTGGTTTCACGTTGAAATCCAAGTCAGTACATTTTTGTAAGGGATGGCCGATAACGCCAATTTGCGAAAGCAAAACGCCTTACACTCAGGGTAATTTGCCCCATCAGGACACAGTTTGAATGATTCAAACCGTAGCAAAGGAAGCTAATTAGCTTAGGATGCACTGGCTGGAAGCTTGTTATCATGGGAAGGTACTTAAATAACATGGATGG
This sequence comes from Shewanella profunda, assembly GCF_023283765.1. GTDB lineage: Bacteria > Pseudomonadota > Gammaproteobacteria > Enterobacterales > Shewanellaceae > Shewanella > Shewanella profunda. The sequence continues at coordinate 367 of NZ_JAKILG010000066.1, read as the reverse complement.
TTAACTTAACGTCAATGATGACGCAGCAATAAAGATGTGTCTTGAGACCATCTACGGAAACTGTGGTCAGGATGGCGACAGAAATAAACTAAGAGTCTGGAAGACCAATAACAAAAATGTTGCAGGGAAAGCAGTAAAAAAAAGAAGGATACCGACCGGGAAAGTCGCATAGCAAGTACGGATACTTGGAGTCAGATAAAGTGCTAGATGCACTGTTTATAAGGCGGCAGTTTAACTGCCGCCTTTTTTCTTTGTTGTGACCCGTCCTAAATAGCGTTGACACTTTTCAAACTCATTTTGGAGAGTGTAATGACTTCAACAATTAAACGAACTCAACGTGATTATTCCCTCGCTTTTAAATTGGCCG
>NZ_JAKILG010000065.1 GCF_023283765.1 Shewanella profunda | reverse complement strand
ATTTAAAACAGATTTGATAGTAGTAAAAAGACAGAAAGAGGCAACATAAAGATTACAGCCTTAAAAAAACAAACCCCGGTGTCAAAAACCGGGGTTTGTCATTAATCTGAAGGGAAGCTTAAGCTTCCCTTCTATAGCGTTTGATAAACAAACTTATTTGAATTTACGCATGATCAGCGTGGCGTTTGTACCGCCAAAACCGAAGCTGTTACTCATGACAGTGTTCAGCTCAGCATCGCGATATTCACGAACGATAGGCATATCTTTTGCCGCTTCGTCCAGATTTTCGATATTAATGCTTGGGGCTATAAAGCTGTTTTCCATCATAATTAAGCTGTAAATCGCTTCATGCACACCGGCGGCGCCTAATGCATGACCTGTCATCGATTTAGTCGAAGCTAACGGTGGACACTTATCTTTAAAGACTTCACGTAGCGCTTCTAATTCACGCACGTCGCCCACTGGCGTTGAAGTGCCGTGAGTGTTGATGTAATCGATGGGTGTATCGACATCCGCCATCGCCATTTGCATGCAACGCACAGCGCCTTCGCCCGATGGAGCCACCATGTCATAACCGTCTGAAGATGCGCCATAACCAATGACTTCAGCATAGATTTTTGCGCCGCGAGCTAAAGCATGCTCTAACTCTTCAACCACTAAAATACCGCCGCCCCCAGAAATCACAAAACCATCACGGTCCGCATCATAGGTACGAGAGGCTTTTTCTGGCGTGGCATTGTACTTAGTTGACAGCGCGCCCATCGCATCGAAACCCATGGTCAGTGTCCAATCCACTTCTTCAGCACCACCGGCAAACACCATGTCTTGCTTACCCATTTGGATAAGTTCAACGGCGTGACCAATACAGTGGGCGCTGGTTGCACAGGCTGAACTGATAGAATAATTCATGCCTTTAATTTTAAATGGCGTGGCTAAACAAGCGCTGGCCGTGCTCGACATAATGCGAGGCACAATATACGGACCAACACGTTTAACACCTTTTTCACGCAGCGTGTCTGCAGATTGCACTTGGTTAGACGATGATGCACCGCCTGTACCCACAATCAAACCTACGCGCGGATCTGAATACTGCTCTTCGGTTAAATTGGCATCGGCTACTGCTTCTTGCATAGCAATGTAGGCATAAGCTGCCGCATCACCCATAAAACGCAATGCCTTACGATCGATATGCTCAGCAGGGTTTAACTTGATGTCACCCCATACATGGCTACGTAACTGCATCTCTTCAAACTGAGCTGAATGCGTAATACCACTACGGCCCGCTTTCAGTGACTCGGTCACTTCTTGCTTGTTATTACCGATACTTGAAACAACACCCATTCCGGTGATCACGACTCTTTTCATTTTATTGCTATCCATTGTGTACATGTCAGTACCTACTTTTCGCTGAGCCAATAGTATCTGTTTTGACTCAATTAAGTGGTCAGCTTTCCATAAAGGCGAGTAAAATAATGCCAATTATGAGACCGAGAGTAAATTTCTTTGACTGCGCAGCCCAATAAACCTTGCCAAATTAAGCGTGATTACCAGCAATTAATCAACCTTTATCCCGCAACAACTCACTCTGATGCACACGATCTCAACAAGTTGAGCATTTATCAGCAGCAGATACTTGAGGCTCACTCACAGCAAAAACTACTTGTATTGGGGCAAATTGGTCTTGGTAATGGGCTCGAACTCTTATCTTGGTGGCGCACTCAAGCGAATGCTAACCAACGTTTACTCCTTAAAGTCTTCGAACCCAATCCGATTAATGCCTACGAACTTAAATCACTTTGGGAGCAATCCGCCTGTTTAGTCAAAGCTCCTGAACTTGAGCCACTTGCCCAAAGCTTACTTCATGCCAAGCCAACGGCTATTATAGGTTGTCAGAGATTAATTTTTGATGACGGTCATATCACAATCGATCTGCACTTTGGTGAGATTCAAACCCAGCTGAGTTCACTCCCACACTCACCTCTGCATCCCATTCAGCACTGGCTCGTATTGCCCCATCTGCAAAACGAACTAAATCATCAAATCCATTGGCAAATGGCAAAGCTCAGTGACGATAGCGCGACAATTACAGGCATTGGATTAAGCGAAACAACAGTGAACCGTTTCCAAGCCTGCGGCTTTGGGGTGAGGGATATAAATTTCCCTGATATCAATAGCTCAGCAACACAGATGGGCCATCAGCCTGATACTGTTCTGCTACACGAGCGCCAAATCTTACGTCAGCAAGACGCTAAAGCCTATGCCTTTAATCCTATTGCAGCAACCTTATCCTCGGCGATGCCCACTTCGATTGCCATCATAGGCGGCGGACTCGCCTCGGCACATTTGGCGCTGTCGTTGGCGGAGCGCGGCCAAGGCACGCAGCTCTTTTGTAAAGATGCCGAGCTCGGCCAAGGCGCCTCTGGCAACCGCCAAGGAGCCATTTATCCATTGCTGACACCGGAAAATGATGAATTAAGCCGTTTCTTCCAACAGGCATTCTTATTTAGCCGCCGTCGAGTACAGTCTCTGACATCTGCCCCCGCCCAAAATCAAACGCCTATTTCCCATGATTTTTGCGGCGTATTACAAACCGCCCACGATGAACGCAGCCAATTAAGGCTCGATAAAATTATTCAAAGCCAAGACTGGCCTGAGGAAATTGCTTATCAAGTCGATGCGCAGCAGGCCAATCGTCTTGCGAACATCAATATCGATAAATCAGGCTTTTTCTATCCGCTAGGTGGCTGGGTTTGCCCGTTTGAATATGCCGAAGCCGCACTACAAAAAGCGCAGCAACTTACCGAGGTCAAACTCCATTTGGAGACTGAGATCCTTGAAATTGAGCATCAAAGTGAAGGTTGGTATTTAATCTCCGCCGAACATCGTTTTGGCCCCTTTGCTCAGCTCGTGCTCGCCAATGGTGCAGAGCTGACGCAGTTTGATGCCAGTAATAAACTACAGATCAGCCCCTTTCGCGGCCAAGTGAGCCATGTGCCCGCTCAATTTCAATTGAGCAAACTCGCAACTGTGTTGTGCGCTAACGGTTATTTAACCCCGAGTCACCAAGGACTCCATTGCCTAGGCGCGAGTTACGTTAAAGAACCTGCACATCTAGGCTTCTGTCCGCAGGAGCAGCAAGAGAATCTCGCCAAAATGCACGAGAGTTATCCAAACCAAGGCTGGCTTGAAGATATAGACATGAGTGGCAACAATGCCCGCGTCGGGGTACGTATGGTCACGCGGGATCATTTTCCTATGATGGGCTGCGCGCCAGATGTGACACAAATTCTTAAAGATTATGAGCAGCATCAACTCACAAAAGAAAGCCGTCACTACTGGCAAACCACGCCAGCGCCAGTGCACGAAGGGCTGTATATTCTCGGCGGGTTAGGCTCACGGGGATTAAGTTCTGGACCACTTGCCGCCGAATGTCTTGCAGCCCAGCTTTGCGGCGAGCCAATACCGCTCGATAAAGCAACCCTGTGTAAACTCAACCCCAATCGTATGTGGCTGCGAAAGTTACTCAAGGGCAAATCCCTCTAGCTTTACCATCGCCTGTGCAAATAAAACAAAAGGGATTAAGCCTTGGCTTAATCCCTTTTTTAAATGTTTTCTGTAAACCACTTAAGCGGCAGTGACAACCATAGCGTTATCACTGCTGCTAGGTTCAAGACAGCTAGCCTCAATATGTCGGGGCTTTCTCGATTCTCTCGCCACTTTTACCCGAGTACGATTGTTGTTATCGCGACTCTGGCGGATCAGCGCATCACCACTTAGGCTCGATGGTATACCTGATGCTAGGTTCGATGTCAGACTTGCTGCCTCGCGGTGGGATTTAGCCAATCTGTCGTATAACAGCACATTGACCGAAGCCGCAAGATTCATACAACCGACCGTAGGCACATACACTACGGCATCGGCTTTATCGATAATCTCTTGGCCAATGGTGCCATCCTCAGGACCAAACACATAAAAGGCTTTCGCGGGATGGACAAAATCCGGCAGCGGCGTCGCACCCACCACCAAATCGACACAGATAAGCTGAGTGTCCGCCGGAATCGCGGCTAACAATGAAGTGACGCCCGTGAGCGGAATGCGCTCGCCGGCATCTTTAGTATCGACATGGTATTGCACTGCCCCCGAACGCGCGGCTAACTCGTAACGTCTGCCGGTATAAAATACACCATCGACGCCATAGCAACCCGATGCGCGCATAATACCGCCAACGTTAACGGGCGTTTTAGGATTCACTAAGCCGATAAATACCGCGCTGGCATCGAACGTTTGCTCACTCGCGACTTCTGCACACGTCATTTCGGTGTTAGTCAGTTCAGTGTAAGTCACTTCGGTATTAGTCATTTGCTCATCGTCAGTCATAGGCATAACGCTAGGCAACATCCAATTCGCCTATAATCTTTGCCTGCAGCTGTGCCCATGCCTGTTCAACCAAGGCATAATCGGCATCGTTTAATTCTTGGCGCGCGAGTGCTAGACAGTCGGTCATTTTTAGCATTAAGGCATCAAGATCCGTTTCACCCTGCGCTTCAAGTTGCGATAACACAACGGCCACATGGCCCTGTAAGTAGCCACAGGCAAACAAAGCATCGTCATCACCATGGCTAACAACGCTGGCGATCCACTGTTCTAATGCGTCTTCGTAATGCTCTAACATGGGTCTAACTCTCCATTAATACTGGATTGGCCGACACATCTGCTGCGACCAATAAATCTGGATTGGCCACCTGATACATGACGTAATCATGGTAACCCGTCGTCACTTTGTAATAGCCGCCAAGCTCGCGATCTAATTTAGGGTCGCCACTATCCACAATTAGCGGTCGTCCATCAAGTGCTTTTAGCTTAGTTTTTGTGGCGAGGATAATAATATTGTCTTTTCCGATGCGCCGAATGAGCTCGGGCGACAACTGTTGATTGCCGCGCCCTAAGATATGACCTTGACCGCCAATTAAGGTAATCACCAACTTAGTCGGCTTATCTTGGGTGAGTTCGAGTAATTCATTGGCAGTTAAGTCGCTACCGACAAGGTTTTTATTTCGAATAAGATCAACACCAAGTAGCGTATTATCCAGACCTAACTCTTCCATCACAAAGGCAACCGTACTGCCAGAGCCCATAATGTACAGTTCATCTTCCATTTGATTGATCACATCGGCGGCAATATCGGCCAGCACGAGTTCATCGACTTCCTTGCCGCCCATCTTGACCGCTTGCACATAACGCGGCTCGGCGGGCACTAAGAGCTCACCAAATCGTTTAGCACGCACTGTGCCTTGGCGAAAAGCCACTTCGTCAATATCCATCACATCGGCGGACATTAAACTGACGAGTTCGCCATCGAGCAACATTTTAACCACCATGCCAGAGGCATGGGGCGTAATTCCATAAACGCCGGAATGAATTTTCACCCCAGCAGGCACGCCGAGTACGGGGAGTTTGTCGTCGATAGTGGCTTGTTCAAATACTGAGTAAATATCCCGGGCCGTGCCATCACCACCGGCAAAAAGGAGTAAATCCAGCGGTTCATCCAGCAACGCGCGCACAACAGCCTGCGTATCCAGTGCCTGGGTTTTATCTGGAGTTTGATACACCACTCGCGTGGTAAAACCGAGCGTTTTAGCGGCGTCTTCTCCCATGATGCCTGAAGCGGTGATGACTTCAATGTCATCAGCATAATCACGGATAACCTCAAGGGCCTGCATCATGCGCAAGGCGGCTTTAGGTTCGGCGCCTAATGCAAGCGCCTCTTCGGCAACGCCATCGCTGCCCTTAAGGCCAACACTGCCACCTAAGCCAGCCAACGGATTGACAACTAACCCTAAACGAAACCGAATCACCTTTACCTCACTTAACGCAATCTTGTTATTCTTATCTTAGTTTTTATCTTAATGGATACGACTAGGCCGCATGGGCTGCAACACTCGATCTATCCTTAGGAATAAAGAATACTGCCAACATAGCGGCAAAGGCGCATACTGCGGCAAATACCCAAGACCAAACCGCCCCGCTACCATCGCCCCAAATATAGCCACAAATCCAAGTGCCGAGCGCGCCGCCAACCCCAAAACTTAAGCTAGCGTACAAAGCTTGACCTTGGCTTCTGTGGCTCGCATCGAAATGCTTATGGACAAATTGAATCGATGCCGCGTGGGTTAATCCGAAGGTAAAGGCATGTAATAGCTGACTAAAACCAAGCCACAATACGCTATCTACCCCAAAGGCGACCAGTAGCCAGCGCAGGCAAGTCACCCCAATGCTGACAATCAATAAGGTGTTGACACCATAACGACCGAGTAAGCGCGGCGCGAACATAAACATCACGATTTCGGCCATAGCGCCAAGGGCAACAAATATACCCGCTGAGGATTCAGAATAGCCCGCTTGCTTTAAATATAAGACGAAGAAGCCATAGAAGGGCCCCGCGCTCATTTGCAGCAACATGGCCGAGACTAAGAACCAAATAATCGCCTTATTCCATTTTAATGGCGGCCGAACTAGGCTGGTATCACGCACTAAGCGATTGGCTGGTAGTGGCAGCGCACTAGCGAACATGCCGATAAATAATGATAAACCGATATAAGGCAACACCTCTGTGCCCCACTGGCCGATGGCAAAGCCCGCGCCAACAACTAAACAGATAAAACCGACGCTGCCCCAACTGCGAATTTGGCCGTAACGACTGGCATTCTCGCCGAGGGTTTCTAAGGTGATCACTTCAAGCTGGGCGAGAATAGCGTTCCAAAAGAAAGTATAGAGGGCCAGACTGAGCGCCATATACACAAAACCGCCATGGTAAAAGAAACTCAAATAGGCCAGCGCAGCGGCTCCCGCCCCCATTTTTATCAGCTCGGCGCGCATCCCTGTACGATCAGCCACTTTGGCCCACACATTCGGCGCAACGATACGCGTCGCCATCAGGATGGCGAGTAAAAAACCAATTTCTTGGGGATTAAAACCGCGGTTCTCGAAGAAGACCCCAAGATAAGGGACCATAGTACCGAGAATAGAAAAGAAGAAAAAATAGCAGGCACAAAGCCAGCGTAATTGCCGGCTTGTGCTAGAAGAAGTTGACATTAACGCATTCCCTTTATCTCATGCCACTCATCGCATTCGTTATCGCATACCACCTATCTCATGCGCCTATCTCATACCAAGCACGGGCGTGTGACTACGAACATCCTGATTTTGTGCTCTGTGTCTTAATAAGTGATCCATCAGCACAATGGCAAGCATAGCTTCGGCAATCGGTACCGCGCGGATCCCAACGCAGGGATCGTGACGACCTTTAGTGACCACTTCGGCCATTTCACCCTGCGCCGTCATACTTTGACCTGGCACGCTAATGCTAGATGTGGGTTTTAACGCAATATGGGCAATAATCGGCTGGCCCGATGAAATCCCACCGAGCACACCGCCCGCATGGTTAGATTCAAAGCCTTGCGGCGACATTAAATCACGGCCTTCGGAGCCCTTTTGCGTCACCACGCCAAAACCATCACCAATCTCAACGCCTTTGACGGCATTAATGCCCATCAGCGCGTGGGTAATATCGGCATCGAGTCTATCAAACACTGGCTCACCTAAACCCACAGGCACACCTGTCGCGATGACGGAGATTTTCGCGCCAATCGAGTCACCGGACTTTTTCAGCTCACGCATATATTCATCGAGCGCTTCAAGCTTACTGGCATCGGGAAAGAAAAAGGCATTTTGCTCAATTTGATCCACATCAATCGTCTGCGCACAAATAGGGCCCAGCTGGGACATAAACCCATAGATCTCAATACCGTGAACTTGCTTTAAATACTTTTTTGCCACCGCACCCGCCGCAACCCGCATCGCAGTTTCTCGGGCTGACGAGCGGCCACCACCACGGTAATCACGCATACCGTACTTTTGCTGATAGGTATAATCTGCGTGCCCTGGACGGAATAAATCTTTGATATTAGAGTAATCTTGACTGCGTTGATCGGTATTTTCGATCAAGAGTCCAATCGAGGTGCCCGTGGTTTTACCTTCGAATACACCGGATAAAATCCGCACTTCATCGGGTTCACGGCGGGCCGTGGTATATCGGGATGTGCCAGGACGACGACGGTCAAGATCATACTGCATATCGGCTTCGGTTAATTCAAGCCCAGGAGGGCAACCATCAATAATGCAACCGAGTGCTACACCGTGACTCTCACCAAACGTCGTCACTACAAAATTTTGACCAATACTGTTTCCAGACATCCGCTTTGTACACCTTAGGTTTGTTCATCGCTCCGCGCCCAGCGAGTACTGGACAATTTATTTTCCCGCTGCAAGCCTAACTGGCAGCGGGAAAAGTCTCAACCTAATTTGCTATCTTAGGTTATTGCGCGTCGCGATAAATGCCGAATACCGACTGATTTTCGACCAGTTGATCGCGCGTTAATACGAATACGCCATCGCCGCCATTTTCAAAGTTAATCCAAGTGAACGGCACATCTGGGAATTGTTCCATTAAATGCACCATAGAATTACCGACCTCCACCACCAGAATACCCGTTGGTGTAAGATACTGAGCCGCATTCGCCAGTATCCGCCTAGTCAAATCTAAGCCGTCGCGACCAGAAGCTAAACCAATAGCTGGCTCATGATGGTATTCATCCGGCATATCACCAATGTCTTCGGCATCCACATAAGGTGGGTTAGAAACAATCAAATCATATTGAGGACCTTCAGGAATGGCCGAGAACAGATCCGATTGCATCGGAAACACTCTGTGCAGTACGCCTAAGGTTTCGATATTGATTTGCGCCACATCTAAGGCATCCTGACTAATATCGAGCGCATCGACTTCAGCATCTTCAAATTCGTAAGCACAGGCAATCGCGATACAAGCGCTGCCAGTACATAAATCTAAAATACGTGTGACTGGCTTGTTATATAACCAAGGACTAAAACGGTTAGCGATCATTTCCGCAATCGGTGAGCGTGGCACTAACACGCGCTCATCAACGTAAAACTCAAGCCCAGCAAAACGCGCTTTATTGGTCAGGTAAGGCACGGGTAAGCGCTCCCTAACCCGGCGAATAATTAATTCAACGATTTTGTGTTTTTCACTACTGGTCAAGTTGCTTAAAATCACTTGCTGGCCGATTTCTTCGGGTAAGTGTAAAGCATGGAAAACTAAGGCGATGGCTTCATCCCACGCGTTGTCAGTACCATGACCATAATACACATTGGCATCGTTAAAACGGCTTACAGCCCAACGTAACATATCGCCAATAGTGCGTAATTCTGTCACAGCTTCATCTACAAAGATCTTATCCAAAACGTGCTCCCGCTAGTTTGTTCGCCAAACATTGTAACTGAACTCTATTCAGAAACCATAGGATTCAATAGAATACCCGCCATGAATAAAGACGATGACAAAGAAGGCTTAGCGATGTTTTCCGCGCTTATCGATGGGATAAAGCCCATCACTCAAGATAAGCGGCACTTTCGCACGCCGTTAAAAACCAAACAGGAAATAGAGCTCAAAGAGCAGCAACTGCATGCTAACAGCTATTTCTCAGATACTTATCAACCATTGCTGCCAGTGCAAGGCCCAATGCGTTGGTTAGATGCAGGCGTGGACAGCTTAGAGCTCAAGCGTCTAAGACGCGGCGATTACCAGCCGGATTTACTGTTGGATTTACATGGATATCGCCAATCCGAAGCCAAACTCGAGTTAGCGGCGCTCATTCAAGCCTGCGTCAAACAGCAGAGCCTGTGTTGCTGCGTGATGCATGGCTACGGCAGTGGCATATTGAAGCAGCAAGTTCCCATGTGGCTAGTGCAACATCCTATGGTGAAAGCCTTCCATCAGGCGCCAAAAGAGTGGGGTGGCGATGCGGCGCTATTAGTCTTGATCGATATTGGCGAACAGCCGCATAGACGTTAAGTCAACATTTCAAATTGAAAATAAACAAACGGCCCACATTCAGTGGGCCGTTTGTTTTAAATTTAGAGATGAATCAAGAGCAATTAACCGATGCTGTGGGGTGCATGCTGCCACACAATTGAAGCTTGCTCGACATGTTTATCGATCAGGGTAATACCTGAGGTAGCAAACAGTGGCGGTTCAACCCCAGCGACCAATTCACTCACTAAGTATCCCAATAATGGCATGTGAGAAATGACTAACACTTTATCTGCCTTGTATAACTCGGCGTAAGCAACAATTAAAGCGGCAACATTAGCGGGATCGCCAGAAGGCACGAGATCGTCGGCGACGAGCCACTTACGAGGTTCAGGAAAATGCTGACTCAGCTCCTGCCACGTTTGCTGTGCACGTAAGTAAGGGCTAACCAAGACAAGATCAAAATCTGTGATACTTCGAGCTAACCAGTTGCTCATTACGACGGTATGGTGCCTTCCTAAATCGGTTAGGGTTCTATCCCTATCGGATTGAGCATTAAATCCTGCGTCACCATGTCGCATCAAAAATAGCTGCATACTTCTCTCGCTACCCACACTTGTTTTTGTTTTATCCCAATTGTAGCCCTAAAATTCGTTTCGACAAACCTGTATACCCAAGCGACCTCAAAATACGAGTTTCAGAGCACCTAGGGTGCTTCAATTCAAGGCGCATCAATGACAGAATGTCGGCTACCTTTTGAATTGATGCAACACGGAATTGGAGTGCCCTAGGCGCTCCGTCCCGGCGGCTTTTAACCCACTTTATGCTGTGTTGGTTATTTTTAACTTAGCCCACTAGGTCCGCAAATAACCGCCTTGCCTAAAGTGCGTTAAATTCCCGCTGAATCCTGCATTTTGAGGTGGTTTGGGTATACGGCTTAATCTTTAGTCGATAAACACAAGAGATATTTGCTAAAAACCATTAAGACTATCAATATATAACAAGCTATCGTTATCGGAGTGTATCTTTGCAAGTCTCACAGTCTATTTATAAAAGCCCAAACGACCATCGCCAGTATCGTTATCTTGTATTAGATAATGCGCTCAGGGTGTTATTGGTTGAAGATCAGGATGCCAGCCAAGCGGCTGCATCTATGGCTGTTGGTGTGGGTCATTTTGACGATCCCGTTGATAGACCCGGCATGGCGCACTTTTTAGAGCATATGCTCTTCCTTGGTACTGAAAAATTCCCCGATTCAGGCGAGTATCACGCCTTTATTAACCAACATGGCGGCAGCAATAACGCTTGGACTGGCACAGAGCATACTAACTTCTTTTTCACCATTAATGCAGACGTATTTGCCGATTCCTTAGACAGATTTAGTCAATTCTTTATCGCCCCCAAATTTGACCTAGAATTAGTCGATAGAGAGCGCCAAGCCATTGAATCTGAATTTAGTTTAAAGCTAAAAGATGATATCCGCCGAACCTATCAAGTGCTGAAAGAAACCGTTAATCCACTGCATCCTTTTTCGAAATTTTCCGTAGGTAATTTAGTCACCTTGGGTGGCGAACAGGCGCAGATCCGCGCTGAGTTACTGGATTTTTATCAGCGCCATTATAGCGCCAACCTAATGACCTTATGTTTAGTTGCACCGTTTTCCCTTGATGAATTAGAAAACTTCACCCGTTATTATTTCAGTGGGATCCGTAACTTGAATTTAGTGAAAAACTATCCTCAAGTGCCGCTTTTTTCGCCAAAGGAATTACTAACTCAAATTGATATAGTGCCGCTTAAAGATCAAAAACGCTTAAGCATCAGTTTTAACTTTCCTGGTATTGATCACTATTACAAACGTAAACCTTTAACTTATATCAGCCATATTCTGGGTAATGAGAGTAAAGGCAGTTTATTGTCTTATTTGAAAGAACACGGACTCGTAAACAACTTGTCTGCCGGTGGCGGCGTTAACGGATATAATTTTAAGGATTACTGTATTGGATTGCAGTTAACGGATAAAGGGCTTGCCAATCTTGATGACATTATTTGCAGTTGTTTTGAATATATCGAGCTCATCAAAACCCAAGGTTTAGATGAGTGGCGTTATTTAGAGCGGGCTAACTTGTTAAAAATGGCCTTCCGTTATCAAGAGCAAGTTAAATCCCTCGACTTAGCCAGCCATCTCAGCATCAATATGCATCACTATGAGGTTGAAGACTTAGTCTTTGGTGACTATCGCATGGATGGGCTAGATATTCCGGAAACTATCGAGCTGCTTGAGCTGATGGTGCCACAGAATATGCGCTTACAACTTGTTGCACAGTCAGTTACAACGGATCGTCAGGCTAACTGGTACCACACTCCCTACAAAGTGAGCTCGATCCTTCCCGGCTCCCTTGCACGTTGGCAAGTTAAACATATTCGCCCCGAGTTACAATTACCCACTGCTAACCCTTTTATCGTGGCCGATTCTGTCGCCCGCCCAGATAAAAGCGAAGTAGCCGTACCTGTGATAGTCGCAGAATCGACTGGATACCGAATTTGGCACAAGAAAGACGATGAGTTCAATGTGCCAAAGGGCCATATGTATTTATCGCTGGATTCAGAGCAAGCGAGTAAAACCCCAAAACATGCCGCCCTTACCCGCTTGTATGTTGAAATGTTACTGGATTACCTCACAGAGCCCACTTATCAGGCTGAAGTCGCGGGTTTAAGTTACAATATTTACCCGCATCAAGGGGGAATTACCCTGCATTTATCAGGCTTTACCGGTAATCAAGAAACCCTATTGGCACTGTTGATCCACAAAGCAAGGGAGCGGAATTTTACCGAAGAGCGCTTCGCACTGATAAAATCCCAACTGCTACGTAGTTGGCAAAATCTGGCACAGGCTAAACCCATTTCACAATTGTTTACCAGCCTAACGGTCACACTGCAAAAACGCAGTTATGAACCAGCGCGCATGGCCCAAATGCTAGAAAATATCACCCTAGAGGATTTACATAACCATGTGCGTGCATTCTACGAAAAAATCTATCTTGAAGGATTAGTCTACGGCGACTGGTTAATCTCTGAAGCCCAAGCACTTGGCAAACGGTTGGAACACATTTTATCCTTGGTTTCAACGCCAAGTGTCGAGTCGACAAGAGAGTTAGTGAATCTGACAGGTCAAGGCACACTACTTCGCGAACTCGCTATAAACCACCAAGACAGCGCGATCATTGTCTATTACCAATCGGCCGTCGCAACGCCAGAAAAAATGGCGCTATTCAGCCTGCTGAATCACACTATGTCGTCGACCTTCTTCCATGAACTGCGCACCGAAAAACAATTAGGCTATATGGTGGGTACAGGTTATCTGCCACTCAATCGCCATCCAGGGCTTATTTTTTATATCCAATCCCCCACCACTGGACCTTTGCATCTATTAGAGGCCATAGACGAATTTATTGCCGACTTTAACTATGCGGTCATGCAGATCACCAACGAAGAATGGGAAAGCACTAAACTCGGCCTGATTAATCAAGTCATGGAACATGATGCGAACCTGAAAACCCGCAGTCAACGTTATTGGGTGAGTGTGGGCAATAGGGATTATCAATTCAATCAAAGAGAATTGGTCGTAGAAGAAATCACTAAGCTTACACGTATAGATTTACTCAAATTTATGATGCGTAAAATGCGTACAAAGCACAGTGATCGTTTAGTCTTATTTAGCACTGGCGAGCAGCACAGAGCCCAGACAGCACTGATGTCAGAGAAAATGATAAACGATCTCAAAATGTTTAAACAAAATGCCGATAAGTTTAATTTTTGAGCATAAACTGCACATGATAACGAAACGGCATCATTTTTGACGAACAAACAAAATCCCTATCATAGCGTCATACTGCAGTAGTATCTTCCACCCTTAAGCGTTATCTCGATGGAAAACATGGTTGGAAGCCATTTCATCCTGCAGACAACGCTCAAATTTACTTCATCTACATGCTGCTAAAAGGATTTTTTACAAAGTCACTTTTGACAAACCCATCACTTTCTGGAAAAGTGATGTAACATAATTGTTTCATGGCATCATCGGATAATACTAAGAACAATACTATGCCTAACATACTCCTGAAAATCGTATTTCTTGTAAGCATTCTTCTTCCTACAATTGAAGCGCAAGAACTACCTATTGTTTTAAAAGCAGAGGCATATGGTGTCCCTGAAGGTTTATCACAAAGTACTGTCACATCAGTTATTGAGGATAACGATGGTTACATTTGGATAGGCACACTTAATGGGTTAAATCGATTCGATGGAGAAGCATTTAAGCACTTTTTTGCTAATGATCGCTCTGACTTGTCAAGTTCTTTTGTTCAAAGCCTACTATTTGATGACCATGGTCAAAAACTTCTTGTTGGTACGGATAATGGCTTAAATATATATAATGCTGATTTAGAAACATTTGAAAAACACTCCCAGATAGATGAAGCCATATGGTCAATAAATGAGAATGGCAACGTATATACCATTAGTACAAAAGACAAACTTATTGAAATAAAAAAAGATAGTCTAGATGTTATAAAAAAATATGAAAATGAGAACTTTAAATTTGTTAAAAAAGCAATAAAATTAACAAGTGGGTATATTATAAGAAATCATGACGGAAAAGTCATCAAGATTACCAATGACTCAAAATCACAAATTTTACTATTAAAATCTATTGATATAGAAAAAACTAGCAATGGTATTTATGCATTAACTACTGATGGGACTTATGAGAAAATATCAGATGAAAAACCTATTTCATCAATACTGAAAGAAAATGCATTTATATTAAAAAATAGCCAGGTATTACAAATAAATTTCAACAATCTAGAAACAGTACCTATGGGATATTTGCTAGAAAAAAAAGATATACAGAGCCAAATACAAGCTTATCGAACAAACAACTATACTATAATTCCATCTCTAAATATGGGTTTCATCTTAATTAGAGATAGCAGCAATATTGTGCAATCACTTATCAGACCTATTGGAAATATCTGGTCAATAAATTTGTTAAGTGACGATTTAATTGCAACTTCAGATGATAGCAGTAACATTGACCTATTTAATTTAAGACTAGAATTAAATAAAAAAATAAATACGCAAATACCAGGGCCTAAATATGTCGTAGAACACGAAGAAAAGCTATTTATTGGTGGTGAAAATGGCTTAACCCTACTGGATGATGACATTAAAGAAACAATAATCGAAGATGGTGTCGTCACTTTGTACAAAGATAAAATAAAGAATGAAATATTTGTCGCCACAAACAAGTCTGACATATACAAAATAGTACTATCAGACTCAACAAAGGTCGAAAAACTATCATTAAAAAACAAACACCCTATATTTCAAATATTAAAAACAAAAAATGGGAAATTATTATTAGCAACACAGGGAGGTTTAATTCATATTGATGAACATGGAGTAGAGAAAATTATTTATGACAAGGATTTTGTATACTGTATAAATGAAAGTATAGATACATATTTATTTGGAACTAGAACATCAATCCACTCAATTAACAAAAATACATTAGAAATAAAAAAAATCTTTAGTTCTAACAAACCAATTTACTCGATTGCGATAGATGACAGTTATGATTTCGTGGCTTCATCGATAAATGAATTAGTATTAAGTAAAAACAATAAGTTTTATACATTGCCGACCGACTATGGGAGCCAAGAAGAATATAATAGTCAAAGCGGGATTTTTTGGCATGGAAAATTTTACTTCGGAGGTATATCAGGCATTAGTGTTATTGATAAGAACTTAGCTATTTCATATATAACCAATAGCAAAATAAAAACAAACATTAGTGAGCTGTTAATATTTAATAAAACAATAAATATAGGGAGTGAATTTTTAGAGAAAAGCATATCAAAATCAAAAGATATAAAACTTAGATATTCTGATTACCCATTTACACTTAAATTTAATTCTCCAGAATTAAGCCAGAAAAATATTGAGTACTTCTATAACTTAAATGGATTATCTGACATATGGATTACTGCTAAAGGTACAAACTCAGCTACCTATACAAATCTCTCCCCTGGCCATTATGTATTCAATGTATATGGTGAGAACCCAGTCACGAAAGAAAAAGGACCAACTAGTTCTATAAAAATTTATATATCCCCTCCTTGGTGGTCATCTCATTATGCGAAATTATTTTATTTTATTATTTTTATTTTTATAACATATTTTACTATTAAAGTGATTCTACGAAGAAGAGAAACACAGCGACAAATAGCACTAAGTGAAGAACGATTAAAACTATCCCTAT
Organism: Shewanella profunda; assembly: GCF_023283765.1. Classification (GTDB taxonomy): domain Bacteria; phylum Pseudomonadota; class Gammaproteobacteria; order Enterobacterales; family Shewanellaceae; genus Shewanella; species Shewanella profunda. Next base: position 2,448 of record NZ_JAKILG010000065.1, on the reverse strand, counting down.
GGGGTAGTGGTGATGAAATGTGGGACTGGGATATAGAAACAGGCAATATTTTCCGGTCAAATATCTGGGGTTCCCTTGAGTTTCCTCGCGATGGTCATCGTTCGGGTAAATCGGATGAAGAGAGTAATATCCATCCAATGGATCAAGAACGGGTTAGGGAGGCGCTCAATAAGCATTTTTATGGAGAAACTGATCATTTCGAGGCTGCCTATAGGGTAAAAGGTAAAGATGAAAACTGGGTCTGGATTTTAGATAGAGCAAAAATTGTAGAACGAGATGAGAAAGATAATGCTCTACGTATGACGGGAACAATTAAAAATATTAGTCAGTTTAAACAAAAAGAAGAACAATTACGACTTTTTGAAAAAGCCATAGAAAATATTTCAGAGGGCATGTTTATCCTCGATAACGAATATCGTTTTGTTGAGGTCAATGAAGCATGCTGTAAGATTTCATTACGTACGCGGGCTGAACTTATTGGTAACTTGCTTACATTCGATTTATATCCTGAAAACTTTTCCACTCAAATAAGAACCATGCTTAAACAACAAGGCCGCTGGGCCAATGAAGTCGAAGCTGTTAGAGGTGATAATAGTCATTTTCATATGGAACTGACTATTGATGCTATCTACGATGAACTAGGCGAGTTATCTCACTATGTTGGTGTTTTTTCTGATATTTCACGACGTAAACAACAGGAAGAAGAACTCAGAAAACTGACAAATAATGATCTACTGACCGGGCTTCCCAATAGATCGAACTTACAGGTCACTTTGAGTAACTTAGTCAATAAAGAAATTGCCCATTCCTTGATGGTACTTGATCTTGATAACTTTAAGCGTATCAATGACTCATTAGGCCACCAAGTTGGGGACCAATTATTAAAGCTTGTTTCTATTAGAATAAAATCGACTCTTCCTAAAAATACTAGTATTTATCGCTTAGGTGGCGATGAGTTTGCAATCGTACTAGATAAGGGGTCAGATATTAGTGCTAGTGCAGCGATTGCCGGACGAGTGATTGAAGCATTCAGAACGTCATTCGACATCAATGAAGAACAATTAGTTTTAGGATTAAGTATTGGGATCGTTTTATATCCAGAAGATGAACAAAGCGAGCAGGCTTTGCTCAGAAAAGCTGATATTGCCATGTACCATGCGAAATCGGCAGGAGGGAATTGTTACCAATTCTACTCAGAATCACTCAATCAGCATGCAATTAAGCAGTTGGAAATAGAGAATCTTATCCGCGAAGGGCTAAAAGATGATCTATTTGAAGTTTATTATCAACCCAAAATTGATCTTAAACGAGGCCGTGTTGCTGGAATGGAGGCTTTAGTGAGATTAAATCATCCAGTACTTGGTTTAATTGCCCCCAAGGAATTTATCCCCCTTGCTGAAGAAAGTGGATTAATTGTTGAGATTGGTGAAATCGTTTTACGTAAGGCCTGTTTTGCTGCACAAAAATGGCGTGAACAGGGTTTATTTAATGGAAGAGTCGCTGTCAATTTATCGTCGCGTCAATTTGCGTTACCGGATATCCAGCAACGAATTGAGTCAATTTTAAGACTCACTAAATTACCCGCTTGCCATCTTGAGTTAGAAATAACTGAGGGTACTGTGATTAAACAGCCAGAGATGGCCATTTTAGTTATGCAACAACTCGCCAAGATGGGGGTAAGTTTGGCATTAGATGATTTTGGAACCGGTTATTCCTCCCTATCCTACTTAAAACGTTTTCCAATACACACCTTAAAGATCGATAAAGCCTTTGTTGACGATATTGATAAATCTGATCGCGATCTCAAAATGGTCGACTCTATTATCACCATTGCCCATAATATGGGGCTTTCTGTGGTTGGTGAAGGCGTTGAACAGACCGCACAATTAAATATTTTGCGAGCACTGAACTGTGAAGAAATCCAAGGTTATATTTTTAGCAAAGCGATAAAGGAATCAGAGTTTACTCTACTTCTCCAAGAGGACATGGTGAAACCAACCGCAAAAAACAACATTATTTAATCATTTTAATATCAAACAGAGTGTAGTTGACAACATTGGCATGACAGATGCAGTAGCACTATCAGTGTCAATAATAAATCAATATCAACTTGCCCTGAGAGAGAATTTAGAATGATTAAAGGAATTATTACTGTCGTTGCTTTAGCTTCATCAATTGCTACAGCAAATACCTTAACAACTGTCACAACCTCCAATCAATTTGCTGCAGTCCCTAATGTCCGCTTCAAATCTATTGATGTTGCGGCGGTTCCTAATGTCCGCTTCAAGTCTATCGATGTTGCTGCAGTTCCTAATGTCCGCTTCAAGTCTATCGATGTTGCTGCAGTTCCTAATGTCCGCTTCAAGTCTATTGATATTGCTGCAGTTCCTAATGTCCGCTTCAAGTCTATTGATATTGCTGCAGTTCCTAATGTCCGCTTCAAGTCTA
>NZ_JAKILG010000064.1 GCF_023283765.1 Shewanella profunda | reverse complement strand
CAAGTGTTCAAACAGTGACATAGGGAATAGGTCGTTAGCATAACATGCTTGCTCTGATCCTGTTTAAGCCTAAAAGTTTCCGTTAGTTAACAAAGTATGATCCCGCCCTGGAAATTCCTATACGAATAGTCTCGATTGCGACTAAAGTTATATCTTAGCGTCAGTAAAAAACTGGAGTAGGGGGTGAAAACCTATGGAGCTTTTTTATCATCCATTGTCTCGTTATTCCCAGAAAGTATTAATTGCTCTCTATGAAAAGCAAGCTAACTTTTATCCACGAATTACCGACCTAGGCGATCCACTATCACGCAAGGCATTTCAGAGATTCTATCCACCCGCAAAATTACCACTACTCAAAACACAAGACGGGCAACTCATTCCCGAGTCTAGTATTATCATCGAGTACTTAGACATCCATTTTGATAACAGCACTCAGTTACTCCCCCGCGATCCCCAACGTAACTTGCAGGTGCGGCTTTTCGATCGAATTATCGATAGTGATATTAATAATATGTTGTTTCAATTAGAAAAGTTAAAATACCTGGATGAAAATCATGAATTTGAGATTAAGCAAATTGAGCGGCAACTGCTTGCACAATTCCAGCGCTTAAACTCCCACTTAAGCCAACATCACTGGGTATGTGGCGATAGTTTTACCTTAGCCGACTGCGCACTAATACCCTGCTTAAGCTATAGTTTTCAACACTTAAATCTATTGGATTTGGATGAATTAGTGCGTTATTGGCAGCAAGCACAACTGCGCGGTGCTTGGGAGCTGGTACTTGAGGAGGTTTTGCTCGCAGAAATGGAAAAAGACACAGGGATCAGAAGCATACCTTAAGCTAAGCTATGCGTCATTTCCGCTAGATATTACGTTCTTTCTTCAACTGTAAAAATGCTTTCCACTTCAGCACTTCTGGTGGCAACTCAGGTGCTGGATCGGTGTAACCCGCCTCTTTCACCAATAATGCTAACGGTACTTGTTTACCTTTACACACAAACACACCGCGCACATGAACGATGCAATGCACACCTCGGTCGGTCATAAAACGCTGTTCAATATAGAAATACTTTTCATCCCAACCAACAATTTTGCTTTCAATCTCAAAGGTTTTTAGCGGCTTGATATCGCGAATATAGGTAAATTCAGCGGCATTGACTATCGGCATCCACTTCAACTTTAAGAAACGTTTCAGCAGACCCATCTCGGCCAACATATAAGTCCGCGCCAGATCCATAAACGCGGGATAGCGAGAATTGGTGAGGTGAAAATTGATATCGCAATCACTCGGCAAAGCACGGTAAGTGATACGGCTTGTCCCTAGAAAATCGATCTTACGACAGTGGCGCGTACGCCAGAACAACAACCAAAACAAACGAAAGTACAGATTCATAACCAGTCGTCCTTGAAATAAGAGCCACAGGCTAACAGAGGTCATACCACAGGGCAAGCGTGATTTTGATCACAAAAAAGACGCCCTAGGGCGTCTTTTACCGTTAAGCCAAGTTAATAGCGCTGGATCATCAGCCCGTTAACTTAAACTGATTTATCAATTCTCACTATTAGCTATGCAGCAATGCCTGAATGTCTTAACAGGGCATCGATATTCGGCTCGCGTCCCATAAACTGTTTGAACAAGTCCATAGGTTCGGCTGAACCACCCATTTCGAGGATATTGTGCAGGAAGCGACGACCCGTTTCAGGGTTAAAAATCCCTTCCTCCTCGAAGCGAGAAAACGCATCCGCCGAGAGCACTTCAGCCCATTTATAGCTGTAATAACCTGCGGCATAACCGCCCGCAAAAATATGGGCAAAACCATGTTGGAAACGGTTAAAGTCCGGTGGTGTTAATACGGCCACCTGACGACGTACTTCGTCTAAGGTTTCTTGAATACGCGCGCCTTTAGCGGGGTCATATTCGTGGTGCATTCTAAAATCGAACAATGAGAACTCGAGTTGGCGCAGCATCATCATGCCAGACTGGAAGTTTTTCGCCGCAAGCATCTTATCTAACAAGGCTTTAGGTAATGGCTCGCCCGTTTCGAAGTGGCCAGAAATTTCGGCTAATGCTTCTTCCTGCCAACACCAGTTTTCCATAAATTGACTTGGTAATTCGACCGCATCCCAAGGCACACCATTGATGCCCGACACACCTGCAACATCGATTTTGGTCAGCATATGGTGGATACCATGGCCAAACTCGTGGAACAGGGTTGTCACTTCATCATGGGTAAACAGCGCAGGTTTGCCATCGACCGGACCATTAAAGTTACAGGTCAAATATGCCACTGGCTTTTGTAATCCATTGGCGGTTTGACGGCGCACACGGCAATCATCCATCCAAGCACCGCCGCGCTTACCCGTGCGGGCATATAAATCGAGGTAGAAACTGCCTCTATGTTCGTCAGTTTCGTCGAAAATATCGAAGAAACGAACGTCATTATGCCAACGGTCAAAATCTTTTTGCTCGACAATCTTAAGGCCAAACAAACGCGATACAGTGTAAAACAAGCCCGAGAGCACTTTATCCTCGGGGAAATACGGGCGCAGGATTTCCTGTGAAATCTCATACTTATGCTGTTGTAACTTCTCGGCATAGAAGCTTAAGTCCCAAGAGGCCATTTCAGTCACGCCATATTCGGCCTCGGCAAATGCTTTTAACTCGGCTAATTCGGCCTTGGCTTGATCTTTTGAGCGCAGCGCTAACTCATTTAAAAATGCCATCACCTGCGCCGGCGTTTCAGCCATTTTCGTCGTCAGGGATTTGTCGGCAAAACTGTCAAAACCGAGTAACAATGCGAGTTCGTGGCGCAAAGCAAGAATTTCGTCCATCAGCGGGCTGTTATCAAACTCGCCGGCATTGGGACCTTGATCCGAGGCGCGAGTGACAAACGCACGATAGCATTCTTCCCGAAGACTGCGGTTTTCGCTGTAGGTCATGACGGGTAGATAAGAGGGGAAATCTAAGGTAAATAACCAACCTTCTAGCTCACGTGCCTGCGCCATCGCTTTAGCGGCGGCTTTGGCAGACTCAGGCAAACCAGCAAGCTCGGCTTCATCTGTGATCAACTTAGTCCAAGCTTGCGTCGCATCCAGTAATTGATTCGAAAAGCCACTGGTGAGTTCAGAAAGACGTTTTACAATTTCGCCGTAACGCACCTTTTGCGTGTCATCTAAGCCAATGCCTGATAGTTCAAAGTCGCGTAGGCTGTGCTCTATCACCATCTGCTGCGCTTGGCTCAATTGCGCAAATTCATTGGAGGCTCGCAGTGCTTTATAGGCTTGATACAAACCTTGGTGTTGGCCAACGTAAGTGCCGTATTCCGATAAAAGTGGTAAACAAGCATCATGGGCGGCACGCCACTCATCTGTGCTAGTCACTGAATTCATATGAGAAACGGGCGACCAAATTTGGCTTAGCTCATCGTCAACCTGTTCTAATGGTGCGACCAAGTTGTCCCACGTAAAAGGACCTTGATTCTGCAGCACTTCATCAATCTTAGCGCGGCACTGAGCAATAGCATGCTCAACAGCGACTTGAATATGTTCCGGTTTTATCTGTGAAAAAAGTGGTAATTTTGCGCCGCTAAGCAAAGGGTTGCTCATATTGACTCCTCAACAATCTGTATAGGGTATCTTCAAGATGCCAGTTTCAGGATCTTGAGGTTATTTGGGTATAAATAAGGGCTAATACCCTATTTATCAAGGCGAGAATATCGATTGCCTCCTTCGACCGCGGCGCTAGCGGTAATTACACATAAAAAAAGTGAACTAGTTCTCAATTAATATTTACATCTAATTTACTTAAGTGAACTTGACGACTTGATCGCAAACCTAATCCATTCTCATTAACACTCAAATTCAAACGCGTTAAAATTCTCCTATCATCTAACTACAACTTAAACTGGCTGGTATATGGCAACACCCACGGTGATCTTTTCTCACATACTTTGCACTTTAGGGGTGCTCTGCTTAAACCAAACGGTATTGGCAAATGAAAACCTAATCCAGACGGAAAGTATCTCAAGTCAACAACAGCCCAATCAAGATGCTGCACCTTTGACGCTCACACTCGACCTTGGGTGGGATAGCAAATATATCTCACAGGGGCGTGACAATTAAAAATATGGTGGCATTTATTGGGCGAATGCTTCAATCCAATATAATAATCTAACGACCTACGCCTTAGTGGGGCGTGGTGATAGCCAAACCTATACCGAGTGGAATATTGGCTTTGAATATACCCTCAACTTGGTTGAGCAATTAGAAGCGAATTTGGGTTATCAACGAATTGAAGGGTTTAGCGACAACCGTTGCCAAGATAATGAGTTTTTCGGTGAACTCGCCTATACCGCGACACCTTGGTTAATACCTTCGGTAAGTTATGTTTACTCCACGGAGGCTGAAGGTTCTTTTGTTGAAGTGAGTTTACACAGTTATTGGAATATCACAGACCAATTCACTCTCACACCATATATCACTCAAGGTTTTGATTTTAAATATAGAACTGAAAACCACAATGGTAGAAATCATCTACAGTTTGGCCTAGAAGCCAGCTATCAAATAACAGCAGATATCCATCTGATCGGCCATATAAGTCACAGCATAGCCCAGAACGATATTGAGCAAGAAATGGCGGAAAATGGTGATTTTAGCTCACAGGATCAAACCTATGCAGGTATCCACTTGGCAATGACATTTTAGGCTTTCATCAGCTACTTCTCGCCAAATTTGACGCCTACACCTTGGCAAAAAAGTATCGGCTAACTAAACTCAATGCGTCGACGGAGCGACGTTTGCCAGCCATAACCAATTAAGCAGAGGGACAGGGAATGTTAGCGCATCATTTCGATATTGTTCGTTCAGTATCTATTCTAGCTTTAGTCACTTTATTTTTAGCGACCAATCCAACTCAAGCCCGCCAAACGGATGAGTCCGAGCCTACTTTAGGTTCTTTATCTCAACCCAAACAAAATCAGCCATTACCCCTAGGCACCTTACTCGATAGCGATGGTAAACCCATTAATATCCCCAACCAGCCGCAAAGTGCTTTTGAGTATTCGGCTCCAACCGTCACGAGTACTGAAATACAAAAAAACCAAACGACTAAACCCACAAAAACCTCGAAAAGTAAAAAACTCACTCGCAAGCAACAGCTTGCCAGTCGTGTGCAAGTCGCCAACGATCCAAACTGTCGATGGCTCGATAAACGAATGGATCAGCTAGAAGCGCTAAGCAGCGGCAAACAAAATAAACCTGCCCAATATCAAATCGATGAACTCTCTGCCCGCCAAAAAGAATGGCAATGCCTCAAGTGCGGAGCAGAAGGGCCTGACCAAAACGATTACTCACGTTGCCAATATCGCCGCGAAACAATCACACGCTAACCTTTTATAGAAATTAGGGATCTTTTCCATAAAAACCACAGTCTTGTGAATAGACTGGTCTGTAGTCACAATCCACCCTACAATGATCTTCTGCTGTAAAGCATCTCATCCTTGAAGTAAGACGGAGAAACTCATGGCTCAACATTTTGACTATATTTGCCTCGGTGCAGGTAGTGGCGGTATCGCCTCAGCAAACCGTGCGGCAATGCGTGGTGCAAAGGTTCTACTCATCGAAGCGAAGCATGTTGGCGGGACTTGTGTCAACGTGGGTTGTGTTCCGAAAAAAGTCATGTGGTATGGCGCCCACGTTGCAGAAGCGATGAACCTCTACGCTAAAGATTATGGGTTCGACGTTACGGTGAATAAGTTCGATTGGAACACACTCGTTAATAACCGCGAAGCTTATATCGGCCGCATTCACGATGCTTACGGCCGTGGCTTTGCGAGCAATAAAGTCACGCTACTAAATGGCTATGGCCGCTTTGTGGATGGCAACACCATTGAAGTGAACGGTGAATATTACACTGCAGATCATATTCTTATCGCCACTGGCGGCGCACCGACCATTCCAAATATTCCCGGCGCGGAATATGGTATCGATTCCGATGGTTTCTTTGCCCTACGTGAGCAACCTAAACGAGTTGCCGTAATTGGTGCGGGTTATATCGCTGTTGAAGTCGCTGGCGTTTTACATGCTCTGGGTAGTGAAACCCACTTATTAGTGCGTAAACATGCGCCGCTGCGTAATTTTGACCCTATATTGGTCGATGCCCTCGTCGATGCCATGGCAACTGACGGTCCGACACTGCATACCCATAGCGTGCCAAAAGCCGTCGTTAAAAATGCCGATGACAGCCTGACATTAAGTTTAGAAAATGGCGAAAGCATCACCATCGATTGTTTAATTTGGGCCATTGGCCGTTCACCCGCAACGGGCAATATCGGCTTAGAAAACACTGATGTGCAACTAGATAGCAGAGGCTATGTGGTAACAGATGCACAGCAAAATACCACCCACAAAGGGATTTACTGTGTCGGCGATATTATGGCTGGCGGCGTAGAGTTAACACCCGTGGCGGTTAAAGCGGGACGTTTGCTATCCGAGCGTTTATTTAACGGCATGACTGACGCAAAAATGGATTATAGCCTGATCCCAACAGTGGTTTTCAGCCATCCACCTATTGGCACCATGGGCCTGACCGAACCCGAAGCGCGCGCGCAATACGGTGATGAAAACATCAAAGTGTATACTTCAACCTTTACCTCAATGTATACGGCCGTCACTGCCCATCGCCAAGCCTGTAAGATGAAGTTAGTTTGCGCTGGCAAGGACGAAAAAGTCGTCGGTATTCACGGTATCGGTTTTGGAATGGATGAAATTCTTCAAGGTTTCGGCGTGGCGTTGAAAATGGGCGCAACTAAAGCCGATTTTGATGCAGTTGTCGCTATCCACCCAACTGGGGCCGAGGAGTTTGTTACTATGCGCTAAAAGCCATAGGGCAAAGGAATCTAAGGAATACTCGGAACGCGGCTAAGCCTTAAACCTTAGTGCCTTGGGCCTTAAACTTAAGAGCCTTTACGTAATCGATTTCATACCAACGGATTAGATTCAGTCTAATCCGTTTTTTTACTTCAATTCCCGACCTGAGTACAGATGGTCAAAGCTTAATTATACCTTTCAATATCAGCTCAAATTAATCAGTGGTCAAATTATTTTTAGACCATAAATTAAGCAACCCTCAACCGCCATACTCAGCAAAAAGTCATTTTAAGTTGAATTTTTACCCCAAAATGCCTTAATATAGTTAGAGTACTAACAAAATAAAGTGCTATCCCCATCTGATTTAATCCCAATAAACCAAGGAAATTTTATGTCATCGGCAAAAACAGTGGATGAAAATCCCATCTCACAGGTAGTAAGTTCGGCCCGAATTCGTCTTCGGGAATCAATGCAGTTTATGTGTTTATTCGCCATTTTAAGCACCTATCTCTTTGTCATTTTGAAACCGAGTTCCATTCAAAATAACAAAGCGTTAGGAGGAAAATAATCGATGGATTCCCTCTCTTACGTATCCTTAGGTATTTATTTTATTGCCATGCTCGCTATTGGTTTATTTGCCTACCGTAAATCCACCAGCGATGTGTCAGGTTATATTTTAGGTGGCCGTAAGGTTAGCCCACAGGTCACAGCACTCTCGGCTGGCGCATCGGATATGAGCGGCTGGATGCTTATGGGTCTTCCGGGTGCAATGTTTCTAGTGGGTTTTGAAACCATTTACATCGCCCTCGGATTATTAATTGGTGCACTAATTAATTATTTGGTGGTAGCACCAAAACTGCGGGTTTACACCGAAGTCGCTAACAATGCGCTCACTATTCCTGAGTTTTTTGCTAAGCGTTTTGGCAATGCTAACAGTAGTATCCGTATTATCGCCGCAGTGATCATAGTGATCTTTTTTACCTTATACACCTCCGCAGGGTTAGTGGCGGGAGGTAAGTTATTTGAGTCGGCTTTCGGCCTAAATTATAACATTGGCCTAGTAGTCACACTCAGCGTAGTGGTTTCCTATACTCTGCTAGGGGGCTTTTTAGCCGTAAGCCTTACCGACTTTGTGCAAGGCTGCATTATGTTTGTTGCCTTAGTCTTAGTGCCTGTGGTTGCTTATCAAGAATTTATCAGCGCCGATAGGATGATGAACTTTGCCTATCAGTCAATTCCCCATTTTAGCGATGCAATGCAAAACGTCACCTTCCTCGGACTTATTTCAAGCCTATCCTGGGGGTTAGGTTATTTCGGCCAACCACATATTATCGTGCGCTTTATGGCGATACGTTCAGTTGCCGATATTAAGATGGCAAGACGCATCGGCATCAGTTGGATGACAGTCACCATTGTCGGTGCACTGGCAACGGGATTAGTCGGTATTGCCTACGCGAATAAATTTGGTATGAAGCTTAACGATCCCGAAACCATCTTTATTGTGTTCTCTGAATTATTATTCCATCCACTGATTAGTGGCTTCTTACTGGCGGCTATTCTTGCGGCGATTATGAGCACGATTTCGTCGCAATTATTGGTGTCATCGAGTTCGCTGACAGAAGATATTTATCGAGTAGTATCGAAAAAAGAGTCAAGTGAAAAAGACATGGTGAAAATGGGCCGTTACGGCGTGGCAGGTGTGGGTATTGTGGCAACACTTTTAGCGCTTGATCGCTCTAACAGTATCCTTTCTCTGGTCAGTAATGCTTGGGCAGGATTCGGCGCAGCCTTTGGTCCACTCGTGTTATTTAGCTTATATAAAGCTAACTTAACCCATAAAGCAGCTATTGCGGGAATCATTTCTGGCGCACTTACTGTACTGTTTTGGATTTACGCCCCCGTGCTCGCCGATGGTAAAGCCTTAACTAGCTTAGTGTATGAGATGATCCCCGGGTTTCTCGTCAGCAGTGCGGTCATTTGGCTGGTGAGCTTTCTCGATGCCGATCCTAGTGCAAAAACCACTAAGATGTTCCACAAGGCTGGCCGTGTTTTAGCCGAAGACAGATGAGGCGCGCAGGTATGACGGACTTACCCTGGAAACGTATTGTCGTTAAAGTCGGTAGTGCCCTGATTGCACCCAATAAACAAGGTTGCAGCAGCCACTACTTACTCGGCATAGCCCAATTTATTACCTATTGTCGTGCCCAAGGGATCCAAGTTGTCTTGGTCTCTTCGGGCTCAGTCGCCGCGGGATGGCATCACTTTAACGTTGAAGCGAATCCCAGCGTCACAGTGAAGAAAGCCATGGCTGCAGCAGGTCAGGCCGATATGATGGCCACATGGAACAAGTTATTCGATTTCCCGACCGCACAGCTACTGCTAACCCATGGTGACTTACGTAATCGAGATCGTTACATCAGCATCAAAGACACGATTTTTAGCCTACTCGAACATGGGCTACTACCTATCATCAACGAGAATGATGCCGTGACCGCCGATAAGCTTAAAGTTGGTGATAACGATAATCTCTCGGCCATGGTGGCCGCAGCGGCCGATGCCGATACCTTGATTATCTGTTCGGATGTGAATGGACTTTACACGCAAAACCCCCATGAACATCCCGATGCACAGCTTATCAAACGAGTCACCGAGATTAATGCCGAAATCTACGCCATGGCGGGCGAGACCAGCAGTGCTGTTGGCACTGGCGGTATGCGCACTAAGATACAAGCCGCCAAGAAGGCCATTTCCCACGGGATTGAGACCTTTATTATCAATGGCTTTGATGCTGACTCTTTCAACCAATTGTTGAAAGGCCAGAACCCTGGCACCTTGTTCACCCCAGATGAAAAGCCAATGCAAGATCATTTGCATTGGATGACTCACACCTCGCAGGCTCAGGGCGAAGTCATTGTTGAAAATGACTTTAATATCGCCCTCGATATCCATAGCCAACAGTTAACCAGTGATGATGTGGTTGAAGTAAAAGGAGATTTCTCAGTAGGTGACACCATTCTAGTGCGCAAAGACGATGGCACAAAATTGGCCAAGGCCAAATCCAATTACAGCAGTTGCCTACTCAACTTTATTACAGAGCAAGAAGATCGGCAGTTTGCCAGTGAATTTCAGCAAAAGACTGGACCGATCATTTCCGAGAAAAACATCGCTATTCTCGAATAAACATAAGCCGAGTAAACATAATTGGAGTAAATATGTCTTTAATCAAAAACTTATCTGAAGATGCCGCCAAGGCAGCACTTACACTCGCCTTGCTCGATGAGCACCTAAAAAATACTGTATTACTGGATATGGCGCGCTCGATTAGAGAGAAATCCTATGAAATCCAAAGCGCTAATTTAATAGACCTACACAGAGCCACGGCTGACAATATCAGCCCTGCAATGCTAGACCGTTTAACACTCAACCCAGCACGAGTCGAGGCTATGGCGCAGGGTATTGAAACCATTGCCGCATTGCCTGACCCTATCGGTAATGAGCGTTATATAGGCCAGCGCCCCAATGGCTTATCCATCAGCAAAATGCGCGTCCCATTAGGGGTAGTTTGCATGATTTACGAGGCACGCCCTAATGTCACCGCCGATGCGGGGGCCCTTTGCTTTAAATCCGGCAATGCCGTGATCCTCCGTGGCGGAAAGGAAGCCCTGCACACTAGCAAGGTTATCGCCACGATTTTGCAAAATGTGTTAGCCCAATACGGTTTACCCAAGGCCTTGATTAGCGTGGTGCCCGATCCCGATCGCGCACTTATGCTAGAACTTATGCAGCAGCGCGAATTTATTGATGTGATCATCCCCCGCGGTGGTGAAGGCCTTATTAACTATGTGACAGAAAACAGCAGTATTCCGGTTATTCAACACTTTAAAGGCGTGTGTCACTTATATATCGATAAGGATGCCGATCAAACTATGGCGTTGGATTTGCTACTCAATGGCAAAACCCAGCGCACTGGTGTTTGCAATGCACTCGAAGCCTTGCTGGTGCATCAAGATATTGCGCCACAATTTCTACCCAAAGTAGCCAAGGCACTGGCCGAGCATCAAGTAAAAATCAATGCTTGCTCCAAAGCTGCAGCTTATTTTGAGGCATGCACTGAGATGGCGGAGGAAGATTTTGGTCAAGAGTATTTGGATTTAGAAATTGCGATTCGACAGGTTGAAGACTTTGATGCCGCCGCCAAGCATATCGCCCGATTTGGTAGCCACCATACGGAAGTGATTTGTACCAACAATGAGGTCACCGCGGCCAAATTTCAACGCTCAATCGATGCATCAGTGGTGATGGTAAATGCCTCATCCCGCTTCTCAGATGGAAGCGAACTTGGCCTCGGCGCCGAAATCGGCATAGCTACCACTAAATTACATGCCTATGGCCCTATGGGGCTCGAGTCCTTAACTGCTGAAAAATACTTAGTTTCTGGAACGGGTCAAATAAGAGCTTAAATTGCAAGTTTAGAAACTCAGCGAACAACCGCGATTGCGCTGTTATTGTTGATTTTTATATACAGCGTTCAGCAAAAAGGCACAGGCCATAAACCTGTGCCTTTTCGTTCTCGTTCTCTGAGATCCTATAAACTCGGTAAGGTGCCAGCCGGTAAATAGCCATTAAAGCTGGCGGTATATAACAAGTCCGTTGCCGCTTCGATATCTGGTGCGAAGTATCTGTCTTTATCGTAATAGGCCACCACTTCGCGAAGCTCGGCTTTAGCCTTAGCAATCGCAGCACTTGGGGCTAAAGGAGCGCGGAAATCTAAACCCTGAGCCGCTGCTAACAATTCAATTGCTAATACACCACGAGTATTTTCGCTCATATCGCGCAAGCGGCGGGCCGCAAAGGTTGCCATAGAAACATGGTCTTCTTGGTTAGCCGATGTTGGCAAGCTGTCTACTGATGCCGGATGAGCGTAGGTTTTGTTCTCAGACGCCAAAGCTGCCGCTGTCACTTGGGCAATCATAAAACCTGAGTTGACGCCGCCGTTTTTCACTAGGAATGGCGGCAATTTAGATAAACTGGAATCAATCAGCAGCGCAATACGACGCTCTGCGATAGAGCCCAGTTCGGCAATCGCAATCGCCAGATTATCCGCCGCCATAGCCACAGGTTCGGCGTGGAAGTTACCGCCCGAAATGATATCGCCCGTGTCTTGGAACACCAGTGGGTTATCGGTTACGCCATTGGCCTCTGTGCCTAACACATCGGCCGCGTGGCGAATTTGCGTCAAGCAAGCACCCAGCACCTGTGGCTGACAGCGCAGTGAGTAAGGATCTTGCACCTTTTCACAGTTAGCATGACTTAAGCTTATCTCAGACTCTTCACCCAGTAGATGGCGGAAGACCATGGCCGAATCGATTTGACCTTTCTGACCACGCGCCGCATGGATGCGAGGATCGAACGGACTACGACTGCCCATAGCGGCTTCGACGCTCATGGCACCGATCACTGAACTTGCTGCGAACAAGTCTTCGGCGTGGAACAACCCTTCCAGCGCCAGCGCAGTCGACGCTTGAGTGCCGTTAAGCAAAGCGAGTCCTTCTTTGGCCGCTAAATCGATGGGCTTAAGGCCGGCGATTTCTAAACCTTCGGCAGCGGAAATTAACTCACCTCGATAGCTCATTTCGCCTTCGCCCAGCATAGGTAAACACATGTGCGCCAGTGGCGCTAAGTCACCCGAGGCGCCAACAGAGCCTTTTTCTGGCACGCAGGGATACACTTCGGCGTTCACTAAACTGATTAAGAAGTTAATCACTTCTAAACGAATGCCTGAAAAACCACGGCTTAATGAATTGATTTTTAACACCATCATCAAGCGCACTGTGGCATCTTGCATGTATTGACCCGTACCTGCGGCATGTGACAACACGATAGAGCGTTGCAGCAATTGCAGATCTTCGGGCGCTATCTTGGTATTGGCCAACAAGCCAAAGCCCGTGTTGATGCCATAAACGGTGCGGCCTTCATCCAACACTTTTTGCACGATTTGCGCACTGGTGTTGATATCAGTAATGGCCTCTGGTGCGAGTTCCAGTGTCAACTTATGACGGCTGATTTCGCGCAATTGCGCTAGGCTCAAGCTGCCCGGCGTTAACACTAAGTGATTCACAGATTTCATATTTTTAGCTCCAAGCTTTTAGTTATTATTGTTATTGAGTCGTTAGCATCGGCTAGTCTTGCATAGGTAAATCGAGGCCCTGCTCCTTGGCGCAGTTTTTCGCAATCTCGTAGCCCGCATCGGCATGACGCATCACGCCTGTCGCGGGGTCGTTCCACAGCACGCGGCCAACACGTTTTGCCGCCGCATCTGTGCCGTCACACACAATGACCACACCCGAATGTTGGCTAAAGCCCATGCCGACGCCGCCGCCGTGGTGCAAAGACACCCAAGTTGCGCCGCTGGCGGTGTTGAGTAGCGCGTTCAATAATGGCCAATCGGATACTGCATCTGAGCCGTCCAGCATAGATTCGGTTTCGCGGTTCGGGCTAGCCACGGAGCCAGAATCTAAGTGATCACGGCCAATTACCACGGGCGCCGACAACTCGCCATTTTTGACCATTTCGTTGAAAGCTAACGCCAAGCGAGCGCGATCTTTTAAGCCAACCCAGCAAATACGCGCTGGTAGACCTTGGAAAGCGATACGCTCGCGCGCCATGTCTAACCAATTGTGCAGGTGTGGATTATCTGGGATCAGTTCTTTGACTTTAGCGTCGGTTTTGTAGATATCTTCGGGATCGCCAGATAACGCCACCCAGCGGAACGGACCTATGCCTTCACAGAACAGTGGGCGAATATAAGCAGGAACAAAGCCTGGGAAATCGAAGGCATTTGCCACGCCCATTTCAAACGCCATTTGGCGAATGTTGTTACCGTAATCGAGCGTTGCTGCGCCGGCAGTTTGCAGGTCGAGCATGGCCTTAACTTGCACTGCCATTGAGGCTTTAGCCGCTTTTACCACTGCAGCTTCATCGGTTTTACGCATGGCTGCGGCCTCTGCCATAGTCCAGCCCTGCGGCAGATAACCGTTTAATGGATCGTGGGCCGAGGTTTGGTCTGTCACCACATCTGGAGTAACGCCGCGCTTAACCAGCTCGGCAAACACATCGGCGGCGTTCGCTAATAAGCCCACTGATACTGGCTTGCCAGCTTGGTTCGCCGCTTCAATCATGGCTAATGCTTCATCGAGCGAAGTGGCTTTTTTATCGACATAGCGAGTACGCAAACGGAAATCGATGCGGGTCTCGTCGACTTCACAGGCTAATACCGAGAAGCCAGCCATAGTGCCCGCCAGCGTTTGCGCGCCGCCCATGCCGCCTAACCCGCCAGTCAAAATCCACTTGCCTTTAGAGATACCCTCAAAGTGCTGTTTTGCGACCGACACAAAGGTCTCGTAAGTGCCTTGGACTATGCCTTGAGTACCGATATAGATCCAAGAACCAGCCGTCATCTGGCCGTACATGGCCAAACCTAACTTATCTAACTCGTTGAAATGTTCCCAGTTCGCCCAATGTGGCACTAGGTTTGAGTTAGCAATCAGCACGCGCGGTGCATCCGCATGGGTGCGAAATACGCCCACAGGTTTGCCCGATTGCACTAATAAGGTTTCGTCGTCTTCGAGGCGTTGTAAGACTTCGATGATTTTGTCGTAACAGTCCCAATCGCGGGCTGCGCGGCCAATACCACCATAGACGACTAAGTCTTCTGGGCGCTCGGCGACATCGGGATGTAAGTTGTTCATTAGCATGCGCATTGGCGCTTCTGTGAGCCAGCTTTTACAGCTTAATTGTGTGCCATGCGGTGCAATAATGCGGCGGCTTGGGTCGTGGCGCTTATCCATTGAATTTTCCTCTTTCAACCTGTGGTGTTAACCCGTATTCGCTAAGTCGCTAATACGGGTTAGCACTATTGTTTTTATTGTGTTTTTATCTTTTAACTTATAAGGGTGCAGCTATTTAAGTTACTGATTTACATCTATTAACCACGCCACCGGCGTTACTTGCTAAAGGTTAAATGGCCGCCGAGTTTAAAGCGGCTACCTGGGTGAACTAATTTTGCGAAACTCACGACGCCTTGGCGTGACCAAGTACGGCGTAAAATCTGTAAACAGGGCTCAGTGGCGGGGATTTCGAGCCTTTGCTGTAATTCTTCACTGGCGATAATCGCTTCAATCGTGTGATGCGCCTCGGTCAGCGGTGCCACTTGGGACAAATATTCGTGGGGTGTCTGCTGGGTAAAATCCTGCAATAAATAATCGGGCACCAACTCGGGATTCACATAACGCTCTTCGACTTGCAGCGGTAAACCCTGCTCGCAATGCACTAAGATCGAATGGAAGACTGTCGCACCGTGCTCAAGCCCAAGGGGAATTGCGATACTCGTACTCGCCACGACTTGATCTAACACCCATTGCTGCACGCTATAGCCGTGGCCACGGTCTTTTATCTCATCGGCAATATTGCGGATCGCCAACATAGACGACTGGGATTTACACCCTGCGACGAAGGTGCCTAGCCCTTGAGAACGCTCGAGCACACCGCTATCCGTCAGCTCGGTTAACGCACGTCGCGCCGTCATTCGGCTGCAGGTAAACAAATCGGCAAGCTGATTCTCAGAAGGCACGCGAGCATGCTCTTCCCACCCACCCGACTCGATAGAGGAGATAATGTATTGCTTAATTTCTGCAAACTTAGGAGTAGCCAAAATATTTCCTCAATATAAAGCGCTAGAATCTAGGTACTATTCACTCTTTCAAACGTTCAAAATTGCGGCTACAATCCTAGCTTGTATATACAAGTAAATACAAGCTAGCTCACATAAGTTTTGATAAATAGTTAATCAACATGGTTAACATCTGCCAGCACAGCGAGGGGAATACATGTCTTGGGATCAGGTTTGGATAGACGTTAACTTAGCCACAATGGACCCTTCCGTATCAGCACCTTATGGTGCGATCACCAACGCGGCCATCGCAGTAAAAGATGGCAAAATTGCTTGGCTTGGCCCCCGCAGCGAACTGCCCGCCTTCGATGTTTTGTCAATTCCCGTTTACAGGGGCAAAGGCGGCTGGATCACCCCAGGATTAATTGACGCCCACACTCACTTAATCTTTGCTGGTAATCGCGCCAATGAATTTGAGTTACGCCTACAGGGCGCGAGTTACGAAGACATTGCCCGTGCAGGTGGCGGCATTATTTCAACCGTTAAAGCTTGCCGCGAAGCGGATGAAGCAGAATTATTTGAACTCGGCCGTCAGCGTTTAAACGCGCTAGGCAAAGAAGGGGTGACTACGGTTGAGATCAAATCGGGTTACGGCTTAGATACTGAAACTGAATTGAAAATCCTGCGTGTCGCCCGCGAGCTCGGCAAGCATCACCACGTAGATGTGAAGACCACATTCCTTGGCGCCCATGCAATTCCGCCAGAATATAAAGACAATAGCGACGGCTATGTCGACTTAATTATCAATAAGATGCTACCCGCAGTGATCGCCGAAAATCTTGCCGATGCAGTGGATGTGTTCTGCGAGAATATCGCCTTTAACCTTGAGCAAACCGAACGAGTACTCAGCGCAGCCAAAGCAGCGGGATTAGAGATTAAGCTCCATGCCGAGCAGTTGACCAATATGGGCGGCAGCGCACTGGCCGCACGTCTTGGTGCTAGGTCTGTAGATCATATCGAATATTTAGATGAGGCAGGCGTAAAAGCCTTGAGTGAAAGCGGCACCTGCGCCGTACTGCTGCCGGGCGCCTTTTACTTTTTGCGGGAAACCCAAAAACCACCTATCGATTTACTGCGCAAATACGGCGTACCTATGGTGCTCGCCAGCGATTTCAACCCAGGTTCATCCCCCATTTGCTCAACCCTGTTGATGCTGAATATGGGCTGCACCTTGTTCCGCTTAACGCCAGAAGAAGCCCTAATCGGACTCACCTTAAATGCCGCCAAGGCACTAGGAATTGAAGATAACGTCGGCAGTTTAGTCGTTGGCAAACAGGCCGATTTTTGTCTGTGGGATATCGCCACGCCAGCGCAGCTAGCCTATTCCTACGGCGTCAATCCCTGCAAAGATGTGGTGAAGAATGGCAAGCTAGTTCACCAGTAGCATAAGTGCATCAATAATGGGTGCATCAACAGCAAGAACGGCATAAGCAGAAGGTTAGATAAGGTCGCTAAATCAAACTTGGCGATCTTATCTGGATTTAAGCACTTGCAGCATTTTCTAACTGTTCATCTTCTTGTTTTACCAGCTTATGCTCACCTTCGTTACAGCCTATTTTCCAATAGCTCGAGGTATAAAAATGGCTCTTAGGCAATGCATGCGCTTGCTTAAAGTGTCTTCTTAACGCGCGCATGCTATTAAATTCACAGGCAATCCATACGGCTGGCTCGCCAGCAAGCCAAGGTAATTGGGCTATTCGCTCAACCAAAGGGCGACCTTCGGGATCGGCCTCAGGATTGATCACCCAATGCAGCTCGACATGTTCAGGATGCACGAGAGGTTGAATATCTGCTTCACTTAGCACTTCAATCACAGCATAACCCACGGCATCCTTTGGTAATTGCGCTAAGTTCACGCTAATGACGGGTAAGGCTGTCATATCACCTGCGAGTAAAAACCAATCCGCCTCAAAGTTGATCAGTTTTTTAAGTCCGGGTCCGCCAATTTGAATGAGTTCGCCCACCTGCGCCGTTTTCGCCCAACTCGATGCAGGACCGTCGGTATCGTGCAGCACAAAATCCACATCGATTTCATCGGCACGTTGCTGGCGAATGGTATAGGTTCGCATCAATGGACGTTCACCCGCTTGCGGGAATAACAACTTGATATAGGCACTTTCTTGATCGACAGGAAATCCTGCCAATCCCGCACCGCCTAAGGTGATGCGTAACATATGCGGAGTAATATAAGTGGAGCGAATCACTTCTAGCTCACGTGGTGCAGGTTTATTCATCATCATTTTATCCAATTGAGTTTCCAATCTAGCGCCTTTTATTCAGCCCTGTTGCTCTGGCTTTGTGCACTACAATCGGCACGGCATTGACCCCATCAACACTCGGCTTTATCGACACTATCGCTAATGATGTTGGCAAGCCGAATAAATGTGTTTACGTCATCTGAACTGAGTGCTTGCGTCATATGCGCGACAGTTTGCCGTTCAGAGGCATTTATCTGGGTCATCAACTTTTCCCCCTCTACTGTCGGCCTAAGTAACTGGCTACGGCCATCCTTGGGGTTATCGACTTTAGTGATCAAACCACTCTGTTGTAGCTCATTGAGAACACGGGTAATTTGTGCTTTATCCCGTTGCATACGCAGGGCAATAGACTGGGCTGTCGATTCAGGATTACGACAAATGCCCTTCAAGGCACGGATATGGGTGACAGGCAGATTAATCTCTTGTGCATCAATATCCGCCCGCAATTGCTTTTTGTAGGCATGTACTAATCTGTGCAGAGTTTCACCGAGTGATGAGGACATATTAAGGCTCTCAATATAGTTGACAACATCAACCATATCGATATTAATTGACTGTGTCAACCAATAAGATTGTCGATTATTATCACGACACTGGATACCAAACATAGTGATGCTCTCGTTTGGTTTTTTACTCTAAAAACTCATTTTAAATACCAACGACTCTGTATTTCTCGCCTATACCACTAATCAAACAAGACGTAGAAAATGCATATTTACCCCTAAAAAAGCGCTTTATACTACGAACGAGTTATTTAGCTTATATCTTATAAAATAGGACTAATTAAATAGTCAACATAACAAAATAATTAAACAACATTCCATGCAATTAATTATTTTAATATTTGTTACTCAAAATAAAAATATTAGTTACAGAACGCAAAACTGATTAATGACTGCATAAGCACTAAATGAGTTCTGACTCGTGAAAAACGACTTATATCGAATTAAGACGCCAAATATGGATAGGATAAGTCATTAAAATAGCGATTTAAAACCGAAGAAGAACACAAAAAATTAACACAAAACACACTTTTCAGACATCTTAGTTGTGGCATACTGCAGCGGCTTTTCTCGATTATCACTCTTTAATCGATTCAAACGGATTTGTTCGGGGTCCAGTATTGGCCGATATAAGGCCAAACTGAAAATAAAATAATAATGATGAGTAATGTTGATGATAAATAAATCCAAAATCGCGATATCTTTGATCATGGCGGGCTTGGCATTGAATGCCAATGCCGAATTATTAATTAGTGAAGTGCTATACGACACACCAAATAATGACAGTGTCGAAGAATATATAGAACTGTTTAATCCAGGCTGTGACACTATCGATTTAAGTCAATACCAATTAAAAGATAATGGTGCCAGCTTAAACCTCACAGGCACTTTAGCGGCGGGGCACTATTTCACTGTTGCAATCAATGCAGCGGGCTTTAACAACCTCTTTGGCTCAACGCCCGATATCGCCCCTATGCCACTTAGCTTAGGTAACTCGGGTGACTATGTCCGCCTCACCAAGGGCGCTGATGAAGTTGATCTTGTCGCTTGGGAAGGCGGAGTTGCAGGTTGGAGTTTAAATGTTCGTGATGTTTCCCTTGTTCGTACAACCAGCATTAACAGTAATTCACAAGCTGATTGGGCCGCCAGTAACAATGCCGGTACACCAGGAAGCGGTAACTTAACGTCCCAATGTGATACCGGCGGTGATAATGGCAGCGGTTCCACGCCACCAGCAACGGATGACAATGTGCTTGAACAGGGTGAGAGCCTGCTCAACCTAAGTGCAGCCCAAGGCCAAGTACTCAAATTTGTTGCTGATATTCCTGAAAACGCTTCGGATCTCAGTTTTACAATGAAGGGTGGCAGCGGGGATGCCGATTTGTATGTCCGTTACGGTAACGAGCCGACGACAAACCAACACGACTGCGCCCCTTACCTTTCTGGTAACAATGAATCTTGCCCTATCGCAAACGCCTCTGCAGGACGTTATTACGTCAACATCGTCGCTTATCAGAGCTTTAGCGATACTAGTTTAACGGCTAATTATACAATCCCAACAACACCCACAGACCCAGATAACGGTACTGGTGGAAACACTGGCGGCACAATACCTAATCCTGATGGCTATAGCTTTGATACTTATTATGCGAATGCGATAGGTAAAAGCGGAACCACACTGAAAACGAGTTTGAATCTGATTATTCGAGATCAAACCCACTTCAGCTATGCGCAAGTCTGGGATGGGTTAAACTACACAGACGAAGATCCAAATAACAGCAACAACGTAATTCTACTTTATACGGGCCGCTCAGAGCCGAAAACCAATCGTGCAGGTATGAGCAGCTCCCTCGATGCTTGGAATCGAGAACACGTCTGGGCAAAAAGCCATGGCTTCCCCAATAGCAGTCAACACGCTTATACCGACCTTAACCATTTACGTCCTGCGGATGTGACAGTCAACAGTACACGCGGTAACAAGGACTTCGCCTTAGGAGGAACGCCTCTGAGTGAAGCACCGGCAAACAAAACTGATAGCGATAGTTTTGAACCTGCCGACATGGTCAAAGGCGATGTCGCACGTATGATCTTCTACATGGATGATGGGATGGACACCTCTTGTGAAGTAGGCGTCATTTACGCCATATTGAATTTGCACGTTCAATAACAACAAAAGGTGTCCAAAATGAAAGTTACACTAATAGGAAT
>NZ_JAKILG010000063.1 GCF_023283765.1 Shewanella profunda | reverse complement strand
CTCATTAAGGCCAGAGAACAAAGATTCTCACAAACAGGTCGGATATACGTACGCAGTATTACTTTCTGTTACTCAAAAAGTGGTTGATCTATTCGAGGTGTCCATATATGTTCTCAGGAATAATAAATTTCTCAGTTATAGTACGGCCAGCATCAAGCTGAGTATCACGTAGGGCCTGGGTGAACATCATATCATCCGACCAAGCCCATAAACGTTTTCCTTCCATAGTGACAAGCCAGAGATCCGCCGTCATTCCTGAGTTATATCGTAACGGCACGGCATAAGATTGTGGATTCGTGACGGTAAAAGTGACCGTTAATGGCTGCTTAACACCCACAAAGGGATCAAGCAATAATTCCCCCTGTAGTAGTCCTTGTACCTTATCAGATTTCACTTGCTCGACCTTTAATCTTGATAAACTCGGAGTAAGCTCGAGCACAGGATCCGCCGCACGAACAAACTCCGGCTGAACAGCGTTGTCAATCTCCCGCTCTGTGATAGCGGAGACATTCGTATCAGCTGTTTCGGGCACCGAGCAGGCAACCAATTGACTACTGATTAAAATACTTGCACCGATAAGACAAGCATCACGCACCACTATAAGCCTCCTAGCTTTTTCAGCAGAGAATCTTTCAGCTTTTCCTTCGCTTTATCGGTTTCTTCCTTCAGTTGATTATTCAATAAGGCTTTAGTATCCAATGCGTACTCTGGCTTTTGGAACGTTCCTGTTATCGCCAATGGAATATCGACTCCCGCAAGGGCATCTTTCTCACTTCCACCCTGCCCTTTTAATGAATTCACAAGGCTTGCAGTCAATCGGTAGTCCAGAGCCTCTGTCATTAAATTTGCGTTACCTTTACCCGCAAGACGCAATAGGGGAGATGCCATCGATAAATCAGGATTAATTGCAACACCATTTTCCACTGAGAAAGTGCCCGTCAGACTAGAAAAATCTGTTTTACGCTCTTCTTTAGTCTCAGTTGTCAAGTCACCCTTTAACTTAGCTTGTGCACTGCGGATCATCTGCGGAATATTTACGCCATAGAGGGCACCATCCGTGATATTAAAATGGCCATTGGCGAGTAGATTTTTCTTTAATATCTCTGGGAGCAGGCTGTTTCCTCTCCCCTTCATATTTAAATTTGCCGTACCAGCTAGCAAATCAATATCGGCAGCATCCTTTAGTAATGGCCGTATTTGCACACCCGTTACTTGTTTATCAAATTGATAACTGGCGACAGTCTGGCGAGCATCGACTTGGGCACTCACCAATAGCTTCCCTTGGTATAAATCGGCCGTTAATTGTTTAAGATCGACTATTCCATTTTTTACCCCAATATCGAGTAACCAATTTTGGGTGGATAAATTAGCGACCTTAATCGATTTCACCGCAAGCTTAACACTGAGATCGAGTGATTTAAGTGCGCTAAGATCCGGCTCGGTTGCTTGCTCAGCCCCTGCAGATGTAGGCGTTCCACTTGCTGTTGTCTCTGACTTAGGTAAGAGGCTATCGACATCAATATCACCGACTTGGAAATCAACCTTAATTTGCGGCACCTTAGTTCCATAATTCACCGTTAACTTACCGGAAGCATTAATATCCGCAGCGCTTAACTGGGTAATATCCGCCAATACTTGCTTTTTATCTAAGGCGATTTCGGTATTGACACTTATCGCTGTGGTCAATTTTTGATTGGGAATACCATTGCCTTCCACCACAGTGTCGATTTTTAGTTTCTCTATCACCAACTGATTAAAATCACGACTTAGCTTAAGCTCACCTTCACCTTTACTGGTGATTTTCATATCGGATAAAGTGGCACTAAATTCGTAGGCAATAGGGGCAAATTTGTCTAAGGAAAATGTACCTAAGGTAAAACTGTCTAAAGTGAATGTTTGAGTTTCGCCCTTTGTCTCATCAATCATATTGATTTGTGTGTTGGTAATTGACACACCACCCACTTCAATGCTGGCAAGCTGGCCTTGCGAAGATGGGGTTGCAGGTGTGCTAGATTTGGTACGAGTATCAGACCCAGTTAGTCCATCTAAACTCGAACTGCCATTTTTACGGGTAACAAGGTTGATTTTAGCGCCATCCAAACTTAATTGTGCAATTTGGATCTCTTTACGAAACAATGGCATTAGTTCCACTTCCGCCACTGCTTTATTCACATCAAGCATCGATTTAGGTGTAAAACCTTCAGGATTCGATAACGATATTCCGCCAAGATTAATGCCAAGAGCAGGGAAAAACGTCCAGGATAGATCATCACCGATCACAAGTTCGCGGCCCGTTTGTTTATTCACAGCATTGACAATTTCGGGTTTAAAATCATTAGGGTCAAAAAATACGGTGAGATATAAAGTAACAAACAAAACTAATGTCACCAGAATAGCTAAAAGCCACTTAATGAATTTCATATAAACATCCTTATCAATAACATCTTGAATTTATAGCGAGTCTCAGTTTAAAAAAGCAAAGTTCAACGACTCCTCACTGATCGCTATCCCATTTTCATCGGCATAAATCATCATACCGGGTTTAACTATGACTCCTCCAATATCGACAGGCACATTAATTTGTCCTTGATTTAGCTTTTCAGTCTTAATTGGCATGGCTCCGAGAGCACTCACCCCTAGATTAAAGGTCGCTAATCGGGCGGCATCACGCACATAACCATTAACAACAACTCCTTGCCAACTATTATCTAAGGCACTCTGCGCGATAAGATCGCCTAATAACGCTCTACGTGATGAGCCACCACCATCAATGACAAGTACTTTGCCATGACCATCTTGGGCAAGTATTTCCTTTACTTTAGAGTTGTCCTCAAAACACTTTACGGTTACAACTTCCCCCCAAAACAGGCGCTTACCACCATATGCTTTAAACTCTAAGGGTAACAAAATGAGTTTAGAAGGATAGTAGTCAAACAAATCTGGTAATAGATCAAGCATTTGTATCTCCGCGCAGACTAAAACTTTAGACTACTCACAATTCTAAGTCTCGACAAGCTGAAATCAGAAGCCCTCCACTTTTTTATTTGTTTTAAGCGACTAAGAGCTTGGTGAATATTGGCATACACACTATAATCTGCGATAGTTAACATCCCATGACACCTTCTTGGGTTTCTACCTAAGTGATTTCGTAATTAAATTCCTATACCTCCTTGTTATAAAGCGAAAACAAAATGACTACTGATATTGATTTACAGAGTGCAATCGCGGCTCTTGATGAATATGGATATGATAAAAAAGTCTCAGCGGATCTTGAGCAGGCGCGCAATAAACAACAAATGGGAAAATATATCAAATCCCTCGACTATAGCTTACGTCGATTATTGATATTGCAAGAGACAGTCAACGAACTGGTTGAAGAAAAGAAACATCAACTTTCCCAGAAAGAAAATATCCAAACCTATAAAACAAAGATCATTAATTTATCAAGAGAATTTAACATTTCCTACGAGGATGTGTTGGCGCTCATGGCTGGAACTACCACCAAAAAATAACATTATTACTGAATTTAAGCCTATTTACCCACTGAGTAATGAGTGATATTGGTATATCGCTGTTATAGATATGTATGAATATCGATATTACGCCATGTAACGCAAGCCACCGTTAGATGGCGCGATCTATTATTGTCTACATGATAGCTACCACAACCCAATTTACGCTCACTATGACACTCGCTATGACACTCAGTTAATCAAGCCCATGCATTGTTGAATGTAACACAGATATTAAGACTAACTATTTTTAAAGACTGTATTTTGGGTGCCTAGGGTAATCTATAGACACCCAAACAAGTCAGTATTGATTATTTAGCTTGCATCAACTGGTGAATATATTTAACAGGTGCACTACCATAACTTAAAAACTGCTCGTGGAAGGTTTTAAGATCAAAGTCCTTACCTTTTGTCTGCTTATACTCTTCTCTAAAATCATATATTTCTCGGTAACCCGAGTAATAGCTTGTCAATTGCACTTGGCTTAACGTTGCCCGGCGCCATTTACCTTCAGCCTCAGCCTGCTGCTGGAATGCCTCATCCATCATTAAAGCAATAGCCTCGGCTTCAGTCATACCTTTAACATGAATGCTGTAATCTAAAATGGTGTTACAGATAACTCTGAGATTCCATTTATAGTACATCAGCCACATTTCAGGCTCGAAATTACCGTAACCTTCCTCCAGCATCATACGTTCAGTGTATACCGCCCAACCTTCTACCATTGCGCCATTTCCAAATAAACTTTTTATAAGGCTTGGTGATTCATTGGAATAAACTAACTGAGTGTAATGCCCTGGAATGGCTTCGTGAATATTAAGGATCTGCAGGATCCAATGGTTGTATTCCCGCAGATAACTCTCGGCAGACTCATCCGTCATACCATCGAGTGGGGTGACGTTATAATAGGTATTACCGAGTTTTTCATAGGGACCTGGTGCACTGATTGAAGCCCCTGCATATCCACGCATATATTCTGGCGTTTCACGAACAACAAGGGGCTTTTTAGGATCGAGTGTCAGGAGCTTTTTCTGATTAACAAATTCGATAAGTTCAGGAATTTGTTTACGAACTTCATCCACAAACTCATCACGCTTAACGTGTTTGGTCGATAATGTATCAATCAACTGACGAATGGCAATTTTATTATCGGATGGTTTAGGCGTAGAGAAATATTTAGGCCAAAGCTTGTCGGTGATTTTAGCCATTTCAGCTTGAACTCTATCTTTATCTGCAACTGCTTTTTGATAAAGCTGCTTTGCCGTCATACCAGCTTGAATATCGAAGGCAAATTTTTGCTCGTATAAATCTTCACCAATTCTAAAACTACGAGCGCCCTCCTTTTTAAGCGTTGTCACCAGATTATTTAACCATGAAATATGGTCATTAATGGCCACTGTCGCCGCATCAAAACGGGTCTTGAATAATGCTTTCTCGGCATCACTCAAGCCAGAGTTCGTAACTTGTTTCAATAAATCATCTGAAAAAACAGAAAATGCACCTTGATTTTGTAACACGGCAAGTTCGGTATGCTCAAGGGTAGGTTGGCTGATATTCGCCTGAGCTGCAGCATAATAAGCAGGAATATTTTCCATTCTCGCAAGCACTGAACGCAATCTGTCATCCAACGGTGCAAAATTTTCATTGATGATTTGAGCAAAACCACCAGCAACATTATAGCTGGATGGATCCCACTGCCAAGATTTAAAGGTGGTAATATCCCAAGCCATGCTACCAAGTAAATTATCTATGAGGTGATAATCAATCACCTCATTAGGCGTTAAGTTTTTTTGATCAAACTGCACCAATTTTGCCTGCTGTGCTTTCACAAAAGCTAAGGTCTTCGCTCGGCTAGCATCATTGGGAATATCAAGATAACCATCGTTCACATGTTTACCACTATAAAGCGCCCACGTGGGTGATAACGTCCATAACGAGTCAATAAATGCGGCACTGAATTGTTCAAATGATGTGGTTTGTACTTCAGCAGAGGTAGAAGGAACGGTTGCACTCGTCTGGGATTGACAGCCAGCAAGACCAGCTAGCGATAATACGATCGCAAGGGAGAGCGTAGTTTTTTTCATTATTTTTCGTCCTTTATTATTGTGATAAACGATATTGTGATATTCGAGCTAGGGAGCTAAATCAGATCACTTGAACAGCGCAACGAGCAAAGTGACATGAACGAGTCGTGATTTAAAATGCACTAAGTTAATCATATCGCCCCAATAATTGCAGCAATGTTGCCAATGAATACACGCTCAGTTACAAATTTGTATGCTAACAACCAAAGGTGGATATGAATAATAGGGGGTTTAATACGCTTTCCACTATTAATAGAGATTTCAACTCAATCTGAGATATTCGCCTTTTCTGCGATACCTGCTGCTATAATATCTGTCTGCTTTGCTGTTAAACCAGATTTAACAGTTTGCCCAATACATCCTTTATTTGAGACACCCAATGCCATTTTCCAAACTTGGATTAAGCGATCCGATTGTAAAAGCCCTCACTGAACTCGGTTATTCAAGCCCTACGCCCATTCAAGCTAAAGCGATCCCTGTGATCCTAAGCGGTAAAAACGTACTCGGCGCTGCACAAACGGGCACAGGTAAAACCGCCAGCTTTGTGTTACCTCTATTGCAAATGTTTGCTGATGCCCCAAAAATTCGCCCCAAGCGTGTGCGCGCCATCATACTCACACCCACCCGTGAACTTGCCGTTCAGGTTGAGGAAAATATCAGCCAATACGCTAAATATCTACCACTCACCTCGATGGCGATGTACGGTGGCGTCGATGCCGCACCCCAAAAGAAAAAACTCATTGAAGGCGTGGACATTCTGGTCGCAACACCCGGTCGACTGCTCGATATGTATACTCAAAGAGCGATCCATTTCGATGAGCTTTCAGTACTTGTGCTAGATGAAGCTGACAGAATGCTCGATATGGGATTTATCGAAGATATTAATAAAATTATCGAAAAATTACCGACACAAAGACAAAACCTATTATTTTCTGCCACCTTATCAAAGCAAGTTCGAGTATTAGCTAAAACCGCCGTTGAAAATCCTGTTGAGATCGAAATCAGCCGTAACAGTACGACAGCACCACAAATTGACCAATGGTTGACCACGGTAGACAAGGATAAAAAGTCGGCACTACTTAGCCATTTAATTAAAGAGCAGGCTTGGGATCAAGCCTTGATTTTTATCCAAACTAAGCAAGGCGCAGCCAAACTGGTGAGTCAACTCGAAAAACGTGATATCAAAGCCGAGGCGATACACAGTGGCCGAAGCCAAGCGGTGCGTGAACAACTATTAAACGACTTTAAATCCGGTGAGTTGCGCTTTTTAGTGGCGACAGGTGTTGCATCACGCGGAATCGATATCGATGCCCTCACCCGCGTAGTGAACTATGACTTGCCCGATGAAGCCGATGATTATATTCATCGTATTGGTAGAACAGGCCGCGCAGGAGAGCATGGTGAAGCGATATCTTTTGTGTCAAAGGATGATTTTAAAAACCTCTGTGCCATTGAGCGCCGTTTAGGCCATATTATCGTGCGCAAAGAAATCGAAGGTTTTGCCCCCAACAAAGCTGTCCCGATTTCGATTCTCGATTTTGTGCCAAAACATAAACCGCAAAAAGAATTTAAACCTCGCGATCAAGCATCTGCGATAAATCGCCCCGCTAAAGAAGGGACTTTTGAAACGGCGAAGGCGAAGAAACATCGCAGCGCAAAAACTAATCCGCAATCAAAGCCAGTGGTAACGTCAACGGCTCGCCCAACACCACCACGGCAGGATAGTCAAAAAATGCAAGATGGCGCTAATGTCCCCTTTAATCCATGGATTAGTGGCCCAAAAACTAAATAACTCAATTGGATAGAAACAAATACTATGATTATTTTCACTACCAATGTCGGGGATATCAGCGTCGAACTCGATTTTGAGCGGGCTCCTGTCACTGCAAAAAACTTTATGTGTTACTGTGAGGAAGGTTTCTTTGAACACACGATTTTTCATCGCGTGATCAAAGGCTTTATGATCCAAGGTGGTGGTTTTACCGCGAAAATGAAAGAAAAAGCCACCCATGAGCCAATAGTAAACGAAGCCAATAAAGGTCTTTCTAATACCTTAGGCACTCTTGCCATGGCACGTACCGATGCTCCACATTCAGCCACAGCGCAGTTTTTTATCAATACGGCTAACAATGATTTTCTGGACCATACGTCTACAACAAACAACGGTTGGGGTTATGCGGTATTTGGTAAAGTAGTTGCTGGGCTTGAAATTGTGCAACAAATTGAAAAGGTAAAAACCACTACTATTGCAGGCCATGAGGATGTCCCACGCGAACCGATTATCATCGAGAAAGTGACCATCATAGGGTAATGTTCACTGGGTACGGCGAATACAAAGGGAGCGATAATTGCTCCCTTCTCATTTTAACGGCTAAATCAATCAATATCCTTGAGCGGCCATAACACAATATGATCTTCAATATCTTTTACCCGGCGCTCATCAATCACTTTGCCCTGAATCGACATCCCCGCAAGATGCATCGCTTCTTTAGAGCCTGTCAGTAATGGATGCCAACTGGGTAAATCACGCCCTGACGCAAGGCGACGATAGGCACAGCTATCGGGAAGCCACGTAAGCTCATGGACATTATCGACCGAGATCACTGTGCATTGAGGTACATGGGAAAAACGGTCGCTGTAATGCTGGCAACTCGCCGTTTGATGATCCAGTAATAAACAAGCCGCATTGGTGTAATACAGATCCTCTGTTTCATCATCAATCATCTTATTTAAACAACATTTTCCACATCCATCGCAGAGGGATTCCCACTCAGTTGGACTCATCTGCGCTAATGTCTTGCTCTGCCAAAATGCCATGTTCGACTATTTCTTCTCAATAAAAAACCCACATAATGCGGGTTATTTTACACTAGTTTACGGGTGGACTCGATATGCTCAAGGAAATGTCAAAATATTCGCAGTACTGCCAATAACTCAAAACACCTTAATGACACTAGAACATTAATGCTTTTTGGCATAGCTCACCCGGCAACGGTTATTCTATCCGCTAGTCTTGGATCCCCAGATTGCGTTTATGTTCAGCCAATAAATTAACTTGAGGCGGCGGAATTTGTAAATAGAAGCCATTTTCATCAATCGCGGCTCTGACCCTATGAATATCGGCCATACCTAAGGATTCACGTTTAGCAATAGGAAAGACCATCACTAATTGAGGTGTACCAAACATTTCCATTAAAGCTTCTGGAACATCGTCAAAACAATCTCTTTTCTTCACGAATAAATAAGTGTCAGCCTTTCGACTACTTTTATAAACGGTACATAACATAAGAGTATAAATATCCAATAGTTCAAACTTGCCAGCCAATGGGGCACACTATAACATGGGCGCCTAATAATTTAATTGTAAAATCAGCGAACCGACTGATGATTTATGGAGAAGAGTGCCGGGATGTCAAAACCTAGCTTAGAGTTAAAAGGTGCTTCTTTTACTCTTTCAGTGCTTCATATTAATAGCAGCGACTTAACTGCTGTCATGGCTGAATTAGATAGCAAATTGGCGCAAGCCCCTCAGTTTTTTCTGGGTGCGCCTTTAGTGATCAATCTTAGCGCCATCCAGCATAATGATTTCAATTTACATGGCCTCAAAGAACTGCTGATCTCACGTCAATTAGTGATTGTTGGCATCACGGGCGCGACAACCGTACTCAGTAAACAGGCCAAAGACTTAGGCCTCGCCATAGTCAAAGCCGGTAAACAGAGTACTACACCGCCACCCGCCCCTCGCCAAACTAAAATCGTCAAACAGAATATCCGCTCAGGGCAGCAGGTCTATGCAAAAAATGGTGATTTAATCATATTTGGTGCGGTAGGCAATGGCGCTGAAGTCATTGCAGATGGTAGCATTCATATCTATGGTGCATTACGAGGAAAAGCCATGGCTGGCGCGGCGGGGGATCCCACTGCAGTCATCATAGCCCACTCTCTTGAGGCCGAACTCGTTTCGATAGCTGGGCAATATTGGCTCGCTGAAAATCTACAACAACATAGCTCAGATAAAAGCGGCTGCATTCGCCTAAACGGTGAGTCGCTTATGGTTGAATCATTGCCCCTCTAAATGGCAGAAAAAAGGATAGAGAGAAACATGGCACAAATTATTGTTGTCACTTCAGGTAAAGGCGGTGTAGGTAAAACCACATCGAGTGCTGCTATTGCGACTGGCCTTGCAATGCAAGGGCGCAAAACTGTTGTTATCGATTTCGATATAGGTTTACGGAATTTAGATTTAATCATGGGCTGCGAGCGTCGGGTAGTTTACGACTTCGTCAATGTGATCAATGGTGAGGCTAATCTTAATCAAGCGCTGATCAAAGACAAACGCTGCGAAAAATTGTTTGTTTTACCGGCCTCACAAACCCGTGATAAAGATGCGTTAACAAAAGAAGGCGTGGGCCGCGTGCTCGACGATTTAGCCAAAGACTTTGAATTTATTATCTGTGATTCGCCTGCTGGTATTGAACAAGGTGCGATGATGGCGCTGTATTTTGCCGATATCGCCATTGTAACCACCAACCCAGAAGTGAGTTCAGTGCGCGACTCTGACCGAATTCTTGGCATGTTACAGAGTAAGTCTCGTCGTGCTGAGCTGAATTTAGAACCGATCAAAGAATATTTACTACTGACTCGCTACTCACCAAGTCGCGTAAAATCGGGCGAAATGTTAAGTGTCGACGATGTAAAAGAAATCCTTGCCATTGAATTGCTAGGCGTTATTCCTGAGTCTCAGTCGGTCCTGAAAGCCTCCAACTCAGGTGTGCCAGTGATTATCGATCAAGAAAGTGATGCTGGTTTAGCCTACAGTGACACAGTCGCGCGTTTATTGGGCGAGGATGTCCCAGTACGCTTTATTACGGAAGAGAAGAAAGGTTTCTTACAACGGATATTTGGTAGCTAATTATGTCTTTACTCGACTATTTCAAAAGCAAGAAAAAGCCTAGCACTGCGGTAATGGCAAAAGAGCGCTTACAAATTATTGTGGCTCATCAACGTGGACAACGGGATACTCCCGATTACTTTCCACAGATGAAACAAGAAATTATCGCTGTTATTCGTAAGTATGTGCAGATTTCTGATGATCAAGTTTCTGTGCAGTTAGATCAGAACGACGATAACTTGTCAGTACTCGAACTTAACGTGACTTTACCTGACAGATAAGTCGAGTTTTAGCGTCATCCTCAAGTGAGGATGACGCTTTTTGCTGCATGATTTTCAGTTAGACCTAAACTTCAAGCTTTGCGAGGGATTGTGCGGCGATTTCGCCACGCCAACCACATAAGACTATCGGTAAATCTCCCTGTTCTCCATCCCATCGCCATTGCAGATATTCGTGAATATGACGCTTAGAACCTAACATTTCCAGTGGGACTTCATGCTGTTCACACAATTCAGTCAAGCAGTTTTTTATCAGTTTAAAGGCCGATTTATATCCTGACTTCAGTGCTAATACATCAACAAGCTCGGGTAAATTAACAAGATCCGCCGTTTGCATGATCCGCAGTATCTCTTTACCGTGAATACGCTTTTCCTGCTCGGTTAAATCGTTAAGTTTGAGCAATTCTGCCAAGCTTTTAGGCTGTTTTTTAGCTAATGCAATAAGAGCATGATCTTTAACCACAAATCCCAAGGCTAAATCACGTGCTAAGGCTTTTTCAAGGCGCCATTTGGCAAGCACTTTAAGATAAGCCAATTGGATTTCAGTCAATTGAAAGGCATTTTTGACTTTAAGGTAAGCCGAATCCAATTCTAGGGCATCTAATCGCCCCTCTGTCATCCGTACGCCTTCCTCATACAGCCAATTTAAGCGCCCCTGAGCTAATAACTTGGCTTCAAGCTGAGGATAGAGTTGATGCAGATACAGCACATCATTTGCGGCATACACAAGTTGTGCTTCGGTTAATGGCCTGCGGATCCAATCGGTGCGCGACTCTCCCTTATCAATCACTTCACCAAGGCAAGTTTCCACCAATTTTGCATAACCAACGCCATGACCCATGCCACATAAAGATGCAGCAATTTGGCTATCGAATAAAGGTGTTGGCTGGCACTGACCATAGTGTGCGAATACTTCTAAGTCTTCACTGCACGAATGCACCAGCTTGACAATATTGGGATTAGCTAACAAAGCCCAAAATTTGGCGAGATCGGGTAAAGCGACAGGATCAATCAAAGCCAAGGTTTTACCATCATAGGCTTGGATCAAACCTAACTTTGCATAATAAGTACGGGTACGAACAAACTCGGTATCTAACACGAGTATTTTACTTTGCTGATATTGAGCGACGAGGGCGTTAAGGCTCGCTTCATCACTCACATAGTGAAACACTGACAAATTCTTCTCCAGATCCAGTGGGGTCAATCACAGTCCATAAAAACAAAAGCCGGCAATTGCCGGCTTCAATCTTACGCACGCTTAGCTTCGTCTCTAAGCTCTCGTCGCAAGATCTTACCCACGTTAGTTTTAGGTAACTCATCCCTAAATTCTACCAGCTTCGGCACTTTATATCCCGTTAAATGAATACGACAATGCTTAATGATGTCTTCAGCGGTTAAAGATTTATCTTTTGCCACCACAAAGACCTTCACTAATTCGCCGTTGGCCTCGTTTGGCACACCTACAGCAGCCACTTCGATAACCTTGGGATGTAGGGCTACAACCTCTTCCACTTCATTAGGGAATACGTTAAAACCAGAAACTAAAATCATATCTTTTTTACGATCGACGATATAGAAGAAACCTTTTTCATCCATATAACCAATATCGCCCGTGGCTAACCAGCCATCTTTATCAATAACTTTGGCTGTTTCTTCCGGACGTTGCCAGTAACCTTTCATGACCTGAGGGCCTTTACCAAACAGCTCACCTGTTTCACCTTGGGCTAATACCTTGCCGTCATCATCACGTATTTGGATCAAGGTCGATGGCGCTGGAAAACCAATGGAACCGTTGTAACCGTCTAAATTATAAGGGCAGCAAGTCAGCAGCGGTGAAGCTTCTGTCAAACCATAACCTTCAAGTAAACGGGTTTTAGTAATATTTTGCCATTTATCCGCAACGGCCTTTTGTACTGCCATACCACCACCGATAGACAGTTTTAAACGGGAAAAATCAAGCTGGGAAAAGTCTTCACTATTCACTAACGCATTAAATAAGGTATTCACTCCTGTTAATGCCGTAAAAGGATACTTTTTCAGTTCCGCAACAAAAGCGGGAATATCTCGAGGATTGGTGATCAAAAGATTCTGACTGCCCTTGTGCAAAAACAATAGGCAATTCACCGTTAAAGCAAAAATATGGTATAGAGGCAACGCAGTGACGACAAATTCACAGCCATCTTTTAGGGTAGGTGAATAGGCACCATCGGCCTGGAGTACGTTTGCGACAATATTATTGTGGGTCAACATGGCACCTTTAGATACCCCAGTCGTGCCACCCGTGTACTGTAAGAAAGCCAGATCATCATTAGTGATACTGGGCTTAATATATTGCAAACGACGTCCCCTTGTTAAGGTATCGCGCATTGATAAGGCCTGGGGTAGATCATATTTAGGCACTAACTTTTTAATGTATTTAACAACAAAATTCACTAAGGTTCGCTTAGGTGCGCTAAGCAAATCACCAAGACCAGTAATAATGACACTTTTAACTGGCGTTTGATCTACCACTTCTTCTAAGGTACGGGCAAAGTTGGATACAACTACAATGGCTTTTGCACCTGAATCAATTAACTGGTGTTTAAGCTCACGGGGAGTGTAAAGCGGGTTGACGTTAACGACCACCATACCCGCACGTAAAACACCAAATAATGCAATAGGATATTGCAAAAGATTCGGCATCATAATCGCAACACGATCACCCTTTTCGAGTTTTAACTCATTTTGCAGATAAGCGGCAAATGCACGGCTGCGCTCTTCCAATTTACGATAAGTTAGTGTGGCACCCATATTGATAAATGCAGGTTGATCAGCATATTTAGCTACCGCTGTCTCGAACATATCGACAAGCGATGAATATTGTTCAACGTTGATTTCAGCAGGCACATCTTTTGGCAAATGATTAATCCAAGGCTGGTCCACAACTTTCTCCTAAATCCCCACAACTGCGGAAACGGTATCCATACAACCGTCAACACTCGGTAAATACCGAGTTAAAATACCGACTTACATTTTTGTTATTGATAACTCGCGACAAATCATACGAGCGTTTTAATTTTGATCATCATCACATAAAAAAAACAAAAAACCTAGTGTCTTTTTTGCATTAACAAAAGCCACTATTCAATAAACGATTTGATCAACTCTGCTACCCCTGAAGCATTGCCCATATGGACATGGTGATCACCCTCAATAATATGTTCAGACAAATGTTTGAACCACACCCGCGCCTTTGGCAACGCACTCTGCAACTGATGAAACCCCTGTTGCCCACAAATCAGTAAAGTCATTACCGAGATATCCTGCATCAGTGCATCAACCTCAGCAAAGGTTAAACGCTGCGGCGAATCTAGTCGCAATCTTGGATCGCTGCGCCAACCTATTCCTTCACCTTCAGCTCGCATATTGCGTTCAAGTAACAAACGGCACCAAGGATCAGCAAGACCTGTGAGATGCGCCCTCGCCCGCACTGCGGTATCGATACTGTCGTAGACTTTAAGCTGCCGGTGTTTTTGGGTTAAATACTTCTCATGCTGATAAAAACTCTTCCTTAATCGCGACTTAGCTTGAGTTGCTGGCTCAAATAATGGACTCAAAGCCTCTATGAGTACGAGTTTATTGACCTTCTCAGGAAATGCCGCCGTATAGGCCGAGGCGATAATTCCGCCAAG
This sequence comes from Shewanella profunda, assembly GCF_023283765.1. Lineage (GTDB taxonomy): Bacteria > Pseudomonadota > Gammaproteobacteria > Enterobacterales > Shewanellaceae > Shewanella > Shewanella profunda. The sequence goes on along the minus strand of NZ_JAKILG010000063.1, from coordinate 8,151 downwards.
GGAATGACCTATAATCGCCACGGGTTGTTGTGGTAGCACGCCGAGTAAGGCATCTAAGTCATATAAATAATCAATCCAATGCAACGGATAATGACCAAGTCTATGCGCAGAAAAACCATGTCCGGGCCAATCGATGGCAAGCACTTGATAATCAGTCAAATATTCGGCGAGAGGTTCAAAACTATTGGCGTTATCTAACCAGCCATGTAAGGCGAGCAACAGTGGTCGATCCTTCGCGCCCCATAAGCGTCCGGCTAGTTTGATATGAGGTAAAACAAACTCAATTTGATTTTCGGGGGCGAAAGATTGCCGCATAATGCCTCTAATGTCAGATAATTAGCGTGATGTTTTGACAAATTTAAGTGTCATGCGATCACTTTCTCCAATCGCTTGGTATTTATCTTTATCTGTATCACCTAACGCATAGGACGGTGGTAATGTCCAAACCCCCTTAGGGTAATCCTTTGTATCCTTTGGATTTGCATTAATTTCGGCGCTTTGTGCTAAGGTGAATCCGACCTTTTCCGCTAAGGTGATCATGGCCGCTTGATCCATATAACCGCTGCTAAAATTCATACCCGCGTTTGCTCTATGTTCAACTACACCAAACACACCCCCCTCTTTCAATACCTTATAAGAGGCCGCAAATACGTTCTCCAGTTGATCGCTCGATGCCCAGTTATGCAAATTCCTAAAGGTTAATACCATATCGGCACTACCATCGGCACCTAGGTCCATTTTGTTTGGTGGATCAAAGGTTAAAATTTTAGCTTTACCAAACTCCGCTTTGTTAGCCGTCATCCAAGCTTCAAATTTAGTCCCCGCTTTGGAGCGATAACGATTGCCAGAGGTGTCTGTGGCAGGTGAAGTTTCAAAACTTGCGGCGATATATTGACCTTCTTTGGCTAAATAGGGGCCAAGAACTTCAGCATACCAACCATTACCAGGCCACAGCTCAATAACGGTTTGATTAGGTGCAATACCAAAGAAAGTCAAGGTTTCAGTTGGGTGGCGATACACATCTCGACTAACATTTTTCGCTTGGCGAAAATCGCTTTTCAGTGCTTTTTCTAGACCTTCATCAGCGTAGGTAACGGTTGAACATAGGCTCGCAACGAGCATACTGGTAACTAATGCGACTTTTTTCATTGTAATTCTCCATGGATACCGAAGGCTTAACCTAGCAGCCAATGTTCAAAAATCCAAGAAATAGAAAGACTCGTTTGGAGTCTGTCATGTAAACCTTGAAGGGAAACTGTCAATATTGGATAACGATGTTTGATAACAAGGTATGAAAAGTACTTATCAAATATGAGTGCAATTCTTGCTAAAAGAAAATTGAACAAATTTAACACTCATACTAACGACGCGATTTCGAATCGACGCGGCGCCAAGCAAAGAATAACGCACAGGCGCTCGTAAATAACCATAGCACCACCCAAATCCATGCGGGGATCCATGAACGCTCGGCCAGTAGAACCGCATCACCTTGACCATTAAGCCCGAATAGTACCATTGGGCTAGCGAGGGCATTAAGCATGATCATCAAACCAACAATACGTAAAAACTGCGTTAGTATCTTGTTTTGGTTAAGCTTTAATGGCATTAAAAAAATAATCGTTAATACGGCTAAAATCGCCAGAGTAAGAATATCCCTACCCCACAGTAATCCGCTTAACACCACGAGTCCTCCAAGTAGAGCAAAACTCACGCGGATGCCCCTAGGCCAAGTAGCAAGTAAATAAATCAGATATCCCCAACAAGCTGCACCAAAATAACCCGCAAAACCAATAAATAATGGCGAGCCGCCTTGGCTAAAGCAAAAACCAGCACCATTAGGAAACAGTTGAATATGGCTAACAATCCCCCCACTTAACATTGTCGCAATGCCGTGGGACAACTCATGGAAATAACTTTCGAGCCATTTAAACGGCACACTGAGATAGGGGATACGAGTTAACAGTAAGGCTAATACCAATTCAATAATAAATAGCCCGCGGCTAGGGACTCCAGAGGAGTTCAAACCATAGGTTGAGTATTTTTTTGCAGCAGGAGAGGTACTATTTCGAGGATCAGGCATAAATATCCACACCTACCATTTGCTGAATTTCTTCACGCTTGGCGGCATGTTGCGTTTGTAAATATTGGGCGATAGCCCCTTGATGACCATGAGTATCTTGCTCATATTCAAGCTGAGCGCCGAGTCTTGACTGTAAACTACCTGTCGAACTTTTTGAGGCGTTTTCTAAACTTAACGCTTCGATAGCCTCGAGTTCAATCACGGGACGTGACGTTTCAAGCGACGTTAGCCCCTGAATGATAGCGGGACGATTACTCGCGACTGCCTGCGTCAAACTCGTTTGATTAGTATTAATCTGCATCAAGATGCCTACATTCACACTCAATTTACGTTAGTTTTTATATTCTGCCGTTCGTCATTGTCAATTCACTGGTTGGCGAAGCAGTAGGAAAATACTAACCTATAACCCCGATTAAACAACAGATCATTCACGACCCGGTAACTTTTTCCATGTCACAGTATCACGCAAATAAACAGGTTCGAGTTCATCCACTGTCGTACTGAGCCCGGATTTTATTCCCACATCGGCAAGTTTCAGCATAGCCCGCGCATCGGGATATTTCACGGCATCAAGTGCTAAAATGCCCTTTCCTAAGGTCAGTAATTCTGGGTAAGCATCAAAACCCGTACCGCATCCGTAAATAGGCTTTAGTGGATCTAAGGTAAGGTTAACTTCAGCGGGTACACTAACAACTTCTTGAGCAACCAAGGTCGCAATGCCATTAATTGCAGCAAATTGTCCCCAATAGACTTCGCCCATGCGCGCATCAATTGCACACAGCACTTGCTCGGCGTTATGTTCCGTTATCGCCATTTGTGCCATTGCCGCTAAAGTCGAAATGCCTATCACGGGTAAATCTAAACCCAGTGCCAAACCTTGAGTCATGCTAGTACAGATACGGATCCCAGTAAAACTCCCTGGGCCGCGGCCATAGGCAATCGCTTCGACCTTATCTAAACCAATACCAGCCTGTTTCAACACGGACTCTACCATAGGTAATAGCCGCTGACTGTGCTCACGGGGCGCGTCGGCCAGTTCGGAAAAAACCTGTCCTTGATAATACAGCGCCGCAGAGCAGGCTTCGGTACAAGTGTCTAAGGCAAGAATACAAGCTGAGAGTTTGTCTATTGTCATTTCAAAACCGGATAATCGGGCAAGCATTTGCACTCTATTTAGTGGTTCGCGACTGCGCGAAATACTGTGCCAATACGCCATTAAAAAACTGGCGCAAATGATAACATCAAATTCACGAAAACAAAGGGCAAAGCCGTATCAGAGACAAAATAGCCATAACTTATTAAGCCACTCGTCTTAGTGGTCTTTGATTTGCCAACCTTCAGCCTTAAACTATCATCCAAAAATCCAATACGGCTACAATTTAGCGCAATGTGACATTAGTCACTTAACGGCGAACTCAGTGAAATATCCCAATAAAATGGGGAAACTTTTCAACTCCTCGCTGTCAGAGCTGACAAGTAAACCTAGATTGAACCACAGTGTTAGGCTCCACCCTCGATAAGGAAGTTCAATGTTAAACACACCACCACTGCGTCGTTTGCGACGCTTACGCAGCTCTGAAGCCATGCGCGATCTGCTGCGCGAAACCCAAATATCGCTATCAGATTTAATCCATCCGCTGTTTATTGAAGAACACATCAGCCATGCAGTGCCCATTTCGACTCTTCCGGGAATTAGTCGTCTTCCTGAAAGCGCATTAGCCGATGAGGTTCGTGAACTTTATGCACTCGGTATTCGCTATGTTATGCCCTTTGGTATTTCCCATACAAAGGATGATAAAGGCAGTGACACTTGGGATGACAATGGACTGCTCGCCCGCATGGTGCGCACCATTAAAGATACCGTGCCAGAGATGATGGTGATATCGGACATTTGTTTTTGTGAATACACAGATCACGGTCACTGCGGCGTCGTCCACCATAATGAAGTCTGTAACGACCTTACCGTCGAAAACCTAGTGAAACAATCAATCACTGCCGCCAAAGCGGGTGCCGATATGTTAGCGCCTTCGGCCATGATGGACGGCCAAGTGAAAGCCATTCGCCATGGGCTCGATGCTGCGGGTTTTGAGCATGTAGCGATTTTGGCTCACTCGGCAAAATTTGCATCTTCCTTTTATGGGCCATTTAGAGCGGCGGTAGATTGCGAACTTCGCGGCAATCGCAAAGGCTATCAGCTCGATTATGCCAATGGTCGCCAAGCTCTTTTGGAAGCCTTATTAGATGAAGCAGAAGGCGCAGATATCCTGATGGTTAAACCTGGTACACCCTATTTGGATGTGCTGAGCCGTTTAAGACAGGAAACCCATTTACCCCTTGCCGCCTATCAAGTCGGTGGTGAATATGCGGGGATTAAATTTGCAGCTCTGGCTGGCGCACTCGATGAACGAGCAGTAGTCACTGAAACCTTTATCGGCTTAAAACGAGCTGGGGCAGATTTAATTGTCAGTTATTACACCAAACAGTACGCCCAGTGGTTAGCTGAAAGCCATTAATGACGGCGTTTTCACTTAACAACTAACAAAACGCCACCTTAACTTGGTGGCGTTTTTATTGTTTCACATCCAAGATTCTCGATGAATGGCGTAAATCAAGCCTTCTGCAGTGCCGCAAATAGAGCTTTGACTTTGTCCACCTTAGGTCGAACCACTATTTGGCAATAGGGCTCCTCACCATGTAAAGCAAAATAATCATAATGATAATTTTCAGCAGGATAAAAAGTTTCAAAGGCTGAAATCTGCGTCACAATAGGCGCATCAAAAACCTTAGCTGACTCCAATTTCGCAATCATCTCATTGGTTTGTTCTATTTGCTCCGCATTATGGGCAAAAACCACTGAACGGTATTGCGGCCCCTTATCATTACCCTGACGATTGAGAGTGGTAGGATCGTGACTCTCAAAAAATACCTGCAAGAGCGTCATAAAATCAATTTGCTCAGGATCAAACTCAATATGCACCACTTCTGCATGCCCAGTTTTGCCTGAACAGACGGACTTATAATCGGCATTTTGCGCTTCGCCGCCACAATACCCCGAGGTCACATTCACAACCCCCTTAAGATTTTTGAAGATAGCCTCAACACACCAAAAACAACCGGCCCCCAAAGTCGCAAATTGGTTCGATGTTGGCGCATAGGTTTCATCCAATCCCTGAAATATGAGTGAAATCGAGTTAACACAATGACGAACATTATTTGGTGTTAAAAATTCCCCTTCAAATACATGACCTAAATGACCCCCACACTGGCTACAGACGATTTCTGTTCTGCGACCATCGGCATCGATATGGCGGGTCACAGCACCTTGAATTTCATCGTCAAAAGCTGGCCAACCGCAGTGCGCATTGAACTTATCATCAGAGCGGTAAAGAGGAGTATGGCATTTTTTGCATAAATATAACCCCTTAGCATCGTGCTTATAATATTCGCCACTAAAAGGGCGTTCAGTGCCCTTTTCTTCGATAACATAGCGTTCAAAATCAGTCAGTTTATTCATATTAATGCCCTTTCGACTCACGCCGATTTACCTGCTCTTTGCACATTTAGTTAAGGTGCATTGTGCTCAAAAAGTGATGAATTACCGTTACAACAGGAATTCTAATACAAGAAACACCATCACATACTAGCGCTTTTGAGGCATAAAACCCCACCTTAAAAGCAAACGTTCATATAAATGGAGGAAAATACAACAGTTGATCCAGATCACAGTCGCTGAGTATTTACACCCGTTCCAGCGCACAGCTACACTTGCAGCGGGTCAAATTACAACTATATAAAAAGTAGAAAACCAAATGAAACTAGAAACAATTGATTACCGTGGCCAAGGCAGCGCCAAACAATTTGTTGAGTCGCTACGGGAAACTGGTTTTGGCGTTTTATCTAATCATCCAATAGATAAACGCTTAGTTGAGGATATTTACACTGAGTGGCAAGCATTTTTTAACTCAGAGGCGAAAAACGATTTTATGTTTAAAAAAGAGACCCACGATGGTTTCTTCCCTGCGTCGATTTCAGAAACTGCTAAAGGTAATACAGTTAAAGATATTAAAGAATATTACCACGTCTACCCTTGGGGCCGGATCCCAGACTCACTGCGAGCCAATATTCTAGCCTATTACGATAAAGCCAATGCGCTGGCCGCGGAGCTATTAGAGTGGATTGAAACCTACTCGCCAGAAGACGTTAAAGCCAAGTTTTCCATACCATTGCCAGAAATGATCGCCAATAGCCAAAAAACCCTATTGCGCATTCTGCATTATCCACCGATGACGGGCACAGAAGAAATGGGGGCGATTCGCGCTGCAGCCCACGAAGATATCAATCTTATCACTGTGTTACCTGCCGCCAATGAGCCAGGATTACAAGTGAAAACCAAAAATGGCACTTGGTTAGATGTCCCAAGCGATTTTGGTAACATTATAATCAATATCGGCGACATGCTGCAGGAAGCGTCCGGCGGCTATTTCCCATCGACTTCGCACCGCGTCATCAATCCAGAGGGTACGGATAAAACCAAGTCACGGATCTCTTTGCCGTTATTCTTGCATCCAACCCCTTCTGTAGTGCTGTCAGAGCGTTATACCGCCGACAGTTATCTAATGGAAAGACTGCGCGAACTCGGGGTGATCTAAGTCGAAACACCGCCCATTAATCCGAGTGACAATCCCAAGAGGCAGTCAAGGATTAAGCAATTGAAGCGCCTTCGGGCGCTTTTTTTATGATATTCGCCACCTTCAAGGTAGAATAGCCGTTCTTTAAGTTATCTAGGACAAGGCGTTATCATGGCAATTCAGTGGTATCCGGGGCATATGCACAAGGCACGTAAAGAGATTGAAGAGGCAATGCCTCAGGTCGATCTCGTTATCGAAGTGCTAGACGCGCGTATTCCCTACAGTAGCGAAAACCCCATGGTGACTCAGCTTCGAGGCGACAAACCTTGTATCAAACTGCTCAATAAATCTGACTTAGCCGACCCCGATATCACAGCACAATGGATTGAATACCTTGAGCGTGAACAAGGCGTTAAAGCAACAGCCATTACCACACTGCAAGCGGCTATGGTGAAAAAGATCCCTGATATCTGCCGTAAGCTAGTGCCGAGTCGAGATAAAACTGAAAAAGACATTCGCACTATGATCATGGGTATTCCCAACGTTGGGAAATCCACCATCATCAATACCTTAGCTGGGCGTGTTATTGCTAAAACCGGTAACGAACCCGCAGTGACTAAAACCCAACAACGTATCAATTTACGTAATGGCATTGTGTTGTCTGACACACCCGGTATTTTGTGGCCTAAAGTGGATAACGAAGCCAGCAGCTATCGGCTTGCTGTTACAGGTGCCATCAAAGATACTGCGATGGAATATGAAGATGTGGCCCTATTTGCTGCTAAGTATTTCTTAACCGCCTATCCTAAAGAGATTTGTGAGCGCTACAACCTCAGTGAATTACCTAAGGATGATGTCGCTTTACTTGAGGCGATAGGCCGTAAACGTGGTGCCCTGCGTCCCGGTGGTCGCATCGATATGCACAAGGCATCTGAGTTGTTACTACATGAATACCGCTCAGGAAAAATAGGCTTACTCTCGTTAGAAACGCCTGCGATGGCCGAGCTTGAAAAGATTGAAGTCGCCCGTATCATGGCCGAAAAAGAAGCAGAGAAAGAAGCTAAGCTAGCAGCAGAGAGACTGAAACGTTCAGGCAAACGCCATAACGACTAGAGAGTCTCGCCACTATGTGTTTATAGAAGATAAGGCGAGGAGTTTGTTAAAGATAACGCGCTAGTGACTTTTATATTTATGCCCGTTACGCTAACTCAGAAAATTTAAAGTTAAAGCCAGCACATTGAATATGCTGGCTTTTTATTACTATATACTTAGTCATCGTATTACCGGACACTTTCAATCGCAACTACTTTTGTGTGCCTGATGTGAGCTTATCTAACCTGAGATCGGTTTAACAAGCCATAACTGCAATAGCATTAAACTCTGCGTTAGTGATGTTCAGTTGTGGCTTATTGTCTTTCAATTGATAGGCGATAAGTCCCGCAA
>NZ_JAKILG010000062.1 GCF_023283765.1 Shewanella profunda | reverse complement strand
CAAGATGTGACTGATTACATCATTGGTTATTACTGTGAAGTCAGGCCACATCATTACAATGCAGGATTGAGCCCAAATGAATCAGAGCGACGATTTTGGTTAGATTCTAAACTTGTGGCCAAATTTAGTTGACCACTACAATGTTTACAGTCGGCCTAGGGATCTGAACGCCGTAAGAAATTGATATTATTAAATAACTTATTTATTAGTAATCAAATACGGCGTAAATATGGTCGAATTTTTGTGCAGCAAGATCGTCACGGTGAATAATAAAATTAAGGGGATCATGATTCTCACCCACGGCGACTTTCAGTAACACCATATAATCTTCGGCGCCGCCTCCTAAGGCCAAGGCTGCATGGTATTCAGGCACTTGGTGCTGACTAAAGCCAAATCCATTGATGCTAGCAATTCCATCATAAAAGGGCATGGGTTGATTGGCCTCGATTAACTGCTTGAGATACTGTGGCATAGTCGTCAGCCGCTCCATCTGTTCGGGTGTAACAACCTCTCCCGGAATAAATCCCTTATAGTTCATATCAATTAATTCAAAGGCTCTAAATTGCGCTTGCCACTCTTCTTTTAATCCATCGCAACACAAATCTTCAATGGTCTCGAGACACTCCAACTGCTGCGTTGATGTAAGCTCCTGTAAGCGCGCTAAAAACAGCTGACTGAAATGGGGGTTTTGATCATTGATGGTGTAGGCATCCGCCATTCTTACACTCGCAATAGCTTTAGCTTTACGTGCAGATACTGTGCCTAAGGTTGAGTCGAAACCGAGTGTTAAGTTAGCAAAACGAATGCCCGTTTTCAGACTGTCATTGTCCGCCACATAGCAGACACGGCCCACTAACCGCGCTGAAAAATCGATTTGTTCTAGGAAGAAAAATAAAGTCCCTTCGCGGGGTAAATACGTTTGTAAATCAGCAAGCTCTGCGCAGTTTAGTTGTGCTATAAACTGCATAGGCACGCGATAAGCCTGCGCCTCTTCATCCCAAGGATAATGGATCCACTCATTCAGCTCGTCGTTTGAGTATCCATAATCCTCACAGTGACCATATTCCTCAGTGTAAGCTGCTAGCATTGTCTCCCTATCCACCAAGGTGACAGGATAAGCGACATCATCGGGTAAATCAGGTAAGCCTCCAAGCCTGCTGTTACCTCGGTTTGAATAGTCCTCTTGCGCAAATGGATACAAGTCAACACTACTGCGGATAACACCTGACATGGCATGGGCGACATGGACGTCTTTGAATTGTTCAAGCTTCTGCTCAAGCAATTTCTGACGGATTGGGGAATTTTCAGCTAATAATATGTCCATATTTCATCTCACTGGCTCCAGTTGAGACTTTTTAGCATAGACATCATAAGCTTGTCAGATTTTTATTCTAGCAAGAGACTAATGTATTCCAGTGTTAAAGCCCAGTATTTCGAGGGATCGTGAATAATAAAAGACGCTGTAATGACCAAAGTTAAAAAGCAATTTCCCCAAAACGTGCCAGTACACCACTCTAACTCGATTAACACAACTTTACATTGATTGAAAAGTGAACAGCTATTATGTATGGTTGAGATTAATTTTATTAAAGGACACTATAAAATGAACAAGTTATATTTAGCCTCACTCTCAATATTGTTGCTTAGTGGCACCGCGTTAGCACAAGAGTCTCAAGTAACCATGGAGTTGTTGAGTGCAGATGGTAATACCCCAATTGGCACTATTAGCCTAAATGACTCTGAGTATGGTCTTGTTCTCACCCCAGACCTGTCATCTTTAACACCTGGAGTACATGGTTTTCATGTGCATCAAACTGGCAGTTGCGAGCCAGCGACTAAAGATGGAAAAACAGTATTAGGAGGAGGTGCAGGTGGACATTATGATCCAGACAGTACGGGAAAACATGGAACGCCGTGGTCAACAAACAATCATAAAGGCGATTTACCTCCTTTATATGCCGATGAACATGGTAAGGCCACAACAGCAGTACTCGCTCCTCGCCTGAATGTAAAAGATGTTAAAGGTAAATCTTTGATGGTCCATGTTGGTGGCGATAATCACTCAGATCATCCGGTGCCTCTTGGTGGTGGCGGTGCTCGTATGGCTTGTGGTGTCATCAAATAAGTTAATATCATTTAGCGTGCCAAAAGCCATTTTTCGTTGGCTTTTGGCTTATGCACTTCTGCCCTAAAGCGCTTTATCGATTGATGAAACCAGAACAAAAGGCTGATAGCAAAGCCATCTTCCCATTTACTGCTACACTCAAATTCTGCGTAAAAAGTTCAACAAAAGGATTTGTTTATGGCAATTGCCTGCGTCAATACTCGAGCCAGTTGCGGGGTCGAAGCACCCGAAGTCACGGTTGAAGTACACCTCAGTAATGGCCTACCCGCATTTAATCTAGTGGGATTACCCGAAGCCTCGGTAAAGGAAGCCCGCGAGCGAGTGCGTAGCGCACTGATCAACGCAGGTTTTGAATTTCCAATGCGCAGGATAACAGTCAACCTCGCGCCAGCAGACTTACCTAAGCAAGGTGGTCGCTACGATTTACCCATAGCCGTGGGCATACTGGCTGCCTCGGAACAAATCCCGGTTAATAATTTAAAAAATATCGAGTTTGTCGGTGAGTTGGCGCTCTCTGGGCACATACGTTATTGCCAAGGATTATTACCGGCGATTATTGCCGCTAAGCGCCAAGATCATACCTTGATATTACCGCTCGATAACCGCCATGATGCCGAGCTAGTCGGTTATCCCAAGGTGTTGTTTGGCTCACATCTGCAAAGTCTCGCCGCCTATTTACAGGGGCAGAGCCAACTTCCCACGCTAGCACCGCAATTAGAATGGATTAGCCAAGAGATACCTGAGTTCCATACTTGCCTAAGTGATGTTATTGGCCAATATCAGGCTAAGCAAGCACTCGAAATTGCTGCTGCGGGTAGCCATAACCTCTTGATGCTAGGCCCACCGGGCACAGGCAAAACTATGCTTGCCAGCCGCATGATGGCGCTTTTACCCGCGCTCAATTATGAGGAAGCATTAGAAGTGGCGGCAATTCATTCCGTGGCTGGACTCGACATTAAACCGCAGCATTTTTTACAGCGACCATTTAGGGCGCCGCACCATACAAGTTCGTCGATTTCCCTCGTCGGTGGCGGCAGTATTCCAAAACCGGGCGAGATCTCCCTCGCCCACCGTGGAGTGTTGTTTTTAGACGAAGTCGCAGAATTTCCTCGCAAAGTCTTAGATTGCCTGCGAGAACCAATGGAAACGGGCGAAGTGGTCATTTCCCGCGCCGCCGCTAAACTGACATTTTTGAGTCGATTTCAATTGATTGCCGCCATGAACCCCAGCCCGAGCGGCGATATCGATAGCCATCACAGATCGAGCCCTGAACAAATTCAACGCTATCTTTCGCGGCTTTCAGGCCCGTTTCTCGATCGCTTCGATTTAACCATAGAAGTACCTAAACTCCCTGCTGGAACCTTAACTCAAGCGGCGCCGCATACGGAAACCAGTAAAGACATTGCCAAGCGCGTCAAGCAGGCAAGGGAGACACAACTCGCCCGAGCAGGTGTGCTCAATAGCGAACTGACAGGCAAGCAACTGAAACTCTTCAGCGGCTTAACTGATGCCGACCTTATCTTTTTAGAGCAAAGCGTAGTCAAACTTGGGCTTTCTGTGCGTAGTTTTCATCGTATTCAACGAGTCGCCCGCACTATCGCCGATCTTGAACAAGCGCCCAACACCGAACGTCGCCACTTGGCTCAAGCCTTAGGATATCGCGCTATGGATAGGCTGCTTGCACGTTTATCCCAGCAATATTGAGCTAATGAATGTTAACAAATGCACCGACCAGCTGTGCCTAAGATTGAGCCAAACGCCGACACCGAGTAACATAGGCCTCCAATTTTTTTTAGGGGGCTCGAATGGGGACGCTATTTTCACAGTTAAAAGGCTGCATAGCATTCTTAGGCTACGTCATTAATACGCTTTTTTGGACTATTCCAATTGTCTTGATAAGCTTTATCAAGCTTATCCCTTTTGGCCCCACTAGAACCGCCACCAGCTATGTGCTCGACTTTTGCGCCAGTGCGTGGATTAGCGTTAATGGCGTGATTGAACGCCTGTTGCACCCGGTAAAAATCGAGCTGACTGGCGATACCCAATTTTCAACCAAAGAGTGGTATATGGTCATCGCTAACCACCAGTCTTGGGTGGATATTTTAATCCTGCAACGGGTATTTAATCGCAAAATCCCCTTCCTTAAATTTTTCCTAAAACAGCAGCTGATTTTTGTGCCTGTGCTTGGGCTCGCTTGGTGGGCGTTGGACTTTCCTTTTATGCGCCGTTATAGCACATCACAGCTTAAGAAAAATCCGAAGTTAAAAGGCAAAGATATTGAAATTACACGTAAAGCTTGCGCTAAATTCAAGGCAAAGCCCGTCAGTGTAATGAACTTTGTCGAAGGCACACGCTTCAGCAAAGCCAAGCATAAAAAGCAAAACTCACAGTTCCAACATTTGTTAAAACCAAAAGCTGGCGGCATGGCCTTCGCGCTATCCGCCATGGGAGAACAGATCCACAAGTTAGTGGATGTCGCAATCTACTACCCAGACCATATTCCAAGCTACTGGGACTACCTGACAGGCAAACTGCCAACGGTTAAAGTACACATAAAGGTGTCAGATATCAGCCCTGCCATGCGCGGCGATTATATGAATGACCGTGAATTTAAAATTGGCTTTCAAGAACAGTTGAATCAACTCTGGCTCAGCAAGGATCAAGTGATAAACCAACTCGCTGGCCAAGTCGATAAAGAATAAGTAAGGGTTACGCCAATATGTTGAATTTCCTGCCAGGCTCAGTGCTTTTTATCCTCAGCCTAAGTTTACTGATCATTAATACCGCCGTTTGGGGCTCGCTCATCAGCCTTGGCGGATTAGTGAAAATCTTGATGCCAGCGCAAGGAGCACGCAATGCGGTGACAACGGTAATGAATCGTTTTATGTGGGCCTGGGCCTGCTGTAACGGTGGCATTCTGTATTTGATCGCTAAAATTGAGTGGGATGTGCAAGGGTTAGAAGGACTCGATAAGAATAGCTGGTATTTACTGATCAGCAACCACCTCAGTGGATTCGATATCGCCGCGCAAACTTACGTGTTGCGTAATCACATCCCTATGCTGAAGTTCTTCCTCAAAAAAGAACTCATCTATGTGCCTATTATGGGTCTTGGGTGTTGGGCACTGGACATGCCCTTTATGGACAGAACCAGCCCTGCAAAACTCAAAAAAAATCCAAAGCTTAAGGGTAAAGACTTAGCCACGACTCGCCGTGCCTGTGAAAAGTTTAGAAATATGCCCACCTCAATTATCAACTATGTTGAAGGTAGCCGTTTTACCCAAGATAAGCGTCAGCGTCAGGATTCACCTTATCACTATTTACTGCGCCCTAAAGCTGGCGGTATCGCCTTTACCCTTTCGGCCATGGGCGAGCAATTTACCAATCTGCTAGACATGACAATCGTCTACCCAGATGCGCCAGAAGATATCTTATTTGGCGTGATGAACGGCAAAGTGAATAAGATAATTGTGCGGATCAATGCCCTGCCCGTGCCTCAGGTTGATGCGACACGTTATTTCGCCGAATCTGAATATCGCGTTGAGTTTCAACGCTGGTTAAACCAAGTTTGGGCGGAAAAAGATCAACAAATTCACGCTTTGCTCCACACCAACCAAAATGTGGCAGATAGTGCCGCCCGCCAAAATCACACTCAAGCTAGCTAACGTCTTACGCTGCTAGCTGCTAGCTTCTAGCTTCTAGCTCTGCAACGAATGCCGCCGCATCAGATAACTCAAATTCATTGAACACGGTTATTCCTGCGGCGCTGAGTTTTTCAGCCGTTAATCCCTGTCCCGCGATTAATTGCTTCGCAAATTGACCATCGTAGATCTGCTTATTACCACAGGATGGACTGCGGGCTTTTAGAATCGCTACTTTAATCCTTTCCTGCTGCGCCAGCTTAAGGGCAATATCAGCTCCAAGACTAAAAGCGAGGGTCACATCTTCACCTTGAGCAGTTAAGATAAGCTCCCCAACCCGCTCCGCTGGCGGTCTTGGTGTGGGTAAACCTCCCGCACATTCAGGGCAAATCGCCACAATCCGTCCCTGTTCACTCCACTGTTGCACAATGTGACTATCCATCAGGTTATGCCCACCGTCATAACGCACCGCTTGTCCGAGTAAACAGCTACTCACCAGTATTTTTTCCACTCTATCCCGCCCCTTATCCGACTATCTCCATGGGTGACCATGCTCAACAAATTGTTGAGCCTACCCCAGAGAAGAGTTTACCTCGGTAATATAAATCGCTAAAACAATAAAATTGTCGACAATTTAATATTTAAAATTTCACTTACAAAAATTAACAGAACAGAAAATAAACTTAAAATTGTTATTAATCAATTACAAAATAAACGTCACCTAGAGATATAGACTTACGTCTAAGTCAACGTATTGTTGACAATATACCAAGACAGGGCTATTTTTTTACCCATTGTCGACAATCCTATTAATAGTGATGCGCTCTATGTTGAAGCAAGACACGACGTTCGTCCCAGATGAAGCCCCAGTTTCCCACCTGCACAAGGTCAAATCGACCTCGGCAGATAAAACGTCGATCACATTAGCCGATCAAATTTTGGTGCAGATCCAAACCAGCATCATCAAGGGCGAACTGCCTGCAGGCAGCAAGATTAACGAGCAAGCACTGGCCGAAAAATACGGCATCAGCCGCGGCCCGACCCGCGAAGCCCTGCAAACCTTAGAAAGACAACGTTTAGTGGTGCGTGCGCCCCATGTTGGCGCCCGCGTCGCCCAGCTGACAGTGAGTGAATTAAACGATTTATATCAACTACGTAGCGTGCTCGAAGGCATGGCCTGCGAACTCGCCGCCAGCCGTATCACCCCAGAACAATTAGCCAAGCTAGAAGATCTGCTCGCAACACAAGAAGCGGCGCTCGCCAAGGGCGATACTTACTTCCAAGAGGAAGGCGATGTCGACTTCCACTACCAAATTATTCAAGCCAGCGGTAACAAGCATCTGCAGGAAACCTTAGTCGGCGGCCTGTATCACCTGCTGCGTATGTACCGCTACCAGTGCACCAATAAAAATCGCCCCGTGAAAGCGATTGCCGAACACAGACGCATAGTCGAAGCCATTGCCCAGCGCGATGGTGAGTTGGCCAGTTTGCTGATGCGCCGCCATATCGAACAGGGGCGTAAAAATACCGAATTACGCTTAATTGAATTGCAAGCCAATGCAGCCGCAAAAGAAACCTTAGCCAACATTAGCTAAGTTCTTACGGCTCAATATGCCCACTTCCCATAAAATGGAAAAGGATAAAACCATGACCCAAAGCGCAGGATTACGTTTTCGCCAAGCTCTTGCTAAGGCCAAACCGTTACAAATCGTTGGCACCACCAATGCCTATTTTGCCTTAATGGCAGAGCAAACTGGCTTCCAAGCCTTGTATCTTTCGGGCGCTGGCGTTGCCAATGCTTCCTACGGTTTGCCTGACTTGGGCATGACCTCAATGAATGACGTGCTGATTGATGCAGGTCGTATCACCTCAGCCACGCAAGTGCCTTTATTGGTCGATATCGATACTGGCTGGGGCGGCGCATTCAACATTGCTCGCACCATCAAAGAGTTCGAAAAAGTTGGCGTAGCCGCTGTGCACATGGAAGACCAAGTGTCGCAGAAGCGTTGCGGACATAGACCCAACAAAGCGGTTGTGAGCATTGAAGAAATGGTCGATCGCATTAAAGCGGCAGTCGATGCCCGTACCGATCCTAACTTTGTGATCATGGCGCGTACCGATGCGGTTGCCGTGGAAGGTTTAGAAGCGGGTATTGAACGTGCTCAAGCGTATATCGCCGCCGGTGCTGACATGATCTTCGCCGAAGCCTTAACTGAGCTAGACCAATATCGCCACTTCAAGGCTCAAGTTAAAGCACCGATTTTGGCGAACATGACTGAATTTGGTCAAACCCAATTGTTCAATAAAGAAGAACTCGCCGAGGCGGGTGCCGACATGGTGCTTTACCCACTCGGTACTTTCCGTGCAGCCAACCAAGCCGCACTGAACGTCATGCAAGCGCTGATGAATGATGGTCATCAACGCAACGTGCTAGACACTATGCAGACCCGTAGAGACTTGTATAAGTACTTGGGCTACCACGCCTTTGAAGACAAGTTAGATCAACTGTTCAGCCAAGATAAATAGCTAAGCAAGCGAGAAAGCAAAATACACAAGACCATGGATTGTCAGTAGAAGCGCAAGCTCATGTTGTTACTGAAACCCAGACGTTTTGCCCCAAGCAGCAAGGCGTCACCGAAAAGCTGCAACCCTACAGGGTTTGGCGTTAAAGCAGATTTAGCGTTAAACAAGTTAAATAAAAAGTGCAGCCTTAACCAATAAATGTCGGCGAATAAGTGCTCTGAAATGAGCACTGAAATCCGCCAGCAATAACCAAACAGAGTTAACGGAAGGGAAGGATTATGTCAGAAGCTAAAACTATCGATAAAAAGCTAAGCGGTGCAGGATTACGTGGCCAGAGTGCAGGCGAAACTGCATTGAGCACAGTGGGCGTGTCAGGCTCGGGCCTAACGTACCGCGGTTATGATGTGAAAGATCTCGGTGAAAATGCCACCTTCGAAGAAGTCGCCTACCTGATTCTTTACGGCGAGCTGCCCACTCAAGCACAGCTTGATGCCTACAAAACCAAACTCAAAGGCCTTCGCGGTCTACCGCAAGCATTAAAAGAAGTATTAGAGCGCATTCCTGCCGAGACTCATCCTATGGATGTGATGCGTACTGGCTGCTCTATGCTAGGCAACTTAGAAGCCGAGCACAGCTTTAGCGATCAGAGTGAAATTACCGACCGTTTACTCGCCGCGTTCCCATCAATCATCTGTTACTGGTATCGCTTTAGCCACGATGGCGTGCGTATCGATACTGAAACCGATGACGATCAAATTGGCGCGCACTTCCTGCATTTATTACACGGTAAAGCGCCGTCGGCACTGCATGCTAAAGTGATGGACGTATCGTTAATTCTTTATGCAGAACATGAATTTAACGCATCTACCTTTACCGCTCGCGTATGTGCTTCCACCCTGTCAGACATGCATTCATGCGTCACAGGGGCGATTGGTTCACTGCGCGGCCCGCTGCATGGCGGCGCGAACGAAGCGGCGATGGAACTCATTCAAGACATGAAAGATGAAGCCGATGCGTGCGACATCTTAATGGGCAAACTCGAGCGTAAAGATAAGATCATGGGCTTCGGTCACGCAATTTATCGCGACAGCGATCCACGTAATGCCATCATCAAAGAATGGTCAGAAAAACTGGCGGCTGCCAACGGTGACGACCGCCTATACCGCGTATCAGTTGCCTGCGAAGCCCTGATGTGGGAACAGAAAAAACTCTTCTGTAATGCTGACTTCTTCCACGCCAGCGCTTACCACTACATGGATATTCCGACTAAGTTGTTTACGCCAATCTTCGTGTGTTCACGCGTCACAGGCTGGGCGGCGCACGTGATGGAGCAACGCTCTAACAACCGCATCATCCGCCCGAGTGCCGATTATGTGGGCGTTGCACCGCGCAAAGTGGTACCGATTGCCAACCGTTAAGCAAAACTGACCACACTTGGCGCGAGATTTCACTCAATGTAAGTCTCGCGCCAACTTCATTTTCCGAAATGGATGATGTTATGAGCACTGCTATGAATACCCAATATCGCAAGCCCTTACCCGGCACTCAACTCGATTACTTCGATACCCGCGAAGCCGTAGAAGCCATTCAAGCTGGCTCGTATGCCAAACTACCTTACACCTCGCGCGTTTTAGCTGAAAACTTAGTCCGTCGCTGCGATCCGGCGGTACTAACCGACTCGCTAAAACAGATTATCGAATCTAAGCAAGAACTGGATTTCCCTTGGTTTCCTGCCCGCGTGGTGTGCCATGATATTTTGGGGCAAACCGCCTTAGTTGATCTTGCGGGTCTGCGTGATGCTATTGCCGCTAAGGGTGGCGATCCGGCCAAAGTGAACCCTGTTGTACCAACACAATTAATTGTGGATCACTCACTCGCTGTCGAATTTGGTGGTTTTGATAAAGACGCCTTTGCCAAAAACCGCGCCATCGAAGACAGACGCAACGAAGACAGATTCCACTTTATTAATTGGACGCAAAAAGCCTTTAAAAACATCGATGTTATCCCTCAGGGTAACGGCATCATGCACCAAATTAACTTAGAACGTATGTCGCCTGTGGTGCATTCACGTAATGGTGTGGCCTTCCCCGATACCTTAGTCGGCACCGATAGCCACACGCCGCACGTTGATGCGCTCGGCGTTATCGCCATAGGTGTCGGCGGCTTAGAAGCCGAAAGCGTGATGCTAGGGCGCGCATCCTATATGCGTCTACCGGACATTATTGGTGTTGAACTCACGGGCAGACCGCAGCCTGGCATTACGGCTACCGATATCGTATTGGCCTTGACCGAGTTTCTACGCGCACAAAAAGTCGTGTCATCTTACTTAGAGTTCTTCGGTGAAGGCGCAGCGGCGCTGACATTAGGCGATCGCGCCACGATTTCGAATATGACACCTGAGTTTGGCGCCACTGCGGCCATGTTCTACATCGACCAGCAAACCTTAGATTATTTAACCTTAACTGGCCGCGAAGCCGAGCAAGTTAAGCTGGTTGAAACCTATGCCAAAACCGCAGGTTTGTGGGCCGACAGCTTGACTGAAGTGCACTATCCGCGCGTACTGCATTTTGATTTATCTTCGGTGGTGCGCACCATTGCAGGGCCATCAAACCCACATGCACGGGTGCCAACATCAGAACTCGCGGCACGTGGTATTAGTGGCGTAGTCGAAAACGAGCCCGGCTTAATGCCCGATGGGGCTGTGATTATTGCGGCGATTACCAGCTGTACTAACACCAGTAACCCACGCAACGTGATTGCCGCAGGCCTCATTGCCCGCAACGCCAACGCTAAAGGCTTAAGCCGCAAACCTTGGGTCAAAACCTCACTGGCACCCGGCTCAAAAGCGGTGCAATTATATTTGGAAGAAGCCAAGCTATTGCCTGAACTTGAACAACTCGGCTTTGGGATTGTTGGGTTTGCCTGCACGACGTGTAACGGTATGAGTGGCGCGCTGGACCCAGTGATTCAAAAAGAAGTGATCGACCGCGACTTGTACGCCACCGCTGTGTTATCGGGTAACCGTAACTTCGATGGCCGTATTCACCCCTATGCTAAACAAGCTTTCTTAGCATCGCCGCCATTGGTCGTCGCCTACGCGATAGCAGGCACCATACGTTTCGATATCGAAAAGGATGTGTTGGGATTAGATAAAGACGGCAACCCCGTCAAACTTATCGACATTTGGCCATCGGATGAAGAAATCGATGCCGTAATTGCGACAAGTGTTAAACCTGAGCAGTTCCGTAAAGTGTACGAGCCCATGTTCGATTTGGCCGTCGATTATGGCGAACAAATCAGCCCGCTGTACGATTGGCGCCCACAATCCACTTATATTCGTCGCCCCCCCTACTGGGAAGGCGCATTGGCGGGAGAGCGCACGTTAAAAGGCATGCGACCATTGGCGGTGCTGGGGGACAACATCACCACAGACCATTTATCGCCGTCGAACGCCATTATGATGGACAGCGCCGCGGGCGAATACCTGCACAAAATGGGCTTGCCGGAGGAAGACTTTAACTCCTACGCCACCCACAGGGGGGATCACTTAACCGCCCAGCGCGCAACCTTTGCTAATCCCAAGCTTAAAAATGAAATGGCGCTGGTTGATGGCAAAGTGCAACAAGGCTCACTGACGCGTATCGAGCCAGAAGGCCAAGTGACCCGCATGTGGGAAGCGATTGAAACCTATATGGAACGTAAGCAGCCGCTGATCATCATAGCGGGCGCAGATTACGGTCAAGGTTCGTCCCGCGACTGGGCAGCCAAAGGCGTGCGTTTAGCGGGGGTGGAGGCCATTGTTGCCGAAGGTTTCGAGCGTATTCATCGCACTAACTTAGTCGGTATGGGCGTGTTGCCACTGGAATTTAAAGCCGGTGACAACCGCGCCACCTATGGTATAGACGGCACAGAAGTGTTCGATGTGCTCGGCACGCCAGCGCCAAGAGCGGACTTAACTGTCGTTATCACCCGTAAAAACGGTGAGCGCATCGAAGTGCCGGTGACCTGTCGTCTCGATACCGCCGAAGAAGTGTCTATCTACGAAGCGGGCGGCGTATTGCAACGCTTCGCGCAGGACTTTCTCGAATCAAATCAGGCTTGAGTCGAGATTTGAATCGACGCTCGAGTCTGGTTAGAGACGACACTTAAATATCAGCTAGCGAAACCGAGCGCCAGCGACTTCACCATTAAGTTACTGGCGCTCATTTGGACTCCATTGGGAGTCCTTTTGGAGTTAATGAATGAATGCTTCAATAATCCACGCGCCACAAATCAAAGTCGCCGCGACCTATATGCGCGGCGGCACCAGTAAGGGCGTGTTTTTCCGTCTGCAGGATTTGCCTAAAGCCGCACAAGTTGCTGGCCCTGCCCGTGATGCCTTGTTACTGCGAGTGATTGGCAGCCCAGACGCTTACGGTAAACAAATCGATGGTATGGGCGGTGCCACCTCGAGTACCAGCAAAACCGTGATCCTCTCCCCTAGCACCCAAACCGATCACGATGTCGATTACCTGTTCGGCCAAGTGGCGATCGATAAACCCTTTGTCGATTGGAGCGGTAACTGTGGCAACTTGACCGCTGCTGTCGGTGCCTTTGCCATCAGCAATGGCTTAATTGATACGGCCCGTATTCCACACAATGGCGTCTGCACAGTCCGAATTTGGCAAGCCAATATAGGCAAAACTATTATCGCCCATGTGCCAATCACCAAGGGTGAAGTGCAAGAAACCGGTGATTTTGAGCTCGATGGTGTGACCTTTCCCGCCGCCGAAGTGCAAATCGAATTTATGAACCCGGCTGCCGATGAGGATGCCAGCAGTGGCGGTGGCAACATGTTCCCTACGGGCAATCTTGTCGATGTGCTAGACGTGCCGGGTATTGGCAGCTTTAACGCCACTATGATCAACGCGGGCATTCCCACCATTTTTATCAACGCGCAGGACTTAGGCTACACAGGCACTGAGCTACAGGATGATATTAATAGCGACACTGCCGCCCTTGCTAAATTTGAAACCATTCGCGCCTATGGCGCCGTGCGTATGGGCTTGATTTCGCATATTGATGAAGCAGTTGCACGCCAACACACGCCTAAGATCGCCTTTGTCGCTAAGCCTAAAGCCTATGTGTCATCGAGCGGTAAAACCGTCAATGCCGATGAAATCGACTTACTCGTGCGCGCGCTGTCTATGGGCAAACTGCACCACGCTATGATGGGCACGGCTGCCGTTGCGATTGGTACGGCGGCGGCAATTCCCGGCACTTTAGTCAACTTAGCCGCAGGCGGAGACACTAAGGACAAAATAGATGCGGTACGTTTCGGTCATCCCTCTGGCACCTTGCGCGTTGGCGCTGAGGCAAACTTAGTGGATGGGGAATGGACAGTCGTCAAAGCCATTATGAGCCGCAGCGCCCGCGTGCTGATGGAAGGTTTTGTGCGGGTGCCAGCTGCATAACTTTTATCTAAATCGTTTGATCTCAGTAAAACAGTTCAACCAAAGACCTTGCTTCTCCCCCTTCCGGCAAGGTCTTTTCTTTTCCAATATCCCAGATAACAGCACAAACAATAATTTGTTCATCAGCTAATATGTTGGCATACCCTAAACAATGCTAAAATCCTTGAGCTATGTAAAAACAATAATAACAACTGTGTTATACCCTGAAAATACGCGGATATCTAAGCTAAGATCAACAGTCATTTCGAACGGGATGATAAAACGTTTTATAGGGGTAAATTTGAGGCCATTCATCTACAGACTTGTTCTATGCGCTCTTTATATTTTGAGTTTATTTGGGATCCCACAAAATGGATGGGCGCTGCCATTAAGTGCGGCCAATACTCAGCTCAAATTTGAATATATTCGCAGTGAAGAAGGGTTAAACCAAAATACCATTACTAGCCTGTTTATGGACAGTGCTGGCATGTTATGGATCGGCACTCAAGATGGTTTACACAGTTATAATGGCCATAGTTTTAATCTTTTTATTCATTCACCGAATGATCCTGCCAGCATTTCTGAAAGTTATGTCTCCGATATTATCCAAGATCCTGAAGGATATATTTGGGTAGGCACCTTTAGCCAAGGTGTTAATCGTCTCGATCTCAGCACTGGGACATTTGAACATTTTGGGCTAGAACAAGGTCTGACTGAACCTAGGGTCACCAAGCTAAATATTGTTGGCAGTACCCTATGGATTGGCACTCAATCAGGCTTATTTTCCCTATCAACAAAGACCAAACGCATTACTCAAGTCAGCTTAGGTAACAGTGTCGAGCCCAATATCACTAGCCTTGCTAATGTTGACAATACCTACTTATTAGCAGGTACACAAAACAGCGGCACCTTTGCTGTAAGTGCCAATACCATTACCCGCTTAAATGTGCCGCAGGATGTTACTGCCCATCAAATAAAAGCAAATTCAAAACGCTCAATTAACCTAGCCTTAGGTAATCAACTATGGCGTTACGATCTTGTGACCCAACAGGGTGAAGTATTATGGCAAACTGACTCCAATATTCCGTACATTAAGGATTTTATTCAAACGCCCTTAGGGCCTATTTGGGCCGTTGGACCCGAAGCTGGGCTGATCCAATTAGATAGGGAGGCTGGCCATTTTGTAGCGACGTATCATAAATACGATACTAAGCGTACCAACAGCATCAGTGAAAATAATATTTTAACCCTACTACAAGATCCTTTCGGCAATCTCTGGCTCGGCACCAGTTACTCAGGGCTTAATAAGATCAACACTCGCCGCCAGTTCTTTCAGCATCTATATGAGTCGACTATCGAACTGCCGCAGCAAAGCAATAATATACGTGCCCTATTACGTAGCCAAGACGGAGCATTATGGATAGGAACGGATGGAGCAGGACTAAAACGTTTGCCCCAAGGCCTTAGCCAGTATGAGCATTATTCATCACACTTTGCTAAGGCGCTCGGTTCCAGCCAACACCACTTAAATCTAGTCATTCGAGATATTGCCCAAGATAATCAAGGGATACTTTGGTTTGCCAGTAACTATGGACTCGGACGTTTAACACCCAGTGGTGAGTTTTCACTGCTTAAAGTGACCCAAAATCAAGAACAAACTTCGGAACCAAACTATATCCGCAGTTTAGAGATTGATGACCAGGATAGACTTTGGATTGCCACTAGCCATGCACTGTACCGCAAAGCGATAAATGAGGATGAATTCTCACCAGTATCCTTAGCGAATATTGAGGATTTTTATCCTGAACAAAATTTATTATTAACCCTTAAAGCCGATAAAAACATTCTTTGGATAGGCTCACTCAATGGGCTTATCAAGCTAGATATGAAAACAGAATTAGGTCAGGTTTTCTACCACCAACCTAATCACAAAAGCAGTATTATTAATAACCGCATTCGGGATATTTTGGTGACATCGAGCGGGGACGTTTGGTTTGCCACCCATGGTGGGATCAGTAAATTGTCCTCCACCCATTCAAATTTAGGTTTTAGCCATTACAGCCGCGAACAGGGCTTACCCAGTAATACTATTTATGCCCTTCTCGAAGACCAAAACCATAATATTTGGTTTAGCAGTAATGCAGGGATCGGCAAATTAAATCCTATTACTAACCACATAATTAGCTTCAATGAACAGGAAGGATTACAGTCGCTAGAATTTAATGGCGCTGTAAAACTTAAAGATAGCGATGGCGACCTTTGGTTTGGCGGTATTAATGGCATTAATCGCTTCAATCCTCAAGCGATCCCAGATCAAAGGGGCGAGGCCAAAGTCGCATTAACGGGTTACAAGATTGCAGGTAAACATCACACTATTTTAGATTTAAGTCGTCCTCCACCAATAGTGATGAATTACGACGAGCAATTAGTGAGTTTTGAGGTTACCTCGTTGGATTTTAGCTATACGGGCAAAAACCGTTTCAGCTATTTTCTTGAGGGTTTTGATCACCAGTGGCATCAATTACCCGCTGGCAATGAAATTACGTTTACCAATATTAATCCCGGCCAATATGTGCTCCATGTACGCCACTCATTGCAATACAACAGTGAAGACACCCATACCCTTTTAATTAACCTAAAAGTACTCGCCCCCTTTTATCGCACTCCGCTCGCCTATACCCTCTATTGCTTACTCGCTATTGGCTTATTGATCTGGGGGCTTTACTGGCGTAAGAGAAAACGCCAACAACAGCGCGAATTTGAAACCAGTATCCGCGCCTCAGAAGAGCGACTCAAGCTCGCACTATGGGCATCCGGCGATGGGATGTGGGATTGGAATATCAAAGAAAACCAAGTATATAGAACCAATATGGACGCATCTATCTCACATTGGAGTAGCAATAATCTGTTGCACGAAAATATACACCCAGAGGATAGGGAAAAATTTAAGCATGAATTGACCGAGCATCTACAGGGTCTAACCCCTTTCTTCGAGGTCGAGTATCGGATTGAAAGTTGTCCGGGTAAATGGATTTGGATTTTAGACCGAGGAAAAGTCGTTGAGACTGACGAACATATGCAGCCAATGCGTATGACGGGCACTAACCGCAATATTACCTCACGTAAGTTGATTGAAAATGAGCTAGTACTGTCATCCCAAGTGCTCAACAGCATGAACGAAGCTGTAGTCGTGGCTGGGTTAGATTATAAAATCCGCTCAGTAAATCCGGCTTTCTGTGCCATTACTGGGTATTCTGAACGCCAAATCACCGACAAATATTTAGTGCATCTAGCCTATAAACAACAGCGCGAACTATTCAATAGTATCGAGCAGCAGTTACTTCGCCACAAACATTGGGTGGGCGAAATTTGGATCCGCAATAAACAACGTAAAGCCATATTAGTTTGGCTCGAGATCAACCAAGTTATCGATATTAAAGGTGAAACTAGCCACTTTGTTGCGGTATTTACTGATATCACAGAGCGGAAGAAAGCCGAGCAGGATCTGCGCTTCCTTGCCAGTTTTGACACATTGACAGGCCTGCCAAACAGAACCCTATTTCAAGACAGGCTAAATCACGCGATCACCCAAGCACACAGGGCAAATAATATCGTTGCGTTGCTGTTTCTCGATCTCGACCGCTTTAAACATATCAACGATTCTATGGGGCATCATGTAGGGGATTTATTGCTCAAAGCTGCGGCTAAACGCCTGCAAAATGCGGTACGAGAAGGGGATACTGTTGCCCGCTTGGGAGGAGATGAGTTCACCATTATTTTGGAAGGTGTGGCTAAAACTAAGGCCGCGACACTGATTTCTGAAAAGGTGTTACATGCCTTCCAAGCACCGTTTCTATTAGAGGATAAGTCCTTAACTATCTCAACCTCGATTGGCATTAGCCTCTACCCAAATGATGCCGACAATGCAGACTCATTAATTAAATTTGCCGATACGGCCATGTATCATGCTAAGTCTTTAGGTCGAAATAATTTTCAGTTTTATACCCATAAACTCAATGAGATCGCCACTCGCCATGTGCAATTAGAGGCCGGACTAAAACAAGCCATTCATCGCAATGAGCTAAGTTTGGTCTACCAACCTAAGTTCAGTTTGCGCGATGGTTCGCTCACTGGCGTAGAGGCCCTACTACGTTGGCACCATACTGAGCTCGGGCCTATTTCGCCGGTAGAGTTTATACCGCTGGCGGAAGAAACGGGGATTATCAATCAAATTGGACATTGGGTGATTAACCATGCCTGCCAACAATTGGCCGAGTGGAATGAGTTAGGTTTCAATAACATTAGTATGGCGGTCAATTTATCGGCTCGACAACTTAAAGCCGATATCATCTCCACCATTGAGGTCGCCCTTGCTGTCTCTGGGTTACCCGCCCAATCACTGGAGCTTGAACTTACCGAATCGATGATCATGGGTAATCCTCAAGATTCTGTCAGCATTTTATCTAAACTCAAGGCCCTAGGATTGACCATAGCGGTAGATGATTTTGGGACTGGCTATTCGAGCCTTAGCTACTTAAAACGTTTCCCCATAGATACACTTAAGATCGATAGAGAATTCGTCAGAGACATCACCAATGATCCCGACGATGCCGCTATCACAAGTGCCATCATTGCGTTAGCCCACAGTCTAGAACTCAATGTGGTTGCCGAAGGTGTAGAAACCCAAGCACAGCTAAACTTTTTAGGGCTGCAGGGCTGCGATGAGGTACAAGGCTTTCTACTCAGTAAACCGCTAAGCGCTGAGGACTGCTTAACCCTATTAGGTAATCAACCTAAACAACTGATGCAATAAACCGAGTCGCACAATAAAAAGGCTCCTTTTATAGGAGCCTGTTTCTGTTTTATAACAATATAAATTTAAGGTGCGATTCGCTGTACAGGTTTGACCCAGCCTTCGGGGCCTTTGACATGCCCTTTTTGGATATCGGTATACAGCTTGTAGATGCGCTGAATATTCTCACCCACTTCACCATTGCCTACGGTGACAACCCGGCCATCTTCAAAAATATAGGAACCCACGGCTGAAACCACGGCTGCCGTACCAAAACCACCCGCCTCGATAATTTCACCCGACTCAATATCGGCGATAAATTTATCGAGCATCACGGTTTCTTGGCGTACTTCACAACCAAGCAGTTCACCCAATTCCATAATCGATTGCGAGGTAATCGACTTAAGGATGGTGTCGGTGAAAGTAGGAATAATCACTGTGCCATCTTTCAGAATATGGAAGTGGTTCATCGCACCCGCTTCTTCAATCTGTTGATTAGTCGAGTCGAGATAAAGCACTTGCGAAGCACCGAACTGCGCCGCCGCTTTACCCGCACGCAAGGAGGCTGCGTAGTTACCCGCCGCTTTAGAGGCGCCAGTACCACCAGAAACAGCACGGTGATAGGTTTTACTAATCAATAAACGGATACCTTTATTCACACCCGCTGCATAGTAAGCACCACTTGGGCTTAAAACAACGCAGAAGGTATAACGTGAACTGGGGCTAACGGAGAGTCTATCTTCAGTTGCAAAAATAAAGGGACGAATATATAAACACGCGCCTTCTTGCATTGGGAACCAGAGACGATCTGCATCGATCAAGGCATTGATCGCGTCGATTTGCATTTGCTCATCGATATTCGGAATACACACAATATCGGCGGAGCGATTCATCCGCTCAGCATTCTTGTTAATACGGAAAGTGTAAATCTCGCCATCTTCATGCATAAAGGCTTTGGCGCCTTCGAAGATCGACTGACCATAATGCAACGCCATTGCACCCGGTGCCATTTCAAATGGACCATAGGGCACAATGCGCGGATCACGCCATTGCCCATCATAATAATCCATTAAAAACATATGATCGGTTCTGAGGCTACCGAAGCCCACATTCCCCTCGGGCTTGAATTGCTCAGTACGGCGCTCGGACGCAGGTTTTAATTTGTAAGTTATTTCCATCGCATACCACCTTGATTACTGAACAAGCAGACTAGGGAGCGATAGGAATAAAGTCAAGAGGGGCGCGCATAAGCCAGTAAAAAACTCGCTAACGCTGGCTCAATCTTTCACACAGCCTCAGATACAAGATAAAACAATCCGCATTCGATCTAATGCCAATGGCAGGTATTTTTGCCACAATAGCGGCGAATTCCCGACAAACTAAACCCTAAGACTCGACCAGATAGTCGCCATTTCGCCGCTCGAGGCTAATGCAGAGTTTGGCAGTGTGCTAATTGCCACTAAAAACAACCAAAGCAAGGACAACGCATGACAAGAATGATTTTATCGGTTGAAATCGGTCACTGGATCGGTGGGCATAACGGCCAATATCCCCATCTCATTGAATTTGATATGGCACATCTGGATAGACCCTTTCAGGTCAGCGAAGGTTGGGGACATGGTTTAGGTGGTGCGGCTTACTCACTCGCCCAATTTGTCGAAACGCCTTCTTTCCTCAAACTCAAAACCGAGGCTCCTTGGGCATTTACCATTATCGAACAAGGCTTAGCCCAACAAGATATTGAGACTATTGCCACCGCACTCTCAGAGCAGTATGTGGATCATCCTCCCGTTGTGGCGGCGCACTTAGCTGAATACTTATTGGGTTAAAGAAGGGGATTGCGTTAAAGAAGCGTTATTTCGTTGATGAATGCCGACTTAAATAAACAGTATTGCTGATAAAGATTCACCGAGTAATCGTACTCGGTGAAAAGATTCTAATCAGGGTTCTAGATACGGCCTTTAAGCGCTTAAACCGCGACAGCCGCAGTCACAGACACTTCGACCAAATATTCTGGCTCGGCAATGGCAGCTTGCACACAGGCTCTCGCTGGAGCGTGGCCCTTAGCCACCCAAGCATCCCATACCGCATTCATCGCATCGTAATCACCCATATCTTTCAGATAAATCGTCGCGGACAGTAAATGCTCCCGCGAGCTCCCCGCCTGCGCTAACAAGGTATCGACTTCCTCAAGCATAGTGACGGTTTGCTCGGTGATGCCTTGATACTTATCCTTCGCCACTTGGCCACACAGGTACACAGTACCTTGGTGGATCACTATGCTACTCATGCGGGTACCGATGTCTAAACGGGTAATGCTCATATGGATAATCTCTTAAATCAGATGGTTAAACTTAAATTGAGTGAGGTATTTTAACCGCAAAGACTTAAAGTGTTTGCAATGCAACTTTAGGCCAAGACGGATAAAAGCGGGACATCAAAGCAAATAATCCAAGACCTGTGCTAATCACGCCCAACCACACTAGCGGTGTCGCCACGGCTAAATTTACTAATTGGAATCCAACCAAGGCTGAACATGCCGCAATGAGAGCAAAGGGCAACTGGCTCACAACATGATCATGGGGAGCGCAACCCGAACTGGTCGCACTGAGCACGCTGGTGTCTGAAATGGGTGAACAATGATCGCCAAATACTGATCCCGCCATCACCGCACTTAGTGCAGGCAATAACAGATCCGCATTTAAGTTGTGGGCAATCTCACCACCTATGGGGATCATGATCGCAAAGGTACCCCAACTCGACCCCGTTGCAAATGCCATGACAGCGCAGAGTAGAAACATTCCTGCCACCAGCAACTGTGGCGATAGATAAAGCTTTGCCCACGAGGCTAACAATGTAGCCACACCCAGATCTTGGATCACAGCACCAATCATCCAAGTACAAAGCAAAATAGCGATTGCAAAGGCGATCATGCGGATACCATGGCTCAAATCACCGAATAAAGCCCTCATACGTCGACCAGAGAGACGTAACATGACTAAAGTCACTAAGGTTGCCAATAAACAAGCATCCCGCATAGAGGCACCAATATCGGCCTTAGCTAACCAGAGTGATATATTCCAAGAAGAAACTTGCTGTGCCCCCGACCAAAGGGTTAATCCCACCGAAGCCGACAAAAGCGTCAACATAGGGATCGCCAATAACCAAGGGCTGCCATTGTGTTTGCTCTTCGGTTGTGAGGTAGCAGCATCCTGCTGCAACTTATCCTCCACCAAGAGTCGATCCTTCGCCATTAGCGAATGAAACCCCACCCCATACCAAGCGACCAGCACAGATAGACCTAAAGTAACAATGGCGTAAAAGTTAAATAAAGCGATCTCAATAAAAGCTTCAAGTGGTG
Organism: Shewanella profunda; assembly: GCF_023283765.1. Taxonomy (GTDB): domain Bacteria; phylum Pseudomonadota; class Gammaproteobacteria; order Enterobacterales; family Shewanellaceae; genus Shewanella; species Shewanella profunda. The sequence goes on along the minus strand of NZ_JAKILG010000062.1, from coordinate 1,690 downwards.
ATACGGGTAAAAAGCTAATCCCTGCGATAAGCGCCATCACATAGGGACCCCAACTGGAAAAAGGTAATAGAGCACAAAGCGGAGAGGCATTTGAATCAACCAAATAGGCGAGTTGCTCATGGCGAATACCATAACGCTGGCTCAGCGGCTGACATACGTGACCAACGGCAAGACAACTGAAAATACCATCGATGAAAACAAACCAACCGAGAAAAACCACTCCAAGCCGAGCCTGTCGCTCAGTACGAATGCGGCTATATAACCAATCACCAAACTGACCCACTGCGCCGCCACGCGCTAATAATTGCGTCATGCTACCTAGCAGCAACATGGCCAATAGCACATTAAGGTGCCACCCCTGCCAAGAGCCTTGGTGATAAAACTGCTTAATGCCCGTATCAACCAAGTAATGTGCAGCTTGTAACACATCGAAATGGGTAAACACCAAAGCACCAGAAACGATACCAACCCCGAGTGCAAGCAAAGTTCGGCGTAATAATAAGGCCAAAGTAAGAGTCAATAACAGGGGAAGCACGGCAAGCAGACTAGGCAACATGAGCCATTCCAACAATAAATAAAACCAAGAATACTAACGAGTTAATAACAAATGCAAAAAAACTTAGTTTAGAACACTGTTATCGGGTATTTTTTCGCCAAACGGCAAGAATCACTATTCCTTATGTTCTTGGCACTGCTAGAATCACAGTCCCATCCAGAAACCATAGGACTCTCCAGATGAGCCTTGAATTACTGTCCAAACTGGAAACCAAAATCCAGGCTACACTCGAAACTATCGAGCTTCTTAAAATGGAGCTTGAAGAAGAGAAGCAAAAATCTTCGACTCTGAGTGAGCACAATCAACAACTGAATGAGCAAAACCAACAACTGCAACAAGAACTCGCTTCTTGGAACGAAAAAGTGACTGGACTTGTTGGCTTACTTAACAGCGAAATCTAAGCTGTTTTTGCTTGATGACTCTGAGCTTCAATCAATTCGTTCAGCTCTAAAATAGCCTGCTTCACCTTTGGCAGGCTTTTTCTTGGCAGCAAGAACCGACCTTTCTCAAATTCCAATCTACCTAAATCTTTAACCCAAATAACACCAGTGAGGAAAATACGCGCATGCTTAACGATAAGCTTAGGTGCGTAAACAGGGAAAACTCTCATATAACCACCTACAAGCATTCTTGTTGTTATTGAATACAGTGGTTGGACACAACTCATACCGTTTGAGTTTCATCACCCTAGTGTTTTTTTTCATATTTTATAACGACAAAGAGCTAATCCCCTGATTTAGTGTGAATATAGATATTAGCGTATCTAACAACATCAGCACGATCGTCATAATAATGACGCTTGCCATTTTTTTGACACTCTGTTAGATTAAACGCGTTACTCAGGGTAAAAATGAGCCCTCTGGCTCAAGTCCGTGCTCTCCGACAGGAGGTACGGTTTTTTTTTGCCCATTTATAGGTAAACGTTATAGTGGTTGGGATCCCCCCATGGCGCATCATCCTAACTGTATAGAAATGACTATACTGGGCGAAAATAGCCACAAAAAAAGGAGCCTAAGGGCTCCTTTCAGATTAATGACAAACCCCGGTTTTTGACACCGGGGTTTGTTTTTTTAAGGCTGTAATCTTTATGTTGCCTCTTTCTGTCTTTTTACTACTATCAAATCTGTTTTAAAT
>NZ_JAKILG010000061.1 GCF_023283765.1 Shewanella profunda | reverse complement strand
ACCATCACGTAGTGCTTGAATGGCAGCATTGATATCAAAAGTAGGTGTGGTCATAAATCATCTCTTTTTGGTATAGCTTAAAGAAATGACACAGAAATTTGAACACTACCGAAAATTTTTCCGCTGCGCTCCAATATTTCCGCAGAGCGCGGAGTTAACCCATAAAAACATTAATCTGAAACATACCAAACAATAACTGTTAGTGTTAGGTCTGTCTTTAGAACCAACAGGTTACGCTAATGGCTGAAAGGTGAGCCATGGTGATTTGCGAGACGACCGTCCGCCCCATGGATGGGGCGGTCGAGCATCCACGGATGGACTTGCTGCGCGTCGATGAGTGAATGCCATGGTAAGCCTATATGAGTGGATACCAGCCAACACTAATATCCCAATAACAGAATTTACCTACATGTTCTGTCTTGAAGTGAGTTGCGTTTAGTATGATATTTCATGACTCAGTTGCAGCGTCAATAAAGTAAAAAACAATGAAAATCAGCACAATAACTTTTCCACGCAATAAAAAGCCCTGCTTATACAGTGATGTATAGTAGGGCTTTTTAATCGAGAATGTACATTCACTGAGTTAAACAAAACGTTTTACTCAGGGTTTATGACCTATATCGAATAGGTCATATCTTCCACTCATCTTATTCACCATCTCTCTCACTAAAATCAGCATCATGGATATTCTAAATAACTGTTCCGTTTAATAGATCAGTTGCGGAAGGGAACTCAATGCGGTTTGCGCGATCTGATCAGTCGCCAAACAAAACCAAAGACACCAACCGCATTGAGTATGAATACGTTACCATTTTTTACGCCACAGGCGCTGTACCGCCTGAAAAAATAGTGCAATGGAACCCAAACAGGCCACTGGCTCGCAGAGCAAACGCCATTCTGTTGTGGTCTCAGGGGAAACCCAAAGCTGAGATTGCCCGATTGCTACAGGCTGCAAGGTCCAGTGTAAATCGTTGGATTAAGTGGTATCTCGCTGATGACCTTGATGGGTTACAAGCAGATATGCCTGGGAAGAAAGTGCGTTTCCCACCGACATTTATCGGTGAGTTACTCAAGTTGCTTATCAGTTTCAGGCCACAGGATTTTGGCTACCAGCGTTCACGCTGGAGCAGCGAATTGCTCAGTATCGTTATTCGTGAGGCGCTGAATATTGTGCTTCACAGCTCGACTATTCGCCGCTGGTTACCCAAGCACGGAATTGTCTGGCGACGTGCTGCACCGACATTGCAGATAAAAGACCCGGATAAAGAGACAAAATTAGCAGCGATAAAACAGGCACTTGCAGCCTGTGACGCGGAAAATCCAGTCTTCTATGAAGATGAAGTGGATATCCACCTGAACCCCAAAATTGGTGCTGATTGGGGATTGCGGGGCCAGCAACGCAAAGTCGTCACACCAGGACAGAACAAGAAACACTTCCTGGCAGGTGCGCTGCACAGCAGTTCAGGCCAGGTGACCTATGTGGGCTCAACGTCTAAAAATACAGTGCTGTTTATCGACTTACTCAGAGCACTGCGCAGGCGCTACAGAAGTGCCAAAACCATTACGTTGATTGTTGATAACTACATCATTCACAAAAGTAAAATCGCAGAGAAATGGCTGAAGAACAACCCGAAATTCAAGCTCTTGTTTTTGCCTGTCTATAGCCCGTGGCACAACAAAATCGAGCTGCTGTGGCATTCGTTGCATGAAACCATCACCCGGAATCATACGTGCCGGTCGATGGATGAATTAATGGAACGGGTAGAGCATTTTATGGACACGGTTTCACCCTTTCCGGGTGGTGGGCATGGGAGCAAGCGGGTGTAGCATTATTAGGAGCAGTTATTTAGTAGCCGATGGCTTCGCTACCCGAATGGCGGGGATCCGATGCGCCGAAAATACCTTGCTCTGTCACCATAATGGATTGGGTGCTTCCCATTGCCGATTGCACTGTCACTTTATGGCCTTTGGTTTCGAGTAGGGAAATCGTGTCGCGGTTTAAGCTGGTTTCCACCCTTAGCTCATCGGGCAGCCATTGATGATGCACCCGCGGCGCATTACTTGCCTCGGCAATGTTTAGACCATGGTCAATCACATTCATAATAATCTGCAATGTGGTGGTGATAATACGTGAACCACCAGGGCTACCCGTGATGAGGAAGGCCTTACCCTCTTTCATCACGATTGTTGGACTCATAGAGCTCAGTGGTCGCTTATTACCTTCAACCGCATTGGCATCACCACCCACTAAACCATAGCCGTTGGGGACACCGGGCTTGGCTGAGAAGTCATCCATCTCGTTATTGAGTAAAATCCCTGTACCTTCTGCGACTAAACCAGAGCCATAGCTGAAGTTTAAAGTATAAGTGTTTGATACGGCATTGCCCCACTTATCTACGACTGAGAAGTGAGTGGTTTGATCGCTTTCATAGGGAGCTAGTTTACCCGGTTTAATTTCACTACTTGGCGTTGTTTTATTGGGCGTAATCAGACTGACGATTTTTTGGGCATAGTTGGGGCTTGTCAACTCCGTAACTGGAACTTTATAAAAGTCAGGATCGCCTAAATATTCGCTGCGATCGGCATAGGCGTGCTTCATGGTTTCCGCCATCAGATGAATCGTTTGGGCAGTGTTATGGCCAAGTTTATCAATGGGGAATTGTTGCAACACGTTGAGCATTTGGATGATATGCACGCCGCCCGATGAGGGAGGTGGCATTGATACCACCTGATAACCACGGTATTGGCCACGAACGGGTTCACGCTCCACCACCTTATAATTTTTAAGATCATCTAAGGTCATAATGCCGCCCGCATCTTGCACAGCGTTAACGATCTTAACGGCGGTCTCACCTTCGTAGAACCCTTTAGTGCCTTTTTCGGCAATCAAACTTAGGGAGTGGGCTAGCTCTGGTTGCTTAAGAATATCATTGACTTGATAATCACCGCCGTCAGCTTTATAGAAAATAGCCGCAGTGGTTGGCCATTGCGCCATGCGACGTTTTAATCCCCCAAGTGACATGGCGAGATCTGGCGTGACGCTAATGCCTTCTTGCGCCATTTTTATTGCAGGTGCAGTTACTTGAGCGAGTGTCATAGTGCCATATTTTTCTAGGGCTAAACTCATGCCCATAACAGTGCCTGGAACTCCTACTGCTAAACCATGTTCACGGCTCAGCTTTTGGACCGCATCACCATTTTCATCGAGGAAAATATCTTTTTTAGCTTTCGAAGGCGCCATTTCGCGATAATCGATAGCGATGGTTTTGTTTTCTTTGGCAATATGCACCAACATAAAGCCCCCACCGCCAATATTCCCTGCGCGAGGTAAGGTGACTGCGAGACTAAAAGCAACGGCAACGGCGGCATCAACGGCATTACCACCTTGCTTTAAGATCTCAACGCCTGTGCGACTGGCGAGCATTTCTTGACTAGCCACCATGCCATGTTTGGCCCATACGGGTTGTGCGGTAGCCATTTGGTTAAAAATAGCGGCTTCATCGGCATAGAGGCTTGGAGAAGATAACAAGGGCAAAGCCATTGCGATGGCGAGAATAAGGGGTCTAAAAGGTCTTGCTGGACGCATATTCAATCCTGAATTTATTTTTATAATGACTATGCAATGTGCCGAGAATTGGGCTTAATTGCAACCTTCTAGATTTGTATGGGCTAATAACGGAGGATAAATGACACAATGACACCGCTTATCTTGGCATTTGCTCGCTCAATCTCAGATATTTCACCGTGTGCGTGGAATGCCAGTATGGGGGAGGCAAATCCCTTTTGTCGCCATGAGTTCCTTCTTGCATTGGAGCAAAGTCGTTCAGCCTGCGTTGCAACGGGTTGGATGCCTCGACATTTATGTGTGTTTGACGCGAGTAGTTTGTTAAATGATAAAACACAGTGCCAGCCTTTGGATTATAGGGCGGATATCAGCCAGCAAAGTGCAGAGCATTATAAAACGTTGCCACTTTTGGCTGTCATGCCGCTTTACCAAAAGTCTCACTCCTACGGCGAATATGTGTTTGATTGGGCATGGGCCGAAGCTTATGAACGTCATGGGCTCGATTATTATCCTAAATGGGTGAATGCGATTCCCTTTACGCCAGTACAAGGGCTTCGCATAGGTATTACGCCTGAATTGGAAAATATTGAGCAAACACGCATTGGCGAATTAATGCTGAGGGCATTGGATCAACGGTTGATGCATGGGACGGGAGAAATTCAAATTTCCTCATGGCACAGTCTGTTTGTTGCGCCAGCGCAAATGCCTTTGTTTGGGGCTTCATCTACACAGCTAGTTAAACGCTTAGGCACACAGTTCCATTGGTACAACCGTGATTATCGGAATTTCGATGATTTTCTATCACACTTTAGCTCACGTAAGCGTAAAAACATCCTGAAGGAACGGGCACAATTACAGCCTTTTGGGCTCAAGTTTGAATTTGTCGAAGGTGAGCGGGTAACTGAATTGCAATGGCAGAGGTTTATCCAGTGCTATCAATTAACTTATCTTAAGCGGTCCGGTCACCGCGGTTATTTAACGCCCGCATTTTTCCATCAACTTGGACAGCTGTTAGCCGCTCAAATTCTACTGTTAGTGGTGGAAGATGCAAAGGGCGAGATGATAGCGGGTGCCTTATATTTTAAAGGGAAGAACCCCCAAGATCAGAAGTGCCTTTATGGCCGCTATTGGGGCACAACGGTTGAGCTTGATGGTTTACACTTTGAAGCTTGTTATTATCAAGGGATTCAATACTGTATTGAACATGAGTTCCAAGTGTTTGATGCGGGCGCGCAGGGGGAACATAAAGTACTGCGTGGCTTTGAGCCTGTTGAGATGTATTCCTATCATAATGTCGCCCATCTAGGATTTAGAGAGGCCATTACGGATTTTGTTCAGCAGGAAGCTGAGCAAATGCAACAATATATGGCGCAGATGCGCAGCGTCTTGCCCTACAAAAAAGAGCCCTAATAAAGCCCGAGTTAAGGGACGTTATTGGGCTATTTTTATGCAGTGTTTGTTACATGTCTGCGGTTAATTCAAGCGGTTCGCCACAGGGGTTAGCTCATGGCTAACCAAATACCAACACCTATCATTAGGCTGCCTGCAATCCGGTTTAACCAGCGAATATTATCCCCACGGCTTAGGAAGAGTCGGAGGGTTTTACCGCCGCTGGCATAGGCCAGCATGGAGGTAAACTCAGTCACCATAATAATGCTCAGCAAGGCGAGGAGTTGTGGTGCAACTTCGCGTTCGGCATTGATAAAAGGTGGCAGTAGTGACACCATAAATGCCCAACCTTTAGGATTGGCAATAGCAGTAATAAAGCCTTGGGAAATCAAGGTGAAACTGCTGGCTCTGGGGTTGGTGTCATCATCGCTTAATATGGCCATCTTACCGCGGGCGCGCCACATTTGTACGCCGATATAGCCTAAATAAATTCCGCCAACCCACTTAAAGATTTGAAATACTTCGGGGTAGTTGAGCATGATACTGGCAACCCCCATCACGGCGGCGGTGGCGACTAATGCTACGCCAATGAGTTCACCTAACATCATCCATAACGTGCGGCGCACACCTATGCTCATACCTAAGGTCATGGCGAGTGTCATGCACATGCCTGGTGTGATAGAAACAAAGAAAAAGGTCGGGATAAACACTGCGAGTAAGGCAAAATCCGGCATGGTTTGGTCTGTCTTGGATAAATAATAGAGAAGGGCGTTAGTGTAATGAAAACGGTGGATTTAGCCAATGTATGAGCATGGTATTTAGATATGTAACTGTAACTTAGTATGTAAACCATGCGGCTATTTCGAGATGATAAATCTGACCTAGTTAGTGCAACTTAGCGTCTATTTCCATCTTTAAGCATATAAAAGGTCATTACGATTGTGAGCCGATAAGATTTTAACAATGTCACTTGAGCTTGAATGCTCAGGTTTGGTAGGGTGACGTTAGGACCATAATAAGCAGGGGATGCACTATGGCACAGAGAGAAATGACAGAGAAACAAAAAATGTTGGCGGGTCAACCCTATAAAGCATGGAATGATGAGTTATTAGCCGAGCGGATGCGGGCTAAATCCATTTGTCATCAGTTTAATTTGGCCGAACCGACTCAGCTCGATACCCGTATGGATTATCTTCGCGGCTTGCTCGATATTCCCACCTGCGCCCATATCGAACCTAATTTCTTTTGCGATTACGGTTATAACATCTGCATTGGTAAGCAATTTTATGCTAATCACAACTTAACCATACTGGATGTTTGCCCAGTCTCGATTGGCGATAATGTGATGTTTGGCCCCCATGTGATGATTTCAACGGCAACTCATCCCATCGATCCCATAGCGCGGCAAACGACTGAATACGGCGCGCCGATCCAAATCGGTAATAATGTCTGGCTCGGTGGTAATGTCTCTGTGCTGCCCGGTGTGACCATTGGCGATAATTGTGTGATTGGTGCTGGCAGCGTAGTGAATAAGAGCATTCCCGCGAACTGTGTTGCGGCAGGTAACCCTTGTAAGGTCATCAAACCCATTAATGTGGAATAACGAGTCGGTGCCGAGTTACTGGCATAAATACTGACGATTTAGAGACTTGTAAAAACAGAAACGGTACGCAGGCAGAGCGTACCGTTTTTTATGAACAGGATGAAAACTTACAGTACGCCGCGACGCATTTGATCCCGTTCAATTGATTCAAATAGGGCAGTAAAGTTGCCTTCACCAAAACCTAGGTTATTCTTGCGTTGGATAATTTCGATGAAAATCGGTCCAAACAGGTTTTTAGTAAATATCTGCAGCAAATAGCCCGTGTCGTCACCATCCACCAAAATTTGGTGATGTTTGATGCGCTCATGATCCTCAGTGACCTGCGGCACTTTATCGAAAATAGTGTCGTAGTATTCAGGGATTATGTCTAAGCATTGGATTGAACTGCCTTCCATCGCATCCAGAGATTTTACGATATCGCGGCTTCTGAAGGCTAAGTGCTGCACACCTGGGCCATTGTATTCCTTCAGGTATTCATCAATTTGGTTTTTATCGCTGCCTTTACCTTCGTTAATCGGGATACAGAAGCTGCCATCTGGCGAACGTAGGGCGTAGGACACTAGCGCGGTTTGTACGCCGCTGATGTCAAAGTAGCGCACTTCAGTAAAACCAAAAATGTTTTTATAGAAATTAGCCCAATGTTCCATTGTGCCTTTGTAGACGTTGTTGGTTAAGTGATCGACTTCGATAAAGCCTTTCTCTTGGGTGATGATTTGCTCATCTAAATCTTCAAAATCAGTGGCATAGATATTATTATCTGCGCCGAAGGTATCGATAAAATAAATTAAGCTGTCGCCAATGCCGTAAATCGCAGGATAAGGCAGGTCTTTATTGGCATCATCGGCGGGTTTTGCACCACGTTCAATGGCAACGTGATAGGCAAAGCCGGCATCTTCTACCCGCCAGCCCATGGAACAAATGGCTGGGCCGTGGGATTTAGCAAACTTAGCTGAGAAACCTTCGCGCTCAGTGTTGAGCAGAAAATTAATATCATTCTGTTTGTAGTACAGAATGTCTTTGTTCTTGGCTTTTTTCAGCAGTGAAAAACCAAAGTCGATAAAGACTTTGTGCATAAAATCGGTATCAGGGCTGGCGAATTCCGTGAATTCGATACCTAATAAGCCCAGTGGATTGAGTTCGCTTGCCATGATGTTTTCCTCGTTATTTTAGTGCAACACGCCGTCACTCTAATGACTCCCGCATGGGAGTGCTGGTGGCTTGGGGCTAGTCTTCTAGCCAAGAGCGGTTGTAGTCTTTGCTCATGCAATTTTGTACATGTTCGGTTAATTTCAGTGGGGCGAATGTGTCTACCATCACTGCATATTCATAGGTTTCTTTTTTGCCAATCGAGGCTTCTGTGCGACCCGGTTGTGGTCCGTGGGCCACGCCTTTTTGATGTAAGGTTATATAACCCGCTTCAATGCCCGTGCGGCTCATAAAGTCGCCATCGACGTAATACAGGACTTCGTCGCTATCTATGTTGTTGTGGTAATAAGGCGCTGGAATCGATTTTGGGTGGAAATCGTAGGGGCGCGGCACGAAGTTACAAATCACAAAGTTATGGGCAGTAAAGACTAAGTGATCAGAAGGGGGCAGATGGATTTTGCCCACCTTTGGTGCGTATTCGGTGATATTGAATGCCCAAGGGTAAACGCAGCCATCCCAACCCACTAAATCAAAGGGATGCCATTCGAGCGTGGTGAGCTGGTATTTATCGCCAAACTTACACACTAAAGGGAAGGCGCCGCGCTCAACCACAGCCTCTTGCAGTGTTGGCACACGTAAATCGCGCTCACAGTAAGGTGCCGACTCTAATAGTTGACCATATTCGTTACGAAAATGTTTAGGCACTTCCACCATAGAGAATGACTCGATGACGAAAAGGCGTACATTGCTGTAATCATTGAATTTAAGCTGATATGTCGTGCCGCGAGGGATCACTAAATAGTCCCACTTTTGCACCTTAATAGTGCCGTACTCGCTGTAGAGCGTGCCTTCACCTTCGTGGACAAAAACCACTTCATCGGCATAGGCGTTACGGTAAAACTCGTCGGTATCGGCGGTGACTTTGGCGGTATAGAGCGCTAAATCATTGTTATAAAATATTTTGTTACGGCCGCTGAAAAAATTACCTTCACGGTCGGCATCGCGGGAATCGAGTTTATAGTTTTGGACCAGCGAGTCTTCCCAATTGGCACCGTGGCTCAAGCTGTAGGACGCCACTTCCAACGCTTTGGTTGGCATGTTGTGGTGATATTTATTGGAATAAATATTGGAAAAACCATGGGTTGAGAACAACTCTTCACGGTAAAGCTCGCCGTTTTCCTTTTCATATGCGATATGGCGCTTATGGGGGATCTGACCTTGTTTCACATAAAATGGCATGGAGGATCCTTGGTTTTTACAGCGGAGTGAGATTTGCTCTACTTCGCTTGTCGTTATGGTTATGTGATCTTGTTATCAATTTAGTTGCTTAGATCAACAAAAAAAAGAATAATAAATCCGTTGTCTTAATCTAAAAATTAGATGGTATTCTAATCTTTACGAATCGTAGTGTTTCCGTGACAGTTTCATTAGAGCCAAGGAGTGACCATGCGCATCGATATTGATGCTTTTAATGTGCTGCAAGTGCTGGTGGAAGAGGGCAGCTTTGCCAAGGCGGCTGAGCGATTACACAAGGCGCAATCGGCGGTGAGTTATCAGGTTAAAAAGTTGGAAGAGCACTTAGGCGTACCGCTTTTTAGCCGTGAACAATATCGCGCGGAGCTGACGCAAGAGGGCCGTGTGATTTTAGCCGAGGGACAAAGATTACTGCAACACCTTGCAAACATTGAACATCTTGCCAGTCGTTTCAGTGAAGGCTGGGAGCCAAAGCTAGAGCTGGTCATAGACGGAGCCTTACCGATGGAGCCTATCATGACCGCATTAAAGCGTATGGCCGAGCATCAGATCCCCACTAAAATTCAGCTGAATATGGAATTTTTAGGCGGCGTGCAACACAGATTTGAGCGTGATAATGCCGACTTGATGTTAGTGAAGGATTATCGCACTGGCCCCTATTATCATCCGCAGCCGTTGCCTGCCATTACCAGCGTGCTGGTGGCAAGTGCTTCGCATCCTTTAGCTTTTATTCGTAAAATTAGTTTGTCTGAGCTGCAGCAGCATGTGGAATTGACTATCGAAGACTCATCACCCAGTAAAAGTTATCGTGATGAACTACAATTTGGCGGCGATAAAGTGTTTTATCTTTCAGGTTTTATCATGAAAAAGAACGCCTTGTTAAAAGGCTTAGGTTTTGGCTGGTTGCCGGACTTTTTAGTGCAAGAAGAGTTGGCGAAGGGAGAGTTAGTTGAAATCGACTTTGTCGGTGGCAGCCGCTTTACTTTTATTCCGCAGCTGGTCTCGACCTTAGAACGTCCGTTAGGCCGTGCGGGACAACTTTTTACCCAGTTGATTTTAGAGGAGTTTGCTAAGGCTGAGCAGTTCAATGGCGTCGGTTTGGGTTGATAAGTTTCCGTTTGTCATCTTTTGAAACAACTCACCGCATAAAATAATCGCATTTTGACATTTTATGTCATAAATTAATGCCTAGGTTAAGACTTAGCTTAGATTCAGGCTTAGATTGACGTTTCGATTTAGGTCGAGATTAAGAGTGAAATGGGGCCGCGATAGGTAAAGAGTCGTCCATCGGGTTCAACCTAAAGGGTAATAACAAGGAACTGACAGTTAAGGGGAACAGTATGTCTAGACGTTGTCATGAAGTGGATTATGAAATTATCGGCCACAGTATGCAGTTGGTTGAAGTGGAGCTCGATCCCAACGAAACCGTAGTTGCCGAAGCGGGGGCGATGAACTACCTAGAGCAAGACATTAACTTTGAGGCCAAAATGGGCGATGGCTCTGAGCCTGAGTCCGGCTTTTTTGGCAAGTTAATGGGCGCGGGTAAACGGGCGCTGACGGGTGAGAGCATTTTTATGACCCACTTTACCAACCAAGGCAACCAAAAGCGCAAAGTCGCCTTTGCCGCTCCTTATCCAGGCACTATCCTGGCGATTGATTTAGCCGAGCATGGTGGTGAGCTTATCTGCCAGAAGGACAGTTTTTTAGCGGCGGCCTTGGGCACACGCGTGACGATGAAATTTAATCGCCGCTTAGGCACGGGATTTTTTGGTGGTGAAGGGTTTATTCTGCAAAGCTTACAGGGCGATGGTATGGCGTTTATCCATGCGGGCGGCACCTTAGTGAAAAAAGAACTAAAAGGTGAAACCTTAAGAGTCGACACTGGTTGCCTCGTCGGTTTTACACCGGGAATTGATTACGACATCGAGCGCGCTGGCTCGTTAAAGTCTATGGTCTTTGGCGGCGAAGGTTTATTTTTAGCGACACTAAAAGGCCACGGAACCGTGTGGCTGCAAAGCTTGCCGTTCTCCCGCATGGCAGATCGTATTATTGCCCATGCGCCATCTGCGGGTGGCAGTGATCGTGGTGAAGGCTCAGTGCTCGGTGGTCTTGGTCGTATAATTGATGGGCGATGAGTCAAATAAACTTAATATGTCGGGGCTTTGATTTAAGCTTCAGGATTTAAGCATCAGCTTAAATGAGTCATCTGAATACACATCTAGGATGATTCATTTAGCTGGTGATGTGATTAACACTATTGAGTGAGTTTAATACGCCTTTCCACCCATTTTGCTACTAGATACATCATTAAGTAACCTGTGCCTAGGGCTAAAATCACAGCGACCACATTTTCTGTGTGTAAGCGGTAAATATAAAAAGTACCCACTAAAACGACAATACCAAAAAGACGGATCATTAAGCTTTGCGTGAAATGACCATGGGCTTTGATATAGGCTAGCTGGTAGCCATTGAGCATCATAAATATAAAAAACATGGAGAAATGCATTAACACTGGCGCTGCTTTAAGGTACTGCGAGGGGAATAACCAAGCGACCAATGGCTTGCTTGCAAACAGCATTAAGACGAAAAATACACCACTGATCCATAACGACACTTTAGCCAGCCATGACTTAATTTGTTGCACTTCGTCAAAGCGTTTTTCTCGTACACATACTGCGACTTCGGGAAGCACAAAACGGTATATGGGAAATACAAAGAGTAGGGTGAGGTAAGTGATCATCGGCCGCACTACGACTTGGAAGTCACCCAGTTCATCTATACTGAAATAGGCGATGGTGAGCAGTACTGTAATATAAATCATCAAGATACTCGCACCTGCCTCCATAGATGCCGTCAAGCTTTTTTTCATAAAACTGCGCAGCTCTGTATCAAAATGCACTGAAGTTAAGGGCGGTGTAGCGATATCCCTGCGCCGTTTTAGGTACATATACAGGGCAACGATCAGTGAAGATAAAGTCATGCTGTAAAAGAGTGAAGCAATGGCGGTTTGTTGTAGGCCATAGAAACACAATAAAAAGCCAGCCACTTGTGCGATAGGTTCCAGCCAAGTGACTCGGTTGGATATGTCATATAGCCGATACATGGCAATTTGATTGGTAAAATAGACCTTGAGTCCCATACTCAAAATAATGCCAACTAAGTGAAAGTATTCCACATCAAGCTGTAATTTGTGCTTGATATAGGGCAAGACTAAACCCCAAGTCAGCAGCACCATAGCGATCAAGCTGTAGCGGAAAATATTAGTAATATCCACATCCTGCTTGGTTTGGGAATATGTCACTACCATAGAAGAGCGAAATCCCGTCATCAGGATCAATGACAGCGAAATAATATCGATAACAGTGTGATAGAGCGCGAGATCAGCCTTGGCAACCCATTGTGCTAACCAGAGTTTAAACAAAAAGCCCACTGAAATACTGGCGAGAGATGCCCAAAATCCGGCAATAATAGCCTGTTTAACCCGTTGCAGTGATGTGGTTTTCATCATCAATATCCAGCTTGAAACTACGAAAGCGTTTCGCAGTGTAATGTGTACAGGGGCATTTATCAGCTGAGTAAATTTATTTCGGCGGTATTATCAACTGTATGGAGCGCGTCTAGGTTTGAGATCGGCGTAGATGATCAACTATTTGGAACAGCCATTTAGTTCCAAGAGTGTAACATTCAGGTGAGTAGATACCTAGGGTTAGATTATAAATGGTTGATAAACAACAATATGTTATCATAATGTGAATTGGTGGGCGTTTGGGAAACTATTAGGCATTTTAAATCTACTGACATTTACCTCATTGAACATTAACACGCCCTAGAACATACGAGGGCGTGTACCGCAGGGGGAACTAATAGGTAATCACATTGACGATATCGAGGATTTTACGAGTCTTATCATCCAGCTTTATCAACGCGCCTTCAACTTGGATACTCACAATACCATCCCTATCTAGTGGCACCACAATTCGTCCACGATTATAAATATCTAGCTCGAGAATATCCCCACGGTGGAGCTTTTTCTGCCAACCTGGGGGGAGAGGCTCTCCGCGATCGACTTTCTTCTGTAGTCCTGGTGGTAGCCCTTTATCTTGTTTGTCTTGTTCATGCTCATTTTTTGCAAAGGTGTTCATGGACGTTATAAAACTGAGCGCGATTCCACCAATCACCATCAAAGTTAATTTATTCATATTTGCTCCCAAGAGACGTTGAATTGACGCGGTGACAATAGGTCATGTTAAATGAACCATAGCTGAATACGGCCGAGTGTAGAGTTACAATTTTGATTCAGTGGGTTAACATTAGCACAGCTTGCCATTGTTCGGCGCTAACAGGTTGGATACTGAGCCTTGACCCCTTAGAGACTAAATACATGTCCGCTAGTTGGGGTAAACTTTTTATCAAACTTAAGGGAATAATCTCGATAAATTTTTTGACAAAGCGTATATCTACTCGGAGCCATCGTGGCTTAGCAGGATCGGACTTTGGATCAAAATATTTTGATTCAGGATCAAAGGCTGTGGTATCTGGATAAGCGCTGGAAACCACTTCGGCAATACCTACAATCCCTGGCACTTTACAACTAGAGTGGTAAAAAAATACTTTGTCGCCTATTTGCATCTTATCCCGCATAAAATTACGCGCTTGATAGTTGCGTATACCATACCAAGCTTCGGTTTGGTTAGGGCAAACGTTGAGATCGTCGATGCTAAATTCATCGGGTTCCGATTTCATAAGCCAATAGTTCATATTGCTTCCTTCACTAATCGTATCTGTTAACCACCTTAATTATTTGGAGTTTATCTTAATCTCCGTATTCACCCAATTACCATATTCCCTTAAATTTGCTTGAAGATACTTAGATGCTGCATTGGGCTGAATTGTTAACTTGATTAAGTTACCGTTCAGATAGCACGGCTTACCCTGTAAACATCACTTTATGATTTGGCTACTTTATTTACGCATTAGGCAAAGTGTCAAACTTAGTTGAGCTCAGCGACAACCATAACCTACGAGGTGCACTATGGAAACGTCAATAATGAAGACAGATTGTGGTTTATATACTAAATACCTTAAGGATTTTTCGGCTGGAGAGGTTATTTTAAGCCATGAGAGGATGCTTGAGTTTGTTAATGATCTGAAAACCCAAGGTTGGTTATTGGCAAATTTTACTTGGGATTATTGGTATAACAACAGTTACTTAGTCGATAAACCTGCCTACATTCGTGATGCGAGTATTGCACAGTGCAAGCTTCTATTAACGGCAATGACTCGGTTGGAGGTTTTTAGCCCAGGAGTGCTAGAAAATATGCGTCGCCAAGGGATATTGCTGGCAATTGTTGAACGCTTACAAAACCTTAATGTACCTAAATCACAAAGTCGCTTTCAGTCTATCACTCGTTAGAGTATGAGTTTTAAAGAATTGCAACGCTATGGTTTGCCTTAATCTTTAGTCTAATAAAGTGTTTTTTTACTTGTGACATGTTCCGTGGATTGGTTAGTTTGAATCTCGCTAACCATAATAATAAATGCACGGAGGCCTTAATGTCTGTTTCAACAAATCAAGCAACAATTCCATTAAAATATAGCGAGTTTCGTGGTGGTTCCTCACCAAAACTCATTGAAAAAACGATAGGTCAATACCTAGGCGAGATTGCCTCAGCTTATCCTGAACAACTGGCTGTGGTGGTCCACCATCAGAATATTCGCTGGAATTATCGCCAGTACCTCGCTCAAATTGATGCTCTTGCTACAGGTTTAATAAAGCTAGGGATAAAGCCAGGAGACCGTGTTGGGATCTGGTCACCTAATAATATTGAATGGTGCTTAACCCAATTTGCTACCGCCAAGATTGGCGCCATCATGGTATGCATCAATCCTGCCTATCGTCCCGAAGAGTTGCAATATGCGCTGAGTAACGTGGGCTGCCGCGCGGTAATTTGTGCCGATAAGTTTAAATCCAGCAACTACTTACAAATGTTATATGAGTTGGCCCCAGAGCTTATGTCGTGTCCTGCGGGACAGTTAAAAGCAAAGACTGTGCCCGAGCTTGAATTTGTTATCCGCATGGGGATAGAGAAATCAGTCGGTATGCTTAATTTTGATGATTTACTCGTTGAGGTGACAGCCGATGACAAGGCGATGCTTGAGAGTATTGCCAAGGAACTAAGTCCGTTTGATGCGATTAATATCCAGTTTACGTCAGGCACCACGGGCAGCCCAAAAGGTGCGACCCTATCCCACCATAACATTTTGAATAATGGCTATTTAGTCGCAGAGGCGATGAAGTTTACCTGTCACGATAAACTCTGCATTCCGGTTCCTTTGTATCATTGCTTTGGCATGGTGCTTGGTAGTTTAGTCTGCTTAGCCAAAGGCGCTGCGGCCGTATTTCCCGGAGAGTCTTTCGATCCGTTGACAACGCTGCAAGTGGTTGAACAGGAAGGTTGTACCGCATTACATGGTGTACCAACCATGTTTATTGCCGAGCTTGAACACCCAGAGTTTACTCGTTTTGATTTGAGTTCATTACGGACTGGCGTCATGGCGGGGGCAACTTGTCCTGAAGAAGTGATGCGCCGAGTACAAAACCTGATGTATATGAAGGAAGTGCTGATTGGTTATGGTCAGACCGAATGTAGTCCGCTCAATCACATTACTGAAATCGACTCACCGGTTGAGAAACGCGTGCTCACCGTTGGCCGTGCTTTACCCCATACCGAAGTTAAAATTGTCGATGAATTTGGCGAAGTGCTACCAATTAATCAGCCCGGTGAAGTTTGTAGTCGCGGTTATTGCATTATGCAGTGTTATTGGAACGATCCCGAGAAAACGGCCGCAACCATAGACAGTGAAGGTTGGCTACATTCGGGTGATATTGGTCAAATGGATGAGCAAGGTTATGTGCAAATTGTTGGTCGAATAAAAGATATGATCATCCGCGGTGGCGAGAATATTTACCCCCGTGAGATTGAAGAGAAACTCTACACCCACAAAGATGTGCAGGATGCGGCGGTCTTTGGGGTACAAAGCGAGAAATACGGCGAGGAGGTGTGTGCTTGGATCAAAGTACGCGCAGGGGCGACCATTACCGAGGAAGATATTCGTCATTTCCTCACCGAGAAATTTGCCTACTTTAAGGTGCCACGTTATATCAAGTTTGTGGATCAGTATCCAATGACAGTGACGGGGAAAATCCAGAAATTCAAAATGCGCGAGCTGATGTATCAAGAGTTATATCAAGATATCAATCTGTGATGGGTAATGCGGATTTGACCCTTGTTCTATACCCACCAGTACACTTCTAAAATTCATTCAGCCCTATCAAGCCGCATATAGCGGCTTGAATAATTTGTCTAGATATGAGTATAAAGGCATATAGGTGTGTTAAGTTTTTGGTGTGAGTGTCACAAATATTCACTTTTTTGCAAAGAGTGAATCGCTATACTTAGGGCGTGTTGACGTTTCAGGGGATTTTTATAATGAGCAGCTCGCCACTTATTTAAATAATTCAACATCGTTTCTCGTTTTGTGAGCAAAACCTTGTTAGAGCGCTCGAAACGTCACAGCCCTTGGTATCCAAGTTAATCATTTTGAGTACTTAAACCCATAAAAATTAGGGGTTGGGGTGATGATTAAACCCGTGTGCAATGAGTCCAGATTAGGAGTCGGTATGGTTCGATCGTGCTTAGTGATGTTGGGTGGACTATTTTCTTTTCTGATAGCGGCTTTGACGACTAATGTTAAAGCCGATACTTTGACCCTTACTTCTTTATTTTGGCCGCCCTATTCTGGGCAACAATTGGTGGAGCAAGGGGTGAGTATTGCCGTGGCTCGGGCGGCATTTAACGCCATGGGACATCAATTAGAGGTAGATTTTTATCCTTGGAGTCGAGCGGTGAAACTCGCTTCTATGCCAAACGATAAATATTTAGGCTATTTACCTGAATATTACTATGAAACTGATAAGTTTGTTTTTTCAAAACCAATAGGTACAAGTCCATTAGGTTTAGTTGAGCAAAAACTCCATCCTATTAGTTGGCGTTATATCGAAGATCTTAATCGCTATACCTTAGGAGTAGTGAATGATTATGTGAATACCGAGTCTTTCGATGCCATGGTGTTAGCGGGTGTGCAACCGATAGAAGCTGTTACCTCAGATGAGCACAATATCAAGAAAGTAGTCGCCGGGCGGATTGACGCTGCCGTGATCGATGTAAATGCTTTAGATTATTTACTTAAACAAAAAGATTTACAGCCACTGACGGATAAATTGCAAATTAACCGACAACTCATTGCTAATAAACAACTTTATGTTGCTTTTCGCAATACTGAAGAGGGACGTCGTTGGCGGGATATTTTTGATCAAGGTTTAGATAAAATTGATGTAAACACCATAATGGGCGATACGCTTTACCGAAATGAATAGGGCGAGTTTTTGTCCTTAAATATGGTTTAGCACTAAAGTGGCCAGCGGCAGTGGATTTGAGTGCCTTTGTTGAGTTTACTTTGAACGGTGAGTTGTCCTTTTAGATCGTTTCTTATCCATAGATTTAAGCAGGTGAGTGTACCTAGGCAGAGACCTTGTGCCATCTCTTGCTGAAGCTGTGAAAGTTGTTGTTCTGTCATGCCGACACCATTGTCATCTAGCGTTACTTGGAGCTTATTAGACTCCCTGCGAAAATGAATGTTGATTTCCCGTGTTTGCTGATGTGTCTTAAAGGCATGATTTAGGGTATTGCTGAGCAGACGATAAAAGAGTTGCAGATATTGCCATGAACTGCCATCGACAATTAGGTTTTCATCACATCTTAAGTGCACAGTGACATTGGCTCGGGTGAGCTGCATTTGCAATAAATCCAGTAATTGGCGCATAAACTGCGCCAAATGTAATGGTCTAATATCACTTTGATGTGCGTTAAAAAGTTGCGCTATGTGCCTAAGCCTTTTTGCTTGAACTGTCACCCTATCAGTAATGGCTATTAGATATTCATTATTACTATCAGCTTGTGTCTGACATATTTGTGCAAGTAGGCGGTCTTGTTCTTGCATCATTTGCGTCATAACCTCTGCAAGGAAATTTTGCATTAGCTTCTGACTCTGTGCTTTGCTCAAGCTGAGCTGGTATTGCATATCGAGTTCTTTGTTGAGTAATGCAAGCTGTTGTCTAAGTGCATTGTTATCATCGTTGACTATCTGTATTTTGCTCTGTTGTTTTTGTAGGTAAGACGCTTGATTTTGGAACAGTTTTTCTTGCTCTTGTTCCTGGCGTTTTTTTAGATCCATATTGAAGCCGATAGCACCAACGGCAATAGAATTATCTTCATCATCCCTAATATCAAATTTTGTCATTTGATAAGTCTGATGACCGTGGGGAGTAGGAATCAACTCTTCAAAATGGATTGCATCTTGATTGTGGGTGACTCGCCGATCATTTTTTTGATATGTCTGCGCTAATTGACTTTGAAATAATTCAAAGTCAGATGCACCGATAATCCGCCTGCGCTCAATCCCAAGTACTTCGCAATATTTATCGTTAACTAAAATATATTTCCCACTTAAGTCTTTAATATAAATTAAGTTTTGTGAAAATTTAAGCAAGGATCTTAATTGTTCTTTATGGTGGTTTAATTCCTGCTGGAATAGTTGCAGAGTTTCCAACTGTTGTTCTAGGGCTAGATTGCTTGCATCTAAGCTTGCCATGGCCACTTCGAGTTGCTGGGTGCGCGATAATAAGGTTTTTGCCAGTAAACCTATTTCATCGTGACGTTGCTTAGCTTTGAGCTCGATGGCCGTTGGATCGTTACGTTTTAGGGCCTCAACCATCTTCATTATTGGGGTAATGATTAATCTATGTTGCAACAGAAATAACAGAATTAATCCAACGAGTTGAATACAAACTAGGTATATCCCCACTTGTTCAACTAAGTGCTTGGCCGTATCCTGCAGCGGAGCAACAGGTGTCACTATCAATATTTTCCAGTAGGTATTGGGCATTAAGAAGATAGATGCTAATGCTGGTGTATTGAGTATTGGATCTGTAGCTAAGGAAACCGATGCTAGCTGTTTGGGAGTCGTAAAATGATTTCGAGCATTGTTATTCACAATAGCGATGAGCATCTCGCGTTCATTATCTGCGGTCAAACGGGTGAGATTATCCATTTGATCTTGGGTAAATACACGTTCTGCAATCGCTTGGGTCACAAAGGTGCGATCTGCTGTATTCAGGGCGAGTGCAAGTGGATCAAAGCTTGAGTGCTGTTTTGTCAGATCATCAAAAGTGAGCAGGGTATTTGGCGCTTGATCCTGAGCAACATCATGATTTTTGCTATGCGGATAAACCAATACTTGGTTGTTATGATCGAGCACTATCACATAACCGCTGATCTCTGCCATCGCATTACGCAGTAGCATATTGAGTTTTTCTAAACCGATATCGGCCGTTGCAGCACCTATAAATTGATGTTCCATCCACATGGCACCCGAGGCCGTAATCATAGGCTCCTTTGTGGTAGGGTCTATATAAGATTTAGACCAAAAGGTTTTACCTGCGGGAAAGTAGCGGGTCGGGCGATACCATTCTTCGGTGTGATAGCTAGGATAAGCATCATCGTTATAGGTATCTATCTTAATAAGCTCATCGTGAATATTGCGCGACCAAAAAAGGCTATCGCGAAACTTTTGTTGATTAAAGGCGCTTGGCTCGGGCCAAATACCACCGCCTGAAATAATATCTTTTTGATTTTCAACTGTGAGTAAAGTGGGGATCGTCCTACTCAGTTGATCATGATCATAGCGGTATAACTTAGCGATATTGGCAATGGCATTCACAAGATTTTCAACCTGAGAGGTCATTTCCTGCAATTTGGCGATAACAATCTGTCCATGATTCTGATTCAGTACTGCCTGCTGTTCTGTGATTTGCTGATTTTGAATGCGTAACATGATCCAAGTTGTGCTAAAAATCAAAATACTCGCGATGATGAGTTGGATAAGACTAAATTTAAACGGCAAGCTGTTTTGCCATTGGGTCAATGGGGTTTGTGGTTCAGATATTGAGTTTTTTTCCATCATCACAGGGTTCCGAATACCACTTTCCATTGAGCCAGTTTAGCGTCTTTTAACACTTTTGCTATTGGCTCACATCAAAATCAGTGGGTTAAAATCGGTGAAAAGGGCTGATTTAAGTCGTAAAAATACTATGGTATGGGAAGGCAGGCCGAGTAGCCTGCCCGAGGGAATCGTTTATTTATAAAGAGAAGGCTTAGTCGAACCACTTAGCATGGGTACGATAAACAGCAACCAAATAACGAGGAAGGCACTAAAGATGACGACCATCCATTCTGCCATGGTGACGCCGATAAAACGCCATGGTACATCGGTACACATACCTGTTGGTAACATCACGGCAGGGAACCATTCATGTAATGGCATCCAGATTGGAAATTCGGGTAAAAATGAACAAGTAGCAAAAGGTGATGGGTTATTCTGCATATCCACTAGCGCTAAGGCTAATTTCAATCCCCAAGTGGCACTAACCGCCCAACAGCTTGCACCTAATATTCGTACGAGACGATACTTAGGGGCCGTCATTCCTATCAACCCTGCGACCAAAATGCCAAATACAGCTAATCTTTGATAAATACACATTACACAGGGATCGAGTTTCATTTCATACTGAAAATATAGGGCTGCTGCTTCTAAGCAAATGGCTGTGCCAGTGAGAATAAACCAAGAACCGCGAGAATGGGCAAAGCGAGTAAGTGCAGTCAAATGTGAGCTCCATATCAACGAAAAACGCCCACAATTATTGGGGCGTTTTTGGACTCTACTGATTTAATAAAGTTCAGTCAACTCTGAGGCGAGAGTTAGTGACTTGTTAGTGGCGCTATGACTTCTTTAGCACTGTGATGAATAATCATATGCGAGTCATAGAAGTACTGAGTTGCTTGCTCTAAAAAGCCTGTCTCAATAGCTAATACACCGACAATTGACAATACAATAGTATAGGGGAGAGCCATCCATACCATTCTGCCGTAAGACAACCGGATCAGTGGTGCTAATGCTGACGTCAGTAAGAACAGGAAGGCTGCTTGTCCATTTGGTGTTGCTACCGAAGGTAAGTTAGTACCAGTGTTAATTGCAACGGCGAGCAGATCAAATTGATCACGGGTAATTTGACCATCAATCAAGGCCGCTTTGACTTCGTTAATATAAACCGTACCCACGAACACGTTATCACTCACCATTGAAAGCAAACCGTTAGCGACATAGAAAATCACTAATTGAGTATTACCCTCATAACTCAACGCCCATTGGATCACGGGGGCAAACAAATGCTGGTCGATAATTACAGCGACTATAGCGAAGAACACCGCCAATAGCGCCGTAAAGGGGAGTGCTTCTTCGAAAGCTTTACCTAGGGCATGTTCATCGGTAATACCATTGAAAGCCGTTGTTAAAATAATCACCGATAAGCCAACTAAACCTACGGAGGCTAAGTGCAACGCTAAACCTGCTATTAACCACACACCAACCAAGACTTGAATGATAAGTTTCATCTTATCTTTGTTTGTACGGTGCGCATCTTCATGGGCGGCATAATCACAAAGGATTTTATGAACTGCATCAGGCAGTTTAGCGCCGTAACCAAAAATGTGAAATTTCTCAACTAACAGGCAGGTCAAAGTACCAGCGATCAGTACAGGTACTGTCACGGGTGCCATTCGAATGGCAAACTCACCGAATTGCCAGTTAGCTTGGGCAGCAATAATTAAGTTTTGTGGTTCGCCTACCATAGTGCATACACCACCTAAGGCGGTGCCGACACCTGCATGCATCAATAAGTTACGCAGGAATCCACGGAATGACTCGAGTTCACTATTATTTAATTGAGTATTGTTTTCGGAAGTATGGTCATGGTCAGCGGAAAAATCTTTCCCTGAAGCAACCTTGTGGTAAATCGCGTAAAAACCTACTGCGACCGCAATAATGACGGCAATCACAGTTAATGCATCTAAAAATGCTGATAAAAATGCAGAGGTTAGACAGAACATTAACGAGACTAAAATCTTTGAACGTATTTTGGTAATAATTTTGGTGAAAGCAAATAACAGCAATTGCTTCATGAAATAAATACCGGCGACCATAAAGACCAGCAGCAATAATACTTCGAGGTTTGCTTCTATTTCATGCAGCACTTGATTTGCAGAGGTCATGCCAATAGCAACTGCCTCAATGGCTAATAAACCGCCGGGCTGAAGTGGATAGCATTTTAACGCCATGGCTAAGGTAAAAATAAACTCAAGTACTAATACCCAACCAGCCACAAAGGGACTGACATAGAAAAAGAGTATTGGATTAATGATTAAAAAAGACAGTATCGCGATTTTGTACCACTTAGGGGAATTCCCTAGGAAGTTTCCAATAAACGCCTGACTTATTGTCAACGGCATAGCATCCTCTCTTCTAATTATGTTGAAAAATTTGCACGTGTTATTTGTGTTTACTCGTGTTTGGGAAAACAGTCTAGCTTAAAGATAATGCTAATGTAATGTCATACTGGAACCAAGATTTCAAAAAGCGGAGCTAATCTGCAAAATTAGCCGAATAGGCATTGATGTTGGTCTATTTTTTGAGCGTTTATGTGATATTTATACCGTCCAAAAGCGGTGATCCTCAGTCAATGGTTTTCATTTTTTGCCGCTCTGGTATGATCAGTGCCCATTACGATGCACAACAACTGGATAAGTGGGCTGATGATTATCAATGCCAAGGGACCTGCAAGTTTTGCAGAGAAGTATATTGTGAGATCCATTTGGGATAATAAATTTCCTCCAGGGTCCATTTTACCGGCTGAACGTGAGCTTTCTGAATTGATCGGTGTGACACGTACCACTCTGCGTGAAGTGCTGCAACGCTTAGCCCGTGACGGTTGGTTGAAAATTCAACATGGTAAGCCAACCCGGGTGAATAATTTTTGGGAAACCTCGGGGCTTAATATTCTGGAGACTATCGCCGATCTTAATCCTGAAGGTTTTCCCGTATTAGTAGACCAACTGCTATCAGCGCGAACCAATGTCAGTGCGATCTATTTTCGCGGAGCTTTGCGTTACAACCCTGAAACCGCAGTAGATGTATTAGCTAAAATTCACCTACTGGAAAATACTGCTGAGTCCTTCGCTGAGTATGACTATTTATTGCATCACACTTTAGCATTCTCATCGGGGAATCCTCTTTACGTTTTGATTTTAAACGGTTTTAAAGGACTGTATAGCCGAGTTGGCCGTTACTATTTCAGCAGTGCTGAGGCCCGTTTATTGGCATTAAACTTCTATAAAGAATTGGAAGTGCTCGCAAAAGAAAAAAATTATACAGATGTTCCTGCGCTAATGCGTACCTATGGCATGAATAGCGGCAAAATGTGGTTACAGCTTCGGGATGATATGCCAGCCTCTATTGCCCAAGATAATTAGTGCTTAAGATTGGTAAAGACACGTTTTTGTAAAAATAATGTAAAAGCCGTGTCTAGTCCTGAAATAAGTTGACACTTATTTCCACCTAAAACGCCTGATGAACCTCATCGGGCGTTTTGTATTTTAAGGCCAAATGCGGCCGTCGTTGATTATATATGG
>NZ_JAKILG010000060.1 GCF_023283765.1 Shewanella profunda | reverse complement strand
AACTTGAGTACCACACTGAGCGTCGAACGCTTCCAGTTGGCTAGGGCTGACTTCTCGTCAACTCAGGGCTGCGTATTCTACGCATTTCCCGTTTCGCGTCAAGGAGTTTTTGCAAACTTTCTTTTCGCTCATCAATCAGTAAACTCATCGATGAACTGTCACATCAGGCTGCTTTCGCTGTCTGCCGTGTCAGTGGATGCGCATTATAGGGAGCAGGAGATTTTGCGCAAGCGCTTTTTAAAAGAAAAAAGATCGCATGGCGATCTTTTAAACAACGCAGACTCTTTTTCCAACAGATCGATGATTAATTAGCCTTTACGCGCCCTTTATCAATGAATCCTTGGATTAGTGTCGCTGCTTTGGCGTCATCCCAATCCACGAATGATCGCACAAATGCAATCAACTGACCGTTTTGATCTAGGATAAAGGTTGCAGGAATTGTGTCGAGTGGAAACACTTGACCAAGGTTTTGTTGTGGATCGTAATAGGAGTTAAAGTTAGCCATGCCGAGTGAGTTTAAGAACGGTTGTACTTGTTGTTTACCATCAGCATCAATGGATATAGGTAAGAGTGCGAAATCCTCGGTTTTGAACTTAGTGGCTAATCTTTCGATTGCGGGTAACTCTCTTACGCAGGGTGGACACCAAGTTGCCCACACGTTAACCATGACAATCTTACCTTTATAGTGGCTGAAGTCGATGGCTTTACCATCGACATCATTAAAAGGCGCTGGTTCAATTGGAAAGGCCTTAGGTAATACGCTGATCAGATCAATAGTGGATGTTACTGGCTTTGTCCCCTGTTGCATGCCTGGGTAGGCATGCACAACCCCAATCGTAAATCCCAATAAAATAGATGACAGCATGAACGCTGTCGCTAATTTATGCTTCATTTGCTATTACGCTTTAGTAAGGTATCTAATGCTTGTTGATCTTCAACGCTGATCTCCTGAGGAGTGTTGCCACTGATGCGCTGTTTACGGATGAAGATAAAACCAATGACTAAACCGATTAATAATAAACCTATAGGCCCTAACCAAAGCACATAAGTCTTAGCTTCCATCTTAGGTTTGTACAGCACAAACTCACCGTAGCGACTCGTCATAAACTCAATGATCTCATCATCGCCTTTACCTTCATCAACCATCTTAAAAACTTCCAATCGCAGATCACTGGCAACTGGAGAATTTGAATCGATTAAGTTTTGGTTTTGGCACTGTGGACAACGCAAAGAGTGAGCAAGTGATAATGCACGCTTTTGATTATCTGGTGATTTAAATTCGTAAGTATCTACTGGTGTCGCAATGACACTGGTTACCATGCTCAATAACAGCACCAACCCACTTACTAATTTGAGTAACATTTTCACGATACATTATCCTTTGCTGCTTCTGCCTGTAATTGCTGGATCATCGGGAATAGCGTTTCACTCCAGACATTTTGATCAATGGGGCCAGCATAACGGAAGCGAATAATACCATTATGATCAACGATAAAACTTTCCGGAGCACCATAAACCCCAAGATCTAGACCCAAGCGTCCATCTTTATCAAAGATATTCAATGTATAGGGGTCACCTTGGCGTTTTAACTCAGCGATTGCAGGCGCACGCTCATCCCGATAGTTGATACCGTATATAGGCAGAATATTTTTCCGCGATAACATATTTAAAAAGGGGTGTTCATACTTACAAGATGGGCACCAAGTCGCCCATACGTTAAGTAATGCCACCTTACCTTTTAACTGTTCATTCGTAATTAACTCACCAGGCGTTTCTAAACGTTCTAGCTGGAAAGCCGGAATAGGCTTTCCTTCTAGTGCTGAATCCAATTTCTGAGGATTCAAAAATAGCCCTTTGTATAAAAACACCCCCATGGCAAGAAATAGTACCAAAGGGATAAACAGAACCAACTTCTTCATATATTCCCCAACTATTAAGCGGTTGCCAGTTTAGCTTTATCTGCTTGTGGCTTAACAATCGCAGCCACTTTTGCGCGATAACGCTTATCTGATGCAGCTAAGAAACCACCAATCATCATAAAAATTGAGCCAAACCATAACCAACGAACAAAAGGTTTATAGTTCAAACGCACCGCAAACTCTGTGGTACTGATAGGATCACCCATAGTCACATACAAATCACGGAACAGACCCCAATCAATACCAGCTTCGGTCATATCCATGGTTCGCACATTGTATTGACGGCGATCTGGCTTAAGCAATGTTAACAATTTGTCATCTTTATAGATTTCGATTTGCCCCTGCTGAGCAGTGTAATTTGGGCCAACGACATTTTTTGTCTCTAAATACTTGAAGGTATAACCGGCTAGTTCTTGGCTTACACCAGGTCCCATACGAACACTTTTCTCAATCGAGTAATTTGATACCATAGTGGCGCCAATCACAGAAACAGCAATACCAAGATGCGCGAAAATCATACCAAGCTGACTACGGCCCATACGGCTAATACTGATATCACCTTCTTTTGACTTGACCATGTTATAAGCCGCTCTTGCTGTAGCTAGAATAATCCAAGCTGCAGCTGCAATACCCAAGGCAACCCAAGTATTGAATACACCATCGACGATAAAAGGAGTCACAATACCGATAGCCGCAGCAATCATAGCAGGGATCAATAACTGACGTTTAAGCTCGCCCGCTTTCGATTTTTTCCAACGAATAATTGGACCTACGCCCATAAAAGCAAACAACACTAAGACGATAGGCACAAATACAGCATTAAAGTATGGAGGTCCTACGGAGATCTTACCCATGCCGAGCGCATCGATTAGCAATGGATATAGTGTACCCAATAGCACAGTACCGGCGGCAACCGTCAGTAGCACGTTACATACCAGTAGCATCGTTTCTTTAGACTTTAACTCGAAACGTGCTGGGCTACTCATTTCGCTGGCGCGGAAAGCAAACAATGTTAATGAGCCACCAACCGCAAGACCGAGTAACAGTAAAATAAACATTCCACGACTTGGATCGGCCGCAAATGAATGCACTGAGGTCAATACACCAGAACGCACAATAAAGGTGCCGAGTAAACTTAAAGAGAAAGCAAAAATAGACAGCAATACCGTCCAGTTACGGAAAGCCCCACGCTTTTCAGTCACAATCAATGAATGGACAAGCGCTGTACCGATAAGCCATGGCATAAAAGAGGCGTTTTCGACGGGATCCCAGAACCACCATCCACCCCAGCCTAATTCGTAATATGCCCACCAAGATCCTAAAGAAATGCCACCAGTGAGGAACACCCACGCAGCTAATGTCCAAGGACGGGACCAACGAGCCCAAGCTGAATCAAGACGTCCACTCATCAATGCCGCAATTGCAAAGGCAAAACTGACGGAAAAACCAACGTAGCCTAGGTACAACATAGGTGGATGGAATATTAACCCCACATCCTGCAACATTGGATTTAAGTCACGACCTTCAGCAGGCATTGGAAATAAACGCTCAAATGGGCTTGATGTGAGCAACATAAACAAACTAAAACCAATCACGATCACTGCCAGTACTGCAAGTACACGTGCAGTGAACACTTCTTCTAAACCTTTACTGAATAAGGCGACAGAAGCGGCCCAAGTTGTCAATGCAAACACCCAAAATAGCAGCGACCCTTCGTGACCGCCCCATACGGCCGCAATCTTAAAGAAGATAGGTAACTGGGAGTTAGAGTGATGTGCCACATAAGCGACGGAGAAATCATCAACAGCGAAACTATAACCAAGTGAAACAACGGATAAACTGATAAAAAAGAACATTCCGTAAGCTAACGGCCAAGCATACCTCACAAGATATTGATCTTTACGGGCAACACCTATAAGGGGAACGCTGACGAGCAGAAAGGCAAAAGCCACTCCGATTATCAACGAAAAGTGTCCAAGTTCTGGGATCATGGGTTTTCCTCAGTCTCTAATAATATGTTGATTTAGAACGACTCTATATCAACGCACAACATGTTATTCACACAAACGTACGAAATTTTGTTCATTTTAGTATTTGCTATTGTTCCTGTCTGCCTATTTCATACAAAACTGGGTGACTTGTCTCATTCTCACATATTGAGAAAAAAGTCACATAGAACGACAGTTCTGCATGTGACACGTAAAAGACACTTAAGTTTCATACAAAATTTACAATAAGAATCAATTTGTGAACCAGTGCCCAACTATAAGCTTTCACTGCAATGAATGCCTTATATTACTGTTCAATGAATAATCTTTACGTATAATCTTGCTTCCAAGCCGGCGGTAACACCGCTTTCTGCAAACTAAAGTGAATATAGAAACAATGACGACATTTTGGATTTTTATTGCGCTTGTTGTGTTAGTCAGCCTAACGTTGATTTGGATCCCGCATTTCAGACAGCAAAAGTTGTTACGTACTGAAGAAGCTGGCGTTCGTAGACAAACGAACCTCGAGTTATTCAATGAACGTCTTGCTACGCTTGAAAAAGAACTTAGCGAGGAGCTATTAGATCAAACAGAATTTGATGCTCTTAAAAAAGAATTAGAAATCAGCTTACTGCAAGATATTCAACAGGCAGGAGATGATTCACTGGTTAATCAAATTAAGCCAAAAACCATACTCTGGCCGTCAATAATGTCAGTGGGGTTGCTCGCCATTTCAGGTTACCTATATCAGCATCTAGGGGCTTTCGAAAATATCGGTGCAGCCCAACCAGCCAGTCCACATGCTGGTATGGATACAGCGCAAATCATGGGGCAACGCATACAGGCAATCGAAGCTCAAGTACAAGCTGAACCTGAGAATAGCCAAGCCTGGTTCAGCCTAGGCCATGCATATGTATCGGCAAATCAATTCGATAAAGCCATTGCCGCCTTCGATAAAGTAATGGACTTAGTCGGTAAACACGCCGAATTATTAGGTCCGAAAGCGACTGCCATGTACTACAAAGCTGGCCAGCAGATGACACCACAGATCCAAGCATTGATTGATGAATCTTTAGCGATGGACCCGCAAGATCCTTCAACACTGCTATTAGTTGGGATGAATTCCTTCTTTATCGCCGACTACAAGAAAGCGATTACATCGTGGCAAACGATTCTCGATAGCGACCGTACTGATGTGGATCGCGCAGCGTTAATGAATGCGATTGAAACGGCAAACTTGCGCATGCAAGCTGAAACCTCTGGCATGCCAGATGATGATGTACATAAACAAGCTGCAGTGAGCAAAAAGTCGGTTAGCATTGCCATTTCTATCTCCCCTGAGCTTGCAGCTAAAGCAAGTCCAGAAGACACTATTTTTGTGTTTGCACGCGCAACTGAAGGTCCTAAAGTACCCTTAGCAGCCACAAAAGTGAGCGCAAGTGCCTTACCCGTTACTGTAACTTTAGATGACAGCACTGGCATGGGTGGAGATGCAAAACTAAGCCAAGCCACTAGCGTTGAAGTTATCGCCGTACTTTCCAAGAATGGCAATATCAAACCTCAAGCAGGTGATATTCAAGGTAAGATAAGCAAAGTTGTTGTAGGTGAAACGGCAAGCCTAGTACTTGACACCCAAGTGCAATAACTTACTGTTTATTCTAAGCATAAAAAAACCGGCTTTCGCCGGTTTTTTTATATCTGCAGAACTACTTAGCTGTAGACATAAACTTGATAGCAGCTTTGTAATCATCATCAGTACAATCAGTACACATGCCACCAGGTGGCATAGCGTTCAGACCAGTTTTCACACTGTGCAACAGAGTATCGATACCCTTAGCTAAGCGTGGTTCCCATTCAGCAGTATTGTGAGTTTTAGGAGCACCGGCAACACCCATGCTGTGGCATACGGTACATGCCTTATTATAAATAGCCTCAGCTTCTTGAGCTGAAACGTTGACTGACATAGTCAAAGCAGCGACTGCAGTCATTGCTAACAGTTTTTTCATGTTCAATGTTCCTAATGCAAATACGTACAAAGCTCGACGCTGCCCTTAGAGGCAGACTCATTATAGCGGGCTAAGATTACTACAAACTTCAATAAATCTCATCTTTTTGTGATTAGAATCTCAGCGCAACAGTTGCCAAGCGACAAGCGTGACAAATTCGTTAATATATTAGCAAGTCGTAAAAAAGTTCGATAAATATTGCGGTTATTGGAACCACATCAAATTGCTGACATCTAGGACAAAGCAAGTGTAAACCCCGCAATAATGTTTGTGTTAGAATCACTTGTGTTTCCTTCCGGCTTGAGATAGAGGGTTCAGTGACAAATATAACTTCAGTAAACACACTGGTATCAGCGGACAAGCTGACATGTATCCGCGAAGAACGTATCCTGTTTGATGAGTTAAGTTTTGATATTAATGCTGGTGACATCGTCCAAATTGAAGGCCCTAACGGCGCAGGTAAAACGAGCTTATTGCGCATTTTAGCGGGGCTTTCGCGCCCCTATGCAGGACAAACATTTTATCTTAATGAAGATATCAATCGTTGCCGTGATGAATACAACGAAGACCTACTGTACTTAGGGCACCTTGCAGGCGTTAAGTGTGAATTAACTGCCGAAGAAAACCTTAATTTCAATTTAAGAATCAGTGGTTATGATGACTTCGATGCACCTTCTATCTTAGCCAAGGTTAATTTAACTGGATTTGAAGAAGCCCTTGCGGGACATTTATCTGCAGGTCAGCATCGCAGAACCGCATTGGCAAGACTTTGGCACAGCAACTGTAAAATTTGGGTCCTTGATGAACCTTTTACCGCCATTGATAAGAAAGGTGTTGAAGAACTTGAGCAGCTGTTTATTCAACATGCAGATAATGGTGGGTGCGTTATTCTTACGACTCACCAAGATATGAGCATTATCAAAGATGATAGGCTTCGTAAAATTCGTCTAGATTATCGCTTCGTATAAGGTTAAGCATAATGAAAAGAGGCATCAGCTTTACTCAGGCATTTTTTACCTTGTTACAGCGAGATCTTAAAATTGCCGTACGTCACCGCGGTGATATTTTTAATCCATTGTTATTTTTTATTATGGTCGTAACCCTATTCCCCTTAGGGATCGGACCAGAACCACAGATGCTAGCGCGCGTTGCACCCGGTATTATTTGGGTCGCGGCATTACTAGCATCCATGCTATCGCTTGAACGACTCTTTAAAGCAGATTTTAGCGATGGTAGCTTAGAACAAATGCTCCTGAGTCCACAGCCATTATCGATACTCGTGTTAGCAAAAGTATTGGCACACTGGATACTAACCGGTGTTCCATTAATTATCATCGCACCGCTACTCGCTGTGCTACTGAATTTAGATACCAATAGCTATGGTGCACTGATAGCCACCTTAGCTCTGGGCACGCCTGTTTTGTCGCTATTAGGTGCTATTGGTGTCGCTCTGACAGTCGGGCTGCGTAAAGGTGGTGTGTTGCTCAGCCTACTTATTTTACCCTTATATATTCCGGTTCTCATTTTCGCAACCAGTGCAATCGATGCAGCGGGAATGAATTTACCCTATGATGGTCAGCTCGCTATAATTGGCGCTATGTTGATCGGTTCGTTAACCTTGGCACCTTTTGCAATAGGTGCATCTCTGCGAGTGAGTACTAACTAAAATGTGGAAATGGTTACACCCTTACGCGGATCCTGAGCGCGCATATAAATTATCAGGAACATTATTCCCGTGGTTTGCCACCTTGGCTTTCCTGTTTATTGCCGTAGGGACTATTTGGGGATTAGTATTCGCACCAACTGATTATCAGCAGGGTGATAGTTACCGTATTATCTTTATCCATGTACCTGCCGCTTCTATGTCGATGGCTGCTTATATGGGTATGGCAACAGCGGCCTTTATCGGTCTTGTGTGGCAAGTCAAGCTGGCTGATTGGGCCGCAGCATCGATTGCTCCTATTGGTGCAGTAATTACGTTTATCGCACTATTCACAGGAGCTGCATGGGGTAAACCTATGTGGGGGGCTTGGTGGGTATGGGATGCACGCTTGACCTCTGAGCTGGTATTACTGTTCTTATATCTAGGTGTTATCTCACTCTATGCCTCATTTGAAGATAAGGTGCTCGCTGCACGTGCTGCGGGGATCCTAGCGATTGTTGGAGTGATCAATATTCCGATCATCAAATATTCTGTAGAGTGGTGGAGTTCATTGCATCAACCATCCACTATCCGCATTACTGAAAAATCGACTATGCCAGCAGAGATGTTGTATCCACTTTTAATCAATATTTTAGGTTTCGGCCTTATGATAGGTGCCATTACTATTGTCAGGTTTAAAGCTGAAATTTTAGCAAGAAACGGAATGCGCCCTTGGGTGCGTGAACTTGCTAAGGCTGAGGAGGTCAAATAATGCAATTCGATTCTATCAGTGATTTTTTTAATATGGGCGGCTATGCATTCTATGTATGGCTTTCCTATGGAGTGACGTTCTTCTGTCTATCGATAATCATCATTACAAGTGCACGCCAAAAGCGCAAAGTTTTGATTGAAATCGCTAAAAAGATGAATCGTGAAGATCGCCTCAAAGAAACCAGGAGTACCAAATCGTGAATCCAAGACGCAAAAAAAGACTGACGTTAGCTGTAGCATTGATTGGTGGCGTTGCCGCGATTACTTCGCTTTTGCTCTATGCGCTCAACTCCAACTTAAACTTATTCTATACACCGTCTGAAATTGTCCACGGTAAAACTGATACTGGGGTCAAACCGGATGTCGGACAACGTATCCGTGTAGGGGGGATGGTGACGGTTGGCTCTATGGTTCGCGATCCCGATAGCCTACACGTACAATTCGCTGTACACGACTCTTTGGGTGGCGAAATACTAGTTACCTATGATGACCTGTTGCCAGATTTATTTCGTGAAGGACAAGGCATTGTTGCTCAGGGCGTACTGGGTGCTGATGGCAAACTAGAAGCAACTGAAGTATTAGCTAAGCATGATGAAAACTATATGCCACCAGAAGTGGCGGAAGCTATGGGTCAGAAACACGAAAAACTCGACTACAGTCAGCAAAAAGCGCCTGACACTCAGTAGTAGAATATAAACCACCAATAAAGCCTCTTCGCGAGGCTTTTTTATTACCCTTACTCAGATGCTCACTCCTACTTATCCAAGGTTTGTTGCCTAAGACTGTGCAAAGATGAATATTAGTCATTTTTGACCAAGGTGAAACATCTAGCATTACCGCAGACTACATCAGTAACCAGCTATCACGTATACTGGGAAATGTGGAAGTCACTGTCATTCAACTTGCACGCCTAAAAGATTGGCAACAACATGTACTATCAGGTATAACGCCATAGTCGTCGCACTTGATCAGGCAGTGAGAGATGATGAAAATCAGTCAGTGAAGCGAATCAACTCATAAAATGGATAGCCAATAATACACCTGTACCTAATTTCGGCTTTTGGGACTTCAGTATCTCGGCTGAAGGGGGGGGACATTTGAGGCTACGTGCTTGAGGTTATAACCACGGCAAGATCGCAGCAGCTATGGCGGTAAGGATCCTTACAAGCGAAAAAACCGCATATATCTTCCCTGTTATAGATGACCTTGGTAAGTTTGTGTTGAGTCGGCAAGGGCTCGCAAAATGGGAAATTACACTACCTCGATAAATTGAGAAACAACCCACTTGGGTAGAGGAGTTGTAAATAATTGATATAAAAAAACCGGGCAATTGCCCGGTTTTTTAATTATGTAACCTTAATTACTCAGCAGCTTCAACATCAACAGCTTGAGCAGCTTCTGGGCGACCAACTAGCTCGATGTAAGCCATTGGGGCTTTATCACCAGCACGTAAACCGCACTTAAGGATACGGGTATAGCCACCAGGACGTTCCTGGTAACGTGGACCCAACTCAGTAAATAACTTACCTACGACTTCAGCGTCGCGAGTACGTGCAAACGCTAAACGACGGTTTGCAACGCTGTCACTCTTAGCAAGTGTTATCAGAGGCTCAACTACGCGACGCAGTTCTTTCGCTTTAGCTACGGTTGTCTTGATGATCTCATGACGAACCAGTGAGCTTGCCATGTTACGGAACATAGCTTGGCGGTGGCTGCTGTTGCGGTTAAGTTGACGACCACTCTTACGATGGCGCATGACCTAATCCTTATAACCTAAATCTGTACAAACCTGAGACTTATAGGTCGTCTGCTAAACTAGCTGGAGGCCAGTTTTCCAAACGCATACCTAACGACAGTCCGCGAGAAGCTAAAACGTCCTTAATTTCTGTAAGAGATTTCTTACCTAAGTTAGGGGTTTTCAACAGCTCAACTTCAGTACGCTGTACCAGATCTCCGATGTAATGAATCGCTTCGGCTTTCAAGCAGTTAGCCGAACGTACAGTTAGCTCTAAATCGTCGACAGGACGCAACAGAATCGGATCGAACTCCGGTTTCTCTTCTTTCAATTCTGGCTCAGTCACGTCACGCAGCTCAACAAACGCATCTAGCTGTTCAGCCAAAATTGTTGCAGAACGACGGATAGCTTCCTCAGGATCGATAGTACCATTAGTGGTCATATCGATAACGAGTTTATCCAAGTCAGTACGCTGTTCAACACGAGCTGCTTCTACATTGTAGGCAATACGTGCAACTGGCGAGAAAGAAGCATCAACCAGCAAACGGCCGATTGGGCGATCATCGTCTTCGGTCTGTGCACGGGCAGATG
Organism: Shewanella profunda; assembly: GCF_023283765.1. GTDB lineage: Bacteria > Pseudomonadota > Gammaproteobacteria > Enterobacterales > Shewanellaceae > Shewanella > Shewanella profunda. Next base: position 13,099 of record NZ_JAKILG010000060.1, on the reverse strand, counting down.
CTGGCACATAACCACGACCACGCTCAACGCGAATACGCATGCTGATATCATTATTACCTGTCAAATGACAGATAATATGATCAGGATTCACGATAGTGACATCACCATCATGCGTGATATCTGCTGCGATGACAGGGCCTGCGCCGGACTTGCTCAACGTAAGCATAGCCTCGTCTTTACCCTCGATAGTCACTGCTAACCCTTTCAGGTTTAACAAGATCTCAAGGATATCTTCTTGTACGCCTTCCTTACTGCTGTATTCGTGCAGTACACCGTCAATCTCGACTTCGGTAACCGCGCAGCCGGGCATAGACGACAATAGGATGCGACGCAACGCGTTACCTAAAGTGTGGCCGAAACCACGCTCAAGTGGTTCCAATGTAACCTTGGCACGTGTTGAGTTAACCTGCTCGATATCAACGAGACGCGGTTTAAGAAATTCTGTAACAGAACCCTGCATTGTGTCCTCTCTTGTTTGTTAGCTTTACTTAGAGTAAAGCTCGACGATCAGCTGTTCGTTAATTTCCGCAGACAAATCGCTACGTTCTGGAACGCGCTTAAAAGCACCTTCCATTTTCGCGTTGTCGACTTCAACCCATGTAGGCTTCTCGCGTTGAGCTGCCACTTCTAAAGCCGCTTTGATACGAGCTTGAGTGCGTGACTTCTCGCGGATGCTCACAACATCATTCGCAGACACTTTGAATGACGGAATGTTAACAACACGACCGTTAACCATAATTGATTTATGGCTTACTAGCTGACGTGATTCTGCACGAGTAGCACCAAAGCCCATACGATAAACAACGTTATCTAAACGGGTTTCTAAAAGTTGCAACAGGTTTTCACCAGTGTTGCCTTTCAGACGTGCAGCATCTTTGTAGTAATTACGGAATTGTTTTTCTAACACACCGTAAATACGACGAACTTTTTGTTTTTCGCGTAACTGAGTACCGTACTCAGACAAACGTGGCTTACGAGCGCCATGTTGTCCAGGTGCAGTTTCCAGTTTACACTTTGAATCGATTGCTCTCACACCGCTTTTTAAGAAAAGGTCTGTACCTTCTCGGCGGCTGAGCTTGAGCTTGGGACCCAAGTATCTTGCCATGATCTTTCTCCAACTATCCTAATGAAACGGCGTTATACACGACGCTTTTTAGGAGGACGACAACCATTATGAGGGATCGGCGTCACATCGGTAATGTTGGTAATTTTATAACCAACAGCGTTCAGCGCACGAATGGCTGACTCACGACCTGGACCTGGACCCTTCACAAACACTTCAAGGTTTTTTAAACCGTAGTCTTGAGCAGCAGCACCTGCACGCTCAGCAGCCACCTGTGCAGCAAATGGAGTAGATTTACGTGAACCACGGAAACCTGAACCACCTGAAGTAGCCCATGACAACGCATTACCTTGACGATCTGTAATGGTGACAATAGTGTTGTTGAAAGAAGCATGGATATGAGCCATGCCATCTGCAACCTGTTTACGTACGCGCTTACGCGGAGAACGTGACGGAACTTTAGCCATTGCTTTACCTTCCCGTTACTTTCTAATAGGTTTACGTGGACCTTTACGCGTACGCGCATTGGTCTTAGTACGTTGCCCACGGAGAGGCAGGCTACGGCGATGGCGGAGACCACGATAACAACCAAGATCCATAAGACGCTTGATGTTCATTGAAATCTCACGACGTAAGTCACCTTCTACAATGTATTTGGCAACTTCTTCGCGTAGTGTGTCTATTTGAGCTTCGCTCAATTCCTTGATCTTAGCAGTTTCAGCGATTGCTGTAGCCGCGCAGATTGCTCTTGCGCGAGTACGGCCGATGCCGAAAATTGCAGTCAATGCAATGACTGTGTGCTTTTGATCAGGAATGTTAATGCCAGCGATACGGGCCACTATGCACTCCTTAAAGTTAAAGGCCAACTGCGAAAAGCCCGAAAGGATACTCGACAGCCGACAGATTTGCAAACAAAATTTTGTTCAGCCCAATTCATGGGCTGAACAAATTACTTTTTAGCCTTGACGCTGTTTGTGTTTTGGTTCAACACAGATAACGCGTACAACGCCACTACGCTTGACGATCTTGCAATTACGGCAGATCTTCTTCACGGAAGCTCGAACTTTCATTTCATCACTCCGTAAAGCTAATTAGCGACCAAAGCGATCTAAATTTGCTTTGTTTACTAGGTTAGCTTTCTTCATCACAGACTCATACTGATGAGACATCATATGGGTCTGAACCTGAGCCATGAAGTCCATGATCACGACTACCATAATTAGTAGTGAAGTACCGCCAAAATAGAACTGTACTTTCCACGCAATTAACATGAACTCCGGAATTAAGCAGATAAAGGTTATGTATAACGCGCCTGCCAATGTCAAACGGGTCATTACTTTATCAATGTAACGCGAAGTCTGTTCTCCAGGACGGATCCCAGGGATGAATGCACCACTTTTCTTCAGGTTATCAGCTGTCTCACGTGGGTTAAACACCAACGCAGTATAGAAGAAACAGAAGAAAATAATTGCTGCTGCATACAATAATGAGTAAAGCGGCTGTCCAGGAGACACAGCAAGTGAAAAATCACTTAACCATGACATAGACTCATTTTGACCGAACCACTGAGCCAGTGTTCCTGGAAACAAAATGATGCTTGACGCAAAAATTGGGGGGATTACACCCGCCATGTTTATTTTCAGTGGTAAATGTGTACTTTGCGCAGCGAACACCTTACGGCCCTGCTGGCGCTTAGCATAGTTAACGACGATACGACGTTGACCACGTTCCACAAACACTACGAAATAAGTCACAGCAAATACAATTACCGCGAGCAACAACAATACTAACACATTCAAGTCACCTTGACGCGCCTGCTCAGCCGTTTGGCCGATAGCGGAAGGTAATCCAGCAACAATACCCGCGAAAATCAAAATCGAGATACCGTTACCTATACCACGTTCGGTAATCTGCTCACCTAGCCACATGAGGAACATCGTTCCCGTCACTAAGCTCACAACCGCAACAAAGTAGAATCCAAATCCAATGTTGACCACAAGGCCTGGCACTAAGTTTGGTAACCCGGTTGCAATACCGACCGACTGGAATGTACCCAGCACGAGTGTGCCCCATCGTGTATATTGACTGATTTTCTTACGTCCTGACTCGCCTTCTTTTTTCAATTCAGCAAGTGCAGGATGCACTACAGTCAACAACTGCATAATGATCGATGCCGAAATATACGGCATGATACCTAATGCAAAGATAGAAGCGCGCTCAAGGGCACCACCCGAAAACATGTTAAACATGCTTAGGATGGTCCCACTTTGCTGAGCAAACAGCTCTGCTAATACAGCTGCGTCAATACCAGGAATTGGCACAAACGAACCGGCCCTAAAGACGATAATCGCACCAATCACGAACAGGAGGCGAGCTTTCAGTTCTGAAAATCCGCCTTTCGCGCTTTTTAAATCAAGTCCTGGTTTTGCCATCGACGTATTATTCCTCGATCTTACCGCCAGCAGCTTCAATTGCTGCACGTGCACCTTTGGTTACCTTTAGACCTTTGACAGTCACAGGGCGCTCAATGGTACCTGAAAGAACAATTTTCGCAAACTGGATGTTGCGAGTAATAACGTTCGCATCTTTCAGAGCGTTTAAGTCGATAACATCACCGTTAACTTTTGCCAGTTCGAGTACACGAACTTCAGCTGTTACCATAGCGCGACGCGAGGTAAAACCAAATTTAGGTAAACGGATCTTCAGTGGCATTTGACCACCCTCGAATCCAGGGCGTACACCGCCACCAGAACGAGATTTTTGGCCTTTATGACCACGACCCGCAGTTTTACCTAAGCCTGAACCCATACCACGGCCTACACGCTTTGGTGCATGCTTAGAGCCTGCAGCTGGAGATAGAGTATTTAAACGCATCTATTAATCCTCCACCTTAACCATGTAGTAGACCTTGTTGATCATACCGCGAACAGAAGGAGTATCTTCTAATTCAACAGTGTGACCAATGCGACGCAGACCTAGACCCGTTAAGGTTGCACGGTGCTTCGGCAAACGACCGATACCGCTCTTAGTCTGAGTAACTTTTACAGTTTTAGTTGCCATGGTGCATTACCCCCGAATTTCGTCAACATTCAGGCCACGCTTAGCTGCGATTTGCGATGGTGACTTCATGTGCACCAATGCATCTACAGTCGCGCGAACGATGTTGATCGGGTTAGTAGAACCGTATGCTTTTGACAGAACGTTATGAACGCCTGCTACTTCTAATACGGCACGCATTGCGCCACCGGCAATAATACCGGTACCCTGTGATGCTGGTTGCATGTATACACGTGAACCAGTATGACGACCTTTAACTGGGTGATGCAGAGTACCTGCGTTCAACTCCACGGTCACCATGTTGCGACGGGCTTTTTCCATAGCTTTTTGAATTGCTGCTGGAACTTCACGCGCTTTACCATAGCCATAGCCGATCTTACCATTACCATCACCCACTACAGTTAGTGCTGTGAAGCTAAAGATACGACCGCCCTTAACTACTTTAGAAACACGATTAACTGCAATCAATTTTTCTTGCAGATCGTCTTTTTGCTGAGCTTCTAATTTAGCCATTTTTATAACCCCTTAGAACTGGAGGCCAGCTTCACGAGCAGCATCTGCTAGAGCAGCTACACGACCGTGATACTTGAAACCAGAACGATCGAACGCAACAGAAGTTACGCCTTTTTCGATCGCGCGCTCAGCAACAAACTTACCTACTGCTTTCGCCGCGTCTACGTTACCGGTACTCTTCAGTTGCTCTTTAACCGCTTTTTCCACGGTTGAAGCAGCTGCCACCACCTGAGCTTCAGGATTGATCACCTGAGCATAAATGTGACGCGGTGTACGATGTACAACCAGACGGTTCACGCCCAGCTCTTGGATCTTCTTACGAGCGCGAATAGCGCGACGTAAGCGAGATGTTTTCTTATCCATATCGCATTACCTACTTCTTCTTAGCCTCTTTACGGCGTACTACTTCGTCGTCATAGCGAACACCCTTGCCTTTATATGGCTCTGGTGGACGATATCCGCGAATCTCAGCAGCGACTTGACCAATTAACTGTTTATCAACGCCACGAAGGACGATGTCAGTTTGGCTAGGGCACTCTGCAGTAACGCCTGCGGGCAGTTTGTGTACTAACGGATGAGAGAAACCTAGAGTCAGGTCAATATCAGCTCCGACGAGTTTCGCACGGTAACCAACACCAACTAACTTCAGTTTACGCTCAAAACCTTGAGATACACCAACAACCATGTTGTTTACTAATGCACGAGTAGTACCAGCCTGTGCCCAAGCGTTAACAACGCCTTCAACAGGAAGAAACTTAACTACGCCATCTTCAATAACAACATTGACCGCATTGTTGATCACTCGAGTCAGACTACCTTTCGCGCCTTTGACGGTCAGGGTCTGTTCGTTTAAGGTCACCTCTACGCCAGCTGGAATAGATACTGGTGCTTTTGCTACACGAGACATTCCTAGCTCCTTATGCTACGTAGCAGATAACCTCGCCACCCATGCCTGCAAGGCGGGCGGCACGATCAGTCATCAAGCCTTTAGAAGTGGACACAATTGCGACACCCAGTCCGCCCATCACCTTTGGAAGTTCGTTTTTACCTTTGTAAATACGAAGACCAGGACGACTTACGCGCTGGATAGTCTCAACGACTGGTTGGCCTTGGAAATACTTTAAAGTAATTTCCAGTTCAGGCTTGGCTTCATCTGCTACGGCGTAATCAGCGATGTAACCTTCTTCTTTAAGCAGTTTCGCAATAGCGACTTTCAACTTAGCAGAAGGCATCTTCACAGATACTTTGTTAGCAGCTTGGCCGTTACGAATACGGGTTAACATATCCGCAATAGGATCTTGCATGCTCATATTAGCTTACTCCGTGACAAGTGCTTACCAGCTAGCCTTACGTAGGCCAGGAACTTCACCACGCATGGTTGCTTCACGTAACTTGATACGGCTTAAGCCGAATTTACGTAGGAAACCATGTGGGCGACCAGTTTGATTACAACGATTGCGTTGACGCGCTGCGCTGGAATCACGTGGTAAAGCTTGCAGCTTTAATACTGCATCCCAACGATCTTCGTCAGAAGAAGCTGGACTTACAATAATAGCTTTCAGAGCCGCACGCTTCTCAGCATACTTAGCTACGAGCTGTGCACGTTTAACTTCACGTGCTTTCATTGATGTTTTTGCCATTACGCTACCCTTATTTCTTGAATGGGAAGTTAAAAGCGTCTAACAAAGCACGACCTTCTTCATCAGTCTTCGCAGAGGTAGTGATAACAATATCCATACCGCGAATTTTATCGATTTTATCGTAATCGATCTCTGGGAAAATGATCTGCTCACGCACGCCCATTGCGTAGTTACCACGGCCATCGAACGCTTTAGCGCTCAGACCACGGAAGTCACGAATACGTGGGATTGCGATATCGACTAAACGCTCTAAGAATTCCCACATACGCTCACCGCGCAGGGTCACTTTACAGCCAATAGGGTAGCCTTCACGGATTTTAAAACCAGCAACTGATTTACGAGCAACAGTCACTACTGGTTTTTGACCAGCGATCGCAGTCATATCACGGAGCGCATGCTCCATAACTTTTTTGTCTGCAACAGCTTCGCCAACACCCATGTTCAGGGTGATTTTCTCAATCCGAGGGACTTGCATGACACTGGTATAACCGAACTTTTTAGCAAGTTCAGCGACAACAGTCTCTTGGTATTTATCATGCAGTTTCGCCATCGTTTACTCCAATTACTTAACGAGTTCACTGTTCGATTTGAAGAAACGAACTTTTTTGCCGTCTTCAAAGCGGAAACCAACGCGATCAGCTTTGCCAGTGGCAGAGTTGAAAATCGCTACATTTGATGCTTGTATCGGTGCTTCTTTCTCAACAATACCGCCAGCTACGCCCAATTGTGGGTTTGGCTTTTGGTGTTTTTTGACAAGATTGATACCTTCAAGAATCAATTTACCAGTAGGAAGGACTTGAGAAACTTTTGCACGTTTACCCTTGTCTTTACCTGCTAATACAATCACTTCGTCTTCACGACGTATTTTAGCTGCCATTTTGAAGCTCCTTACAGTACTTCTGGTGCCAGCGAGACAATTTTCATGAATTGTTCATTACGCAATTCACGTGTCACTGGTCCAAAGATACGAGTACCAATCGGCTGCAGGTTGTTGTTCAAAAGAACCGCTGCATTCCGATCGAAGCGAATGACAGAACCGTCTGGACGACGTACGCCTTTCTTAGTACGGACTACCACCGCGTTATACACATCACCTTTCTTCGCTTTAGCGCGAGGAATTGCTTCTTTTACAGAAACTTTGATAATGTCGCCGATACCGGCATAACGACGATGAGAGCCACCCAAGACCTTAATACACTGAACTCTGCGTGCGCCGCTGTTACATGCGACGTCAAGAGTCGATTGCATTTGGATCATTTTAAGTGCTCCGCTATCGTTACTACACAATTCCCACTATGGGACAATAAAAACACTCATTTTTGCTAAGTATTTAGTCAAAAATGGCGCGCAAATATACCACCATAAAAGTGGAATGTATAGTATTAAAAAACAAACGGCCCCACATTCTGGAGCCGTTTACCTAAATACCTAATTAACTTAGGCCTTTGATACTACTTCAACCAGGGTCCAAGATTTAGTCTTAGACAAAGGACGACATTCGCGAATTGCTACTAAATCGCCTTCATTGCACTGATTAGTTTCGTCATGTGCATGGATCTTAGTCGTACGCTTAATGTATTTCCCATAAATTGGGTGTTTCACTTGGCGTTCGATAGCAACAGTAATGGACTTGTCCATTTTGTTGCTAGTTACACGACCCTGCAAAGTACGGATTTTATCAGACATTATGCACCCGCCTTAGAAGTAATAATGGTCTTAACGCGCGCAATATTACGGCGCACTAATTTCAGTTGATGAGTCTGAGTCAACTGACCAGTGGCGTGTTGCATACGCAGGTTGAACTGCTCACGCAGCAGACCAAGTAGTTCAGCGTTCAGTTCTTCAACGCTCTTTTCTCTCAGTTCGCTCGCTTTCATTACATCACCGTCTTAGTTACGAAGGTAGTCTTAATTGGAAGCTTGGCAGCAGCTAAAGCAAACGCTTCACGAGCGATCACTTCAGAAACACCATTCATCTCATAAAGAACCTTACCAGGTTGAATCTGACATACCCAGTATTCAACGTTACCTTTACCTTTACCCATACGCACTTCAAGAGGCTTAGAGGTAATCGGCTTGTCCGGGAAAACTCGAATCCAAATTTGTCCCTGACGCTTAATGTGACGTGTCATGGCACGACGTGCAGATTCGATCTGACGTGCAGTTAAACGGCCACGGCCGACTGCTTTCAGACCAAATGTACCAAAGCTAACTTCGGTACCGTTCGCTAGACCGCGGTTACGGCCTTTGAACATCTTGCGAAACTTCATACGTTTAGGTTGCAGCATTGCCGGCTCTCCTATTTACCACGAGGCTTGCGCTTAGGTTGCTGCTGCTTCGGCTCTTCAATCTGTGGCAGCATTCCATCCAGAACTTCACCTTTGAAGATCCAAACTTTAACGCCAATCACACCGTATTGGGTGTGACTTTCAGATGTGGAATAGTCGATATCAGCACGCAAAGTATGTAAAGGTACACGACCTTCACGATACCACTCATCACGCGCAATCTCAGCTCCGCCTAAACGGCCACTAACTTGAACTTTGATACCTTGAGCACCAATACGCATTGCGTTTTGTACTGCGCGCTTCATAGCACGACGGAACATTACGCGACGCTCTAATTGCTGTGCAATTGAATCAGCAACTAACTTGGCATCTAGCTCAGGTTTACGGATCTCAGCGATGTTAATTTGAGCAGGAGTACCAGCCAGTTTTGACACTGCGGCACGCAATACTTCAACGTCTTCACCTTTCTTACCAATCACAACGCCTGGACGGGCAGTGTGAATCGTAACGCGGATGCTTTTCGCTGGACGTTCGATAACAATCTTAGATACTGACGCAGCTTGTAACTTCTCTACAAGAAACTTACGCACTTCCCAGTCGCTGTTCAGATTATTTGCATAATCTGACTTATCTGCGTACCAGGTAGAGATCCAAGGCTTGGTGATACCCAGACGGATACCATTAGGATGTACTTTCTGTCCCATTGCTCTCTCCTAGCGATCTGATACAACCACAGTAATGTGGCTGGTACGCTTCATGATACGATCAGCGCGGCCTTTAGCACGTGGCATGATACGCTTCATAGTTGGACCTTCGTCAACAAAGACGGCCCCAACTTTTAGCTCATCAATATCCGCACCTTCGTTGTGTTCGGCGTTTGCGATAGCTGAGTCAAGTACTTTTTTAACCAGTACGGCGGCTTTTTTCGGGCTGAAAGTCAATATTTCGAGGGCCTTAGCAACAGGCAAACCACGAATTTGATCGGCAACCAGACGGGCCTTCTGCGCAGACGTACGGGCAAAACGATGTTTAGCTAAAACTTCCATCTTATTCCTCCCGTATTAGCGCTTCTTCGCTTTCTTATCTGCAGCATGGCCGCGATAAGTGCGAGTTGGTGAAAATTCACCAAGTTTGTGGCCGATCATTTCGTCAGTTACGAACACAGGAACGTGCTGACGACCATTATGGACAGCGATGGTCAAACCAATCATATTTGGAATGATCATAGAGCGACGTGACCAAGTCTTAATAGGCTTTTTGTCACCGGCTTCCATCGCTTTCTCTACCTTCTTCAGCAAGTGCAGGTCAATGAAGGGACCTTTCTTGAGAGAACGTGGCATGGCGAATCCTCTTACTATTTATTACGACGACGTACGATGTACTTGTCAGTGCGCTTGTTACTACGAGTTTTATAACCCTTAGTTGGCACACCCCATGGAGTCACTGGGTGACGACCACCAGAAGTACGGCCTTCACCACCACCGTGTGGATGGTCTACTGGGTTCATTGCAACACCGCGCACTGTAGGACGTATGCCTCTCCAGCGCTTAGCACCTGCTTTACCTAACTGGCGTAGCATGTGTTCAGCATTACCAACTTCACCAAATGTCGCGCGGCAATCAACTGGCACTTTACGCATTTCGCCAGAGCGAAGACGTAGAGTGGCATATGCGCCATCACGAGCAACAACTTGTACATAAGCACCTGCAGAACGAGCGATCTGAGCACCTTTACCAGGCTTCATTTCAACTGCGTGTACTACAGAACCTACTGGGATGTTGCGCAGTGGCATAGCGTTACCGGTTTTGATCTCGGCAGCAACACCAGACTGGATCTTATCGCCAGCTTGCATGCCTTTGGCAGCAAGAATATAACGACGCTCACCATCCGCATACAATACTAACGCGATGTTAGCTGTACGGTTTGGATCGTATTCCAGACGCTCAATCTTTGCAGGGATACCATCTTTATCGCGTTTGAAGTCGATTAGACGATAATGCTGCTTATGACCACCACCTACGTGACGGACAGTGATACGGCCAGTATTGTTACGGCCACCACTTTTAGATTTTTTCGCCAACAGGCCAGCAAAGGGTTTACCCTTATGCAGGTCAGTGTTCACCACTTTAACTACGTGGCGACGACCTGGAGAGGTTGGCTTACACTTAATAACTGCCATGATAATTCTCCTTTGCTTACTCAGCGCCGCCGACGAAATCGATGTCAGCACCAGCAGCTAGAGTCACATAGGCTTTTTTCCAATCGCTACGACGGCCAGTACGGCCACCAGTGCGTTTAGTTTTGCCTTTGCTCACTAAAGTGCGAACTGAATCAACTTCAACTTCAAATAGCTTGGCAACAGCAGCTTTAATTTCAGCTTTAGTTGCATCGATAGCTACGCGGAAAACAACAGTGTTGTGCTTCTCAGCGTTCACAGTGCTCTTTTCAGAGATGTGTGGAGCGAGAATAACTTTTAGCAAACGTTCTTCGCGGATCATCATGCTAGCATCTCCTCGATTTGCTTCACTGCGTCAGCAGTCACAAGCACAGTGTTGAACGCGATCAGACTCACTGGGTCTAGACCCGCTACGTCACGAACGTCAACCTTGTACAGGTTACGAGCTGCTAAGAATAAGTTCTCATCAACTTCTGCAGTCACAATCAGAACGTCTTCTAGGTTCATTGCTTTCAATTTCGCTTTCAGCTCTTTAGTTTTAGGAGCTTCAACACCGAAAGATTCAACAACAACCAAACGCTCTTGACGTACCAATTCAGACAGAATGCTTCTCAGCGCGCCGCGGTACATCTTTTTGTTAACTTTTTGGCTGTGATCTTGGGTTTTAGCAGCGAATGTTACGCCACCACCACGCCAGATTGGGCCTTTCACAGAACCAGCACGAGCACGGCCAGTTCCTTTTTGGCGCCAAGGCTTTTTGCCTGAGCCAGTTACTTCCGTACGAGTCTTTTGAGCACGAGTGCCCTGACGCGCGTTTGCAGCGTATGCTACAACTACCTGATGAACCAGTGCCTCGTTAAAGTCACGGCCGAAGGTAGTTTCGGAAACTTCAAGAGCGCTTTGCGCGTCTTTCAATACCAATTCCATTACTATCTCCTCAGACCTTAAGCTTTAACGGCAGGCTTGATAATCAAGTCGCCATTGGTAGCGCCAGGAACAGCGCCACGGACTAGTAGCAGGTTACGCTCAACATCTACACGAACTACAACTAGATTTTGAGTAGTAACACGCTCGGCACCCATATGGCCTGACATTTTTTTGCCTTTGAATACGCGACCAGGCGTTTGGTTCTGACCGATAGAACCATTCGAGCGGTGCGACAAAGAGTTACCGTGAGTCATATCTTGAGTACGGAAGTTCCAACGCTTAACGCCGCCTTGGAAACCTTTACCTTTTGATTGACCAGTAACATCAACTTTCGCTACATCAGCGAAAATATCAACATTTAGCTCAGCACCAACTTCAATGCCCTCGCCTTCACCGTCTGCCAGACGCACTTCCCACAAACCACGACCGGCTTCAACACCGCTCTTGGCAAAGTGACCTGCTTCTGGTTTAGTAATGCGATTGGCTTTTTTGGTACCAGTAGTAACTTGAAGCGCGCGGTATCCGTCAGTTTCTAAAGTTTTCACTTGAGTAACACGATTGCCAGCAACTTCAATTACTGTAACAGGTATTGAAACACCATCTTCAGTAAAGATGCGAGTCATACCAACTTTACGACCAATAAGACCGATAGCCATCTCTCAAACCTCTTCTAAGGATCTCAATTAACCCAAGCTAATCTGTACGTCGACACCAGCCGCAAGATCTAAACGCATTAATGCGTCTACAGTCTTTTCAGTTGGCTCTACGATGTCAACCAGGCGCTTGTGTGTACGTAATTCATACTGGTCACGAGCATCTTTATTAACGTGCGGAGAGATCAAAATGGTATAACGCTCTTTACGCGTAGGTAGTGGAATTGGACCACGTACTTGAGCGCCTGTACGCTTAGCAGTTTCAACGATTTCCGCTGTAGATTGATCAATTAAGCGATGATCAAATCCCTTTAAACGGATACGGATTCTTTGGTTCTGCATTGACCAGAGCTCCTAAAATGGACATATAAAAAATCACCCTCTAGCTTCTTCCAAATGGAAAAGCAGAGCGAGATGATTTAACCGTTCGGCTCCCAATCGGAGCCGCTATGATAATGATTAACTTAATTGACTAATCATTTTATTCGTAGACCTAAGTCAACGAGGGGGCAATTATACTCATCTAAATTGAGATATCAAGCCCGCTGTGTAAATAGTCATCAAAAAAACTATTTAACTTCAGAGTGGCGAGCATTCTACACAAATTTACCGATAAAACCAGCCCTTAAACAAAAAAGGAAGCCGAAGCTTCCTTTTCAAACTAATCTCTACCGCTATTAAGCGATGATTTTAGCTACTACACCAGCACCAACTGTACGACCACCTTCACGAATTGCGAAGCGTAAACCTTCGTCCATCGCGATTGGGCAAATCAGTGTCACT
>NZ_JAKILG010000059.1 GCF_023283765.1 Shewanella profunda | reverse complement strand
ACTGAGTAGTTGTTCTGTATGTTTTCATCACCTGCTCCAAATTTATCATTGAGCAGGTATTTTCAAATAGGCAGATTAATGATGCGAGGTGTGGTTCGCTAGACGGTTACGCTTAAGTTGGCTTAAACAAACTTGGCAAATACACGCATCGGCAGAGGGTAAGATGGCGCTGATTGCCTGTTGCTGTACTCCTGATGCTTGCGCTTGCAAGACGGCCAAAGGTGGGAACACCTGCTGCGCACACCAACAGTCCTCAATGCCCTTACCTAAAATCACCGCACATTGATTCGCGCCATGGCACAAGGGGCAAATTTGCGCAGTTTTTAACTTAGGTTCTTTCAATGGCTGAGACACGGTAATCCTTATTGCAAGATAAGTTGTTACATCGCGGAGATCATAATAGATTTTTGCAACTCAGACTTAGTTGATTGGCACCAAAGTTAGACTTTAAAACTTTCCAAACTACGTTTGAATGCTTTAGTTAAAAAGTCGTGGTGCTTCACCCCACACCCGACCAAGAGGGGATCAACAGCAATTCCCTCTTGCCTCTTTGTTAACAAGTCCTTGCCGAACAACGTCCATGTTTAACTGCCAGTTCGCCATCCATGGCTCTCGTTCGTATCGCTGTGTTGCAGCACTCACCCTAGCGAAGTTACATGCATTAACTCTTTATTTATAAATCAGGCCTTGGTCTTGTGGATAAATTGCTATCACTTCCGAAGGCAACGTCCCTGTACCTGCGGAAGCTAGCCAGCCATCCATGGCTGGACTCACGCAATTTATTCCAACGCCCCGCGGCAACTTCGCAGGGGATGGTGAACTTCTGTAGTTTTGGTGTTGCCTGTGAATCCCAGAGATTTGTGTCTTTTCCATTTTTTTAAACTTGGGTGTCCTGTTTTGTGTACTGGACAAGGCTATTTGAGCCACTAGACGGTCAACAGTCTCTGTGCTGCTACCTTGTTTACTCAAGGCTTCCCGGTAGTATCGGAGCTCATCCATTTTTAAACACCTAACGTTTAGTTAAGCTGCAGGCTTTAGCCCATCCCAGAAGAAATTTATGCCTATCCGATCTTTCTCGACCCAAAAAAAGAACCACTCGTATGCGAGTGGTTCTTTAAGGCTTCCTCAGGGGAGAATTTACTCTGCAACCCTTTTCTTTATTACATGCATCAAAATTGACTTAGTTGATGGTGATACATTTACGAGCTTTACCCGCTTTTTGAAACTATCAAAACCTAACTCTTTGGCAACTAAACCTATCAATTCATCCGCGAAAGACGGACTTACACTCGACTCTTCAAAGTCGAGAATCACGCTTTCCTGGTGAGCCAACCTATTTAAGAGCACGTTCCGGGCCGAAGCTCCCGACTTACGCGTTGCTAAAGTATGAAACTCACGAGGAAGGCTAATTAAAGATGTCTCCATAATCCAACTCCTCCAATTCAACACCACTATCACTATCTGGATCTGGCCAATTATCGTACACTTGTCTTGCATCGAGCGAAACATTTATATTCCACTCAAATATAACTATAGTTCCATCCCAATGAATAGGAAGTTTGCTGGTACGAACTACACCACATCGGTTAGAGTAATACTCATCCCCTGATATGACTAAAAGACAACCTCTATTCTGAGAAGTCAAGTCATTTGTAAAAGTTAGACCATAACCAGAGTGTGCCCCGAAAGGTTTTCCCGTCACACCGTACTCTGTAGCGATTCCACACGCATTCTCTACATTTAGCCTATGAACTAACTGCTCATTATGTGAAAGAGAGTTTCGGATGCCCATGCCACAATCTACTATGCAGAGTTGCGCCAAACCTCCACGAGCCCAAGACTGACCAATTGTGACGCCGAAAACCTGCTCTTCTTGTGTACGAGGAGAGTGCGCACAACAGTTACCCAACAATTCAGAAAGCATAATTTGAATCGAATCTATCGTTTCATCGCTAATACCTCTGGAGCGATGAAACATTGAGGACAATTCTAACGATATGCCATGAACTTGGTTATCTGAAGTAATCCGTCTGGCCTCAACAAATCTACCAGCAGCAGGCATCCTCGCTATAGCAACAGGCGCTGGCATGTCTAACACATCCCACAATCCCATCCTAGTCGCATATGTATCTAAATCTTTGGGTAATGCAACATTTACTCCAGCTTGCCTCGCCCGTACGGCTAAGCATGCTATGTGGAAAGGCTTAATAAAATCAGGGATTTGAGCTCGCTCGGTGCCAAATAGCAGATCAAGCTGAGAAAGCCACCAACTAACTTCTTCTACCTTTGTTTTTTCCAATGCTACTTCCCCTACAAGCATCTATGAGACAAACGCTATGAATTTGATACCATAACACTTTTCCTATTCTGTACAAAGGTACGACAGCATAACTAATCCGAGCTTTTCGTTAGATGTACTTTTGGAACATAAAGCAACGAAAGATGCGACAGGCGTAACTCTTTTGGGATTAACAGCCAACGCTGAAGCCACAGGAGTTCACCATCCCCTCGGAGTTGCCGCAGGGCATTTGTGTTCGTTGCGTGATCGAGGCATGGATGCCGAGATAGCGTCAGTCGAATCAGGGACGAGCGTCTGACGCTATAGCATAAGGACGCTAAATGCCCAAGGGGCTTTCAACTCCGTTAGGGGCGTCTTGGAGAATCCAAGGAGGATAGGACGAGCAGTCCTCCTTGGTCGGGTGTGGGGTGAAGCCCCACGACCTTGATTCACCTCGGCCGTAAGGCCGCAATAACTCACATACTTAGGCGATTTAATAAACCTCCCATCCAGTGACTCGCTTTACCTCATAACGCGAGAACTAAATGAGAGCTGCTCAGTTAGGACTTTTTCGGAAACACCGGATAAGAATCGGTGCCAAGCACTTTGCCATCGACAGTGACACCATAGTAGTCGCTGTCATTATGGTATTTATCCTGCGCCTGCTTCACATCACCCTTGTTACGTGGGTCCTGCGGACGCTCGTGGGAGTTGATGTAAGCTGCAACGTCCCAAGCCTGTTGGTTAGTCAACTGCATACTCTTACCAAAAGGCATGTTTTCATGGATGAAAAATGCGGCGGTATTGACCCTGTGCATTCCTGCACCCCAGTTATAACTTTGAGGTCCCCATAAAGGCGGCAGTGCATACACACCCGCAATTGCTTGACCTTGCCCATCAACACCATGGCAAGTTTGACAATGGGCGACATACACGGCTTTACCCCGTTCAGGCGAATAAGCTTGTTCGGGTTTTGGAATTTCAGGATAACCACGGCCAGGTAAGTTAGCACGCTGCTCTACCGTCATCGCCTTAGCTAATGCCTCTGGTACTGGGAAGTCATCCCGCTTAGCGCCTTTGACTAACTCAGCATCACTGATCTCAGGAACAGGGCCGCTGATATTAGCCTCATCCATCAAGCCGCCCATGCCTAACCAATAGGCATAGGCGGAAAGCGCCACTAACTCAGGACTACCCGATGCTGGCGCTTTACCGTTCATTGAATAATTAAAACAGCCTTGGATGCGCTCTTCAAAACTACTGACTTTATCATCTTTTTTACGGTAGGCAGGGTAGGCAAAGTAAGCTCCCCATAGTGGTGACGCGTTCGCCTTGCGGCCCGCATCCATATGACAGTTGACACAATTAAGCTCGTTTCCGACATACTTATCGCGCAATTGTTGGGTGTTAACAAATAACTGATAACCTAAACGTACTTTGTCACCAAAGGCGCCTTCGGGAATAGCGCTCAACGATCTTGGCGTCAGATAGGTTTGATCAGACATTTTAGGGGATGACGGCAGCGGTGCTTGCTTATCTGGGCGTTCTTGTACTGGCTCAGTTTCAGCTTGCGCCTGAACAGTTAACGACCCCATTGCGGCCAATAACACGATGGCTGAAGATTTCATGGGCGATTCCTTATTTCAAATTGGCAAAGTAGTTCGCCAGAGCATCTATCTCGGCAATGGTGAGCTTGTTAGCGACACTTGCCATCATGCCATCTACATCCCCTTTGCGTGTCCCCGCTTGCCATGCTTGTAACTGGGTCTTGATATAACTTGCTTGCTGTCCCGCCAAGCGAGGGAATAAACCACCACCTAAACCGGAAGGGCCATGGCAAGTCACGCAAGCAGGAAGTTCACGCGCCCAATCACCTTGGTAAGCAAGGCGGGCGGCAGTATCAGTAAAGGTCACATGTTGACCACGTAATTCAGCGGTTACCACTGGAACGGTTTGTGCCGAGAAATAGGCTGCAACCTGCGACACACTCTCACCTTGAAGCACCATCGCCATTGGCTGCATAGTGGCATTTAGTCTGTGGCCAGCCTGAAAATCACTAATTTGTTTAACTAAATACTCAGTAGATAGTCCCGCTAATCTTGGTCCCAAAGGCTCCATTCCTTGTCCTTGAGCACCATGGCAACTTATACATAACTGACCACTGGGCGGCAGACTTGGAGCGGTATCGCTCTGAGCCTGAGTAGTGTTAATGTAAGCCCCAAAAAACGCGACACCTATAATGAAACGTACTATTTTCATTTTATATTCCCTGAAAATAAATATGGCTATCAGCATAAGCCTAAACCACGCCAAATTGAAACCCGTCACAAAAGTAATGAGTGTTTAAAACACATCCTACTTTTATATTTTATCCCCTCAAACTAAGCTAATTATCTAAATTAATAACCAAAACGAGTCGCCTCAAAACGATTCAATAACCTGTGTATCAAATAGCAAAGGAGTAAAGTGCCCACTATGGCGACAAAAATACTGCTCACTCGATAGAAGGCGCTAAAAATAAGATCATTGCCCGGAGTAAGATACTGCCCAAACAATATTCCTAGGGTTGTCATAGCACCAAAACCGACCCCAGAACCGTTGGCCTCCCTCACATGGGCTTGGCTAAATAGCATTAAACCAATCCACAACAAAGGGACAACTAAGATCAATAAACCTGACCAATCGTACAAAAATAACTGTACTAATATGCCAAACGACACACCCAACAAGGTGCCAATAGCGCGCTTACGTGCATAGTCGAGTGCGCCATTCCAGTGCATGGGAAACAGCAATAATAAGGTCGTGGCCTGAGCCGACATGGAATCCCGCAGATCAAATATCTGGAACACCAAAAATGACACAGTCGCGATGCTCGCTCCCAGTAATGCCTCGTGGCGCATCCGATGTGGCGCCTTAGGGCTAGGTTTGTAAACTGCCCTTGGCTCAACATCTGGCCAAATCGCCATCATCAAATAAGCAATACCAACTGAGAGTGTTGTCGCCCATAAGTTACTAAATATTAAGTCGTTTAGATCCGTATTTGGATAACTAGCAAAGTGCAACATAATACTCAGGCTAATCACGCCATTGGCGCCAAACAAAAATAAACTGCCACGGGACATAGCCGCAAATCGATATAAAAACAGCAAAAACACTATGGGAGTCATCAAACCGGGGTGACCCCCAAATAAACCTGCAATCAAACCAACCTCAAGCCCCGCCATGACCGATGATGCCAATAATTGGCGCATGGCATGCCCATTCATTACGGGCACTAATCCCAGCAATAACATAGGCGTCACGGTAAAAAATACACCATTGCTCCAACCAAAAATTTTACACAAAGTAAAACCAAGTGTGGCGCCTGTGGCAATGCGTAAACACTGGCGTAAATCGTTGGCCGTCAATGGGCTGTGGCGTAGTAACATGCTCATCGCCTTGTTTTAATATGAGATTAATTTCACGCTAGAACCAATCTAATAGATAAAACTATCTATGGGTTAATAGGCTATCTAGTTGGAGATTTACAAATCGAGATATCGATGGTGCTAATAAATGGGACTAGTAAATATAGTGCAATAAGCTAATGACTTTTATCTGTACGTTAGCCAACAAACCCAACAGACTGTTGTCGGGAAGTAGTTGTACCGTGGCGCGCGCCCCCGAGGGTAAACTATTCATCGCATTGTTATCTAACACTAAATGTAGCCTTAATCTTTGAGCATCACGCACCCAGCGGTCAGATTCCTGTGGCGCGGCTAAACGCCCATTAGCATCAAACTGCCCCGCGCTCACCCCTGCATCAACACTGCTGACTTGAGCGCGATATAAACGGCCGGGTTCACCATCAAAGGCGATTAATGCAGTGGAAGATGCATTGATGCCACGCAAACTCTTCTCGCGAAAATCGGCAATAATGTCCACTTTATCGGATACCAATGCCAGCAGCGGTTGACCAACGGCAGCAAAGCTTCCCACCTCAAGTTGCAGGTTAGTGACGATACCATCCTGATCCGCTCGAATTTGGGTATAGGATAGATTCAGTTCTGCCTGCTCTAGGCTGTTCTGTGCTTGGCGCACTTTAAGATTTCCCTCACCATAAGCACCACGGCTGACTTTGAGTTTATCTAGACGCGCATTGGCGGCTAAAAGATTGGCTTCGGCGGCTGCGGCATCGCTATCGGCTTGATCTCGCTGTTGCTGCGATACACCATGGGTGGCATATAGTGCATCAAGACGTTTAGCTTCACTGCGTTTTTGCAATGCAGTTACTTTGCTCGCATTCAAATCCGCTTTAGCAGCGAGGAGTGAAGCATCTAACTCGGCATTATCCTGACGCGCTTGCTCCAGTGTTAACTGAGCTTGGGAAACGGCGAGCTCATAGGGTGCAGGATCGACTTGAAATAATAAATCACCCTTAGCAACCGCTTGATTATTGGTCACTGCAATTGTTTGGATTTTGCCACTGATCTGTGGCGTCACTTTAGTCACAACGCGGGTCGCCATCGCTTGGGGCGTTAAGGGCATGACGGTATCGGCAAACATAAAATAGCCAAATACCAACACAAAACCGAGCATGGCGAGTTTGACTAATCGGGCAAATTGTTGATCTGGTGTCATCTTTTTTCTCACAAAATGGTGTCTGTTACCTTGGCTAATTTGGCACTCGCGTTATCGCTGATCAGGCTAATAATTCGCTCAAATTCACTCAGTTCGGTAGCACTTATCCCAGCGAGTAGCTCACGGCGCACCTGAATAATCCGTGCTTCCATTTGCTTTAAAACGTCTAATCCCGCAGATGTCAGACTCACAATCCTTGCCCGCTTATCTTTATCGCAGCAATGACGCTCAACCAATCCTTGTTCCTCAAGCTGACCTAAGGTGCGCATTAAAGAAGCCAATTCTATCTCTAGGGCATCGGCCAGCACTTTTTGGCTCACGTTGTCGCCTAGGCGCAGCAATTTCCATAATGCCGTCCAGCGTGGATGAGTTAACCCCAAAGGCGTGAGTTCAACATCGGCGACAGTGCGCCATAATCGATGTAAACGCCCGAGATGTTCCGCCAGTGATAACTCTTTTAATCTGTCTAATTCTTGTTGCATAATGCTTACCAATTTACTTAGCAAGCTAAGCATTATACTTAGTTAGCAGGCTAAGTAAATAATCTAGCATAAATAGATCTGTGTCCAAGACCACGAAACCAGAGTAAAGGGGAAAAAATAACCTAAAAAGGTTCGCCCCCTCTCAAATCTTGTAATGTTGCATCTCTATAATATTAAACAGATAAATTAGATTGATACGCACATGAACTGGAGGCTGTTTTGATAAATCTAAAAATTAGTACGAGGATCGTTATTGGGATCTGTCTATTACTGTTAACAGTAATGAGCTTTATTATGCCGCTCGTTCTCTCCGAATTCAGCCGCCAAGTTGCAGAATCAGAGCGAAGAGAACTCCATAAGCTCTATGAAACCGCTGTGGCCGAAATTGCCTCATCGGGCAAATTAGCAGAAGCAATGGCAACGATAATCTCACTCACGCCAGAAGTTCAAAGCACCTTCGCAACGGGTGAGCGCGATAAATTAACCGCACGTACCTTACCCATATTTACCCAACTCAAGCGCGATTTTGCCGTTCAGCAATTCCAATTTCATACACCGCCAGCCACTTCTTTTCTACGCTTGCATCGTCCCGAAAAGTTTGGCGATGATCTCACCAGCATACGCAAGACCATAGTTGAAACGAACAGCCAAAAGCGCCCTCTTTATGGATTGGAATATGGGGTAGAAGGATTAGGTATTCGCGGCTTAGTTCCAATGAGTTACAACGGACAGCACACAGGGTCAGTTGAGTTTGGCATGTCCTTCGGTCAGCCCTTTTTTGATAATTTTAAACAAGCCTATCAAGCGGAAATCGCCCTCATATTGCCTGATGGTCCTAAGTACAAGTTATTTGGCGCCACATTTACGCCTGATACCCAAGCGGTAAATGAGCTAAATAACACCATGCAAGGCCATGAGGTGATCCGCACTATCCCCTTAAATAACAAAAATTACGCCCTATATCGCCACGCCATAAAAGATTATTCAGGAAACGTGTTTGGGGTACTCGATATTGCGATGGATAAAACCCATTCAGAACAAGCGATAGCGGATATTCGTCTTAAGCTGCTCCTTATCGGTTTAGCGGCCCTGTTAATTGGAGCTACCATTGCTTGGTTTATTGCCAAGGGTATTACTCGCCCTATCGCAGAAACCACCCAAGCCATGAATGATATCGCCGAAGGTGAAGGCGACTTAACCCGCCGAATCGCGGTAAAAGGTAAGGATGAAATTGCTGAATTATCAATGGCTTTCAACCTATTTGTAGAAAAAATCCACAACACAGTTTCCCACGTTGCCGACTCAACAAGCCTGCTCGCCACCTCAGCAGAGGAAATGTCGAGCATTACGCGGGAAACCCAGAAGATGGCGAGTCGTCAGCACCTCGAAACCGAGCAAGTTGCCACCGCAATGAATGAAATGGCCGCAACGGTACAAGAAGTTGCCCATAACGCTACCGATGCGGCCGATGCCGCCAATCACGCCAATGACTCAACCGAACAAGGCAAATTGGTCGTACAAAAAGTGGTAACAACTATTGCCATATTGGCCGAGGAAATCGCCACAGCAGCGAGTGCAATCAATGAATTAGAGCGTAATACCGCTGAAATTGATTCTGTGCTTGTGGTTATCCGTAATATTGCCGACCAAACTAACTTACTCGCACTCAATGCGGCAATTGAAGCCGCAAGGGCGGGAGAACAAGGTCGAGGATTTGCGGTGGTTGCCGATGAAGTGCGCACCCTTGCTAGCCGAACCCAAGCATCTACCACAGAAATTCAACAGATGATCGAAGCGCTTCAACATAAAGCCAAATCCACGGTTAATGCGATGGAAACCAGCACTCGCACCACCCAAAGCTGTGTCTCCCAAGTTCACGAAGCGGGTGAAGCACTCGAAGCCATTACCCATGCCGTTTCGACTATTAGCCAGATGAATATCCAGATTGCTAGCGCCGCAAATGAGCAATGTGCGGTTTCGGCAGAAATTAATAAAAATGTAAATAACATCAATGATATTGCGACCAATGCGACAGATAGTGCGGTACAAACCGCACGGGCGGGCGATGAACTTGCCCAACTCGCAGCCCGTTTAACAACTCTATTAGCTCAATTTAAAATTTAAAGAAAACAAAACGCCGCATTATCTGCGGCGTTTTTATTAGTTTGTTTTTATTATGTTTTACTTAGGTCGCACCCCTAAGGTGTGGCAAATGGCGTAGGTCAATTCGGCGCGGTTTAAGGTGTAGAAGTGGAAATCCTTCACGCCTTCGCGGGACAGCACCTTCACCATATCGATTGCCACGTTTGCGCCTACTAGTTGGCGTGTACCAGCATCGTTTTCTAGGCCGTCGAATTGCTTATGTAGCCAACTCGGTAACGACACATTGGTCATGCCCGCAAAACGTTTTAGCTGGGTAAAGTTAGTCACAGGTAAGATGCCAGGCACGATTTCAACGTCGATACCGGCGGCAACGCAGCGGTCACGAAAACGCAGGTAAGATTCCACATCGAAGAAAAACTGGGTAATGGCACGGCTGGCGCCCGCATCAATCTTACGCTTAAGGTTGATCAAATCCGCCTGCGCATTGCTCGCATCGGGATGCACTTCGGGATAGGCCGCAACCGAAATATCAAAGTCGGCCACTGAGCGCAGCAAACGCACTAAATCGACCGCAAAACGGGTTGGCTTTGGGCTGCCCGCGGGTAAGTCACCACGCAGCGCCACTATGTCACGGATGCCCGATTTCCAGTAATGTTTAGCCAGTTCTAACAACTCTTCATCGCTGGCGTCCACTAAGGTTAAATGCGGCGCGGCAACGAGGCCGGTTTCCTGTTGAATACGTTCAATCACGCCGTGGGTGCGATCACGTACGCCCGAGTTAGCGCCATAGGTTACCGACACAAACTTAGGATTCAGCGGCTCTAAACGACGGATAGAGTTCCACAGTATCTGTTCCATTTCGGGGGTCGATGGCGGGAAAAACTCAAAAGAAACATTAATATCGCCATTAAGCTCAGACAAGCTCTGGTTCAGCGAATGTGAATGTTGTGCGTGATGAAAAGCCATGTGTATTTCCTCAACCGCCCTTGGCACGACGCTTAACCGCCCATGGCACGACTCTATTGTTCAGTGATTCTAATTACATGGACGTTTGGACGTCTATATGTCCATATACTAGAGAAACTGAGATGTAAGTCAAGCCAAAAAATAGTCTTAAACCGCATTTAATCCCGGTTAACTCGATAGATTTATTCTAGCCAATAAAAAAGGACTCGAAGGAGTCCTTTTAGAAGCTTGATACTGCGTTATTCCTGCAATAGATCGCGACAGATCTGGGTCAGATCCGACTGCACCGCCGCCGCAGTCACTTCGCGTCCTGCACCCGGCCCACGGATGATCAGCGGATTACCTTGATAGAAGGCACTGCGGATCACAAACACATTGTCGCCAGGGGTTAGGTTCGCATACGGATGATGGGCATCAATCCACTGTAAACCCACTTCAGCCTTTAGCTCTGGGCCGCTATTGTCTAAGGATGCAACGTATCTGAGCACCTTATTTTGCTCCGCCGCCGCGCCATATTGTTGCAGCAGATCCTCATCTAACTCGGCAATGCGAGCGAGAAATTGATCTAAGGGAATATCCGCCAAATGCGCAGGTACTAATGAACGCAGCTCAATATCTTCAAGCTCGATTTCAAGACCAATCTCACGGGCCAAAATCAGTAACTTACGCTGCATATCGCGGCCGGAGAGATCGTCGCGTGGATCGGGCTCAGTAATGCCTAAGCCTCTAGCTTCAATCACTAATTCTGAAAATGGCTTGCTGGTATCGTATTTCTCAAATAACCAACACAGGGTGCCGGAGAAAATCCCACCCACGGCTTCAACGCTATCACCGCTATTACGCAAATCATTCAGCGCATGCTGGATAGGTAAGCCTGCGCCACAGCTAGCGTTATAACGCCAAAATAAGCGACGATTACCCAGTTGCTGCTTTAACTCACGGTAGAAAGGCAGTGGACCCGAGCCCGCGAGTTTATTCGCGCTCACCACATGGATGCCACGCTCGAATAACTCAGGATATTGCAAGGTCAAACTGGCGCTGGCACTGATATCTAAGGCGACGAGCTCATCGCAGTTAACTTGTTCTAACTGCTCAAATAAATGTTCGTACTGCCAAGGCGTGGCATCGGCCTCGAATTCGGTCTGCCATGCGGCTAAGTCAATTCCGTTCGGTTTTATCAAGGCCTTGCTCGAGCTGACTAGGCCGACTAACTCAACCTTAGCCTCAAGTTCATGGTCCAGTGATGGCGAAACCGACTTGAACAGATTGACCCATGCCTCACCGATATTGCCGACACCCAGCAGTAAGACACCAATGCGTTTACGCGGGCCAGCGCAGCGGCGGTGGACTTTTTGGGTTAACAAATTCACTTGTGACTGTGGCACTAGCGTCACTAGGCTTAAATCGCCACTAAACAGAGGTTTAGCATCACGGCTCAATAAGCGGGCGAAGCTGCGGCGATAATGTTCGGCGTCCGCACTCACTAATGCGACTAAACCAAAATCTGTGTTGATCTGCTGATCGCTGATCCCGAATGCTTCTGCCTCGGCATCGAGTAATCTTTGAACTTGTTTTTGATTCTCAGCGGTATAGGCAAGTTCAACCCTTTGATGGGCAGAGGTCCAATGGGCCAATGGCGTTAAACCCGCGGCGATCAATAGCTCTAATAAACGGGTTAATTCACCCGTGAGTTTAAAGCCGAACAACACCACAGCATTGAGGTTAGTCACCACGGGCGCACTCGCCGATGAACTGTGGGGCGCTATCAGGGTAAAGTCAGTGTGGGACGCATAACTTGAGCGCACCGCTAAGCTCACTTCGGTATTGAATAGCGGTTGTAAAGTACGCGAATGCAATACTGGCGAGCCTAAACGTGCTAGGCGATCGGCTTCGGCAAGTGACATGCTTTTCAATAATTTGGCATCGTTGATTTTATTCGGGTCAGCATTGAACACCCCTTCCACATCAGTCCAAATGGTCACGCGCTCGATATCGGCAAGGCTAGCAATCAGGCTAGCGCTAAAATCTGAACCATTACGACCAAGTAACAAGGTATCGCCACGCTCGTTAGCGCAGATAAATCCGGTGATCACTAAGCGTTCATTTGGATGCGCAGCTAATAGGGCTTGTACTTTAGCACGGGATTCCTGCACCCGAATTTGTGGCACAGCGGCTTCATCGGCCACTAAAATTGAACAGGCATCCACATGGCTTGCCACCACGCCAGACTCACGCAGCAGCGCCGCCATCAGGCGAGCCGACCAACGTTCGCCAAAGCTCACCACATGGTTGACTTGATATTCGTTGCGTGTATCTAAGGATAATAAGCTGATAAGTTGCGCTTTATCAGTAGCCAAACGCTCACGCAGATCGCGGGCTTGTTCATTCGACAATAACTGCTCAATTAAACCCTGTTGGTAACTGATCAGCACTTGTAACTCTTCTTGCCACAACTGACCTGAATCCCGTAGCCCCAATAATTTATACAGAAAATTCGTTGTCTTACCCGCCGCAGAGACCACAACGAGATCATCACTATGACCGTGGGTTAACAGGATATGGGCGACTCGGCGATAGCAATCGGCATCCGCTAAACTGGAGCCTCCAAATTTATGTAAGTGACAACGTGCCATCTATTATTCCTCTACTGACAAGCCGCAACGGCGGCTAATCCTGCTTGAATATCTGCAACTAAATCGGCGGCATCTTCAATACCCACCGATAGACGCAATAGGGTGTCCTTAATACCAGCCTCGAAGCGCGCCTGTGGCTCCATGGCTCTGTGGGTCATAGTCGCGGGCACTGCCACTAAACTTTCGACGCCACCTAAACTTTCCGCCACGCTAAATAAGCTGAGTGCACCTAAAAAGGCCACCACTTCGGCCTCGCCGCCCTTAAGCTCAAAACTTAACATGGCACCAAAACCCTGTTGTTGCTTGGCGGCAATGGCATGACCTGGGTGATCTGCAAGCCCTGGGTAATAGACTTTACTCACCACAGGGCTTTGGGTTAATACCTCTAAAATACGCTGGGCATTCGCTTGATGTTCACGAATTCGCACCGCTAAGGTACGTAGACCGCGCAGGGTCAGATAACTGTCGAAGGCTGACCCCGTTAAGCCTAAGGTGTTTGACCACCAATGTAAGCTTTCGCCGATTTGTGCGTCTTTAGCAACCACAGCGCCGCCGACCACATCGCTGTGACCATTGATATATTTAGTGGTGGAGTGAATAACGATATCCGCCCCCAGCAGTAAGGGTTGTTGCAATATGGGCGATAAAAAGGTGTTATCGACCACCACCAGCGCGCCGACCCCATGGCTCGCCTTAGCAATGGCTTCGATATCCACCACACGCAATAACGGGTTAGATGGGGTTTCGAGCCACACCATCTTAGGTTGTTGTGCTATGGCAGCGGCTAACGCTTGGCTGTCGGTTTGATCGACCACCAGCAGCTTAAACTGGCCTTTCTTTGCCAAATTGGTAAATAAACGGTAAGAACCACCGTAACAATCGTGGGGCACAACCAATAGGTCATCGGGGCCGAGTAAAGTTATCACTAACGTAATGGCCGCCATGCCAGTGCAGGTCACTATGCCTGTGGCGCCCTTTTCTAATTGCGCTAATGCTTCGCCTAAAATGCAGCGTGTTGGGTTGCCTGAACGACTGTAATCGAATTCGCGAGGATTTTTATGACCATCGAAGGCGTAATTAGTCGACAAATAAATCGGCGGCACTACAGCGCCATATTGGGTATCGCTTTCGATACCCTGACGCACTGCCAGTGTGGCTAATTGACGCTCTGTCATGGGTGGACTCCTAAATTCGGTAGACTTATATCCCTAAACCACCTCAAACTGCAGCATCTGTAATCTGATGTAGCTAAGGCGTTGGGATGTCTGGACGTCTAAATTTACCTAAGCACAGACACATCGTCAATAGGCGTTAAGACGTTTAGACGTCTAAACATAAAGAAATCTGTTTGCAATCCCTAAGAAATAGTAGCAATAATTTGACTGTTGTTTGTAAGGGTTTAAAATCTGCCCCGAATTTAGCGTTATAACAGGTGAGTCAATGACTGAATGGAATGGGGAATATATCAGCCCCTATGCTGAACATGGCAAGAAGAATGAGCAAGTAAAGAAAATTACTGTGTCCATTCCGCTCAAAGTGCTTAAAGTCCTCACGGACGAACGTACTCGTCGTCAAGTCAATAATTTGCGTCACGCCACCAACAGCGAGCTGTTGTGTGAGGCATTTTTGCACGCCTACACTGGCCAACCATTGCCTAACGATGAAGATCTGTCAAAAGATAACCCAGATAGTATTCCCGCCGAAGCCAAGTTGTTGATGGACGAAATGGGGATCGAGTGGGAAGACATGGAATAGCGACACGTCGCTTTCTAGGCTACACGACATTGCTCATCAATAGGGATCGTTAACGATCCCTTTTTGTTTATACCCAAGCAACCTCAAGACAAGATATGAGTTCATCTTGTAGTTTTTGGGTATATAGGAACCCTATGTTTTCTATGATAGATCCCCAAACACTCGCCTTGGCTTCGGTGATCGTGTTTCTAGGCGCCTTAACCCAAAGCCTGATTGGATTTGGCCTTGCGGTGGTTGCGACCCCTTTACTGTATATCGTCGACCCACAGCTCGTCCCTGCACCCGTGATAGCTATGGGATTCTCCATCGCCCTACTCACCTTAGTGCGTGAGCGTGGCCACTTAGAATTCAATGGCTTGCAATATGCTCTTATAGGCCGAGTGCCCGGCGGTTTTATCGGTGCGAGCCTCTTACTGTTTGCGCCTCAGCCAATATTAGGTTTATCCATCGCCGCCATTGTGGCAATTGCGGTTATTTTAAGCCTATATAAATTCAGCCTGCCTGTGAACAAGAAAACCCTCTTCGGTGCGGGCATAATTTCAGGAATTTTCGGCAATATCGCCGCTATTGGTGGCCCGCCGATGGCGATTTTATTGTCAGGTAAAGATGCCTCGCAGTTTCGCGCAGCTTTATCGGCCTTTTTTATTTTTAGCTCTATGATTGCGCTGAGCATTTTAGCGGTTACCGGTCTGCTGGAGGTTAAACATCTGTGGTTATCTTTGATGCTATTGCCCTCAGTAATCTTGGGCTATTTAGTCGCAGGTAAGCTGGTGGGAAGAGTCGATAAAGATAAGACTAAGATGGCGACGTTAGTCCTGTGCAGTATCAGCGCCTTAGTGCTAACGGTAAAGTCGATCATCGAGCTATTACCCCAATAAGCTCTCTGTATACAGCCAATAAGCTCTGCGCATACTGACAATAAAAAAGCACTGACATTGCCAGTGCTTTTTCTTTATCTATCAATATCTAAAGCCAATTCACACTCAGCTTAAATAGCTTTGCCCTGCGTACACAATAAAGTGTCTTAAGGCCAGTACGCCCGTTAAGCTCGCGCAGGCCACCATGATCATCGCGCCCTTAGTATGGCGAGTCGCGGCGGGTAGCAGCATAAACAGCAAGGGAATACCAAAGCCAATACCCACAACACCAATCCAGAATACGCTTGCCCATAGCCCAGAAGTTAACGATGCTAAGGCCGCAGCCGCAGCGCCGCCTTTAAAGTACAAGGCACAGAACAGCATAAACAGGAACAGGATTTCAATCGCCATTACTGGCAACTCTAAACCGTGCATCTTGACTAAGGTTTTATCGTGGCTGTCAGTCTTAAACATCAGCAACGCCAGTACCGCGTTAGCCGCAGCGCCCGCCGATAAGCCTGACACTAAAAATAGCGCTGGCAATACCGCCGTATTGAGCATGGGATAGGCATTCATCGCCGAAATTAAGAAGCCAGTGTAAGCCCCCACACCAATGGCGAGGACAAACAATAGCACTTCAATCAACTTTCTGAATGGCATAAGTAACTTAGCAATGGGAGTGAGGAAGCCCAAACCCCATTTTGGTAAGTCATCCCGCAGCACAATTATGGCGTAGGCAAAGGCCAAGGGAGAATACGCCAGCAGCGCCAACACCCCGATTGCCATAACAGACTGGAAGTTGTAGTGGATCAAAATCAGCCAGAAGTGGAATGGCTTAGTTAAATCAAACACTAAGCAAGCTAGACCTAAGCTAATGGCCACTGGTCCAATAATGGCTGCCGCCTTAAGAATACTGCTTTCAACCCCAGCGTTAAGTTCCTTATTCGCCCAATGTAGACCAATGCCAATCAGTAAACTGCCCGCGGATAACCCCGCCATAAATAGGTAGACGGCGATAACCCAGTGCCAAGTGACTGGATCATATTGCGTCATATCGCCCCAAGTATTGTTCATAATCAAATCCCCCCTCTTTTGGTAGGAACGCGATACACCCTAGGTTTAGTACCGAGGTGAGTTCTATCTTGGTAAGTGATTTTGGTATTCAGCATGATAGCCACATCACTCTTAGGATCATTGGCATCACCAAACACTAGCGCATCGGTCGGACACACAGTTACGCAGGCAGGCTCTTCGCCCCGCGCTAAACGCGTGTCTTTACAGAAGTTACACTTATCCGCCGCCTTGGTTTCTGGGTTCATAAAACGTACTTTGTAGGGGCAAGCTGCCACGCAGTACATACAACCCACACACTTATCGGTATGGATAGAAACAATGCCATCTTCACCCACATAGGCCGCACCCGTTGGGCACACCTTAACGCAGGGCGCATCTTCACACTGCTGGCAAGATACCCTGTGGTATTTGAAGTGCAGATTGGGCATTTCACCAAAGGGGCCTTCGACACGTACCTGTAGACGGGTTACGCCTTCAGGTACACCATTTTCACTGCGACACGCCACGTTACAGGCTTGGCAGCCGATGCACTTATTCTCGTCGTGCACCATTACATATCGTTTATTCATTTAAGCCTCCGATTAGCGCTTTGCCAGCGTGACACCCGTGGTGTGCACATTCATGCCGCACACGGGAGCTGTCACGTGGGGAATTAAGTTTCCGCAGTGGATACCTTTGCCTGTGGCTCTAACCAACTCTTTGTTTTTAGAGCCGAAACCCATATAAGCAAACACAGTATCAGGGCGAATACCCGGCGTAACTAAGGCATGGCCTTCTTCGGTGCCTACGCTACTGGTGAGGCGAATTGGATCGCCATTACTGATCCCTAACTTGCCCGCTGTCACAGGGTGAACCCAGATAGCATTATCTGACATCAGATTGGCCAACATAGGGATATTGTGGGTTGCGCCATTGGTGTGCACCGCCACTTTGCCTTGGATAAAGTACAGCTCGTCTGGTTTTTTCAGATTCACTTCGCGGAACTTAATCAACCCGCGTCCCGGTGCCATGGCTTCAACTTTAGCGGAGGTCAGTTCAATCTTGCCGCTTGGGGTTTTAAAGGTCAGTGCACTGGCGTAGGTACCGTCTTCATCGGCAGGTCTTGCATTGGGATAGGCCTTTGTAAACTCGGCCACCATCTTAGGTTCGCGCAACATAATAGGCTTACCAAAACTCACAAAACCTTCGTCTTTAATTCGGCGTAAAAGCGCGGTATCGCGGTTCACTTGCATCAATTGCAGCGTTTCAATGTTGTCCCATGGATAAAACTCACCTAAGCCCAGTTCATTGCCAATATCTTTAAAGATTTGCCAAGAGGGTCTTGTATCACCGAGTGCTTCAACCACACGCTGGCGTACATAGTAAGCGGGATTTTTCCCCGACCTATCGGCGATTTCTTCATCGCGCTCAAGGTAGGTCGATTCAGGTAAAATCACATCTGCATAGGCGGCTGTTTCACTGATATACACATCACATACGGCAATAAAGTCGAGCTTTTTCATGGCTTCAACTACGCGCGCTCTGTCTGTCATGGTTTGCATTGGGTTAGTGCGTGACATCACCCAGCCGTGTAACTGGTATGGCACTGCACTTAAGGTCGCATCGAGAATAGTTTGGTACACACCGCCCGATGACCACATCATGGCGTATTGTTCCTCTACTTGATCGATTCGTTTTGCTGCTGGTTTTGGCATATCTTTCACGCCGGGTTTTGCCAGCACAGGCGCAACCGCTTCACCGGCAAGCTTGTTGTAATCACCCGGTTTTTGGCCGATATAAATCCCGCCCTTACGCTCAATGTTACCAATCAAAACGTTGGCAGCATAAAGGGCGCGGCGCATATCAAATTCTTCGGTGGTAAAGGTGGCTCTGTGACCAAAATCGACCACAGCGTTGGGCGCTTTAGCGGCATATTCATGGGCGATACGGCGAATGTCTTTGGCGGGCACATCGGAAATAGTTTCTGCCCATTCAGGGGTATAGGCTTTCACTTCGGCGGCAAAGGCCTCGAAGCCTTCCACATAACGCTCGACAAAGGCTTTATCGTAAAGATTATCTTCAATCAATACATGGCATAACGCTAAGGCTACAGCCACGTCGGTACCGGGGCGAATGGCGTACCATTCATCGGCTTTGTCGGCCACAACGGAGAATCTTGGCTCGAACACCACCAGCTTGGCACCTTTATCCATTTGCGCCGCCATCATGCCGCGGGTTTCGGACATATTGATACCTTCGTACAGGTTATGGCCGAAGTTGATGATGTATTTTGAATTGCCTAAATCACGTTTTAACTTAGTACCAAAAATGGCTTTTGCGGCAATTTCATAGCCGCCAGGGCAAGTTGATGCGTGGGTAAAGGTATTTGGACTGCCATAAGCCGTTGCTAAGTGAAACAAATGCTTTTCAAGGGAGCCAGATTTTGACGAGAATGCCACGGCCTCTGGGCCATGTTCTTTTTTGATTTTATTGAGGTTATCCGCAATAAGTTTATAGGCTTCATCCCAGCTGATCTCAGCCCATTTACCTTCGCCACGCTCACCCACTCGCTTTAACGGTTTAACGATACGCTGTGGATCGTACAGCAAGCTGTGACCTGCACCACCACGGGCACAGACCTTACCACCAAAGGACTTAGCCGCTTTGTTGCCGCTAATAAAGACGTTTTTGCCCTCAATCACCCGCGCCGAAATCGGGCAACGGGTCGAGCACATTTCACAAATACTGGCAATGTCCTTTCCTTGCCCATGCCTTTTAGCTGCTTATTCTCTAATGCGGCTAAGCTGCCCGGCAGCAGACTGGCTAACGCACAGGTTGCGCCACCAGCCCCCGCTCCTTTTAAAAAAGTTCGCCTATTAAGCTCAATCATAGTTACCTCCATCACGCTTATCCCACCCGACACCTGCATATTGGCTATATCGAGTTAAGGTTTGCTCACTGATTTTGTTTACTTTTTTAGTTATAAGTACGTTAAAACCACTGTGTTACGATCGTTTAATGCACTGCTTCTAATCCACAGTGATTGTTATCCTGAAAGAGGTAGGTGGGTATTGTGGTAAACCACATAGGGGAGTTGAGTGTGATCTAAGGCAATGAAAAGCTAAAACCCAGATAAAAAATCGTGAATAAGATCAATAGAGTTGCTGGGGACTTTCACAGGAGAAAGATGATATTTTTTTATAAAAAATATCATCTTCTATAAAACTAAAAAAATCTAAAAACACCTAAAAGTTAATGGGTGCCATACACTAAATTCTATTTCAGTCTAAAAGCTCGATATCGAGGCAGTTGAGCAAACGAATAGCTTCGTCGCGACTAAATTTAGCGCCTTTAATTTTATTGTTAAAAATATCGATATCGTAATTGGAAGCCTCGCTGAAATCCGCCTCCAATAATTGGGTGCGACCAAATAAGCTATGGCTGAAATCCGTATAAGTAAAATTGGCTTGATTGAAGCTGCCCTCACGAAAATCGACATCGTGGGCCTTGCATTCCTCAATCACCATTTCGTCGAGGGATAAACCAAGAAAAGAGCTATCGTTGAGAATGCATTGCTTAAAGGAAAATGGCGCGGCAAAGGATAAGCGCGGCCATGCGGCGCGGGTCCAATCTATACCCACGAGCTTACATTCTTCAAAGACCACAGTATTGAACTGGCACAGTGGCACTTTGACTAAACTCAAATTGCAGCGCACAAAACGGCACTCAATAAACTTACATTTACGGAAGGTACTTTCACTAAAATGGCAATCGTGAAACTCGCATTCCTCAAACTCGATACCCTGTAAATCCTGCGCTAATTCAGACAAGCCATTGAACTGTTTTGATAAAAAACTATTTCCCTGCAAAGCCGCGCTTTGCGCAAGTTGCGATGGCACAAGTTGCAACGGTTCTTTCTGTGACGACATAACACCTCTTAATCCTGCCACTCGCCAAAGCATGATAATGCAGGGCGATTGGGCTAGGTACTGCCTGTTAATTGATATTTGATCTGGGGCTGGAGACTCGACAGCTAGATGCTCGCCACGAGTTCCTCAAGCTGATCGGTCGCCTTAGACCAACCCTCGTAAAAGCCCATATCCTCATGATTTTGCCTATCTTCGCTATTCCAATGTAACACCCTCGCAATGTATCTGGTCTTGCCGTCCATAGGTTCAAAGGTGATAGTCGCCGTCATAAAGGCTTTATCGGACGGTAGCCAAGCTTCGGTAAAGGCATCTGTAAATACGATGCGTTGGTTCTCCACCACCTCGAGATACACGCCACGATTCGGAAAATCCTGCCCCTCAGGACTGCGCATCACAATCACATTTGAACCACCGGCACGCACATCTAAGGTTGCGCTAGCCACTGTCCAAGGCCTTGGGGTAAACCAAATTTTGAGTAACTCAGGATCGGTCCACGCGCGGAACAACTTTTCCGGCGGCGCGTCGATAATACGCTCTAATACTAGCTCTCGCTGATTATCATTATGTACATGATGACTTGTGCTCATATTCCCTCCGTTGGATATTCAACAGTAAAGATCATTTGGCGTTCCAACCCCTAACCTCGCATATCGACGCAGCAAAATACACCCCTTCGGCTTTTACTCCTTTTAGTCGAGATAGCGCTCATCGTTTAATTTTAGCGCACGATTCCCCTGCAAATCCTTGCGTCTGCTAGGTTCGTCGCACAGAACACAATAAATAGCCGTGGCAAATTTTGTCAAAAAAGGTAGAATGTCGCCACTTTTTCGCGGCAGTCTAGAACAAGGTTCTCTCGGATTAATGGTTAGCATTTTCGAGCAAAATGGCACGGGCCCAGCCCGCTTTCGCAGACCACTTTCACTGTGGTGCCAACCTTGCCCTGCGTTTGTTCCCTCCCTTGCATTATCTCCACCCAACACAATTCAAACACCGCCCGAAAATACCACTTTTGCTGTTCAAGATTTAACATCAAATCCCGCAAACTGGCTGAGCGCTTTACGCCCTAAGCCAAGTGCGAATAATAAAGCGGTTGCAATGAATCTGGCTGTTGCTAACGCCATAGTCCATCTGCAAACCGACACTTATAAAAACCTTATCCCTACACTCTCTATCCTAAGGAATACTCGTCATGAGTCTTGCTGATTCCGTATTAGCCGTAAATAACGATTTGCCAATCCGCACCGACAGCCCAGTCCACAGCGGCAAGGTTCGCAGCGTTTACTGGCTAACCGATGCCGACAGCCGCCGTTTAATCAAAACCAAGGGTTATAACGTCCCCGAAGATACCCCGCTCGCCATCATGGTGATCAGCGACCGTATCTCGGCCTTCGACTGTATCTTCCACGGTGAAGGTGGTCTCAAAGGCATTCCCGGTAAAGGCGCGGCATTAAACGCGATTTCTAACCACTGGTTTAAACTGTTCGCCGAAAACGGCCTAGCCGACAGCCATATTTTGGATATCCCGCACCCGTTCGTA
This sequence comes from Shewanella profunda, assembly GCF_023283765.1. GTDB lineage: Bacteria > Pseudomonadota > Gammaproteobacteria > Enterobacterales > Shewanellaceae > Shewanella > Shewanella profunda. The sequence continues at coordinate 1,550 of NZ_JAKILG010000059.1, read as the reverse complement.
TGGATAGTCCAAAAAGCCCGCCCCATTAAAGTCGAAGCCATTTGCCGCCAGTACATCACAGGCTCAATGTGGCGCGCTTACTCTAAGGGCGAGCGAGTATTCTGTGGCATCACACTGCCAGAAGGCTTAGAGAAAGATCAAAAGCTCCCTGAGCTGTTAATCACTCCATCGACTAAGGGTATTTTAACCGGCATCCCAGGCGTGCCTGCCCAAGATGACGTGAACATCAGCCGCAGCGATATCGAAGCCAACTACCAAGCCTTTGGCTTTGAAAAGTTAGAAGATATCGACCTGTACGAGAAGCTGTTAAAGGATGGCTTTAAAGTGATTTCAAAAGCACTGGCCAACATTGATCAAGTGTTTGTCGACACTAAATTTGAGTTCGGTTATGTGACCGATAAAGATGGCAATTCAAAACTGATTTACATGGATGAAGTCGGTACTCCAGACTCATCACGTATTTGGGACGGCGCCGCCTACCGGGATGGCAAGATTTTAGAAAACTCTAAAGAGGGTTTCCGCCAATTCCTGCTCAATCATTTCCCAGATCCTGATGTGCTGCTCAACAAAGACAGAATGCCAGAGCGTGAAGCGCTCGCCCGTGACAATGACCTGCCACTTGAGGCCATGATGCAAGTGTCACGCACTTACACAGGCGTTGCGGAGAAAGTGACTGGTGCCCCAATCCCGCTGCCAGCTAATCCAAAGGCAGATATCATTAAGATACTCAAAGAGGAGTATGATTTGATTGTTTAATCAAATCATTGTGGGATGGGGAGTTTTCCCTTTCCCCGAGAGTAGAAAGACGCTTTGGCGCCTTTTGTTTTCATCAAACTTCGTCTGATTGTTTTTAAAAACAAAGTCAAAGTCGTGGGGCTTCACCCCGCACCCGACCAAGGAGGACTGCTCGTCCTATCCTCCTTGGATTCTCCAAGACGCCCCCAACGGAGTTGAAAGCCCCTTGGGCATTTAGCGTCCTTATGCTATCGCGTCAGACGCTCGTCCCTGATTCGACTGACGCTATCTCGGCATCCATGCCTCGCTCACGCAACGAACGCAAATACCCTACGGCAACTCCGAGGGGATGGTGCATTCCTTAGGATTTGGTGTTATCCCGAACTTTCGGTAAAGTCTCACTTTTACTGCATGGAAAATTGTTGAAAACTCATCATAATGGACACTAAAATACTGATATGTAATAATTATTTACTTGTTTCGTTCAAGTTCCCAGCCAATTACGGTTTAGGTTTCATAAGAAGTTCGGGTAATGTACTTTTAGTTGCTTTTCAGTAAATTTAAGCATTAAAAATATAGATGGAGTAAATTTGAATACACTTAAAAGAAGTATGGCTTACCTTGAGAAAGAGGCTGACCAAATGGAACATTGTAAGTTGATTTATTCAAAGAAAGCGGTTCAAAGAGCAGGTGAAAAGCTAATTAGAGGCTGTTCATAATTCTGTGTCAGGTTAATTTCACAGATCGATATGGTTTTCTAAGCGCCCCTCAAAATGGATTGAGAGCTGTGATAGCGTCAAATTCCAATTTTGGAT
>NZ_JAKILG010000058.1 GCF_023283765.1 Shewanella profunda | reverse complement strand
TTCTCATTAAGGCCAGAGAGCAAAGATTCTCACAAACAGGTCGGATATACGTACGCAGTATTACTTTCTGTTACTCATACAGTGGTTGATCTGTTCGAGGTGTCCATATATATATTTACGGCGAGTCACTGGGAAAACAGTGACAATTTATGTAGCACAACTGACGATAAAGTTATCTTGTTTGGGGCAATAGCTATTCAGCTAAACGAACAGCGAAAGGGGTAGTTAGGATTGGTATTGTTGTACCAGGACCTTCTAAAACAGGATGTTTTAGTAGAGCCCTCAGGGATACTTCTTATTAAATAAAAGGGTGGCGAGTCACAGGGAAAACAATGGCAATTAATGCTACGCAACTCAGTGATCTTATTTTGAGATATTGTAGAATTTGAAATGGCGGAAATCTAAGATTTAACCGCCATTTAGTTTAGGACTTAAATACTTGCTAGGAAGGCTATTGCGTACCTTCAGTGCTAGAGTAAAGATGACTAATTAGCTAGTGCGGTACTGCTTTAAAATCCCACCTAATTCAACCGATGCATGGTGCAGATCATTAGCTAAAGTCACACTGCGCTGTGCCGTTTGCTTGATGGTTTCAGACTGATGGCGAATTTCATTCAATTGTCCGGCAATGTCCCGCGCGGCGACACTTTGCTCCTCGGCTGCGGCGGCAATATGGCTACTCATATCAAATACTGCATTGACCGATTGTGTCATGCTCTCGACATCCTCTCCCACGGCAATAATAGCACTTCGCCCCTCATCGGCTTGGTCAACAATCTCAGTAGTGATACCCGATAGACGACTCGTGCCCAGTTGCAGCCCTTCGATCATTGCTTGAATTTCAACCGTGGCTTGCTGAGTTCGACCCGCTAAGGTACGCACTTCATCTGCCACCACGGCAAAGCCACGACCTTGTTCACCCGCTCTCGCCGCTTCAATAGCCGCATTCAAGGCTAGTAGGTTGGTTTGCTGGGAAATACTGTTAATGGTTGTCACCACCGCATCAATACTCGCCGCATCCTTAGACAATTGTTCTACCGATGAAAACGCTGCACCAATTTTAGTCGAGAGCAAACTAATTCCCTCAACCGTATGAGCAATACGTCCTTTACTGGTCGACATTTGAGTGGCATTGTCTTTAGTTTGCATTGAAGTGTTATTCGCGTTAAGCGAAACTTCCTCAATGGCCGAGGTCATTTGCGCCATAGCGACAGCCACCGAGTCTAAGAATTGATACTGAAAACCGATCAATTTATCACTGGTAACGGCCTGTTGATTAAACTCGTTAGATGCTAGTGCCAGCGTATCCGCATTTTTTCTAATCGCGGATACCATTTCACTCATATTATCGGCGCTGCGGTCTATTTCACGGGCAATCAAGCTAAAATCATCGGTGCCAAAAAAGTTTAATCTAAAACTTAAATCACCATCAGCTAGGCGTTTAATGGCCATATACATATCCCACAGCCCACCACCGAGGGATGTTGAAATCCAATAACTCAACTGGAATAGTGGCAGTAAACCCAATAACGCCATCCAAACCATAAAATTGGCATCACTACGGGCCTCGGCTTCCCATTGCTGCACATTTTGTGAAAGCTGCAGAGACTGCCTACCTGAAACATCGGCTGTAGCGGTCACATTATCGCCTTTACGTTGGGGTGCTGCCTGCCCAGTTGCCAATGTCAGCCCATTGTCTCGGGCAAATTGCGATAGGGCATCAGCCTCAAGTTTTTGTAACGTTGCCACCTTGGCGAGTGCATCTACAGTAGCTTGAACCCGGGCAAATGATGCTAATTCGGCATTACGCTGGGCATATTGATAATTCACTAACGCCACGGCGGCCGTGATCAAAGCAACCATAGAACAGACAACCCAAAACTTTCCGTTAAGGCTAAACTTGATCAATATGGCATCAATGGTACGAAACTGGATTTGTTTCATCTTGATAATTCCTAAGAACCGAAAGGCGATTTTGCACTAAATCAGCATTATAACCCATATCTTGTTTCAACTTGATAGCGCAGGTTGAATTTAGGTAACAGATATAAGCTAATGCTAAGCTAGTCGACACTGGTCATTTCAGTACGAGCCGGAGCAGACCACTTCTGGTTCAAAGTGACCAATTGTCCGGTTAGCATACTCATACTCCACCCCAACAACCCACCAATAATTAAAGATGGCAGGATAGTGGCAACATCCCCCGCCATCGCAAAGGTGATGCAACAGCCGATAAACGCGCCAGGGATAAAGCTGAGCTTCTGATAACTCGCCTGTAAACACATGGCCGAGGTGGCTATGCCGGTAAAAATATACCCCAATACGGGCGAAACAAAAAAACTACTTCCGGTGATGATGAGCCAAGCCCAAAATACGCCGGAAAGATTTGTACACCACGCCATCATCACACCTTGAAAACCCGCTTTAGGTTGCGCAAAAAAAGTACTGCAACCTAAAAAACCGATCCAAGTAACGAGATGAAAGGCATCTGCGACGCCACACCAAATAGCGGCCAACAGGCCAGCAGATAGTGCGATTTGCCAACGATTTTCCATGGATGACCCCTTTATTTCTATTCACGGAAGTTTATAACCAAGCAACCTCAAGAGTGAGGATTGATATTTTAAGGTTGCTTGGTTATACATGTTGGTTAAATTACCTCTATTTTGGTAACAAAAACCTGATCTATTACTAATTTTCGGCATTAATGCCCGCAAAATCGCTAACAAGCAAATATTTTGTCGTAAAAAAACGAAAAAAGCGCTTGTTAGGCGCTTTTTTGTTCAAAAGACTTTCAACTAATGCATAAAGAATAGGATTAAATCCGCAATTGCTTACTAACGGGTAAGTCACGGATCCTAACGCCTGTCGCAGCAAAAATCGCATTGGTGAGACTTGGAGCAACTGGCGGCACACCCGGTTCACCCACACCCGCGGGCGGCGCATCAGAGGCAATAATGATGATCTCCATATCGGGTGTTTGGGGAAGTCGCAGCAAAGGATAATCGTGAAAATTTGATTGCTGCACTTTCCCCTCTTTGTACGTGATCTCCCCCATCATAGCTAAGCTCAAGCCAAAGATAATCGCGCCCTCGGTCTGGGATTTAACTCTGTCAGGATTCACAACTGTTCCCGCATCAATGGCTGCTATCGCCTTAAGCACAGTCACCTGTTTATCCTCACTCACTTCCACTAATATCGCCACGGCAACATAACTCACAAAGCTGCGGTGCACGGCAAAGCCCCAACCCTGATTTTTACCCGCCTTAGGCGCCTTAGCTTGGGCCTTTTCAACCGCATCAATTACCCCAAAATAGCGGCTAACATCCACGGGATGACGATTAAGATCTTCACCATAGTTACCGTATTTAAACTGTTGATCGCTGAAGGTCTCACGCCGCGCATCGCCTAACAGGCTACGCCACATATCGGGACAGGACACTTGCGCTCGATGGGCCATTTCATCGACAAAACTACCCACACTAAAACCATGCTGAATATTACAGACTGAGCGCATCCAACCAATACGGCTGTGCGCCTGCGCTTTTACGACTTCATACCTTAAATGTGGCAAAGCAAAAGGCACATCCACAAAACCGAGATCTAATTCACCTCCCGATGGATATTCCACCCCTTCGGCGAAGGTCGAGCTAATAGACGGGAATCCTGTTCTGGCTAAAAGTGCGGTTGGTTTATTGTTAGCATCGAACAATGCTTGATAGGATTGCGCGCTAATCGCATGGTAATAGCCATTTTGTATTTCATCCTCACGGCTCCAACTCACTTTAATCGGACGCTTGAATTGCTTTGATAACAGCGAGGCTTCAACGCTAAAATCAGGTTTAGATTTACGCCCAAAACCGCCACCCAATAGCGTGACGTTAACTTTTACCGCGTCCTCTTCAATACCCAGTGCTGCGGCGACATTTTGCTGTGTACTTTGGGGTGTTTGGGTGGATGCCCAAATTTCACATCCCTTCGCAGTCACATAAGCTGTTGCAACGGGCGGCTCCATTGGTGAATGAATTAAATAGGGCACGGTATAAACCGCTTTTAGCGTATCGGCCTCGGGCCAGTTTTTGAGTTCATTGCCTACTTGGCGCACAACTTTGCCACTTTGCTGAACTCGCTCCACCAGTTCCTTCAGGTAAAGACTCGAATCATGTTGGCTATTTGGGGAGGTCGTCCACTCTACTTTTAATGCCTTACGACCTTCAAGGGCGCTCCAGGTATTCGTCGCTATTACGGCAACACCACCGAGTTGATTAAAGGCCGGAGGCCCTTTAGGGGTAGGTAGACGATACACATCCACCACACCGGCAACTTTACGTGCCGCAGTATCGTCTACACTTGCGACATCACTGCCAAGCACTGGTGGACGCATAATGCTGGCGTAGAGCATGCCATCAAGCTTGATATCGTAGCCATAAATTGCACTACCCGTGAGCATGGCATCCATATCAACAATTTGGCGTGATGCGCCAATCTGCTTGAAATCTTTAACATCCTTTAGTTTTAAGGACTCAAGGGCTGGCACAGGCTGCTCCGACGCTGCTAACGCCAGCTCACCAAAACTGGCAGAACGCCCCGATTTTGCATGCAGCACTTTATGAGCCGCGGTATGCACCTCACTTACGGGGACTTTCCAACGTGCAGCGGCGGCTTGTTCAAGCATGGTTCTCGCCATAGCGCCCATCTGGCGCATACGGTCGTAATTTTCGCGAATACTGCGGCTACCATCGGTATTCTGGCTGGCATAGCGTTTATCGGCTAAGCCTTGGATCGGGACGATTTTATCCCAATCGGCTTCTAATTCTTCGGCTAATACTTGCAAGATCCCAGTACGGATCCCTTGTCCCATCTCAGACCGATGACAAGTAAGGTAGACTTTATTGTCCTCACCAATAGCGATAAACAGATTCAGCCGCGCTTCTTTATCCTGCGCCAGCGCCATGGGGCTCCAAGTTAATCCACTCGCCCCCAAGGCTAATCCGCCACCCACTGCGCCAAACAGTTTTAATACATCGCGGCGGCTTACATTTTCTACGGCAGTAAAAGTACTCATCTTAGCCCTCCTGTTTGGCATAGTTTTGCAGTGCCGCTTTAATGCGCGGATAGGTGCCACAGCGACAGAGGTTGCCCGACATCGCAGTGTTAATTTGTTCCTCCGAAGGTTTAGGATGCTGCGCAACTAATGCGGCCGCGGACATTAATTGGCCCGCCTGACAGTAGCCACATTGGGGGACATTGTGCTCTACCCAAGCATTTTTAAGCTTTTGATTATCAAGCCCTTCAATTGTTGTAAGTCGTTTACCTTGAGCTTGCCCTAGGCTGGTTAAGCAAGCACGAACGGGTTGCCCATCTAAATGCACAGTGCAGGCTCCGCATAACCCTGCGCCGCAGCCATATTTTGTCCCTGTTAACCCTAAAATATCCCGTAGTGCCCACAGGATTGGCATTTTTGGATCGGCATCTAAGGTAAATGACTTGCCGTTGATGGTCAGTGTCTGGGAGGAAGCGGCGGTATTTGCTTCCTTAGTCACTGCTTTGGTTGATAATACTTCTGCCATAACTCACTCCTTAAGTGCCAACCACATCGTAAGATCGGCTTTAGTATCTATATCAATCGCTGCATTAGGTAGTGCTATCGACACCAATTCACCCAACTTAGCTTGTTGTTTTAGGATAGATTTCGCCCCACGATCACCACTCAAGTTAGTGAGCAGAGGCAATGTTGAGGCATTAAAAATAGCAGGCACACCCAAATCATCCAAATAGTGGGCGGCAACGTTTTTACCTGTTTCATGCCACTTCAAAATAAGCTGTTGATAATCATCAACACTTAAGGCTACCTGATCGGCCAGTGTCAACAAGATGCCATCAAAGCCTTGCTCCATTGCATAGTTTGCAGCGAGGCGAACCGATGAGGATAACCCAGTTTGCCACTGCGGATTCTCTAATAGGGTTAAGGTTTGTTGGATATCAAATCGCTCCAGTAATGGCCGCAGCGTATGCTGGTAAGCACCGAGTACCACTAGCAAATGGCTTTGATGATTTATACAAGCACTCTGGTTTTTCTGATTAAAAACAATGTGATTAACCTGCTGTAAACGCTCAATATGTGCACATATTATGGGTTGTTCACACAACGAATTGATACTCGTTGATGGAATAGATTGTACTAACTTTATTCCACCAAATCGTTTACTTTCTCCGGCTGCAAGTACCACGATAAGGAGTCGCCTATCCATTAACGCCAGCGGTGTCATTAACCCATAATCTCATCAAGTTGCTTCAGTGTTGCGCCATGCAGCACACCATGACACTGGGCTAAAATGCTAAGGGCTATTGCGCTCGGTAACTCGCCGCCAAGGGCAAGACCTGCGGGGGCAGAAAACACGCCTGAAAACGACTCAGCAGATAAACCAGCCATAGCCAGCACCTTATCCCGCCTGTGAGCTGGGCCGAGTAATGCCACATAGTCCAGTGAATAAGGTTGAATAGCCTTTAACACAGCGGCATCTAAACCTAAGTTATGATTCATCACCACCGCGCAGTCCAATTGGGTGATAACGTTGGCAGCAAGCTCGCCTACAGTTTGTTTGATGATATGAGCATCGGGAAAATCTGCCGCTCTAGCGTAGGCGGTACGACCATCGATGATGGTAACTTGCCAGCCTAAGGAATGGGCAATGGCTGCAATAGGTTTAGCATCAATACCGCCACCGAAGATCCCAAGATGAAATCTGGGCCTCAGTGGAATAACAAGGGACTCATCCGTCTCTTGCTTAACGATCCCTGACTTAACAAAATCACTGATGGGGAACGGCGCAGTATCTGCAGAATAGAAACGAGCCTGATACTGCCGCGCATCGGCACCCGATGCGACCAAGGGCAATTGATAATATCCCGATTGCCCATGACGAAATGCATGAACAAGTTCAATCAAACCTAGATCATGATTCTCTTTTAAAAGCGGGATCAGCATGATATCAACAATACCACCACAACCTAAACGGTAGCTGGCGTCAGACTCATCGCTCGCATCATAAGTCACACAAAACACTTGCTGAGTTTGCATCGCATTTTGGGCATGTCGGCGTAAATCTGCCTCTAAACAACCACCACTTAAAATGCCCGCCCCTTGTCCAAACTCATGGAACAGCATCATGGCACCGGGTTTACGGTAGGCAGAACCTTGAACTCGGGTGATCACAGCAAGCACCCATGCGTCATCCGCAAGCGGTAACCAATGTTCAAGCAAATCTTCGATTTGGTGATCCATCCGTAAGGACTCCAAGAGGTTAGGATTATCAAGCACAAAAACATACATCAATTAAGCATAAACCAACCGACAGTTAATGCTTGGATAATACCAATCACATTAGCGATGTTCACATGAACTATATCTGCATAACCAATACGATTGGGGAAAACCCGATAGATTAAAAATCGATGCAACCAAGTTAACAAAGGCGCCCTCGCTTTGAAAGGGATAATAGATTGCAAAAGATGTCAAAAATCGAAAATAGCTTTAAAAAAATAAGGAGGTTTGCGAGTGATTGCCACTCGCAAATTCTAGATATGACAACGAAAACCACTAAAGTAGTAATTGATCCGCAACAAAAGGATTATGTTCACGTTCCTCGCCAAAGGTCGACAAAGGACCATGGCCTGGAATAAATTCTACATCAGCGCCTAGAGGCCAAAGTTTTTCGGTGATCGAGTGGATTAAATCGTGATGATTTGATTGGGGAAAATCGGTTCTACCAATTGAGCTTCTAAATAACACATCCCCAACCCAAGCCAACTTAGATTGCGCCGAGAAAAACGCGATATGCCCTGGTGTATGCCCAGGACAATGAAGCACGGATAAGCTTTGTTCACCCACAGTAACAATATCGCCTTCCTGCAAATATTGACTCGGTTCAAAAGACTCGCAGTGGGGAAAACCAAAGTTTTGGCTCTGTTTAGGTAAATTATCGATCCAAAACTTATCGGCAATATGTGGACCAATAATGGGAATGTTGGCTGATTTAGCAAGGGACTTTGCACCACCAACATGGTCAATATGCCCATGGGTAAGCAGGATTTTCTCAAGGGTCAAACCTAGTTTTGCCGCCTCAGCTTGAATGCGATCTACGTTCCCTCCCGGATCCACGACCGCAGCGAGTTTAGTTTTTTCACACCAGATCAAGCTGCAATTTTGCTGGAAAGGCGTCACAGGAATAATTTGATACTTCATAGCTTCAATCTCGTGTTATCCATAAGCGATAGATTACGCTAAGGTCCTTATCTTGGCTCAATTTTTTACAATAAAAATTGATCTTAACCAAAAGCCAACAAAATAATCCTAACTTGCGAGAGAACGACTTTTGTATACAATCGGCAATGAAACCAAGAGCCCATTACCCATAGGTAGATTGATGAAACCCGATATCGTTCTTGCTGGCGTGCTCGCCAAAAAACACACTTTTACTTTGCCGCTTAATTATCAGCACCCGATTGCTGAACAAATCAAAGTTTTTGCTAGGGAATTGTGTAGCACTGAAAACAAAGATAAAAAGCTACCCTATTTAGTGTTTTTCCAAGGCGGCCCTGGATTTGCCGCTATGCGCCCAGCCAGTAATAACGGTTGGATCCGCCAAGCCCTGAAAGAGTACCGAGTGTTACTACTCGACCAACGGGGCACAGGATTATCGACGCCGATTAACTACCAAAGCCTAAAACACTTAGATCCCGCCGCACAGGCAAATTATCTAAGCCATTTTAGGGCTGACAATATTATCCGTGATGCCGAAGCCATTCGTGCTCAACTTTGTCCGGCAGATAAATGGGCTATTCTTGGTCAAAGTTTCGGTGGTTTCTGCGTCCTACATTATTTAAGTGTCGCCCCTCAAGGCGTTAGCGAAGCCTATATTACTGGTGGAATTCCTTCATTAACCCGCAGCAGCGACGAAGTCTACTTAGCGACCTACCAACGAGTACTGACAAAGAATAAACAATTCTTCTACCGTTTCCACGATGCCCAACATTTAGTCACTCGCTTAGCTAAGCACTTAATTGAAAATGAAGTGTATTTAGCAACAGGGGAACGCTTAACCGTTGAAATGCTACAACTACTTGGCATCAATCTCGGAATGGAACAAGGCCCAGAGTCGGTCTACTATCTGCTTGAGCAAGCACTGATCAACACGCCTTCAGGGATTGAAGTCAATCCCTTGTTTTTAAATCATTTCGGCCAGATGCTCGACTACAATACTAATCCAATTTTCGCCCTATTACACGAAGCTATCTACTGCCAACACTCCGCTTCGCAATGGGCTGCGCACAGGGTGAGGCAGCAATTCCCCGCCTTTAATTATCAAGTAGGTAAACCTTTCCTGTTCACTGGTGAGATGATTTATCCTTGGATGTTCGACCAATTTAGCCATTTAACCCCACTCAAAACCGCGGCAGAAATACTGGCCCACAAATCCGACTGGCCGACACTTTATAACCTCGAACAACTGGCACAAAACCGCGTCCCCGTTGCCGCCGCTATTTACAGCGAGGATATGTTTGTAGAAATGCAATACAGCTTAGAAACAGCACAACAAATTGGACAACTAAAGTACTGGTTAACCTCGGAATACGAACATAACGGGATCCGCATGGACGGTGAACATATTCTGGATAAATTGATCAGTCTAAATCGAGGAGAGACCTTAAGATAAAGGTTAATTTTAAGGGTTAATTAAGTCACAACTGGCATTGTATGCAGGCTCCTTATCTAGATGGGAGTGGTTTTGGCTACAATGTTTTACGACCAATTTCCGTGAGAGTAAGCCCCATTGGTTTACTCTTTTTTTTTTGTCTTTAAGGTAGCCATTATTCTTTCTAAAACACTGACAGTAAGTTATAGCAATCTATGCCATTAGGTTTTCACAGTACTGGCTCTGCGAGTAGGACTTTTAACCGTTGATTTTATAGCTGCATTATTTTTTACAGTGCTCGTTTTACCCCTCCCTTGATCTACTCCTGACGTTTTACGGTAAGAAGATTTGCGATAGCCAGACTTTTTACCGGAAGACTTTTTATAACCTTGGCCTTTTAATCCATTGAGCGCCGTTGGCAACTGAGCTCCAGCGTGTTGGATAAGCATTGATAAAGTGCTTAGCAGTGGCTGCATAAACCCTTGATAGGACGTTTCTTTATGGCAAATACCATTTAGACTCGCTTCCCAGAGCGCCGTCATATCCGGCGTAGTGGCGCTCAAAGGCAAGCTGTTAATTAATCCCTTACCCACGTCAGTCGATACAATCGCTTTACCTAAACGTTGTAAAAAACCGCGTTTAAATAAGAGTTCAATAATACCTGCACGGGTGGCTTCAGTACCTAAGCCATCGGTTTCTTTCAGGATTTTACGGATCTCAGGATCGGTCACATAACGACTAATACCCGTCATGGCACTGAGCAGGGTCGCATCGGTAAAGGCTTTAGGCGGCTGGGTATTTTTTTCAACTAACTCACCACGCAGACAATGCAAAGTCTGCCCAAGTTTTAGCGGCGGTAAATGGCCGATAAATTCATCCTGCTCATCATCCTTATCTGCACTTTCTTGAGTCGACTTATTATCGCCCGGCTGTTGGCGGACAAAGAGTTGCTTCCAGCCGAGGGACCTATCCTGACGCGCCTTAGTGTTAAATAAACCACCTTCGATAGTCACTTGTACCGTGGTTTCACTATAACAATAGGCGGGATAAAACTGTGCTAAATATTGACGCGCAATATGAAGATACAGCTGTTTTTCCCGCAAGCTTAAGCTCGATAGGTTAGCCGTTTTCTCGGTAGGGACAATTGCGTGGTGGGCATCCACTTTTTTATCGTCCCACGCCTTAGATTTAAGGTGGGGATCGGGCGCATCAACACCTTGCAATAGCTCAGCAGCACCGCCGCCAATAGCCTTAAGCACAGATGGCGCAAGACTATGTTGCTCTATCGGTAAATAGCGACTATCGGAGCGCGGATAGGTAATCAGCTTATGACGCTCGTACAAACTCTGACAGGTATCGAGCACATCCTTAGCACTCATACCAAACCGTTTGGCCGCATCAATCTGCAACGCTGATAAACTGTAAGGTAAAGGCGGATGCTGTTTCTTATCCTTAGCCACTAATTGAGTAACTAAGGCGGTTTTATCGCTGATGCGACTCACCACATTTTGCGCTAATCCTCTGGCTAGCACTCGTCCTTCTTCATCCATATAAGGCTGACAAGCTTCACTCGGTTGCCATTTTGCGCTAAAGGTTTCCTGCTTGTCCGTTGCCAGATGTGCGAGTACTTCATAGAAAGGCTTAGACTGAAAATTCGCAATATCTTCATCACGGCGAACGACAAGCCCAAGCAGTGGCGTTTGCACACGACCAACGGATAACACTCCCTGATAGCCCACTTTTTTACCTTGGATAGTATAGGCACGCGTCATATTCATGCCGTAGAGCCAGTCAGCACGGCTTCGGGCTAAGGCAGAAGTCGATAGGGGGATAAACTCACGATTACTGCGAAGTTGTGTCAGTGCTCGCTTGACGGCTTGCGGGTTTAAGTCGCTAATGAGCAAACGCTGGGTTTGATGCAACTTGTCCCCCGTTACCCCAAGATAGGCAATCACTTCATCCACTAATAACTGCCCTTCCCTATCAGGATCGCCCGCATTAACCAGCGTATTCGCTTGTTTGACTAATCGCTTAAGCACTGTGAGTTGACTGCGGGTTGCTGCCTTAGGTGTCAGTTGCCACTTGTCCGGCACTATAGGTAAGTGCTCAAATTTCCAAGATTTAAACTCTGGATTATAGGCATCAGGCTCAGCTTGTTCGAGCAAGTGACCGACACACCAAGACACACAATCGCCATTGGCGGCTTCGATAAATCCCTCGCCTTTTTTATGGGGTTTAGGCAATACATCAGCAATCGCCCGCCCTAGGCTAGGTTTTTCTGCGATATAGAGGATCATACAAACACCAAGCACTGGATATAATTACAGTACAATTTAGCTCAAAGTCCCCCTGAGTGCAAATCACAGTAAGCCTTGCAGGAAAGGCAATCGTTCGATTGTAAATTTAATTGAGAATAATTCTCAACAAGGTGTAAAGTAAGAGGCGTTGATAAGGAGGCGTTATGAAACCATTGACAAAACCATTCCGCAAAAAAGTCCAAAACACTTATGCAGAAAAACCATCATTAGTTTTAAGGTTCAATCAGTTACTTATATTTCATAGCCTATTGTTACTTGCTGTTAGCCTACTCACACGTGCATGGCTTGGGCAACTTAAGTTAGTTGATATACCTCTGGCTTGGGGATTTATTCTCATTATCCCTATCGCAGTGAGTTTATCGCTATTACTGCGCCATCAAGTGACTCGCCATAGCTTAAGCAGTCTATTTAGCGTTTGGATGTTGCTTTGGATCTGGGGATAAATTGCAGGTTTTATCTTTACTCAATACGCTAAAAAGAGCAGAAGATTGTCATCCATAGGCAATTGATTTCGAGTTCGAATGTACAGCACAAGATCTCACACGAGTTTTACCCATGCCAAATCACTATTCCTTCCTCAAATGGTGATTAAAAATCCATAAAAAAAGCCAGTGACATCATCACTGGCCCATTCTCTGCCTAACAATTCCCGTTAAGGATGACAGACGTTATGCAACTCTAAGTTAGTACCAATATCTTTATTACGATCGGCTTTAGCATCATCGTTACGTAATTGTGTTAAGTGATCTAAATAAGCTTGATCAACGTCGTTGGTGATGTAGTGACCATCGAATACTGAGGTCTCGAAGCATTTAATCTCAGGATTTTCCATTCTAACCGCTTCAACTAAATCGGTCAGATTTTGGAAGATAATACCATCGGCGCCAATCAGTTTAGCGATTTCATCGGCATCACGTCCATGGGCAATCAATTCGTTCGATGTTGGCATATCAATACCATAAACGTTCGGGAAACGAATTTCCGGCGCAGCAGAAGCAAAATACACTTTCTTAGCACCCGCTTCACGGGCCATTTCGATGATCTGCTCAGAGGTCGTACCGCGAACGATAGAATCATCCACTAACAGTACATTTTTACCTTTAAATTCAGTGTTGATTGCATTGAGTTTACGGCGCACTGATTTCTTACGTTCCTGTTGACCAGGCATAATGAAGGTACGGCCAATATAGCGGTTTTTCACAAAACCTTGGCGATACGGCAAATCCATACAACGGGCGATTTCGAGGGCGATGTCACATGAGGTTTCAGGAATAGGAATAACCACGTCGATATCGTGATCGTACCATTCCTTCTTGATCTTCTCCCCAAGCTTAGCGCCCATATTGACACGGCTTGCGTAAACAGACACTTTATCTATGGTTGAATCTGGTCGGGCAAAATAGACAAATTCGAAGATACATGGCGCATAACTCGGCTCAGTTGCACATTGACGGGTATACAGCTGGCCGTCAATCGAAACATAAATTGCTTCACCAGGCGCCACATCACGCATCACTTCAAAGCCAACGGCATCGAGTGCCACGCTTTCAGAAGCCACCATATATTCAGTGCCAGTAGCGGTTTCGTGCTTACCTAACACCAATGGGCGAATACCGAATGGATCACGAAATGCGACCAGACCTTGACCAATAATCATGGCAACGACCGCGTAGGCACCACGAGCTTGTTGGTGTACCTTAGCGACCGCATCAAAAACTTCTTCCGAGGTAAGGGTCAAGCTAGTGGTTTTTTGTAGTTCGTCAGCCAAGAGATTTAATAACACTTCAGAGTCTGAGGTGGTATTTACATGACGACGTTTTTTAATTAGCCCTTCGGCTAATTCGACTGTGTTGGTTAAGTTACCGTTATGGGCTAATGAAATCCCAAATGGCGAGTTAACATAGAAAGGCTGCGCTTCGGACGCGCTTGAACTGCCCGCGGTTGGATAACGTACATGGCCAATCCCTGCATTGCCTTGTAAGCGCTGCATATGTTTGACTTCAAATACATCTTTTACCAGACCATTGGCTTTACGTAGTCTGAAAGCACCACGATCAACGGTCACAATACCTGCCGCATCCTGACCTCTGTGCTGAAGCACAGTCAGTGCATCATAAATGGTCTGATTAACCGATGATTGGCCAACTATTCCGACGATACCACACATGGGTAAGCTTCCTCATTGTAAGATGTTCTATGTCCTTTCATGTTGAAATATAAGCAAAAAGATAAATGACGTTGAATAGACATTTTGACTTAGGTTTATATTCATCAATTAGGATAAATTTATTGTCTTTTTTATATTTTGGGTACAAAGCTGGAGGTGTTTTCCAAATAGTTAAAAAACCATTGAATAACAACGCCAAATTCGGGCACTAACACAGAATCCTTCCACCATTGGGAGTTAGGAGCGCCTGTAAAAGCATCCATAAAGAACAACAGCGCACTCACGATAAGCGCACCTCTAATGGCACCGAAACACAGACCTAAGAGTCTGTCAGTGCCAGATAATCCTGTTTTAACAACTAGTTGCCCAAGAATGTAATTGACTAAGGCGCCGAGTATCAAGGTGGTAATAAAGAGGATGGCAATGGATACACCATTACGCAGCATTTCATCGTTCATTTGGGTTAAATGAACGGCAAGATCTTGATAAAACTGGCTGGCAACAAAGAAAGCCGCGAACCATACCACTAAGGACATGGCTTCTTTGGCAAATCCACGGATCAGACTGATAAGAGTCGATAATCCGATGACGAATATGATAGCGTAATCAATCCAAACCATTGAGATGGCTTTCCGACATAGGCTTTAAGACGGCGCGATTCTACCAGAGACTGAAATGATTCTCACCCCTAGAGAGGTAAATAAATTATTTTCAGTCTCAGGGTTTTTATCGCCATTAAGATTCCAGAGGATTAAAAGGCACGATCCGCCCTTTTAAGCCAGTAAGGCTTTCAATATCTTCCAACATTTTTTTCAATTTGGTCTCGGATACATCTGGGCCTACAAAGACTTTGGTTAATACACCATCCTTTGGAGTGTCTGGAATAGTGTACGCTTTAAAGCCATTTTTACGCAGCTGCGCAACCAATGCCTTAACGTTAGCAGCATTGCTAAAAGCGCCCAACTGTAAGGTTAGTCCAGGTTTAATAGACTCACGGCTCACAACTTTAATACCATCATCTTTAGTGGTTTTTGCCGTTTCAACCTTAGGTTTTTCTGTTTTTGCGACAGTGGTAGATTTAACCTCAGGCTTTTTCACTGGCTCAGATTTAGCCACCGTCGATTTGGCAGGCTCTTTCTTGGGCTCTGATTTCGTTGGCTCTGGCTTACTTTCTGGTTTAGATGTGTCTTGCTTCGCCACCTCCTTTACGGCAGCGGATGTTGTCGATTCAGTTTTAACCGCCTGCGCTAACCGAGCCTCATCACTACTTGAGTGTGCACCAACAAGATCAGCCCCTTCCCCTTCAAGCTCAACGACCTCCTTGGTCGATAGCACCTCAAACATATCATCGGCATTTTTTCTCTGCTCAACGAGAGGTGGACGCAAAGGGATTTCTGCAAACTGCTCTTCTTGGCGCTCTTTTTTGCCGTCCAAAATATCCGGTAAAAATATCACCCCGAGGGCGACCAGCACCACAGTGCCGACTAAACGATTATGAAACTGGCTAGACAAAACTGACATCCTGCTTAAATAGAGATTTAAATCCTGCCACAGTGTAAAAGGAGCCAAACACAATTACCACATCATCTGGGGTAATTTGCGTTTTTAATGCCGACCAAGCCGCATCGATTTCCTCAAATTCAAATGCGTTAGCATCTGTGGCTAAGGTTTTACGTAATTGACTTGCACTCGCCCCGCGCTCACCATGCAAACTGACTAAGAACCAAATATCAACTAAAGGGTCAACCACAGGTAATACACCCGCGATATCTTTATCCTTCAACATACCGCATAGGGCAAAAACTCGCTTACCCGAAACAATAGGCTCAAGCTGCTGCACCAAAAAACGCGCTGCATGGGGATTATGGGCCACATCGAGTAGCACTAATGGTCGCTCGTTGATTTGCTCTAATCTACCAGTTAAACGCGCAGTGCTAATGCCTTTAGCAATAATCTCAGCTGAAATATTAGGCCAGCCATGTTCAATCACGGCCAGTACAGTCGCGGCATTTGGTAGAGGTAAAGTCGGTAAGGCTAAATCACCAAGCTTAAGCACCTGGCCTTGAAAATCCCATAGATTATCATGGGCTTGATAACTGAATTCCTTGCCGACTCGGTACAAGGTTGCACCAACATCACTGGCGACCTCATTGACGGTATGCGGCAAGTTAGGCTCGCCAACAATCGCTGGCCTACCACGGCGGAAAATACCCGCCTTTTCACGGCCCACTAGCTCACGGGTATTACCAAGATAGCTTTCATGGTCTAAATCGACAGATGTGACCACGCTAATATCGGCATCAATGATGTTAGTGGCATCTAAACGCCCACCTAAACCGACCTCTAAGATAACCACATCAAGCTTTGCCGCTTTAAAGAGTATCAAGCCTGCAAGCGTAGCGTATTCAAAAAAGGTCAGGGAAATATCGGCGCGCGCAGCTTCAATTTGCTCAAAGGCTGTAACAAAAGCACTGTCACTGGCATCACTGCCATTAATGCGTACACGCTCGTTGTATTTCAGCATGTGCGGCGAACTGTATACGCCAACGGTCAAACCCGATAAACGCAGAATATTCTCTAGCATAGCGCAGGTGGTACCTTTACCATTTGTCCCTGCCACTGTGACGACTTTAGTATGACCTAAGTCTAAGAGTCCAAGGGTTTTAGCGACCTTAGAGACACGGGTTAATCCCATATCGATTTCGGTTGGGTGTATGGATAACAAATAATCCAACCACTGTGCTAATGCTGCATTTGACGCTGGCGCTGTAAGCATGCCCGTACATCCTCGTATTCGACGTTCTCAAATAAGCTTTTTTCAATCCAACATGAATAATGGCCCTAGGGCGAGTTTAGGCAACTGATATTGCTCTGGATAAGTTACATCAACTAAATAGAGTCCATGGGGTTTAGCCGTTGCTGCGGCTTGGTTTCTGTCTTTTAACGCGAGCAAATCGCCCATCCAAGTGAGGGGCTGATTGCCTAAGCCTATTTCTAATAATGAACCGACGATATTACGCACCATGTGATGCAAGAAAGCATTGGCGGCGATATCGACAATCACATACATGCCTTGGCGCGTAACATTGACGCAATGCACATTACGAAACGGTGTTTTAGACTGACACTGCACCGCGCGAAAACTGGTAAAATCCTGCTCACCTAAAAGTGCCTGCGCCGCTTGGTGCATTCTGTCGGCATCAATATCCCCGTGATAATGGCTTACACCATGGCGTAAAATCCCAGGGCGAAAACTGTGATTGTAAATCACATAACGATAGCGTCTGGCGGTGGCAGAAAAGCGCGCATGAAAACTGTCATCGACTGCTTTTACCCATCGCACTGCAATGTTATCCGGTAAATTGGCATTCACGCCTAATGTCCATGCACCTTCATTACGAATCGCGTTGGTATCAAAGTGCACCACTTGACCAGTAGCATGCACGCCCGCATCGGTACGGCCTGCGCAAAATAACCCTATGGGTTCATTAGCCACTATCGATAACGCCCGCTCTAATTGCCCTTGTACTGAATCGACTTCGGCTTGACGCTGCCAACCAAAGTAACCACTGCCGTCATATTCAATACCTAATGCAATTCGCATCCACACATCCTCACAATTAATTTAGCGGCGCATTTTATCACAGCATCCCTTAAAAAAAACGGCGCCGAAGCGCCGTTAGATTGAAACTCTCTCAATTGGGATTAGCCAATCTCTTTAAGCAAACGAGCCGCTTCGTCCTGTTGACGTTCATTACCATCAATTTGGACTTCTTTGAGCAGTGCTTTAGCACTGTCACTGTCGTCAATTTCGATATAAGCACGGGCTAAATCCAGTTTAGCGCTTACCGAGTTTTCTTCGTCATCGACATCGATCATAGCGGCATCGCCAATCAAAGCACCAACATCACTCATCTCAATATCGACTTCGGGATACAGATCCGTATCAGAGCGGTCTTGCTCGGCATCATTGAGTAATTTATCTATATCGATAAAACCATTTTCATTCTGGAAGTTGGTCAAATCGTGCTCTGGCACAAATTTCTTCGATTGACGGGACTCCTGCGCATCCAATGCGGCTAGGGCTTCATCGACCGTCAGAGTATGCTCATCATCGAGGGCAAAGCTATCTTCGGTCGTTAATATATCATCGTCATCAAAATCCGTATTCGCGGTAAACGCCGCAAGAACACTGTCATCACTCAAATCAAGATCTGTGCTTAAATCGAGATCATCACCGAGATCAAAGTCTTTGCTTAGTGGTAAGTCATTATCAAGATCATCGGCAAGTTCAAAGTCGACCTTAGGCTCAAGCTTTTTCGTCTCAGGTGGCAAATCGAGCGAACTCGGCTTAGAAATCACTGGAGCATCTAAGCTGGCATCGGTCGGCTCATCAATGGTTGGCGCAATATCAACGTTAGGCTCTGCCGGTTTTGAGGCAAAATCAAGCTCAGTATCCCAATCCAGCACGTGGGGATCTTTGCCCTTATTTGCTTTTAAATCATTGAAGAAAGAGGACTCTTTTTCCTTAGCACTCGCTGCAGCAGCAACTGTAGCGGCCAATGCCGCTGTAGTCAGAGCATCGGAATTAACATCATCACTATTGAAACCGGTGAATTTTGCGTCTTCGGCAGTCGTATCGATATCATCACTGAGGTCTTCTACTAAGGTAAAAGTATCATCTGTACCGTCAAGCGCGTGGGTAGCACCGATCCCTTTGAGTAAATTATCTTCATCATTAGCACTGTCTTGGGTATCAAGCGGCGTCGTTTCTATATCGAAGTTGAAATCATCGCTGTCGGCTTCGCCCTGTTCTGGTACATCAAACTCAGCTAAAAGCGCATCAAGATCATCTTCTGAGCCTGCGAAATCTTCGGGTAATGATGCTTCGAGTTCTGTGGCAATCTCATCACGAGTGACCGTATCGTCCGCATCGGATGTATCAATCTGTGATGTATCAACATCTGATGAGGTAGCATCATGGGGAACAATATCGTCCTTATCTTGCATATCAAATTCTGCAAGGAGCTGTTCGAGATCCTCATCGGTGTCTGACAAACTAGTGTCTAATTCAGCTTCAAGCTCAGCCGCAATTTCTTGGGCAACGGCATCATCCAGAGACGGAGCAGTACTGGCAGGCTCATCGAACCCCGCTAGTAAGGTATCGATATCATCGGTATTATCTACTGCAATATCATTAAGTTCTGCATCTAATTCTGCGGCAATTTCATCACCTAAATCCGGCTCCGGGGCGGCAGGCTTATCAAAATCTGCCAGCAGCACGTCGATATCATCAATATCTTCTACACCCAAGGACTCAAGATCACTGTCAAGTTCTGCGGCAATTTCCTCACCAAGATCAGCAGCCTGTTCTGAAGGTGTAAGTTTATCGAAATCGGCAAGTAACGCATCGATATCATCATTGTTATCGACACCAAGATCATCTAACTCAGCTTCCAGTGCTGCGGCAATCTCAGCACCTAAATCAGTGTCTGTATCATTGACCTCAGAGGTTTCAATATCGGTAAAATCATCAGTATCAGTCAAATCTTCAGCAACGTTATTTGCTAAAGTATCAGCATCATCAGGGGTTGCATTGCTCGAGTCTTCAGTTCCGAAACCAGCCAAGAGTGCATCGAGATCTTCTTCCTCAAGAATATTACCAGATTGAGGTTTTTCTTCAGCAAGGGCTTCCTCTTGATCGCCCATTGCTTCAGCCCAAAGATCATCAAGTGATTGACCTTCGTCCTCTTCAAACTGTGGTTCTGCTTGCACACTACCTGAATCGATAAATATCTCAGAGGCGATGTTCGTCTGCTCATCGCTATCAGCCATACCTTGTTCAGGCTGCAGGCTCACACTGCCAACATCTAATAGACTCTCAATAGAATCAGTATGATCCGTATCTAAATGAATGGCCATGTCATTCAGGTCATCCTCGTCCATCGATAGGATAGTGGCGCCCGTTGCCATTCCTGCACCACCAGCAACCATAGCCGCTTGTTGGGCTTCTAACTCACGACGCTCTTTATTGCGTTTACGACGAAGCATCAAGAATACAAGCAATAAAATAAGTAGAGCCGGTATCACTGCCGCAGCGATCAACATGGCAGGATTATTGACAATATTGCGCCATAACTCACCGGGTTCTGTTGGCGTTTCAGGTTCAGGAACTGAAACGACATCAGGGGATTGTGCGGCTTCAACTTCCGCTTTTAGCACCTGATTCTGCTGTTTACTGACAAGAAGCGTCTCTTCAAGCAGCGCAATTTGTTGATTTAATTCTTCAACCTTTACCTTTAATGCTTCAACATCCGAGTTACGTACCGAGAGTTGATCTTGGGTGCGAGCTAATTCATCGGTCAGAGACAGGATTTTCCTCTCCGCAGCCTCTAGACGTGCATTGACATCCGAACTCAACATTTTAGGTTCAGATTTAACCACTGTCGCTGTTTGTGACACAGCTTCAGCTTGTTTGGGGTCGACTGGTTCAGGCTTTGGTTCAGCCTTAGGCTCAACCACCGCAACAGGGGCTGCCACGGTGACAGGGGCTACTTCAGGCGGTGCCTGAGTTATGACTTTTGTAACGGTTTTAGGCTCAGTGGTTTTAGGCGTGGTGGTTTTAACCGGAGATTTCACGCCTGTACGCGCTAACTTATCATCGCGTTCTGCACGGGCAATTGCCACTCTATTGGGAATAGCAAGCATCACTTCTTTCGAAGGAATAAGCAAAATCATGCCACGCTCAAGACTGTTGTAATTATCAGAATTAAAGGCATGGGGGTTGGCATCAAATAAAGCAGCCATGACTTGATAGACACTCACACTCGCATCGGGGCGAACTTTTTGTGCGATACTCCAAAAAGTGTCTTTTGAGGTAGTTGGGCCATATTGTTGATTAACTTGACGGATCTGTCCGTCTGGCCCCATGACTTTTAAGGGTTTTACTTTAGGCGTATCTGCAGCAACAGCGGGATCAATAAAATAAGTCGTAGAAGAAACAGCTAAAACAATGGCCATCAGGCCCACAAGATGCGAAGTGCGAAATTTCATCAATCCTTCCCTTTGAAGCGCTATTAGAGTTATCTCGCTGATAACAGGCTTTAGGCAATTGTATTTATTGAGATTACTATAAACCAGAAATCCCTGCCCTGCTACTGTTCACAATTGTAAAACAAAAAAAGCCCGCTGGCAGCAGGCTTTTTCAATGGGCATATGATGCGCTTTAATACTTAGTAATAATCTCTCACTAAGATCTCAGCTATTTGCACACTGTTTAAGGCTGCGCCCTTACGAATATTGTCTGACACGACCCACAAATTAATCCCGTGGGAGTGGGAAATATCCTTACGTACACGACCAACATAGACAGGATCTGTGCCAGCAGCATGGGTTACTGCGGTTGGATACTCATCATCGGACTCAAACAATACCACTCCTTCGGCTTCACGCAGTAAAGCTTTAACGTCTTCTGCATCTACAGGCTGACGGGTCTCGATATTAATGGCTTCAGAGTGACCATAAAACACCGGTACACGAACAGCAGTCGCATTCACAAGGATGTCGTCGTCACCGAAAATTTTCTGGGTTTCCCAAACCATTTTCATTTCTTCTTTGGTATAGCCGTTATCCATAAATTTATCGATTTGTGGCAACACGTTAAACGCTATTTGTTTTGGATAGACTACGGCTTCAGCGGGCAAGCCTTGCAGCAATTTAGTGCATTGGTGCGCTAATTCCTCAATGGCTTTTTTACCTGTACCCGATACTGACTGGTACGTTGCTACGTTGATCCGGCTAATACCGTAAGCATCATAAATAGGTTTTAGCGCCACCAACATTTGGATAGTTGAGCAATTTGGGTTGGCGATGATATTGCGGTTACGAAAATCCGCAATAGCATGGGGGTTAACTTCGGGTACAACTAGAGGAATATCAATGTCATATCTAAAGTGGGAGGTGTTATCAATCACCACACAACCCGCTTCAGCGGCAATCGGTGCCCATTTGGCAGAAACATCACCACCTGCGGAGAAGAAACCGATTTGGGCTTGACTCCAATCAAAGGTCTCTACGTCGAGAATGGTAATTTGTTTGCCATGAAAGCTGACCGTTTCACCGGCGCTGCGGCTACTGGCTAAAGGGTACAAATTGGCAACCGGGAAATTACGCTCTTCAAGGATCTCAATCATAGTTTGACCCACTGCGCCCGACGCACCTAAAACGACAACATTAAATTCCTGTGACATAGCTACTGACCGACTCCTGAAAACCCTAAATTGGATAACCAATCTACCTCAAGTTGACCGTCATACGCCAGCGCCAATGCACTAAATTCGCGTCGATGTCGGTGATTTTTTCTCATAGTGTCAAAGCCATTCTCATTTAAGAATGTATTTCGGAACATCCGGTCATCATCACGTAAATCATAAACAAAACGAGCTAGTTGTAAGAGAGCCTTTTCATCCGCAGCGGTTTCTAGCTCAACGGCTTTAATATTAAAGGGGGGTAACAGATCTGCTAGATTTTTATTTACTGTTTTATTAATCAGTTGGCAAAGTTTTTGGTAAAGCATAAACGTGCCCCGCGCCTTACCCTCCAAGCTGTAACCTGCAATATGCGGTGTAGCAAATTCAGCAAGTGATACAAGTTCAGCCATAGGATGAGGTTCCCCTTCCCACACATCAAGTACAAGCTTAAGATCGTCACGCTCATGTTTAATGCTAATTAATGCCTGATTATCAATCACATCACCACGGCAACAATTGATAAGCCAAGTGTGAGGTTTGAGTGCATTTAAGCGTGCCTCATCGAATAAATGTTTGGTTTTATGCTCCCCCGTGCGCGTGATTGGCACATGCAAACTGATGATATCGGCCTGCGCCATGATGGTGTCTAAGCTCACAAAACTGCGCGGATCGCCCTGTTTCTCTTTGATGGGATCATTAAGCAATACTTTAATGCCGTAGGCTTCTAAGCATTTTGCGGTGGCAGAACCGGTATTTCCTGCGCCAACAATCCCAACGACTTTGCCCTTAAGCGGCGAATTAAAACGCTGCGCCAACTCCAACATAGCGATAAAAGCAAATTCTCCGACTGCAGTTGCATTGCAACCAGGTGCATTGGAAAAGGGAATATGACGCTCTGCCAGATAAGCTAAATCCACATGATCTGTGCCAATAGTGGCACTGCCAACAAATTTCAGTTGATGATTTTCCGAGAGCAACTCAGCATTCACTTTAGTGACCGAGCGCACTAACAGCACATCGGCATCGCGCATTTGCTCTGCGGTTAACGTGCGGCCATTAACAGGAATAATTTCCCCGAGATCGCCAAATAGCGGTTCAACATAGGGCATATTTTCATCGACTAAAATCTTCATGGGCACCTGATCTGATAAAAGTGGCAATGGAAGGCATCAAGATGCTCGGTATTCTATACCCAAACAACCTGAAGATGCAGGATTCAGCGGGAATTTAACACACTTTAGGCAAGGCAATTAATTGATCCTGCATTAATTGCATTCACGCCATCCATGGCGATTACGGTTATTTGCAGGCCTAACGGGCTAAGTTAAAAATAGCCAACACGGCATAAAGTGCGTTAAAACCCTGCCTACGCAACATGCTATCGAAAAACACCCACAAAAAAGGGAAGCTTAAGCTTCCCTTCAGACTGCTGACAAAGTCCTGGACGCCGATCCAGGACTTTGATCTAATAGGGTTAGTTGAATTGATGGCTAACCACTATGCTAAAACCTCCTTCTCCTCAACAATATCA
>NZ_JAKILG010000057.1 GCF_023283765.1 Shewanella profunda | reverse complement strand
TATATAATCAACGACGGCCGCATTTGGCCTTAAAATACAAAACGCCCGATGAGGTTCATCAGGCGTTTTAGGTGGAAATAAGTGTCAACTTATTTCAGGACTAGACAGATTCACTGAGATTAAGACTTACTGCGTTTCATTGCAGTAAAGAACTCTTCGTTAGTCTTGGTCATAGCCAATTTATCGATTAAGAATTCCATTGCGCTGACTTCATCCATAGGATTGAGGATCTTACGCAGGATCCACATTTTTTGCAGTTCTTCTTGAGTCGTGAGTTTTTCTTCACGACGAGTACCGCTGCGGTTGAAATCAATCGCTGGGAACACACGCTTTTCTGCCGCTTTACGTGACAAATGTAGCTCTTGGTTACCTGTACCTTTAAATTCTTCGTAGATCACTTCGTCCATCTTAGAACCTGTATCAACCAAGGCTGTGGCGATAATGGTTAAGCTGCCGCCGTGTTCGATGTTACGTGCTGCACCGAAGAAACGTTTGGGACGGTGCAGGGCGTTTGCATCCACACCACCTGTTAACACTTTGCCCGATGAAGGGATAACAGTGTTATAGGCTCGGGCTAAACGAGTGATAGAGTCGAGCAGGATCACTACGTCTTTTTTGTGTTCAACCAAGCGTTTCGCTTTTTCAATGACCATTTCTGCCACTTGAACGTGGCGGCTGGCTGGTTCATCGAAGGTTGATGCAATCACTTCACCTTTAACAAGGCGCTGCATCTCGGTTACTTCTTCTGGACGCTCATCGATCAGTAATACCATTAACACCACTTCTGGGTTGTTATTGGAAATACTTTGAGCAATACCTTGAAGTAACAAAGTTTTACCTGCTTTTGGCGGTGCAACGATCAAACCTCGTTGGCCTTTACCAATTGGCGAGCATAAATCCAGAATACGCGCAGTGATATCTTCCGTTGAGCCATTACCGCGCTCCATACGCATACGTTCTTCTGCGTGGAGTGGAGTTAAGTTTTCAAAGAGGATTTTATTGCGAGAGTTTTCTGGTTTATCGAAGTTAACTTCATTGACTTTCAGTAGGGCGAAATATCGTTCACCTTCTTTCGGTGGACGAATCTTACCAAAAATGGTGTCACCCGTTCGCATATTGAAGCGGCGAATTTGACTCGGTGAGACGTAAATATCGTCTGGACCAGCCAAATAAGATCCGTCTGAGCTGCGTAAGAAGCCGAAACCGTCTTGGAGTATTTCTAATACACCACCACCGAAAATGTCTTCTCCACTTTTGGCGTGGGCTTTAAGGATTGAGAAAATAATGTCCTGCTTGCGAGCGCGGGCCATATTTTCGAGTTTCATATTTTCGGCTAGCGAGACTAGGTCAGAAATCGGCGTGTCTTTTAATTCAGTTAAGTTCATTTTGGGGGTCTTGTGTTACGCGACAAAGCTTACCGCGATCAATCAGTAAAGTTTGTGATTCAGGATAGTGATTGACGAGCGAGAAGTGGTTTAGTTAGAAAGAATCTGGTTATTAAAGTAGCACTAACAAAGCAGTGCGTCCAGAAATTTAGGGAAATTCCGGCACAATTAATTTATAGCTTGTGCCGGAGGTCACTCAAGACGACTACAAATTAGATTTGTGCGTCGATAAACTCTTTTAATTGCGTTTTTGATAGCGCGCCAACTTTAGTCGCGGCTAATTCGCCATTTTTGAATAATAACAATGTTGGAATGCCACGAACGCCATATTTCGCCGGAGAAACATTGTTTTGGTCAACGTTTAATTTAGCGATAGTGATACGATCTGCGTACTCTTCAGCTACGTCATCTAGGATTGGAGCGATCATTTTACAAGGACCACACCACTCAGCCCAGAAGTCTACCAACACGGGTAAATCAGACTTTAATACGTCGTTTTCGAAGCTATCGTCACTCAGGTATATAATTTTATCGCTCATGATGTTCTCCAGTTTGGTTGCCATTGCTGGTTTGTTAATGGCTTACCATGTATATTGGGGGTGAAAAATAGCTTTTCAAGTTACCTTATTACAATGTGGCTATTTCAAACGATCGAGTATCTTATTGCAACCCCAAATGGTATGCTTGCGCTATGAGCGAAACACATTTATCTACCCAAAAATTTGCCGACCTTCCTCTACATCCAGAGGTAAAACAGGCTCTTGCAGAAAACGGTTTTGAATTTTGTACGCCGATTCAGGCGTTATCATTACCTGTATTACTTCAATCAAAAGATATCGCTGGTCAGGCTCAAACGGGCACTGGCAAGACTATGGCTTTTTTGGTTGCTACATTTAATCATTTATTATCGACGCCGATACCAGATGGTCGTCAGGTAAATCAACCCCGTGCCATTATCATGGCTCCCACCCGTGAACTGGCTATTCAGATCGCTAAAGATGCGATTTTATTAGCTAAACATACTCGCTTAAAAGTGGGGATTGTTTACGGTGGTGAAAGCTACGATGTGCAGCGTAAAGTGCTTGATCAAGGTGTTGATATCTTGATTGGTACCACTGGACGCATAATTGATTATGTCCGTCAGGGCATTATCGGTTTAAGTGCAATTCAGGCTGTGGTATTGGATGAAGCGGATCGCATGTTCGATTTGGGCTTTATCAAGGATATCCGCTTCCTGTTTAGACGTATGCCAGATGCTAATCAGCGACTCAATATGCTGTTCTCGGCAACCCTCTCTATGAAGGTGCAAGAACTGGCTTATGATCATATGAATGATCCTGTGAAAGTGGATATTGCGCCCGACGAAAAAACCTCTAAGAACATTAAAGAAGAAGTTTTTTATCCTTCCCAAGAAGATAAAATGCGTTTGCTGCTGACCTTAATTGAAGAAGATTGGCCTGAAAAAGCCATCGTGTTTTCAAATACTAAGCATAGCTGCGAAAATTTATGGTCTTGGCTCGAAGGGGATGGTCATCGCGTTGGATTGTTAACGGGCGATGTACCTCAGAAAAAGCGCATTCGTATTCTTGAGCAGTTTACTAGCGGCCAATTGGATATTCTGGTAGCGACAGATGTTGCCGCGCGTGGCTTACATATTTCCGATGTATCCCATGTTTACAACTATGACTTACCTGATGATTGTGAAGACTATGTGCACCGAATTGGTCGTACAGGTCGCGCGGGTAATAAAGGGGTTTCCATCAGTTTTGCCTGTGAAGAATATGCGCTGAACTTGCCTGCTATCGAAAGCTACATCAATCACTCCATTCCAGTGAGTAATTATGATAGTTCGGCATTGTTAGAGGATATTCCTGCACCGGTTAAGATCCCTCGTAAACACCCTGCAGGTACGCGTAATCTACGCGAGCGTTCAGGAGCTGGTCGCCCGCAAGGTGCCCATCGTAGTGGTGGACGTCCACCTCGCCATGACCGGACACGTAGACACTCGTAAATGCCAACACCCGCTTATGCCGCAATTACCTTAGGCTCTAATAGCTTTAATATGCTGATCGCTAAGACACAAGGCGGTCAGCCACATATTATTGCAAAGTATAAGCGTAAGGTAAGATTAGCCGAAGGCATTGGTGAGGATGGCAGGTTAAACCCAGAGGTGATGCAACGTGGCCTCGATTGTCTCGCCATGTTTGCACAGATGCTGACACAGCATAAAATCCATCAAGATCATGTTGCTGTGATAGCCACCGCCACCCTTCGCAGTATCAACAATGCCGATGAGTTTAATGATCGTGCATTGCCTCTACTTGGGCATTCCATTGAGATTATTTCAGGAATGCGCGAGGCCGAGCTTATCTACCAAGGTATGGTTGCCACCACCTGTGGGCAAGGGCGGCGTTTAGTGATTGATATTGGCGGTGCTAGTACTGAATTTATTATTGGCGATGGTCACCAAGTGTTGTTTAAAACTAGCTTACCTATGGGAAGCGTGACCTATAATCGCCAGTTTTTCAGTAATATGCCTTTTCAACAGTTAGATTTTGATGATGCAAAACAGCAGGTTTTAGTCACACTGGCTGAGCATAGAAAGACACTACGTGACCTAGGTTGGCATTGTGTCGTCGGAGCGTCGGGCGCGGTGCAATCTGTGGTTGAAGTGCTATTACACCGAGAACAATCTGAAACCATAACCCTTGAAGTACTTAATCAGCTAAAGGCTGAAATTCTCGTTCAAGAGAATAGGCAGCTCTTGGGGATCCATGGTTTAAGCTGCGAACGTGCGCCGACCTTTGCTGCGGGTGTTGCGATTCTATTAGCGCTATTTGAGCTATTGGGCATTGAGCATTTGAGTCTATCGGGTGGCGCATTACGTGAAGGTGTATTAATGATGTTAGCGCAGCGGATCCTTGAAGAAGCCATTTAGTACTCAAAGCCTAGAACACTTCGCTGCTAGAGCCTCGACCCCAATTGGTATATATCGCAAAATAAATTCTAGTTTATATAAAAATCGTTTACGCCTGCCTTCATTCCCGGCGAAGGCGGGAATCTTTAGTAACTTCTTTTCGTTTTAAAATATTAGAGAGCTAAAAGCTGGATCCCCGCCTGCGCGAGGATGACTGTTTAAGTGCGAGGATAATGGTTTAAGTGTGTGGCTGAGTACCTAAGAGCACTTCGCTGCTAGCATGTCGTTACGCTCCTACTAGAAACCTAGACGCTGCGCTTTTTGCAGCGTCCTAGCAGGGCGAAGCCCACTCTGCTTTTACTAGGATTTATTTCTAGGGTCTATTTCTAAGATCTATTTTTAAGATCTATTTCAATATCTCTGCCAAATCCTTTTCAAGTGAAGTCGTTGGACGTTCAATAATACGGCCAATTTCCTTGCCTTGTTGCTGAATGATAAAAGTTGGAATACGAGTAAACTCATATTTAGCCGCTAAGCCTTCGGGATCTTTCTTTGCTCGGTCCACTCCAATATAAGTCACTTTAATATTGGGATTTGCAACTTCTTCCATTATGCGGATAAAACGTGGTGTCTCACGGTGACAATCGGGACACCAAGTGCCGATGATCACGATGATTTCTGTCGGTTCTGTGATGTTTTTGAGTGGGGCGATTGCCGCTGTATCCACTTGATAGCTTTTATAGCCTTCAGCAAATTCGTTGAGATCTTTCACTAAATGCTGCGCTTCAACAATACCAGTTAAAATCACTTCTTGTTTCTCCTCACTACAGGTTGCAATTAAGCCCTGCTGTTGTTCTTCAAATCCACAGCCACCATTGGCTAATACCTGACAGCTAAAAAATAAGGCTGTAGTGGCGAGTAATGCTTTAACATTATTGTGCATGATATGCCCTCAAAATCGAAGAAAAAAGAATGGTGAGTCTGCATTCAAGCATCAATCTCAATTTTCTAAAAGGCAATTGTTAATTTGCTGCAAGCCAGATCACGTATCGCTAATGTAAAGCAGGGCGCTACGCTGCTAGCAGGGCGAAGTCCGCTCTGCATTTTCTAAGATCTTGTCTAAAATGGGCTTATTTGCATCGGGGAAGTCATAATTGATCAAATCGTGTTTTTCAACCCAAGCAATTTGCTGGCCCTCTAGGCCTTGGGCTTCACCCGTAAAATGGATAACGGTATGGATATCGAGCAGGACTTGTTTGTCCGGGTAATCGTAGCTGAGAGCCATAAAAGGTTCGCTGGAGGTGACCTCTAGGGCGACTTCTTCTTTTAGTTCACGCATTAAAGCTTGGGTGACGCTTTCACCCGTCTCAACTTTGCCACCGGGGAACTCCCACTTGCCCCCTTGGTGCAAATGATCGGGCCGTTTAGCGAGTAAAACTTGCTGTGCTTGATTAACGATAATGCCAACGGCAACATGAACACGCTTTGTCATAATATTTTCTACTAATGAGTGTGGGTGATTGTCAGTGGCACAATGTTGGTCTTATTCCTTAAAGAAGGCATCTTCATCTAAGTCGAACTCGTCTAAGGCATCGGGATCGAATTCTGATTTTACAGGAATAACATGTTTTTCAGATGCCCAATCTCCGAGATCGATCAGCTTACAACGCTCACTGCAAAAGGGCTTGAATTCAGATTGTGGCGCCCATTCAACGGGGGTTTTGCAAATGGGGCATTTAACGGTTAATAGCATAATGTACGTCTCTTTATGTATAAGCCTGATGTATGAGCTTGGGTGTATAGACAGCCTATGAAAAACGGCCTACGACGTTATGGAAAAGTAAACGCGAGGCGATAACGAATGCGGCTATTTAATACGATTGGTATTACATCTCACAGTGCCAATAGTTTAAAGGCTTCAGACACAGGTCGCTAGTAAGAATTCGATGGGTTTATCGGAGTGACGTTGTTGATCAAACTGGACAAAGTGAATGGCATAGCGATTTTTATGTCCGCTGATGGTGGGGTAACACCCCTGTGAAGCATCGAGTTTAACACGTACTAATGACAAAGCTTGGTTGCTATCACCTTGGAAAAAACCAGCGTGGGCAATGGCATCATCAAATAGAGCTGTGCTGCGGGTGAGTTGGAGTAGTAGGGTGATAGGGGTGAGCAGTGGGTCAAAGTGTGCTATCCAAGCAAGGTAATCCTGTTGTCTTTCTTCCCAGGGTTTTGCTAACCAAAAGTGTAGCTGGGGAAGGTCAAAGCTACAGCAAGCACCTGGCATACCAAATCGTTGTCGCAGTGCGGATAAAAATCGATCTTGCTTGAGTTGACTGCCGAACCGCTCTGGTTTTTGAAGTAATTCACGGGCTTGGGTAAGGGCATCGATATAAAAGTTGATTTGCTGGTGGTCTGCTTGTTCGAGTTCTTGCCATTTACTGAGCTGCAATAGATGGCGCTCAATATCTTTTAATACTTCATTGCGGTAATCACAGCGTTCGGATAATTCACACAGCGAAAACAGCGGATAGAAGCATCTATGCTGATGGTCATGATTTAGATTATCGCGCAGCTGTTTATCGAGGTATTCGAGCCGTAAATAGCTGCGAATTTTCTCGTTTAATGGCTGTTCGTAAACTAAGTCAGTCATGGGCGTTATTGATACCGGATAATTGTAAATAGCGTTGGTGCAATGCTAGCACCTCTCGTTTTAAGGCTGATATCTCTCCCTGATTATCAATAATGTCGTCGGCTCTGGCGAGTTTTTCACTCCGACTACATTGGCTATTAATGATGTTATTCACTTGAGTTGCATCAACTTGATCCCGACTTACTGTGCGGGCGATTTGCAATTCTGGTGAAATATCCACCACTAAAGTCCGATTGACTAACCTATCTAACCCGTTCTCAAATAGCAAGGGCACGACCATAATTACATAGGGCGAATTGGCATTTTTTACCTGTTCGAGCATTTCTTGGCGGATCATCGGGTGCAATAATTGGTTTAGCCATTCCCGCTCTGCGCTTTGGTTAAAAATGCGTTCGCGCAGTTTTGCGCGGTCGAGGTCGCCTTCAGGGGCTAACATCTCAGTACCAAAATGCTCGACGATTGCCTTAAGTCCCTTTGAACCTTTAGCGACCACTTCCCGGGCAACGATATCGGCATCGATTAAACTAATACCTTCGGCGGCAAATAAATTGGCGACAGTTGTTTTACCACTGCCAATCCCACCCGTAAGACCAACAACAAATTTAGACATAAAACTCTCTATAACTTAGGCGCGTTGCGTCCACGGAATACTGTGCTTAGGGAACTTAACCGCATCACTTCTGCATACAGCACGTAGCACCTCATGGTTGTATTCCCACGAAGGCGGGGCTCCATAGTCATTTCTTTTATTTTTAAAAATATAAAAATAAGTTAGTTAAAAGCTGGAACCCCGCACCGCGAGGATGACAGCTTAAGAACGAAGGACGTATAGAATCTAAAATCTAGAATCTAGAATCTAGAATCTAAAATCTAAAATCTAAAATCTAGGGTCTAGATTCTGGCAACTGCGCTGTTTGCAGCACTCTAGCAGGGCGAAGCCCGCTCTATTTTCTCGTAGGGTGCGGCCCGTCCGGCTTTTTCTAGCCGCTATAGTGTCCCTAAATACCAATCGATTATGGGGTTTCCCCAAATAAGCGCAATCCAGCCTGCGGCGGCAATATAGGGGCCAAAGGGAATAGGGTTATCCATTTGATTACGCTTGCTAATAATCATGCTAATACCCACTACAGCGCCCACTAAAGAGGAGAGTAAAATCACCAGTGGCAACATTTGCCAGCCAAGCCAAGCGCCAAATACTGCAAGCAGTTTAAAGTCGCCATAGCCCATGCCTTCCTTACCGGTGAGTAACTTAAACAACCAGAAAATTGACCATAGGCTTAAATACCCCGCTGCCGCACCGATAATGGCATCACTTGGGCTCGCAAAGGTGTGGTTTAAATTGAGTAACAGTCCAAGCCAAAGTAGGGGTAATGTCAGCTGATCCGGTAGCAGCATTTCATCGAGATCTATGCCCGTTAGCGCAATCAATACAAAGGTGAGTAGGGTGGCAAAAACAAACTGCCAACTGGGGCCAAAATGCCAAGCTAAGCTTGCTACCAAAAAAGCGCTCACTAATTCAATAATCGGATAACGGGCCGAGATAGGTGCATGACAGGCGGCGCATTTTCCCCTAAGCATTAACCAACCGAGCACTGGCAAATTATGCCAAGGTTTGATGGCCGTTTTACACTTAGGACAAGCTGAGCCCGGCACCACAATATTGTACTTTTCTGGATAGCTATCTATGGGTTTATTAAGCCTATCGATACCGACTTGCTTAACGATATCGGCATGGTATTCCTGTAAATACTGATTACATTCCTGCTGCCATTCGCGCTTCATCATTACAGGAAATCGGTGGATAACCACGTTTAAAAAACTGCCAATGGTGGCGGCAAAAATAAAGCTTAACGTGATAAAAAGCCAAGGATTCTGGTCAAAAGAGTGGCCTAAAAGAGCGATAAATTCAGTCATTCGATATTCTTATTATTTACGATATAAGTTATTAAAGCGAAGCGTTAGCCTACGACATTTCCCATTTGGAAGATAGGTAGATACATACCCACAATTAAACCACCCACAAGCGTGCCAATCACCACCATCATAATAGGTTCAATTAAACTCGATAAACCATCCACAGCGTCATCGACTTGCATTTCATAAATATTCGCGACCTTATTGAGCATATTATCCAGCGATCCAGATTCTTCACCAATCATCACCATTTGGATCAGCATATCGGGGAATAAACCCGTAGTACGCATTGCGACGTTCATCTGCATACCTGCCATCACCTCTTGGCGTACTTTTAACAGTGCTTTGCGGTATACGGCATTACCCGATGCCCCCGCTGCCGACTCCATACCATCAATCAGTGGTACACCCGCCGCAAAGGTGGTTGCTAAGGTCCGAGAAAAGCGCGCCATAGCGGCCTTATGTAAAATATTACCAATAACTGGGATCTTAAGTACAAACTCATCAACACGGTCACGCACAGCTTGTGAATTGCGATGGGCGCGTACAAATAACCAAATACCCGCCGTAATCGCAATGACAAAGAGATACCAAGAGCTTTGTAACCAGCGGGAGATGCCAATGATCATTTGCG
The DNA here is from genome assembly GCF_023283765.1 of Shewanella profunda. Lineage (GTDB taxonomy): Bacteria > Pseudomonadota > Gammaproteobacteria > Enterobacterales > Shewanellaceae > Shewanella > Shewanella profunda. The sequence continues at coordinate 15,433 of NZ_JAKILG010000057.1, read as the reverse complement.
TAAAGGCGGGGAGTTCAGCGCCAAATCCCTTAAAAATATCTTCGAACTGAGGTACGACAAAGAGCAGTAATAATGTTGTGACGGCTACGGCGACAACGACAACGGCGGCGGGATAAAACATGGCTTTCTTGATTTTGGATTTTAATTGCTCCGCTTTTTCCCTGTAGGTTGCAATGCGATCAAATACCGCATCGAGCGAACCTGAGTGTTCACCTGCTGCCACTAAGTCTACATAGAGATCATCAAAATAACGCCTATGGGGGCGCAGGGCATCTGATAGCGGGATACCCGATTGAATTTCTGACAGAATGGTTCCTAACAGATCGCGCATTTTGAGTTTTTCATGGCCACGGCCGAGCATTTCTATTGTGGTTACCAGTGGCACGCCAGCGGCCAACATAGTGGCAATCTGGCGAGTCACCATCGCGATATCCATAGGTTTAATATCAGGATTATGGGCAAAAAAGGGGGAGGCTTTTTTTCGAACGACTTTAGGGGTTACCCCCTGTAATTTCAGTTGGCTTTTTACCTCAGCAACCGTTGCGCCCTTTAACTCTCCGCCTGTTTTTCTGCCATCGCGGTTGGTGCCTTTCCATTCAAAGGTAAAAATCTTAGGTTGGCTTTTGGGCTCAATCTTCTTGGCGCGAGGCTTTTTTACTGTAGTTGCCGTAGCCATAAATAATCCCTGTTAGGTTGAATAAAGCTAATAAGAACGCTGCGCTGTTAGGGCGGACTTCGCCCTGTTAGGATGCTAGGGCATCGCTGCGCTCCTGCTAGAATCTAGGGCGCTTCGCTGCTAGAACCTAGGTTTTAAGTTTAGGCTCTAAGTTTAGGTTCTAATGAGTATATATGGCGAAATAAACCCTAGTTTATATAAAAAACCGCTTTCGACTGCCGTCATTCCCGCGAAGGTGGGAATCCATAGTAATGTCTTTAACCTGCTTAGTTTTGAAAAACCTTAAAAACTAAAAACTGGATCCCCGCATTCGCGAGGATGACACCAGTACAGGATCCCCGCATTCGCGAGGATGACACCGGTACAGGCCTTCGCATCAGTGAGGATGACATCGGTACAGGCTCTCCGCATTCGCGAGGATGACATCGGTACAGGCTCTCCGCATTCGCGAGGATGACATCGGTACAGGCTCTCCGCATTCGCGAGGATGACAGTTTAGAACTCGAGCGCTTGTAGGGCGAAGCCCGTCCTGTTTTTAGAGGCCGCGCTGTTAAAAACTTGTCACCCGATTAACTTCGGCAATACTGGTGACGCCCTGTAACACTTTTAATAAACCCGATTGACGTAAATCGCGCATACCTTGAGTCTTGGCTTGGGAGGCAATTTGCAAGGAGTTTCCGCCTTCCATAATCGTACGGGCAATTTCATCGGACATTTTCATCACTTCATAAATACCCACACGCCCCTTATAGCCACCGGAGCAGTGTTCGCATCCCACAGGTTTAAAGGTAGTAAAACCTTGGGTAATTTGCGTTTGGCTAAAGCCTAAGCGCAGTAATTCATGCTCGGGGATCACTTCTGCCTGTTTACATTCGGGGCACAGTCTACGGGCAAGGCGCTGGGCAATAATAAGGTTGATTGAGCTGGCGATGTTATATCCCGGAACGCCCATATTAATTAAGCGGGTTAAGGTTTCGGCCGCCGAGTTAGTGTGCAGGGTCGATAATACTAAGTGTCCCGTTTGTGCGGCTTTAATAGCAATTTCGGCGGTTTCAAGATCGCGGATCTCACCCACCATCACCACATCGGGGTCTTGGCGTAAAAAAGAACGCAGTGCCGAGGCAAAGGTCAGTCCCGCCTTTAGGTTTATATGAACTTGGTTTACCCCCTCAAGGTTAATTTCCACCGGATCTTCTGCGGTAGAAATATTGCGCTCGGCGGTATTAAGGATATTTAACCCAGTGTAGAGGGAGACTGTTTTACCCGAGCCCGTAGGCCCTGTGACTAAAATCATCCCCTGGGGTTTAGCCAGCATTTCAAGGTATAACTTTTCTTGATCTGGCTCGTAGCCGAGTTTTTCGATACCTAATTGTGCGGAGGATGAATCCAAGATCCGCATTACAATTTTCTCGCCCCACAGGGTTGGCAGCGTGCTTACCCGAAAGTCGATGGACTTAGTGCGGGACAGCTTCATCTTAATTCGACCATCCTGTGGTACGCGCCGCTCGGCAATATCGAGTTTCGACATGACCTTTAAACGGGCGGATAAACGGCCCGCAAGGCTAATGGGTGGCTCTGATACCTCATGCAAAATGCCGTCTATACGAAAACGAATGCGATAGCGCTTTTCATAGGGCTCAAAGTGTAAGTCCGATGCACCCTTACGAATCGCATCGGTTAAAATTTTATTGATATAAATAACAATTGGCGCATCGTCACTACTGTCACCCGTGGGTTCCTCATAGCGCCTATCGGTATCGGTAATCTCTATCCCCGCCAGTGCCGCTTCATCCATACCGCCTAAGTCGAGGCTGGTAATATCCTCTTCAAGGACTTTTTCAAGGGCTTTAGCGAGTTTATCTTCTTCGACTAAAATCGCTTCGGCATGCAGGCCTGCGCTAAATTGAAAGTCTTCGAGGGCGGCAATATTGGTGGGGTCGGAGGTGGCGATATAGAGGCGATTACCGCGCTTAAATAGCGGCAAACAGCGGTGCTTTTCAATCAGTTTTTTATTTAAAAAATCTTCGGGAATGGCACTGATATCAAATTCAGTTAAATCCAGTAAGGGGGTGCCATATTCCTCATAGCAAAGTTCGGCAATGGCGCGGGATGACACTAATTTGCTTTGTACTAAGGTGGCCACTAACCCTTGTTTATTTTGGCGGGATTTAGCGATAGCAGTTGCCATCTGCTCTTCATTTAGCAGGTTTTTACGGATAAAAAGGGTAGATAAACCTAAATGTAAGCCTGTGGTGGGCATTATCTAAGCCTTTTGTTATTACAGTTGATTTCATTATCGAAATAAAAATACTAGGGCTGCTCACTTAGAGCAGCCTAAGTATTTCGTTACTGATGACTTGATATTTTTAACATAAAACAGGGGTACCAGAAGAACATGTTCCGCCTTTAGTCCAAGTTACTTTACCTGCAGTATCAATAGCGGCTTGCAGAGTATAAGTTTGTCCACCGAGACCGCCTGTAGATATTGCTGTAGCAGTTATCAAACCATTAGCAACGGTTAATGTAGCAATGTTCCCACTAGCAGCACTTATATCAGCTGGAATAGCCCATCCGTTACCTTTTGCTGAAGCAGTGCACCCTGTGACAGTACCTAAGTCTTGAGCACATATTTCAACTTGTGTCTTTAATGCTGAAGTACCGATCACAACCTCAGAAAACTTGGCTTTTGCTGTATAATCTTTATAAGCAGGCAATGCGATTGCCGCCAAAATACCGATAATCGCGACCACAATCATCAGTTCGATTAGGGTAAAACCTTTAGCCTGGTGATTTAACCCTGTTTTTAATGTTAGACCTTTCATATTTATCTCCAGCGTATTCATTGATAATTAAAGAGTTAATTGATTTTTTGCCACTATGCAAACATAACGAAAACACAACTAAATACCATTAAGTTGCTTATGGCTGATGCTATGGCGTGCTGCGACTTATAAGGGTTTGGTAATATTTAGGTTTTGCGATTTATATGCTATCGACCCACCTTGGTATTACCGAATTCCGCTCTTTACCTGCAACATCACTACTTGCAACATAACTAGCTGCACATCATTGGCTGCCATATCATCTTGCTGTTTACGGTTTTACCCTGTTGCCTACTGTTTTATCCTGCCGTTATCCGTTATCCGTTATCCGTTATCCGTTATCCGTTCAAACGTTTGCTGCTACTTATACTTTTACCTCTATACTTTTGCCTCTATTTGGGGCGGGAGATTTGTTCAAATCAGGGATCCAATAAAAACTTAGATTATTCCTTTTACTACCTCAGCTTAGGCAGGTTGATTTTGGCTCATCTCGCCTCAGTAAAAGTTAGTACAAAGTTAAATAAATTGAAACAAGTTTCAGTACAAAGTATTAATTAAATGATTAATTTGTCTAAGAACTTGACAGTGGAATGTTTTGTGTTCTAACAAAAAATTGACTAAGTGAGTTTGAATGGCGCAAGTATTAACGTTGTCAATATATAGTCACAAAAAGTAGAGCGTCTAAGCTGTCATCCTCGCGGATGCGGGGATCCAACTTTTAGTATCTGAGGTCTTTTAAAACTAAGCAGGCTAAAGACGTTACAGTGGATTCCCGCGTTCGCGGGAATGACGAGAAAAAGCGCAGTCACGCCATAGCAGCGCAGCACTCTTCTTATGCCCTTAAGCCGTCATCCTCGCGAACGACTGCATGGTCAATTTTGTTCCATACAAAATATGACATTTCCACCCTCCTTGGTAGGCAGATGCAGGAGGTAGAACTCTTTAATTAGAAAGAGAGCAGGAGCAGTTATCGACGCGGGGAGCTAGTACAGATATCATCCTCACGGATGCGGGGAGCTAGTACAGATATCATCCTCACGGATGCGGGAAGCTAGTACAGGTATCATCCTCACGGATGCGGGGAGCTAGTACAGATATCATCCTCACGGATGCGGGAAGCTAGTACAGATATCATCCTCACGGATGCGGGGAGCTAGTACAGATGTCATCCTCGCGAATGCGGGGATCCAGCTTTTGGTTTTTAAGGCCTGTTCAACACTAAACAGGCTAAAGATATTACAGTGGATTCCCGCCTTCGCGGGAATGACGAGAAAAAGCGAGAATGACGGGAAGGAGCGAGAATGACGGGAGTGAGCGCCTAGATTCTAGCAGCGAAGCGTCCTTCTTAGCTTTTAGCCTTTCAACCGCATCGACAGATCTAATGCGCGCACATGTTTCGTCAGTGCGCCTACTGAAATATAGTCCACCCCAGTTTTGGCAAATTCGGCTAAGGTATCTAAGGTCACATTGCCAGAGACTTCGAGTTTCGCGCCTTTGCCGTTAGCGCGATACTGATTATTGAGTTCAACGGCCTCGACCATCATAGTGATATCGAAATTATCTAACATGATAATATCTGTGCCGGAGTCGAGCGCGAGCGCCAGTTCGGCTAATGATTCAACTTCAACCTCGACGGGTTTGTTGGGATGTAAATTGCGCGCCGCATCAACGGCTTGACGTATGCCACCAGAGGCGATTATGTGGTTTTCTTTAATTAAAAACGCATCGTATAGGCCAATACGGTGGTTTTTGCCACCGCCGCAGGTGACGGCATATTTTTGTGCAGTGCGCAGGCCGGGAATGGTTTTGCGGGTATCAAGTAGACGGGTATGGGTGCCTGCCAATTTATCGACATAGTGTTTAGTTAATGTGGCAACCCCTGATAGGGTTTGAATAAAGTTCATTGCCGTGCGCTCGCCCGTGAGTATGGTACGGGCTGGGCCTGATAGTTCGCATAGCACTTGGTTAGGCAGCACTAAGTCGCCATCGTCCACATGCCAGTGGAGGGCGACTTCGCCGCCTAATTGATTAAACACTTGCTCTGCCCATGCTTTACCGCAAAATACCCCTTCTTCACGGGTAATTAGGCTGGCCTCGGCATATTTTTCGGCGGGGATAAGTAAGGCGGTGATATCACCATAGGCAATGCCTTTAGTGTGCTCGTTGATTTCGGTTCCGCCTAAGTCTTCATTAAGGGCGGTTTTAACGGCGTGGCGAATATCGTTTTCTAACATAATCTTATTCCTTGCACTTTTGCATTTTTGCATTCTTGCATGTGGGTGAGATTGCCTACTTGCATATGGCGTTAAGATTATCATGGCAGCGTAGCTAGGTGCTAGGATGCTGCGCTGAAAGCTAAGAAGGCTGCTAGGGCGTCGCTACGCTCCTTCTAGAATCTAGAGCGTAAGTACATAAAGCTGGATCCCCGCATTCGCGAGGATGACGGCTTAATAACGAAGGGCGCTTCGCTGCTAGGGTGTCGCTACGCTCCTTCTAGAATCTATCCGCTGCGTTGTTTGCAGCGCCTAGCAGGGCGAAGCCCGCTCTGCTTTTTCTAGTAGCTGCGTTGTTTGCAGCGTCCTAGTTCCTAGCCATCGCGTAGCGATGTTCTGCCGTTATTAAGGAGTAATAATGAGCTTTGAGTTTGGGTGGTATAGTGCAGCTCGGCGCTGTGAATCGCCACATTTTAATCAACGCCCTATGGCTGAGGTGAGTTTATTGGTGATCCACAATATCAGCTTACCTGCGGGCTGTTTTGGTTTACCTTATATTGATCAATTATTTAAAGGGTGTTTAGATACCAGTGCCGATGAAAGCTTTACTGAGTTAGCTGGCTTACAAGTATCGGCGCATTTTTTGATCCGCCGTGATGGTGAGTGTGTACAATATGTCAGTTGTAACGACAGGGCATGGCATGCGGGTGTATCTTGCTATGGCGAAAGGGAAAATTGTAATGATTTTTCTATTGGTATTGAGCTTGAGGGGACGGATACTGAGCCTTATCGCTCGGCGCAATACCACAGGTTGGTTGAGTTGACGCAGGCATTATTTATTGAATACCCGTTATTAAATACCAAGCAGATAGTTGGGCACTGCGATATAGCACCATTGCGTAAAACAGATCCCGGACAAAGTTTTGATTGGGAAAGGTATTTAAGGGCGCTGCGCTGAGGGCTAAGAAGGACGCTGCGCTGCTAGGGCGTCGCTTCGCTCCTTCTAGACTCTAGAGCCTAGACTCTAGCAGGGCGCCAGCCCGTCCTGCTTTATTACGAAGCCCGTCCTGTTTTTTATACAAGGAGTACGACCGATGGCATTATTTTCACTGTTAGTCGCCATTTTGGTGGAGCGACTTAAATTTCTTCCCTCGTCGTGGCAATTCGATCGATTGCTGCACTCCTATCAGTTGACGTTTTTTGGTGATAAAACGTCTTTGACGACACCTATGATGGCACTCGCTTTAGTGTTGCCAGCCTTGGTGGTTTATGTCTTATCTTGGTTAGTTGCGGGAATGTTTTGGGGAATGCTCAGTTTAGCGCTTTGGATTTTTGTGGCGGTGATTTGCTTTAATCATTTGAAACAACGTGAAATTTTTAAAAAGTATATGCAGGCGGCCTGTCGGTCGGACGTGCAAGCCTGTTATCACTTTGCTGCTGAACTCGATTGTAGTGAATGTTTAGATGCCGTATCTGAGAAGGATTTAGGCGCTAAGGTTGGTCAGAGTGTGGCATGGATTAACTATCGCTATTATGGGGCTGTGGCGCTGTTTTTGATTTTCTTTGGTCCCGTTGGCGCAGTGCTGTATTGCACGGTACGTTATTATGCCGAAGAAAGTGCGCGAACATCCCTTAATTTACCTTTAGTGGATGAGGTCGTGGCCGTTTTAGATTGGATACCAAGCCGACTATTTGCCTTTGGCTATGCGTTAAGCGGGCAATTTAGCGAGGGTTTTAGGGCGTGGCGCCATAGTGCCTTAAGCTTTAATACCAGCGCTAGAAAGGTGATTACTGAAACGGCATTGGCTGCACAACCTTCACCCGAGGTTTCAGATGCACCTATTTGTGTACAATCTACCCTTGCTTTATTAGTCTTGAGTAAACGCAACTTTACACTTATGGTTGCAATAGTTTCATTGCTGACGATTTTTGGATTGGTGAGTTAAAAGTAGCACGTTGTGCTGGAAGCTAAGAAGGACGCTTCGCTGCTAGAATCGAGAATCTAGGACGCTTCGCTGCTAGGGCGTCGCTACGCTCCTTCTAGAATCTAGAGCGTAAGTACACAAAGCTGGATCCCCGCGTTCGCGAGGATGACGGCTTAAGTACTCCTTCTAGAGCCTAGAATCTATCCACTGCGCTTTTTGCTGCGCCTAGAAGGACGAAGTCCGCTCTTTTTTTTACGAAGTCCGTCCTGTGGTTTAATGGTCTGACCCCATATGCATTTTTTTAGGCTATGCTCTCACCTCGTGGGTGTTTTTGAATAAGATCACCACTTTTGAGCTAGATCACCTTTTCAGGTTGATTTTCAATCTGGACATCAAAAGTCTGATTTGATAAAGTGCGCTCACTCAAAAAATTGGTAAGACCAATTTACAATGGAGCTGAGTGCCAAATGGCCTATAGTAAAATTAATCAGCCAAAAATTTCAGATGTGATCATGGCTCAATTAGAGCAAATGATCCTAGAGGGCAGTTTAAAGCCCGGTCAGAAATTACCGCCAGAACGCGAACTGGCAATCCAGTTTGAAGTGTCTCGACCTTCTTTGCGCGAAGCGATTCAAAAGCTTGAGGCAAAGGGGTTGTTAATGCGCCGCCAAGGTGGCGGTACGTATGTGAAAGAACAACTCTGGCAGACTCTTGCCGATCCTATCGTTGAGCTGATGAATTCTGATCCTGAGAGTCAGTACGATTTGTTGGAATTCCGTCATGCGACTGAAGGCATGATGGCCTATTTTGCGGCGCTGCGTGGAACCGACGCCGATATGCAAAATATCAAACGTATGATCCTCGAAGTGGAATCCTCCGCTATTGTCGAAGAAAAAGCCGCTGCCATTGTGCGGTTTTACCGCGCCGTTGCCGAAGCGTCACATAACGTGGCTATGTTACATCTCGTACTCAGTTTAACCCCTGTGCTGCATAAAAATGTGGCGCAAAATCTGGAGCTTTTAAGCCGCCGCGAAGAAGCTTCTACCATGGCAAACGATCATAGACGGGCTTTGCTCGCTGCTATCGTTCGCCGCGATCCCGACGCCGCCAGAGAAGCCTCGAATGAACACTTAAGTTACATCGAAGAGGTGATGTTATCTGTGCGGGAAGAAGATAGCCGGTTGCAGCGAAGCTTGCGCCGCTTAAAAAGTGGCGCTTAAGTTCCTGAGATTTGGCAGTTAGCTAAATCGGAATATGCCGCAAACACCATTCATTATCATGTATATAGAGAAGGACAGTGTCATGTCTGAAGATATGCTACAAGACGTAGATCCCTTAGAAACTCAGGAATGGGTTGATGCCCTGCAAGCCGTATTGGAACAAGAAGGCCCAGAACGCGCGCATTTTTTATTAGAAAAGCTGATCGATAAAGCCCGTCGTAACGGCACTCACTTGCCTTACAATGCGACAACCGCTTATCTGAACACTATCCCAGCGGGTCAAGAACCGCATATGCCTGGCAACCAAGAGATGGAACGTCGCATTCGCGCCATCATCCGCTGGAACGCTTTAGCTATGGTACTGCGTGGTTCTAAGAAAGATTTAGAATTAGGCGGCCATATCTCGAGTTTTGCCTCAAGCGCAACCATTTATGACGTCTGTTTTAACCACTTCTTCCGCGCACCGAATGAAAAAGACGGTGGCGATTTAGTGTATTTCCAAGGCCATATCGCCCCTGGTATTTATGCGCGTTCTTTCCTAGAAGGTCGCTTAAGCGAAGATCAACTGGCTAACTTCCGTCAAGAAGTGGATGGCAAGGGTCTGTCGTCATACCCGCATCCAAAACTGATGCCGGATTACTGGCAGTTCCCAACGGTTTCTATGGGCTTAGGTCCAATTCAAGCGATTTATCAGGCACGTTTCCTGAAATATCTGACTGACCGTGGTCTTAAAGATTGTTCAGCACAAACGGTTTACTGTTTCTTAGGTGACGGTGAGTGTGATGAGCCAGAAGCTTTAGGTGCGATTGGTTTAGCGGCCCGTGAAGAATTAGATAACTTAGTCTTTATCGTTAACTGTAACTTACAGCGTTTAGACGGCCCAGTACGCGGTAACGGTAAGATTATCCAAGAACTTGAAGGCGAATTCCGCGGCGCAGGCTGGGAAGTCGTTAAAGTGATTTGGGGTCGTTACTGGGATCCATTATTGGCCCGTGACACTAGCGGTAAGTTACTGCAGTTAATGGAAGAAACCGTTGACGGTGAATACCAAAACTGTAAAGCCAAAGGTGGCGCTTATACACGCGAACACTTCTTTGGTAAGTATCCTGAAACGGCCGAAATGGTAGCGAACATGTCAGATGATGACATTTGGCGCTTAAACCGTGGCGGTCATGATCCAGTGAAAGTGTACGCAGCCTTAGATCACGCACAAAAAACCAAAGGTCGCCCAACGGTGATTTTAGCTAAGACTGTAAAAGGTTACGGCTTAGGTGATGCGGGTGAAGGTAAAAACATCGCTCACAACGTGAAGAAAATGGGCATTGAGTCTATCCGTTACTTCCGCGATCGTTTCAATATTCCGATCCCAGATGACCAATTAGAAGACTTGCCTTTCTATCACCCAGGTCCAGATTCGGAAGAAGTGAAGTACATGATGAGCCGTCGTGAAGCGCTGCATGGTAGCGTGCCACAACGTCGTCAAAAGTTCACCGAAGAGTTAGAGATCCCGTCACTGAAGATTTTCGATTCGATTTTACAGGGCTCAAACGGCCGTGAAATTTCATCGACTATGGCATTCGTTCGCGTGCTGACAGCGCTGCTAAAAGACAAGAAAATTGGCAAAAATATTGTGCCAATTATTCCTGACGAAGCCCGTACTTTCGGTATGGAAGGTCTGTTCCGTCAAGTGGGTATTTATGCCCACGAAGGCCAAAAGTATATTCCGCAGGATTCTGACCAAGTGGCTTACTACCGCGAAGATAAAACTGGTCAAGTATTGCAAGAAGGGATTAACGAACTCGGCGCTATGTCTTCATGGGTATCGGCAGCGACTAGCTACTCAGTCAACGATACACCTATGATCCCGTTCTACATCTACTACTCAATGTTCGGTTTCCAACGTATTGGCGACATGGCTTGGGCAGCGGGTGATATGCGCGCTCGCGGCTTCTTAGTCGGTGGTACTTCAGGTCGTACAACGCTAAACGGCGAAGGTTTACAGCATCAAGATGGTCACAGCCACGTATTGGCGAACACTGTCCCTAACTGTATTTCTTACGACCCAACCTATGGTTATGAAATTGCCGTAGTGGTTCAAGATGGTATTCGTCGTATGTACGGCGAAAATCAAGAAGATATCTTCTACTACTTGACCACAATGAACGAAAACTATGTTCAGCCAGAAATGCCTGAAGGTGCCGAAAAAGGTATCGTTAAGGGGATTTACAAGCTGGAAACCGTTTCCGGTTCAGGTAAAGGCAAGGTTCAGTTATTGAGCTGTGGCACTATTCTTGAGCAAGCCCGTAAAGCGGCGCAAGCGTTAGCGAAAGACTTCGGCATCACTGCCGACGTATTTAGCGTGACTAGCTTTAACGAGTTGACTCGCGATGGTCAAGCTGCCGAGCGCTGGAACATGTTGCACCCAACGCAAACGCCAAAACAAGCCTATATCAGCCAAGTGATTGCAAGCGATGCGCCTGCGATTGCCGCGACTGACTATATGAAGATTTACAGCGAGCAGTTACGTGCTTACATGCCAACGGATTACAAAGTGTTAGGTACTGACGGTTTCGGTCGTTCTGACAGTCGCGAAAACCTGCGTCACCACTTTGAAGTGGATGCTAAGTTCATCGTGATTGCAGCACTGAAATCACTGGTTGATCGTAAAGAGCTGCCTGTCGATGTGTTAGCAAACGCCATTAAAGAATATGGTATCGACGCTGACAAGATCAATCCACAGTACGCGTAAGAGGCAATAAAAATGGCTGAATTAAAAGAAGTTTTTGTTCCTGATATCGGCGGCGACGAAGTGCAAGTGATCGAAATTTGTGCCGCTGTGGGTGATACCCTCGCGGCCGATGAATCGATTATTACCGTCGAAAGCGACAAGGCAACTATGGATATTCCTGCGCCTTTCGCTGGTGTGTTAGCCGAGTTAAAAGTGGCTGTGGGTGATAAAGTTTCTGAAGGTACTTTGATTGCTATGATGCAAGCAGCGGGCGCGGCAGCTGCCGATCCTGCTCCAGTTGCGGCACCTGCTCAAGCAGCGCCAGCAGCTGCACCGGTTCAAGCGGCTCCTGCTCCAGCGGCACCAGCAGCGACATCGACTCAAGCTGTTGAGACAAAAGTCGTTGAAGTGGCTGTGCCAGATATCGGTGGCGACACTGATGTCTCTGTTATCGAAGTGCTGGTTGCTGTTGGCGATAAGATTGAGGTTGATAGCGGTTTAATTACCCTAGAAACCGACAAAGCGACGATGGACGTACCCTCACCGTTTGCGGGTGTGGTTAAAGACGTTAAAGTCGCGGTTGGCGATAAAGTGTCGGAAGGCTCTTTAGTCATCATGCTTGAAGTCGGTGGCGCTGCTCCTGCTGTGGCAGCAAGTGTGCCAACCGTTGCGGCCCAAGCGGCTCCTGCCGCTACGGTAGCGCCAGTGGCTCCGGCTTCTGCAACACCCGCTGCAAGTGTGGTTACGGTAAAAGAAATTCAAGTGCCAGATATTGGCGATGCAAGCAATGTCGATGTCATTGAAGTGCTGGTGTCCGTCGGTGATGAAATCACTGCCGATCAAGGTTTAATCACCCTTGAAACGGACAAAGCCACCATGGAAGTGCCTGCGCCATTTGCCGGTAAACTGCTGTCTTTGACCGTTAACGTGGGTGACAAGGTTTCTCAAGGTAGCGTTATCGCGACGATTGAAACTGTGGCAGTTGGTGCGGCGCCAGCGGCTCAAGCGGCTGCGCCAGTTGAGACTCAAGCGAGTGCAACACCAGCTCCTGTTGCTGCTCCTGCTGCAAGCCGTCCACCTGTACCACATCACCCAAGTGCAGGCTCGCCTGTGTCTACCGGTGCGGTACATGCATCCCCTGCGGTACGTCGTTTAGCCCGTGAGTTTGGTGTCGACTTGACCCAAGTGACAGGTTCTGGCCGTAAAGGTCGCATTATGAAGGAAGACGTACAGGCGTATGTGAAATACGAACTGTCGCGTCCTAAGGCTACCGCGGCAACTTCAGTCGGTGCTGGCAATGGCGGCGGTCTGCAAGTGATTGCGGCACCTAAAGTTGATTTCAGTAAGTTTGGTGAAGTGGAAGAAATTCCATTGAGCCGTATCCAGAAGATTTCTGGCCCTAACTTACACCGCAACTGGGTCACTATCCCACATGTGACTCAGTTCGATGAAGCTGATATCACTGAGATGGAAGAGTTCCGTAAACAGCAAAACGATGCAGCGGCGAAGAAAAAAGCCGATTACAAGATCACGCCTTTAGTCTTTATGATGAAAGCGGTGGCTAAAACCTTACAACAGTTCCCAGTATTCAACTCAAGCTTAAGCTCTGACGGCGAATCACTGATCCAGAAGAAGTATTTCCATATCGGTGTGGCGGTTGATACGCCAAACGGTTTGGTTGTGCCAGTCGTGCGTGACGTGGATAAGAAAGGCATTATCGAGTTATCCCGCGAGCTTGCCGATATTTCTATCCGTGCCCGTGATGGCAAGCTGAAATCTGCTGAGATGCAGGGTAGCTGTTTCACCATTTCAAGTTTAGGTGGTATTGGCGGTACGGCGTTTACGCCTATTGTAAACTACCCTGACGTGGCGATTTTAGGTGTGTCTAAATCTGAAATTAAGCCTAAGTGGAATGGTAAAGAGTTCGAACCTAAATTGATGTTGCCACTGTCGCTATCCTACGATCATCGGGTGATCGATGGTGCTATGGCTGCACGCTTTAGTGTGACGCTGTCAGGAATTCTGTCCGATATTCGTACTCTGGTTCTGTAAACATATAAGGCTGCTCATCTTGAGCAGCCTTTTGTTTATTGTGATCAGTATCAAACACAGGTTAAAATGCGCCCACCTTACGCGCTGGTGCATTTTCGGTTGGCAGGATAGCTCCTCCAACGGATTGAATGAGAATTAGAGGAAAACATGAGTAACGAAATCAAAACTCAGGTAGTGGTATTAGGTGCAGGTCCTGCAGGTTATTCTGCGGCTTTCCGTGCTGCTGACTTAGGTCTGGAAACCATCATAGTTGAACGTTTTAGCACTTTAGGTGGCGTGTGTCTTAACGTGGGTTGTATCCCATCTAAAGCCTTACTGCACGTTGCTAAAGTTATCGAAGAAGCCAAAGCCGTTGCCGCTCATGGTATCGTTTTCGGTGAGCCAACAATCGATTTAGATAAGTTACGCAGCTTTAAAGAAAAAGTGATCAGCCAATTGACTGGCGGCTTGGCTGGTATGTCCAAGATGCGTAAAGTTAATGTGGTTAACGGTTTCGGTAAATTCACTGGCCCTAACACGTTGGAAGTCACTGCTGAAGACGGCACTGTGACTAAAGTGACGTTCGATCAAGCGATCATTGCTGCCGGTTCTCGCCCAATTAAACTGCCATTCATTCCGCACGAAGACCCACGTATTTGGGATTCGACCGACGCATTAGAACTGAAAGAAGTTCCTGGCAAGTTGTTAGTGATGGGCGGCGGTATTATCGGCCTAGAAATGGGTACTGTGTACGCTTCTTTAGGCAGTGAAATCGACGTGGTTGAAATGTTTGACCAAGTGATCCCTGCGGCTGACAAAGACGTGGTTCGCGTATTCACTAAGCAAATCAAGAAGAAATTCAACCTAATCCTTGAAACTAAAGTCACAGCGGTAGAAGCCCGTGAAGACGGTATTTATGTTTCTATGGAAGGTAAGAGCGCGCCAACAGAAGCTGTACGTTACGATGCCGTATTAGTGGCAATCGGCCGTACACCGAATGGCAAGCTGATCGACGCCGATAAAGCCGGTGTTAAGATTGATGAGCGTGGTTTCATCAACGTAGACAAGCAATTACGTACTAACGTACCGCACATCTACGCAATCGGTGATATCGTTGGTCAACCTATGTTGGCTCACAAAGGCGTGCACGAAGGCCACGTAGCGGCAGAAGTTATCGCGGGTATGAAGCACTACTTCGATCCAAAAGTTATCCCATCAATTGCCTACACTGACCCTGAAGTGGCCTGGGTTGGTTTAACAGAGAAAGAAGCGAAAGAGCAAGGTATTGCTTACGAAACCGCAACTTTCCCATGGGCTGCTAGCGGCCGTGCTATTGCATCTGATTGCTCTGAGGGCATGACTAAGCTGATTTTCGATAAAGATACCCACCGCGTGATCGGTGGTGCTATTGTGGGTGTTAACGGCGGCGAGCTGTTAGGCGAAATCGGTTTAGCGATTGAAATGGGTTGCGATGCTGAAGATTTAGCATTAACCATTCACGCTCACCCAACACTGCACGAATCAGTGGGCTTAGCGGCTGAAATGTACGAAGGTTCTATTACTGATTTGCCAAACCCAAAGGCAAAGAAAAAGTAATTTAACTCATTGTCTAGTCCTGAAATAAGTTGACACTTATTTCCACCTAAAACGCCTGATGAACCTCATCGGGCGTTTTGTATTTTAAGGCCAAATGCGGCCGTCGTTGATTATATGGCTACCGCTTCTGTCACCATCTGTCGCGCCTCCTCTAGCGTTGCTGGTTTATGTGTTAAAAACTCCTGCTTCAATATGCCGTTTACTCGCTCTGCTAACGCATTT
>NZ_JAKILG010000056.1 GCF_023283765.1 Shewanella profunda | reverse complement strand
CTGTTACCTCGTTTGGTTATGCCGCCTAATTTCTGTTTTCCCCCACTGGAAAACTCTTTAGGAACCAGTCCTAAATTTGCAGAAAAATGCCGAGCACCATGATAGCCAGAGCCATCTCCGGCAAATGACACCGCGGCAGTGGCAATGATTTCTGCAACGCCTCTTATACCCATTAGTCGCTTGGCATCTGGGTGCGTTCTTGCTTGCTGTTTGATGTCTTTTTCCAGCGAACCAATTGCAACGTTGATCGCACGCAACTCTTCCATCAGCTCACGCATGTATTGGCGTGCAATCGTAGTAAGTTGATTACTGGCATCCTCAAGTAATTCCGGCAGAAAAAGATTCAATGGATTACGTCCTTTAGGGAGGGCTATTCCATATTCACTTAGTAAGCCTCTGATTTGATTGGTTAGTGCAGTGCGTATTCTGATCCGGCGCTCGCGAATTCTGTGGGTAATGATGATATCAACCTGCGCTAAGGTTCTCGGCTGGACGAAAATCAGGTTCGGTCTCTGCGCTGCCTCACAGATAGCGAAGGCATCATTGCGATCATTCTTATTGCCTTTTACAAATGGCTTAACATGCTGAGGCGGGATCAGTTTGACGTCATGCCCGAGAGAAAGTAACTCTCTGCCCCAATAGTTAGAGCCACTACAAGCTTCCATCGCAATAGTGGCATCAGGGTAAGTACGCAGAAAAGTCAGGAGTTGAGCACGTTTAATCGAACGGTTAAAAACACTCTTGCCTGCTTGATTAACTCCACATACTTGGAAGATATTTTTTGCGAGATCAATTCCTATTAGTGTAACTTTCATTTTGGACACCTTTTGTTGTTATTGAACGTGCAAATTCAATATGGCGTAAATGACGCCTACTTCACAAGAGGTGTCCATCCCATCATCCTTGCAGCACTTCCTCGCGAGGGGGCACGCTTAGAGGCACACTTGGCTGCTAAGATCCTTGGATCAGAGGTTAACACTATGGCTCCCGTGGTTTTATTGTTGAAACCTAAATAATGTTAATGGGCCGACTGAGTTAATATTGAATCGTGTTACAGCAAAATGGCAGCGTTCCTAAGGTTCGCTGCCATTTTGTTAGTTGTCGTTATGCTAAATTTTGTGTACTAGGCGCTTAACTTGCTTTCATCTACAACCAGTTTTAATACTTGGCCAGGTTGTAAATATTGCGTTGGGGTTAAGCTATTCCATTCTAATAATTCGGTGATTGTTACTTTAAACTTGCTGGCGATCCGAGCCAATGAATCACCGGATTTAACTTTATAGCTGACGGTACGGGTTAGTTCGGCTGCAGTTTCAGTGTTTTTAGGCGCTAAAATGGCCAGCTTTTGCCCCCTTTGCAGTTTGCTATCTTTATTCAAGTGATTCCATGCGGTCAGCTGTTTGACTGTGACATTATATTTTTTTGCAATTTCCCACAGGGTATCACCGGATTGCACTTTGTGAGTCAATTGAGTACTGGTTGAAGATAGCGATTTTTTCGGTAATTTCTGGTTGGTAGATTGTGCGTATAGCTGCTTATCATCTGCCGATACTGGAATAATCAGATGTTTACCTGCAACAATAGTGTTGTTTTTCATGCCATTAGTTTCACGGATAGCGGCAATCGTTGTATGGTGTTTTTTAGCGATTATTCCAATACTGTCACCGGATTTGATGGTATATCGCAACCAACTCATCCTTGCTTCACTCTCAGTCTCTGCAAGGGCTTTTTTAAAGTCTTCAGACTTATCAATAGGTAATACTAAGGTGTGTGGTCCCAAAGGTGATGTTGCCCAGCGATTATAGCCAGGGTTGAGCCTTTGCAGCTCGATCGTGGTCATATTGGCAAGCCCTGCTGCCATAGCAAGATCAATTTGGCTATCAATATCAACAACTTCAATTGAAGGGGTATTCTCAATTGGCGCTAAAGCAATGCCATATTCATCGGCATGTTTAATCACTTCAGCGAGTGCGAGGAGCTGGGGCACATAACGTTTTGTTTCTTTGGGTAGATTAAGTGACCAAAAATCCGTTTTTAGTCCTTTTGCCTCATTATGCTTGATAGCATTGAGAACCCGTGATTCACCAGAATTGTAGGCTGCAAAAGCATAGAGCCAATTATTATTGGTTTTATCATAGAGATATTCCAACATATCCAAGGCGGCAATCGTCGAGGCTGGCACATCGCGGCGACCGTCATACCACCAGTTCATTTCCAATCCAAAGTGGCTGGCCATAGGTGTGGTAAATTGCCATAACCCCGAAGCGGCACTGGCTGATGATGCTGAGGGGTCGAAGGCGCTTTCGATAATCGGCAGTAGTGCAATCTCAATAGGGAGATGACGTTTCTCAAGCTCTTCCACAATCATGTACATATAAGGTGCAGCACGCTCAGAAATAATTTCGAGATGCTTTGGATTTTTGATGTACCAATCACGGTATTGATTTACTAATTTTTGGTCAGGAATAGGTAGTTGCATTCCTTGACGAATTCGTTCCCACACATCGGTAATTTGAGCCGATTCGATCTCAGATGCGAGATAAAAGGGAGTGACTGTATTTGGGTTTATGACGGCTTTAACTTCTGGCTTAGTTATCTCAGGATTGTCCAATGTTTGGCAACCCGTGAGTAGGGCAAATCCCCCCACTACAATATAAAGTGATACTCTCATGGAAAACGGTAGTCCTCTGTTAGTGCATTGTCAGTACCTTATGCGATCAGGTTAATAGCATGATTTTTATTAAGATAATGACAACACAGCGCGCAAAGTATTCACGCAAAAACGAGCCATTCTATGGGATCTTTTCGATCTTGTCCCTTAATTATCTTACATATTGTAAGGCTACTTTTGACTTACATCATCAAAAGTGGAAAAAACTGTATAAATTTCAATCTGAAATTGATCTGTTTTTGCTAAAAAATATCTTTCCACTGCCGAAGCCGCGTAAAACAGGTGAGTTCATCTAATTTGATGGGATCCTGATCGCAAAAATGTTGGTTTATGCTGTCAATAATGCTTTGTTCTCCCACGCGTAAAAAGGGATTGATAGCCCGCTCCAATTCAATGCTTGAGGGGATCGTAGCCCTATTTTGAGCGCGCATTTCTGTGACTTTTTGCGCGTATGCCTGTAAATCTAGATTGTTCGGCTCCACCGTTAGGGCAAATTTAAGATTAGAGAGGGTATATTCATGGGCGCAGTAAACTCGAGTATTCACAGGAAGTTTGGCTAATAGCGTAAGAGATCTAAGCATTTGTTCTGCGGTGCCTTCAAATAATCGACCACAGCCTGCACTGAATAAAGTGTCACCACAAAAAAGTGCATCTTTAATGACATAGGCAATATGTCCAGCTGTGTGGCCTGGCACATTAAGCACTTGTATCTTGTGGTTAAGGAAGGGGAGGGTTAGTTCAGTGAGCGTTTCAGGATTAAGTGGCACATTGACATGATCAATCATTTCCTTTTGTGGCCCGTAAACCTGCAGTGTTTGTGATGAGGTTTGCTCAACATAATGCATAAGTTCAGCGACACCGCCAGTATGATCCTGATGGTGGTGCGTGAGCAAAACACCTGCTAGTGCTAACTGATGGGATCCTAGATATGCAATGACTACCTTAGCATCGCCAGGATCGACAACATAAACCTGTGAATGGGGAGTTTGTTGTAACACCCAGATATAATTGTCATTAAAGGCTTTGATCGCTGTTATAGTGAGCATTGAACCGTCCGATGGCTGTATTTCGATTTATAGATAAGGTTATTATCCACAAGTGGATACACTTTGGCGACTTTTGCCATAATACATTGTGCCCAGCACCTGGTGATATAAGCTTGATGCACCCAATTTTGTTAGCTTCAATGGCTATAGTACAAGGATAACGGAGGAACTTTGTGTCGTATTTCAGTACTGAACGCAAGCCTGAACAATGGGAAGATTTACCCAATGGTACTGCACTACAACTTGCAGTGGCAGAGAAATTAGCTAACTGGTGGCCGCGGGTATTTGGTTACCATTTACTAAAGCTCGGTCCCCTAAGTGCTGCCCTATCCAGTATGGAATCCCCTGTAGCGCATCATTTTTCCTTATCCTCAAGCCAAGATGCTTCACTTATTGGCGATTTTTGTCATCTTCCGCTGCAAAATGGCGTAATCGACGCTGTAGTCATGAGTCTACTGCTAGAATTTGAGCCCGATCCCTACCGTATTTTACGTGAAACCGACCGAGTACTTATCGCTGGCGGCTATTTATTTATTGTGGGTTTTAATCCGCTAAGCCCTGTTTTTTTAGGTAAGTTATGGCCTAAATATCAAGATTGTTTGCCTTGGAATGGCCGCTTTTTTATGCCATCACGGGTGAGAGATTGGCTCGGACTTTTAGGGTATCAAGTGGTGAGTGATGAGCGTTTGGTGTATCACCCTTTGATTGGTGAATTTAGCGAAGGGCGTTTTTTACAGCAGACATTAGCGTCTTGGTTGCCAAGTACAGGGAGCTTATATTTGATTGTCGCGCGCAAGTTAGAATCGCCACTAACCCCTATTCGCGATAAACGTAAAATATTGCAGCCTAACTGGAGCGCGGCACCAAGTGCGGGCCGCTCTGGGCATTTATCCGAACATTCAAAATAACCGTTGTACAAACGAGTGTGATATGCGAATAACCTTAAGGCAACTGGCCGTATTTGAAGCCGTGGCGCGAAGCGGTCAAGTTGCTAAAGCGGCTGAGCAAGTTAACCTTTCTCCTCCTGCGACTTCTATGGCATTGGCTGAATTAGAAAAACAGCTTAACGCTAGACTTTTTGAGCGTATTGGCAATCGCTTACAATTAAATTCCCAAGGCAATTTACTGTTACCGCTGGCAACGGATTTATTACACAGAGTCGAGCAGATCGAGCAAGCTTTTACTTGCCAAGGTGGCGATCTTATTGGGCATTTAAGCGTAAGTGCCAGTTCGACAATTGGTAATTATTTACTCGCCAAGGCCGCTGTGGCTTTTTGTCAGCAACATCTTCAAACCCATGTGGATGTGGCGATCACTAATACCCAAGATGTTATCCAATCGGTAGCACAGTTTCGTTCAGAAATGGGCTTTATCGAAGGCCATTGCACTGATAATCGATTGAAGGTTGAGGTTTGGCATAAGGACACATTATTAGTGTTTTGTCATCCAGCGCACCCACTTGCTGGCAAAACCGTAAAACCTGCCGCACTTAAAGGACAATCTTGGGTGCTGCGAGAAGAGGGATCAGGCACTCGAGAATATTTTGTTAATGCCGCTAATGAGTTAGATATGCGGCCTGAAGCTAAATTCTGCTTTACTACGCCGGATGCGATTAAACATGCGGTCAAGCAAGGTGCGGGTTTAGGCGTGTTATCAGAGCTTGCTCTGGATAAGGAGATAAGCCGAAAAGAATTGGCACTGGTGACAGTTGAAGGACTAGTGTTAGAGCGCCAGTTTTACCGCATTACCCATAAGAGCCGTCAAGCGACCACTTTAGGGCAAGCCTTTGTGCAGTTTTGCGGTAACTTCTTCAATATTACTAACTAGGAAGGACCGTTCAATAGTAGACACCTAAAGCGATATCAACCGCAAACCCACATAAATCCATGTGGGAAGGGCGGCTTATTGAAGTCCGCTTGCTGTGGCTGATATTGCACAATTAACAACGCGCATTGGGTGTGTAAAACAGCATAGATATAGAGCACGTTTAATGGTTGGTTTACGGTTGATAACCTTCGTCTACTTGGGTTGGATTCGCTTCGGCGGCAGTACGTGCGAGGATATCGCAACGCTCATTTTCAGCGTGGCCTGCGTGACCTTTTACCCATTGCCAATCAATAGTATGCATTTGCGAAGCTTTATCTAAGCGTTTCCATAGATCGACATTTTTGACTGGGGTACGGTTTGAGGTCATCCAACCTTTTTTCTTCCAACCGTGGATCCAAGTCATAATCCCTTGGCGCATATATTGACTATCACTGGTCAGAACGACTCGGCAGGGTTCTTTAAGACTCTCTAGGGCGATGATTGGTGCCAGTAATTCCATGCGATTATTGGTCGTAAGTGCAAAACCGTCGGACATCTCCTTTGTATGGCCCTTATAATTCATTACAATGCCATAGCCACCGGGACCGGGGTTGCCTAAGCAAGAGCCGTCGGTGAAGATGTGGATCAGTTTTAGTTCAGTCATCGAGTTGTTACCATAGCCGTGAATTTCGGCCGAGTATAACCAAAAATTGTCATAAGAAGCGCATAAAAGTATGAATATTATCTCAAACGCCAGCCGCCAGATTATTTTGGATACTGAAACCACAGGTATGAACCAAGGCAGTGGTGCTATCTATTTAGGTCACAGAATTATTGAAATTGGCTGCGTGGAAGTTATCAATCGTCGGCTCACTGGACGTTATTTTCATCAATATATCAATCCAGGACAAGCCATTGATCCTGAAGCAATTGCCGTTCACGGTATCACAGATGAGCGAGTCGCGAATGAACCGCGTTTCCACCAAATAGCACAGCAATTTATTGAATTTATTAATGGTGCTGAAATTGTGGCCCATAACGCAAACTTCGACGTGAGCTTTATGGACCACGAGTTTTCGATGTTGCCTTCTAAAGGCCCGAAAACGGTGGATATCTGCGATATTCTCGATACCTTAGAAATTGCTAAATTTTTGCATCCCGGGCAAAAAAATAACCTCGACGCCCTGTGTAAGCGATACGGTATTGATAACTCCCGTCGTCAATATCACGGCGCATTACTCGATGCTGAGATCCTTGCCGATGTTTATCTGATCATGACGGGCGGGCAAACTAAGTTCAATTTATCTAACGAAGAAGTTGGGCAGGAAGGGGGGGGGATCCAGCGATTTGCTGCCGATTCACTTAATCTTAAAGTGATCTCTGCATCGGCCGATGAACTAGCTATGCATGAACAACGTCTTGATTTAGTCGCAAAATCGGGAAAATGCCTCTGGAGAGGATAAATAATCTGTTATGACGATTTCGCTCCCTACGACCCTATTCAATACCGTCTTAATGCTTGGCACTTTATTGCTCAGCACGAACGCGTGGGCGGTGAACACACCAGCACCCGAGAAATCTAAAACTCCTACTATTAAAGTGGTGCCATTAGAAACTGCATCTGAGCTTAAAAATCGCTTTAGAGTCGATCATATGATCACCAGTATGACGCTATTGATTGAGCGTGAGTATGGTTCAGCGCCCGTAGTGATTGTGTTGCCAGACGGCAGTAAATGGTATGCCAATCGTCACCCTGAAACGGTGAAATGGGTCGATGGTATTACAGGCGACATTATTTACATTGAATCCCCGCCAGTAGGCCCATGGCAACTAGTGGGAAAAGTGGTACCCACCTCAACGATTAAGAGAGTCTCTAAGCTTGAAATTGAAGTCCAAGCATTACCACAGCCGCTATTTCAAGGTGAGCAAATTAAAATCATTGCCCAACTGATGGGTGATGCCGAACGTGTTTATATGCCAGGTTTAGATTATCTAGTGGAATGGACGGCACATTTTGTCAGTAAGCATCGCGCAGGTGATGAAAATTTTGCGGTTGGGGATATTATTGTTGGTTCCTATAAAGATAACGGCGAGGCTTTCGATGAAAGGCCTGGCGATGGCATATTCACCAGTAATGTTAATATCAAGCAGCCATGGGGAGACTATGACTTTGTGGTTAAGGCCCGCAATAACGTATTTGATCGCCAAGTCTCATTTCCTTTTAGGCTTTCACCACGACCGATTAATGCCGAAGTGATCATTCCTGATGATCCTTTAACGGGTCAATGGAAAATTATGCTTCATGCCGATAACAGTGTCCTACAGTTGGCAGAGACACATTTTTCATTTGAGTTAGTGGGGCCCGCTGGATTACAGCTTCCCATTATACTCAATGGGTTAACTGAGCCAGATACTGAGTTGCCATTACCGCAAGTTTCTGAATTTGGTAGTTACCGCATTAAGGGGTTTGCGGCAACCACTACCGTGACAGGGCGAGAGATAGTGCTTGATTTACCTGAACTGTTTTTTAATTTAGTTCAGCCGCCAGAACCGCCCCCCAGTGCCGAAGAACTGGCTGTCGTGGCCGCACAACAAGCCGCAGAGGAAGAAGCTCTTGCAAAACAAGATGCCATGTTTTGGATAATTACCATTAACGCAGTATTACTTGTTTTAGGGATTGTGGGATTAGTCGTGTGGCGCAAACGTCAAAGTCTTGCTCAAGCATTAGCCGCCGCAGAGCAGCGTCTTTTGGATGAAGCAACTGAGAATAAATCAGCTATGCCATCCTTAGATGATATCGATCTCACAATGCCGGATGAATTTGATAATAAGGACCGTTAGTTAAATTTTTACCTGTAGTGGCTGGAATACAATAATTACGCGAATATTTTGCTCTTAAATCAGATATTTTCAGTAAGTTTGGCGAATTTTTAACTAAACGATCTCAGAGTGTGAAAAAAACGGTTGACGCTCGCTAACCCCATCCGTATTATTCTGTGCAACTTGAGTGGAGCGGTAGTTCAGTTGGTTAGAATACCGGCCTGTCACGCCGGGGGTCGCGGGTTCGAGTCCCGTCCGCTCCGCCAGTCAAGTTAATGAAAAATAAAGCTATGATCCTCTATTAGCATTATATTTCTGGAGCGTTAGTTCAGTTGGTTAGACTATCGTTTTGACATCGGCGGCCTGTCACGTCGGGGTTAGCGGGTTCGATATTCGATGTTCGATACTCGTCAGATAATGGATACGGAAGAATTTGGAGCGGTAGTTCAGTTGGTTAGAATACCGGCCTGTCACGCCGGGGGTCGCGGGTTCGAGTCCCGTCCGCTCCGCCAAATTGCAAAAGCCCCATCGAAAGATGGGGCTTTTTGTTTTTCTATTGTGCTTATTTTTATTACAGTGTGATAGCGAGCCCTTTCAGCACTCAATCTGCATACAACCTAATATGATGTAAGCGTTTCTGATTGAATGTTGATAAAAACATCAACATCAGCTGGTTAGCGCTTGCACCTTGAAGTCTAGTGATTGCGCTTTGTACTGTAGTTGGATCACACTTCAAGCTGTCACTTTATCCTAATCTTCGACTATAAGTCACCTAGCAAGGTTTATCGTTGTGCCTGCGGTGCGTTGGTAATAATCACTTCAACTCGACGGTTTTGTTGGCGTCCACTTGCAGACTCATTATTCGCAACCGGAAAGCTTTCTCCTTTACCTTGGCTGCTGAGTCGACTGGATTGAACCCCTTGTCCCTGCAGAAAATTGCTAACGCTATCAGCCCTTCGCTCTGATAGGCCAAGGTTATATTCCTCAGTACCTACGCTATCGGTATACCCTTCAATGATGGCGCCACGTTGTGGATATTTACCAAGAAAGGTTGCTAGGTTCGTTAGATGTTGACTAGTCGATGACTTAAGATTTGCCTTGCCGGTGTCGAATAAGACATCGCCCAAGGTTACAACCCAACCACGTTCTGACTCACGGGCATTAAGCAGCGCAAGCTGTGCTTGTGCATCATCGCTTTCCTGACGAGCATCCGCCGCATCAGCACGGGCTAGGCGCGCATCCTGATGCGCTTGATTGGCCTCAGTCGTCCTAGCATCGAGTCTGGCATCATCGCGGGTTTTGGCGAGAACCTTTTGCTGATCCTCTGCAAAGCGGCTCTGCGCTTGGGTTAGGGCAATATTGACTTTTCGGTCGGCAACAAACACTAGATGTTGTGACAGTTGTTCATCTTTCACTGGTTGCTCAGCAGCACGTACCGCTTCTTCAGCTTGACTGATTGCAGCAGGTGCTAGGATTGCCAGCTCATTATTCGCTTGCAGTGTGTTAAGTTCTGCACGGATATCGATGATGCCGTCTGCCATCTTAGGCGCACTGCTACAGGCTGCCACTGTGGTCAGCAGCAGGCTATATGACAGTAATTTACGGCTAAAACGCAAGGGTGAAACCGACGAAGCTCTGGGCATTTTCATTGCTGAATTCCTTGTGTACGGCGCAACATTTCCTGCTGCAGAATGCTGATATTGTTTTTCATTTCATCATTGACACTGTTAGCCTGTGCCAGTTCAGCGCGGGCCAGCGCAAGCTCGGCGTCAAGACTTGCCTCAACGGCATAACGATCGGCGTTGACTGTATCCTTTTTTAACAAGGCACCGTTTGCGGCTTGCAGTTTCTGTCTGGCCTGTGCCAGTTCATTGGATGCATATTGACCGGCTCTTGCTTGTTCGACGCGGGCGATAGTACGTTCTGCACGCTCCATTTCTGCGGTTTTAGCCAAAGGCGATGAACTGCAGCCGCTAATCGCTATTGCAATGAAGCCTGCCAACAAGAAGGGCTTGGCTCGCAGCAGACCGATTGAGAACTGCTGCGGTTGTTGTTGATTTTTCTTGATGTTCATTTGAAACTCCTTTACAGGAAACAGTGTATCGAGTGTGGCCCTAACGTTTGCTATTCAACCATGCACAGTTAAATATGCTGGTGAATAGCACTATTTTTGAGTGTGTCGATATTGGTTAGAATGTTAGTTCTTTGGATGTAACACTTTTAACACCACGGATATTCTGTGCTGTTTCAACCGCTAATGACTGTTCAGTACCGCTGGTCACTTTACCTGTCAGTGTCACAATACCGTTGTTGGTACTGACATCGATGTCAGAGCCATTAATATTGCTCGAATACATAAAACTGGATTTTACTTTAGTGGTGATCCAGCTATCTGAAATGTTGCTACTCTCAGCGTCGTCTTTCAGTTTGGCTTTTTCGTCTTTGCTGACCGCAGCGCTTTGGATTTTCAAATTATTGGTCACTGATTTAACGCCGCGAGTATTGACTGCCAATCGATTAGCAATGTCTTTTGCGTTCTGGTTGTTTGCTGTGCCATTGAGAGTGACTCGTCCCGATTTGGTCATAACCTGTGTAGCAACGTCATCGACATCTTTATTCCATTGCAGTTTCGAGCGAATTGCGGCCGAAATATTGGCATCATCAATTTTGTCGCCAAAACCATTTGAGTTAGCTTTCGGCATATAATTAGCGTCAACGACTATCTGGTTATCAACATCTTTAATACCCGACACTCCTTGAGCGATTTCACCCGCGAGTTCTTTATTAATTTTTTCATCTACTTTGCCTGTCAACACTGCCTTACCTTCTTGCACAGTGACTTTTAGGTCATTGGCACGCAAATAGGGACTAAGGGCATAACTCGTGGTGATTTGGCTTTCTTGGCGCACATCGTCCATGGACATCGTTGCTTTATCAGCGGCAGATGCCGACTGCAGCGGTGACAGGGTGAGTAAGATGGCTGATGTAAGCAAAAGTTTGCGATACGATGGATTCATGATGGTACTCCGTGAAGGTAAGAGAACCAGTGCGGCAATAGCTGCACTGGCTTAGTGCTAAATACGGTTGCTATTTAGTGCAACCGTAAGGTTTAGCATTTGCATTTATCAATAAAGCTTTTTACCTGTTTGCTCGAATCGTCTTTATTCAACGAATAATGTCTTTGCACTAGTTCATTTAGGTTGGCTTCATTGCCATTTGATTTGACCAATTCAGCTTCGCTGATTTTGCTCCAATTACCTTTTGCGGCTTTGATCTGGTCTTGCCACTTACCGTTAAAGGCATCTTTTTGCTGATTTTGTGTATCTTTGCTGGTGCCTACTTCCTGTTTGGCTTTATCCCCAACGATGGTTTTGCCCATCTGGCTGTTGCTGGCTGTGACCGGTGGATTGGTTTTGTTGGTTTTGGTATTTTGTGCATCTTTATCGATGGCTTTATTTTGTTCAGTGAACTTATTCATATTAAACCCCAAGTAATCCGGTGTAGTGCAAGAGTGCATGAACCGTAGATCCAGAATGGCCTGTTGAGTATTGAACGTCTGTGCGTTAGCGCGCATGCAATCGGCGGCTTTAATATTCGTCGTTAGGTGTCGACTTGGCTGGGGAAACATGATTTGTGGAGCAAAATATTGAGGATAGACAGTGCTATACGGAAGTTTAATATTGGCAGTATCAGTATACGCAATGCTTGCGTACCGGTTCTGATGACTGCCCGTTTTCGTTTAGGGGTTGTACCACTGACAGCCTAGCCATCCGTTGTCCGAACTTTCACCCAGTGAAGTACGTTCTATGGCGATAAAGGTTGATAAGGGTATTAATGACTGAAATAGATCAGAGATCTCTGCTATTTTTTAGTGCAAGTTTTTAGTGGCATCAGACGTTCTGACTCCTGTTTAACGACCGAGTAACATTCACAACAGGTTTGTTCCAGTAATTTGCGGTCCACCACCTCAATATTACCGCGGCTGTAATTGATAATTCCCATGCGTTGCAGTTTGCCGGCAGCATCGGTGACGCCTTCGCGACGAACGCCAAGCATATTGGCAATCAATTCTTGCGTCATCATCACCCGTTCATCGGATAGCCTATCAATTGAAAGTAGCAACCAACGACACAGTTGTTGTTCGATACTATGGTGGCGATTGCACACCGCCGTTTGGGCCATTTGGGTCAGCAATACCTGACTGTAACGCAGCAACAGGTGGAGCAGGGCACCATGGCGATTAAATTCATCTTTAAGTCGTTGACCAAACAACCGATAGGCAACGCCAGCACTTTGTACTACAGCTCGACTGGTGGTGCTTTCTCCTCCCATAAATAGTGCTACGCCGACCATACCATCATTGCCGACAACGGCAATTTCAGCGGATGCGCCATTTTCCATCACATAGAGCAGTGAAATAATGGAGTCCAGTGGGAAATAGACATAACGCAGTTTCGAGCCAGCTTCACAGACCACGTCCCCGAGCTCTAATGACACTATTTCCAAATGCGGGAAAATACGCTCTTTGACCTCATCTGGTAAGTCATTTAATAACCGGTTGTATTCTGGTGGGTAATTAGCTTTTGTCGGTACGTATTCTGGTACAGCTTTCAGTTGTTGCCTATCCATTGGTATAGTTTGTCCTTTGCGGTGTGTAGCTTATATAAGGTTACAGCGCAAAGCGCTGATGCTATGTACGCTAACGCACATAGTGACAGATTTGTCGGGTTTTGAACAAAAAATATACGATTAAGTGCGCATTGTACGATAACAACTGCAGCAACGCGCCAGCAGACCTTGTCTGTCGAGGATATGTAACCGCCCACGGTTATATGAAATACAGCCGCTGTTCTGTAACTCTCCCGCAGCCTCGGTAATACTGCTTCGCCTAACACCCAACATATCGGATAAAAATTTATGGGTTAAAAACAGCTCATTGCTTTGAATGCGGTCGTGGCTCATTAATAGCCAGCGTGCAAGCCTAGATTCGACTGAGTGAAAATGTGCGCAGACGGCATTTTGTGATAATTGGCATAATAATTGGTGTAGGTATGTCTCCAATATCAGCCTCAGATTGCTGCTTTGTGCTAGTAACTCTTCAAATATTGCAATTGGGATACGCCAAGCTTTACCCGAACCTTGGATGATTGCCTCTGAAGGGACTTGCCGAGTGCTCAGCAAGGTCGTCGCCCCAAGCATGCCTTCGTAACCAATTAAACCCATTTCCAATGCAGGGTGTTTAGGGAGTTTGGCTATCAATGAAATAAAGGCCGTTAAGGGGAAATAGACATATTGATATGACTCCCCTGGCTGGCACAGTAAATCGGCGAAGTTAAGTTGTATTAATTCAGCTTGCGACAATATATTTGCTTGCTCTGCCACGGGTAGATGACGGATTAATAGGTTCTGAACCTGTGGCTCTAATGTGTCTTGGATCGTAGTTGACATAGCGGTTCCTACCACTGGTGGCATGGGTCTCACCAGAAGATCTGCAGCAAAAAAGAAGGTCCGCAACGCCAGAACGGGCTGCGGAATGATTGAAGCTAAATGACCAGTTGCCTAGTCGAAGTCGAGTGAAGGGTTATTTCAGCTGTATATCGTTTTTGACTGAAACGACGCCCGGAACTTTGCTTGTCACTTTCACTGCTGTATTGATATCCTCACGCGATTTAACAAACCCGCTGAGCTGGACTACGCCTTTAAATGTTTCAACATTGATCTCAGCCACTTTTAAGCTTTTTTCACCTAAAATTGCCGCTTTAACTTTAGTCGTGACCACGCTGTCGTCGAAATACTCGCCAGTGCCTTCTTTGTTGTAATCGGAACTGCAACTGGCAACGGCGACTAGACCCACGGCAAGCAGAAAGATACTTAAAACTTTAATCGTTTTCATCAGATTATCCTTTTGATAAATAGTAAGAGTGGTAATGGTCCATTAACTGATGCGACCGGTTAACAGCAATATAATCAGCACCAGTAGCACGATGCCTATAACGCCACCGGGACGATAGCCCCAGTTGCGGCTATGAGGCCAGGTGGGGAGCATGCCGAGAAATAACAAAATTAAAATAATCAATAATATAGTAGCAATTGACATGGGCGAGTCTTCCTGATGCCGGAGCAACTCTTGCACCGGGTAACATCAAGTTTGTACCCCAACAAAGAGTATGTCGGTACGTTGTCGCACGTAGCCAGGAGTGATAAGGAGATATGTGTTTGGTAGTTTTATTCATATGAACTGATAAGCGGCACGCCGAACAGAGATTGTGATTGCAGGGGGACATACTTTGACCAATGTCCGTTGACGGACATGTTCAGTAGAGCCCAAAGTTTGGTGCTTCACTTATCCAGTTGCTCAGTTCCATGGGCAGCGCTACAGAGGTCAACAAAATGAATTATCATGATCGCGATATTTACGGTATTTACAAGAATCCACAGTTCGCCGAGACATTATCGACACAGGGACCCGGTCCATATCTGATGGGTGCTGAAACTCTGATCGGTAACAGTGTTGTTAACCATGCTGATGAGACCTTAGGGGACATCAAAGAAATTATGCTTGAAGTAGGAACTGGCCGTGTCGGTTATGCGGTACTGTCATTCAGTACTTACTTTGGTTTTGGAGAAAAGCTTTTTGCGGTACCTTGGAAAATGCTGACTCTTAATACAGATAAAAAATGTTTTGTTATGGACATATCATTAGAACGACTAAAAACGGCGCCAGGTTTTGACAAGGGTCATTGGCCAAATATGACAGATGTTGAATGGGGAAAAAATCTGCACGATTACTATGGTAGTCAGTGGGATTAATAGATAGTAAAAAGCAGGGGATTTCTCCCCTGCTTTTTTAATTCAATCATTGATGGGTGATAAATATGGACGAGTTGATTGTAACCGCCAGGTCGTCGCCCAAACGCATTTTATCTAGGGGTTGGTTTGCTTACCGTTGCAGCCATGGTTGGCTGTATGCGCGCTAACAACAAAGGTTTGATCCAGCGTAATCCCCAAAGTAACCAGAATGAATAACTGCGAAGTGGTGCCAGCCATAGGAGCAGGCCTGTACGGACTTGATGTAACGGTTGCTTGCTGTGGTTTGCTGTGTAGCACCATATTAATCCTACACCCAGTAACACGACTCCCCCCTGAATGACTGATGACTTCAGTTTTGTGGCCATTTGCGTTTGCAGTTGTCGGCGCTTGGTGCCGGTATGTTGTAAATGATCCAGACATTGTTGAATGTTATTGCTGAGATTATCCTGTTTAGACATCATTACTGCTCCTTGGCTCTTGGGAGGACGATGTAGCCGTCTCTACCTCTGTCACCGATAGACTTTCAATGGTGGCCGGAAACCGCAGAAAACGACTGTGATAACGGATCAACCTTACGCAAACCAACATAGCCAATAGTTGTAGCAACCATAGCAGCAGTAAACCTTGCCAGGGCAAAAGTCCAATGGCTTGAAGGCCTAACCACAGCAATTGCAGGGACAACACCCAAGTGCTTAACAGCAATAAAGCTGCAAAAAAACCAAGGATGCACATGGCAACTAGGCTTTCTGCAGCTCGCTGAGTTTCCAGAGTAAGCAATTGTAATTGTTGCCTAAACTGAGTGCGGATTTGCTGGATAAACTCACCCAGCATCCCGCTCAGACTATCGCTCTTTTTTGGGGAGGGCTCTGTTACAGTCGACGTTGGTGTGATCACCTCTGCCGGTGGTATGTTAGTCGGCACGGGATTTCAGCAACCAGCTAAGAGCACACCCAACGAGGACGGCGGCACCCAGCATTGCAACTGGACGGCGTTGTATTTGACCGCGCACCGCATTGCCTAAACGGATCCCTTGTGCGTTTAGCTGCTCAGAGCGTATATCAAAATTCTCAACGCCTTGGCTGGCTGCGCTGGCAAGTTTGTCTACAGTGTCATGGACTTTAGCACTTAAATTATCAATGGCTGGATGCGCCGCTGCCGAAGCTTCGTCAATAGCATTGTTCAAGCCCTTTGATTTAAATTCTGTAGTGCTTTTAGTTGTGTCGATAGGTGTTTGCATAGCTACCTCAAATAACTGTCCTAGTTGCACAATTGCTTTACGGGACAGGAGACTTAACTCTGGCAGCTTTAAAATTGCGGTTCAGTGCGCTGGCGCACCCACCATTAGTTGTGGGTGCGCCTTAGAAATCGCTCACTGAAAATACTGCGCGGTTATACACAAACCTCACCTGAAACCATGGTCAATTGATGTTGTGGCCTATCTACTTACACACATTGATTATGCGGGTATTTGAATGAAGGGAGATGGAATGTGTGTTAGCGCACTGTAGCGGGTTACGCTAACGCTTTAACATACTGTACAGTTTTTACGCTGGTTGGATTGTTTAACATAGGAGAACAGGATGTCAGTGCTTTTGGTTCGTGAGCCCCTCATCAAGGAGATAACAACATCGCGAATAATTCACCAGGCTTTATTGTATGAGAACGCACAGTTACAACGAGCGCTTAATGTCGCCTTACAGCAGATCGCTGACGATCAAAAAGCATTTTTACTTTTAAAACAAGAAATGCTGCTGGACCCATTGACGAAAACGCCCAATCGCCAAGTATTTCAAGATCGAGTTGAACAAGCGTTACAGCATGCAAAACGCAGCGCTTTACAACTGGCGGTAATTTTTATCGATATTGATGGCTTTAAAGCCATTAATGACAGGTTAGGGCACAATGCTGGGGATCTTGTCTTAACTCAATTTACCGCAATTTTAAAGCAATGTTTGCGATCCAGTGATACGGTGTCTCGATATGGAGGAGATGAATTTGTCATTTTATTGCCAGAGATTGGCTCAAGTGATGATGCCAGTGCTATTGCGGTTAAAATTCTCAAAGCATTGGCACGGCCAATGCGAATAGGCACCACGAGACTGACCTTAGAGGTCAGCTTGGGGATTGCGCTCTATCCGAGTGATGGAGAGTGTGTTAGGTCATTGACTCACTCTGCTGACGGTGCCATGTACCAAGTCAAAAATGCTGGCGGTTGTGGATTTCAGTTCGTAGGTGCATAAACTTTCGTAGGTGCATTATATCGTTAGGTCCTACTCGATTATCTTCGGATACGTGCGCCATGACGACGATAATGAGCCGAACCACGGTTATTGACGGATAATCATGGATGCAACGTTATTTTTAGACCACAGTATTACGTGCCTTCTGGTCATTTAAGATCCTGCAAAAGCCTCATCGAAAGATGGGGCTTTTAGTTTTTCGACGGTTATTGAGGCTATATCCTAGGGCCCTAATATCTATGCGGTATTTTTGTGTTTTCAGGTTTTAACTACTGCTTACTATCTCGCTTGGCTTGCCTGTGTCCTAAAGCCCAAGCGCATCGCCACTGCAGCACATGTTTTACAGTGCTTAGATCTTTACTGCTATTGTATAGCTAATCGATAAATTCAGCGTTGAGTTCACGCTACTGTCATCTGCATCATTAAGGCTAAGCTCGTTGGTATTTAGCTGACTCACTTAAAGGATTTTTTATGGTTGAACACATTACTGGGATGTTAGCACTCATTGGGGTGCTATCACTTTTTTGTCAGTGGGTTGGTTGGAAATTAAGATTACCTGCAATTTTACCTCTGTTGCTATGCGGACTGACACTCGGTCCTGGACTTGGTGTACTCGATCCTGATGCCATTTTTGGTGACTTATTGTTTCCGATTATTTCCTTGGGGGTTGCGGTCATATTATTTGAGGGTGCTTTAACGCTTAATTTTAAAGAAATTAAAGATCATGGGCGTATGGTGACTCATCTAGTGACCATTGGAACTGTGATCACTTGGGCATGTATCAGTACGGCGACTTTTTATTTACTGAATTTTAGCTGGGAAATTGCCCTGCTTTTTGGCGCTTTAGTGGTTGTCACTGGGCCGACGGTGATAGTGCCAATGCTTAGAAGTGTGCGGCCTAAATCGCAGCTTGCCAGTATCTTGCGTTGGGAGGGGATTGTTATTGACCCCATTGGTGCACTGCTTGCGGTGCTGGTCTTTGAGTATATAACGGTCTCTGGCGATCCCACCATCCATGTACTTTATGCACTGGGCTCTATGTTATCTCTAGGACTTGGGCTTGGCGCTGTGGCTGGCTATTCCATTGGACAAGTACTACGTCGTAACCTGTTGCCACATTATCTACGTAATACTGCAGTGTTAACGCTGATGTTAGGGGTTTTTGTTGGGTCGAATCTTTTGCAGGAAGAGTCTGGATTACTCACTGTCACTGTGATGGGAATTTGGCTAGCAAATATGCGTGGTGTTGATATTGCTGAAATTCTGGAGTTTAAAGAGACATTAACTGTACTTTTGATTTCTGCACTGTTTATTTTACTGGCCGCAAGGTTAGATTCTAATGCCATGATAGATTTAGGGTGGGCTGGGATTGGAGTTTTGGCTGTCACTATGCTGGTTGCACGCCCCCTCAGTATTTGGGCATCTGGAGTGGGTACATCTCTCTCAAAGGCGGATAAGTGGTTTTTATGCTGGATAGCGCCACGGGGAATTGTGGCTGCGGCAGTATCGTCATTGTTTGCCATCAAGTTAGAAGCTAATAATGTGCAAGGCGCAGATGCCATTGTTCCTTTGGTTTTTTTAATTATCATTGGCACTGTGGTGATCCAAAGCTTAACCGCTGGACGCTGGGCGAAATATCTTGGGGTTAAATCCGGTTCTGCCCAAGGCCTATTAATATTTGGAGCTTCTAAATTCTCCCGCGAATTGGCGAAAATATTAAAAGCAAAAGCCGTTAAGGTCCTCTTGGCAGATAATAACTGGGATAATATTCGCCTTGCGCGTATGGATAATATTCCGGTGTATTTTGGTAATCCTGCGTCTGAACATGCTGAAACCTATATGGATTTAACGGGGATAGGCCGAGTACTTATTCTCTCGCCTTATCGGCAGTTAAATCCTTTGGTGACGTTTCATTTCCAAGATTTCTTTGGTGAGAAAAAGGTGTTTGGCCTCAATAATACCGAGTCCGGCAGTGCGCGCCATCAGCTATCTGAAACCTACAAACAGCGTTTATGTTTGTTTGGTGATGCGGTTTCCTACGCCAAGATAGCGAGTCTGATGTCCAGAGGCGCCCAGCTTAAAGTGACTAACTTAACCGAGAACTTCAATTTTGAGCAGTTCCGTAAACGTTATGGTGAAACGGCGTTACCCCTGGTTTATATCACCAAAGAGGCTAAGGTCGTGGTCGTTTCGGGTAATGATACTGTGTTTCCGACAGGTATTGAGCTTATCAGTTTGTTGCCGATTGAAGCCTTG
This sequence comes from Shewanella profunda, assembly GCF_023283765.1. Taxonomy (GTDB): domain Bacteria; phylum Pseudomonadota; class Gammaproteobacteria; order Enterobacterales; family Shewanellaceae; genus Shewanella; species Shewanella profunda. Next base: position 6,566 of record NZ_JAKILG010000056.1, on the reverse strand, counting down.
GAGGAGGCTAAAATTCAGCAAGCTATCGCGGAGCGAGAAGCGCTTGAGGCACAGGTTAACGCTGCCGAAGAAGCTGCTCTTGCGAAAGCAAAGGACAGAGTAGAGCAACTGAGCCTTGAAAAGGTAAACCTTGAGGCGAACGTAAAAGACAGCGCTAATGGCTCTATTCAGGGTGGGGAAGAAACGCTTGCGAAGAAGTAATTGAGCATTACAGTTTACCTATGAAAAAAGAAAGGAGGCCATTGGCCTCCTTTTGATTGCGTTACAACTTATGGGGTGCGGCTATTAAGCTGCGCGTTCCTGTGACGTCGTCGAAACCACTTCAGGGCGCAGTTCCGCGGGGTCAAAGTCATCCACATTGATTGACTTCATACGGCCAATTTCGGCTCTTTCAAGCAATTGCACTTCGGTATCACTCAACACCCCTAAGGCTTTACCTTCTGCGGCGACTTTATCTAACCACATAAATGGCAGACGTTTACCGCTCGCCTTACAAACTTTGTCATGCAAAGGCTCTGACGCTAGGATGTCTAATAGGGTTTGTTCTTGAATACCCACAGCATTGTGCTCAGAGTTAGTCCAGAATTGACCTTTACCTAAACGGTTACGGCTCTCACACGGTGTTTGCATAATCTTAGCGACTTTATGATCCAGCACATCGCTTGGGCGTTTCAGTGGGCGACCGAATGGGAACATTACCACACGTAACACACCGCCTAGACCCATAGGGAAGTTATCCAGCAAGTCATCTAAAGAAGCCTGTAACTTGTACAGCGCATCCTCAACAGCCCATTGCACTAATGGCAGATCGTCGGTTTGACGGCCTTCATCTTGATAACGTTTTAGTGTGGCAGATGCCAAATACAGTTGGCTGAGTAAGTCACCTAAACGTGCTGAAATACGTTCTTTACGTTTTAGATTGCCGCCTAAGGTTGCCATGGCTAAGTCAGATAGTAGGGCAAGGTTGGCGCTAAAACGATTCATATGCTGATAGTAACGCTTAGTTTTATCAGAATAGGGCGAGTTTGAGAAAAGGCTCGATGTCAGACCTAACCAGAAGCTACGGACAAAGTTACTGGTAGCAAAACCAATATGGCCAAAGATAGCTGCATCGAAGTTAGCTAAACCTTGACCCGATTGGGTATCAAATGCTGACTCCATTTCTGCAAGTACGTATGGATGGCAACGAATAGCGCCTTGGCCGTAGATGATCATAGAACGGGTTAAAATGTTCGCGCCTTCAACGGTAATCGCGATGGGGGCAGCTTGGTAGCCACGACCTAAATAGTTATTAGGGCCAAGACACACACCTTTGCCACCATGAATATCCATGGCATCGATAATGCATTTCTGCATTCTGTCGGTCAGGTGATATTTCACTATCGCAGAAATAACCGATGGTTTTTCACCTAAATCGATACCTGTGGTTGTCAGCGAAGTGACCGCGTCCATCAGATAAGCGTTACCGCCAATACGTGCCATTGGCTCTTCGATACCTTCAAGCTTACCGATAGGCAGTTTGAATTGGCGACGAATACGAGCGTATGCGCCCGTTGCTAGGGCTGCGGTTTTTATCCCACCCGCTGAGTTTGAAGGTAAGGTAATACCGCGGCCTACGGATAAACATTCCACCAGCATACGCCAGCCTTGACCTGCCATTTTCGGGCCGCCAATGATGAAGCTTAAGGGCACGAATACTTCATTACCTCGGGTTGGCCCATTTTGGAACATACAGTTTAGCGGAAGGTGACGGCGACCCGTTTCAACTCCTTCAACATCGGTTGGGATCAAGGCACAGGTAATACCGAGCTCTTCTTTATCGCCTAATAGATGGTCAGGATCGCGCAGTTTAAAGGCTAAACCTAACACAGTAGCAACCGGTGCTAGGGTGATATAGCGTTTGTTCCAGGTCAGCTTCATCCCGAGGATTTCTTCGCCTTCCCATTGACCTTTACAGACGATACCAAAGTCAGGGATCGAACCCGCATCGCTACCGGCTTCTGGGCTGGTCAGTGCGAAACAGGGGACTTCAAGCCCTTTGGCTAAACGCGGTAAATAATGATTTTGTTGCTCTGGCGTGCCGTAATGTTGCAACAGTTCACCAGGGCCTAAGGAGTTTGGTACGCCAACGGTTGAGGCTAATTCGCTGCTTACACCCGCCAGCTTTTGTAACACGCGAGATTGTGCATAAGCTGAATATTCTAATCCGCCGTATTTTTTCTTGATGATCATCGCAAAGAAGCCGTGATCTTTCAGGTATTGCCATACCTCAGCGGGTAAGTCTGCCAGTTGGTGTGATACTTGGTGTTGGTTCACCATGCGGCACACTTCTTCCACAGGGCCGTCTAAGAAGGCTTGCTCGTCCGCACTTAAACGGGCAACGGGATAATTGTGGAGTTTTTTCCAGTTGGGGTTGCCCGCAAACAGATCGGCTTCCCACCATGTGGTACCTGCCTCAATCGCTTCTTTTTCGGTAGAAGACATTTCGGGCATAATGCCGCGGTATACCTTCATGAGTGGGCGACTGATAACGTTTTGTCTAAATGCACTGATGTTCAGTGGCAAGGCAATCGCAAGGAAAACGATCCAAGAGATAGGGCCGACAACATCGAGTGTCCATCCAGCTGTCATCACAACAGCGGCTGCAATAGTGGCAGTGAGCAAAGATACCCGAAGGTAAGCTAGGGCTCCTAGCACTAAGATCATAGCGATGATCCAAAGTAGGGTAGTCACTGTAATTCTCCTTAAGTATGACCGAGTGCCAACCACAGGTCATAGCGAGTTTTATTGATGGCGATCACAATTATTGTTTGTGGTCAGACCTGTGTCGCATAAAAGTTAAACCTAAGAGAATTTTAATACAAGTATTTTTCAAACAATTGTTTAAATTTTTTGTCGATTCTGATCGTTCCACAAATGTCATCAACTAGTTACAATGCAAAATAATGGATAGTTGAAAGATGATAGGCGAGAAATATGTGTGAATTACTGGCGATGAGCGTCAATGTGCCAACCGATATTGTGTTTAGTTTTACGGGATTAGCGCAACGAGGTGGGGTAACGGGTCCCCATGTTGACGGTTGGGGTATTACTTTTTACGAAGGTAAAGGTAGTCGTACTTTTAAGGATGCTTGTCCTAGCAGCGAGTCACATATTGCAAAATTGATCAAATCTTACCCGATTAAAAGTGAAGTGGTGATAAGTCATATTCGTCAGGCAAATCGTGGCTGTGTGTCGCTAGAAAACACCCATCCTTTTACCCGTGAGTTATGGGGGCGTTATTGGACCTATGCTCATAATGGTCAACTGACTGACTATCAGACAATGTTTCAAGTTTCTCGCTATCAACCGGTAGGGGATACCGACAGTGAGCTCGCATTTTGTTGGATCTTAGAGCAAGTTGCCCACAAGTTTGGTGATGCTAAACCCGAGGATATGTTAGCGGTATTCCACTTTGTCGCTTGCTTAGCCGAGCAAATCCGTGCCTTGGGGGTATTCAACATGATCTTAAGCGATGGCGAGCATTTGATGAGCTATTGCAGTAATAACTTATGCTACATCACCCGCCGCGCGCCTTTCGGTAAAGCCAAGCTTATCGATACCGATGTAGTGATTGATTTTGATAAGGAAACGACTGCCCATGATGTGGTGACTGTGATCGCCACTCGGCCATTAACTGAAAATGAAAACTGGCATGTGATGCAGCCTGGCAACTGGAAGTTATTTCGATTAGGTGAGCTATTGGTCGATCGCTAATGTTATCAAGCGATCTATTTATCAAGAGCTCTGTGCGAGTATTATCTGCTGCTTATCACCTTTTATGCGTTAAATCATCAAAGTACCGAGTGCGCGGAACTCAGGATTAAAATGCTGAGCTCCGCCAAAGTGCGATTCAGTTAATTGATTGTTTGCAGCTTAGGATGAGCTGCTAATTTTCACCCGTCCCTAAGAGCTTGGGGGCTGCCTGCGGCACAAGAGTTTCTGTTGGTGCGGGTTCAACGGCTTGCGCTTCATCGAAATGATATGTGAGTAATTTGATATCGAGCTGTTTATTGCCCTTCTCAAAATGGGATAAGCGCACGGGCAGATAGGCTAAGTCCGGCGCCATCCAGAAGAAAGTCTGGCGCTTTTTACTATCACGTATTACTTCGATTTTGACCGTATCATAACTGCCGCTTTCTATTGTCATTCGCTCTTTACCTATGACATGAAACTTATAGTCATCCACTTCATTATCTTTGATCATCTTATAATCGAGTACTTCTTTGCCTTTGCTGATATCTAATCTGAATTGCAGTTGTACCATTAGGGGATCGAATATGCCGTCCTCATAGGGAAACTTGCCTTTCTCGTCTTTATAACGGGTATGGATAAACCCTTGAGCTTTAGCAAAGGCCGTTTGTTCTGTGTAATTGGGGCCGACGCCTTTACGTTGTTGTAAATAGCGTAGGGGAGTGAGTTGCCCTTCCTCTTGGGTGAATTCACTCTGCACATGGCGCACATCAGTCAGTAGCAATAGGCTAAGATCGCTATCAAAACGATATTTAAATACGCCGTTTTCTGCACTGGGGAGTACGTATTTTGCTTTGCCTAATTGAATATCACCATAATTAACTTGATATTCAGCGGTTTGCGGGGTAAGTGGAGTCGGTGTTGCCATGGCAAACACACTGTGGGTGAGTGCGGAAATGCTCACTAATAATGCTGGAACGGTGCGCAAATAATGCTCCTTATGTCGCAGGTTTTCACCTTGTATGACGACGCTAACATGTGCCGCAGTGGATAAAAAAGTGTCGAGTAGCATCTCACTTACACAGTTTTCATTGTTAAAAAGATAACAGTCATTGCTTTAATCTAGGTTATAACTGAGGTATTAGCCCATGTAAACAGGTTATAGATCAGCAGATTAAACTAGAATGGCATCGCCATAACTAAGGTCGCCAGATCGGGGCGCCACTCAAACTCAGACAAGTTAACTTTACCTCGGTTCACTACTACTCCCTCAATTCGTAATAATTCCATTTGTTCCTGAAACGAGGATGAGTTTTTTTCGAAGGAAATTTTGCCTTGGCTATTTAGCACTCGATGCCAAGGCAGTGATAAGTGCTCAGGTGCTAATTTAAGTGCTTTAGAGACATAACGCGCTCGCCCTGGTAAGCCAGCAAGATCGGCAACTTTGCCATAGCTGCTGACCTTTCCCTTTGGGATCATACCAACGATATGCCAAATTTTAGCCATAGGGGACAACACCACAGCCTGCATAGGTGCTGTTTTTAAACCCTCTTCATCGAGTTTCAGATAGGGATACAGGGGGGATTTATCTTTATGAAACGGCGACATGAATGGGTACCCTTATAAGATCTCATATCTGCTAAAGTGGTTAGGCTTGCCAGTTTAACGTTAAACGGCAAGTTGCGAAATCATTGATGCACCTCAGATGAATCACCTTAGGCACTCCCAACGTCGCTTTTAAGATCACTTTTTCGCTTTTAAGATCACTTTGATATATCTACTAACTCGATTGTAATGTAATTTATTAAACTATTTTTAGTTGAAATATTGTGTAAATAGCTAAATAGTTCATAATAGCGCCAATTTTTTTTGACTCGATGAGAGAAGATAACTGGCATGGCTGTACTCGATATTCTAACCATTCCCGATGAGCGCCTTAAACGTAAAGCGCAACCTGTAAAAGATATTGAAGCTGTTCAGGGATTTATCGATGACTTGATCGAAACCATGTATCACACGGACGATGGTATCGGTTTAGCGGCAACTCAGGTTGGCAGTACGGATGCGATTATCGTGATTGACTTATCTGATGGTCGCGACCAGCCTTTAGTGCTGATCAACCCTGAAATCGTCGAAAAGTCTGGCGAGTTTGTGGGCGAAGAGGGCTGCTTATCTATCCCTGGTTATCGCGCTAAAGTCGCCCGCTTTGAAAAGGTCAAAGTGACTGCATTAGACAGAAGCGGCAAGGCCATCGAAATCGAAACCGATGAGTTTTTAGCGATTGTACTGCAGCATGAAATTGATCATTTACATGGCAAAGTGTTTATCGAACATTTATCTATGCTAAAACAACAAATCGCCCTTAAAAAAGTACGCAAATACGTTTAAGCCACCAGTTGATATTTGATACTTTATTGCCATATCCTTTTTAAAGCCGCAGCTAGCTGCGGCTTTATTGTATTTGTCTTTTAACCTTTAATTTGTTACACAACTTGTGGCACAACAGCTTGTTTATGAAGCGATAAATAGTTAAGGTAGCGATAAAGTTCAGCTTGGTATTGTACGGTCAATATCTAAGATTATCAGTGTAGGGAAACATATGAAAACACAGTTAATGGTTGTGATGGCGGGTGTTTTTTTGCTCAGTGGCTGCAGCGCATTTTTTAATGGCAATACCACGGAGAAAAATGCAGTATCCAGCAGTTTAGTGGAATATCTGTACCCTGTCTAGTCCTGAAATAAGTTGACACTTATTTCCACCTAAAACGCCTGATGAACCTCATCGGGCGTTTTGTATTTTAAGGCCAAATGCGGCCGTCGTTGATTATATATGG
>NZ_JAKILG010000055.1 GCF_023283765.1 Shewanella profunda | reverse complement strand
CATATATAATCAACGACGGCCGCATTTGGCCTTAAAATACAAAACGCCCGATGAGGTTCATCAGGCGTTTTAGGTGGAAATAAGTGTCAACTTATTTCAGGACTAGACACATGCTCAATGCGGTGGCCGGTGGTGGCAGTTTTATTACCCTTTTGGCGTTAGTGTTTGTGGGTCTTCCACCGATTGCGGCGAATGCCACGGGAACAGCCGCGCTGCTGCCCGGTTATATCGCCAGTGCTTGGCGTTTTAGAAAGGATATCGAATATCCGGCGAGTCTTAGCCTTAAGAATCTGATCTTGATTGCCTTAATCGGCGGCAGTATTGGTGCGGGTATTTTGCTGACCACCAGCGAGCAAGTCTTTGCAAAACTGATCCCTTGGCTAATTCTACTGGCAACTGTGGCCTTTATTATTGGTCCTTGGCTGCTCAAGCGAAGACTGGCAGAACAAGGTGAAAACTCCTCGTCTGCACCCACATTAAGTCCGATAACGGCACTGATAATGCTGTCGGCTGTGTGTATCTATGGCGGTTATTTTAATGGCAGTTTAGGCATTATTTTGCTCGCAATTTTTGGCCTAATAGGACAAACCAATCTGCATGGGATGAACGGACTTAAAAATCTGATTTCTGCCCTACTCACCACCATCGCCGTTGTGGTTTATGCTGCTGGCAATGTCATCGACGGGCAATATCTGTTGCTGCTTGCCGTTATGGCGATTATCGGCGGCTATGTGGGCGCGGCGCTGGCCTACCGTATTTCACAACCCCTGTTACGCGGTTTTATTGTGCTTGTCGGTTTAGCGATGGCACTCGGCTTTTTTATGCGCTAGTCATGCACTCAGCCTGAGCGCATTAGCTTTTCGATGCAATTTTACGCTGATAAATTGCCCTTAAGTAACTGACTTGTTACCCTGAGTCATCATCTAGGAGAATAGTATTTTTAAGGATAGCGATGAAACTGATTACCTTGAAGCTGAGAGCCTTGAAACCCAGCACTTTAAAACTAAGTACCTTAAGTCTTGCGTTGTGTCTGGTGGTAAGCTCACCCGCTATTTGCGCAGAAGCCGTTAGTGCAACACTTAGCGTTAAAACTGAAGCGGGAAACATTCAGGTAAAAACCCTAGCTGAAGGGTTAGAAAATGTCTGGGGTATGGCTTTTTTACCCGATGGCAGCATGTTGGTCACTGAGCGTGCAGGAAGAATGCGTATTGTCAGCGCCACAGGGAAAGTGGGTGAACCCTTAAGTGGTTTACCACCGATATTTGCCAAGGGTCAAGGTGGTTTACTTGATGTGGTGCTTGCACCGGATTTTGCCAGCAGCAAAAAAATCTATTTCAGTTACTCTGAACCCGGTGAAGGCGATTTGAGCGATCTCAACAGCACAGCCGTCAGTTTTGCCACTCTCAATGGTAACAAGCTTGAGAATCTCACCCGCGTTTTTAGCCAGCAACCCAAAATAAACAGCGGCCACCATTTTGGCTCTCGTCTGGTGTGGGCACCTGACGGCACACTGTTTATCACGCTTGGCGATCGCTACAGCGAAAAAGATAGCGCCCAAACATTAGACAATCATCTAGGCAAAGTCGTGCGTATTAATGCCGATGGCTCAGTGCCTAAGGATAACCCCTTCGTCAATACCGCGGGCACTTTGCCGGAAATCTGGTCCTATGGACACCGCAATATGCAGGGCGCGGCGATCAATCCCGTCAGCAAAGTACTGTGGACTGGCGAGCACGGGCCGCAGGGCGGCGATGAGCTCAATATAGACCAAGCGGCCAAAAATTATGGCTGGCCGGTGATCACCTATGGTGAAAATTACGGCGGAGGCAAAATCGGCGAAGGCACCCATAAGGCAGGAATGGAGCAACCCGTCTACAAATGGGTACCCTCAATCGCCACGGCGGGCTTTATGTTCTACACAGGCGATAAATTTCCCCAGTGGCAAAATAATATTTTACTTGCCAGCCTAAAGGAAAAAACCCTAGTGCGCTTAGTGCTTGATGGAGACCAAATTATCAAGGAAGAACGCCTGCTAAAAACCGAACTAGGCCAACGTTTGCGCTCGGTCGTACAAGGGCCGGATGGACTGATTTATCTGGTTACCGACGAAGCTAAATCAAAAATCTACCAGTTATCGCCGCAGTAACATTAATGAATAGAATCAATAGATAAAACAGTTAAGGCGATAAAAAATCACTACAGACAAAAATCAGGGATCTTTTTCCCGGCATAAATGACTAAGGAATGGTGATGAGCTCACTTCAGATTAGACAAGCTGAGATACAAGATCTTAAGGCAATAGAGTATTTACTACTGCAGCTTGGATATAGTTCGACTCAAGAACAGCTACAAAAGTACTTAGAAAAAAGTGAAAGAACTGATGAAATCTATATAGCCGAGGAAGAAGGTAATATTATAGGCCTGATAAGCTTAATCTTTTTTGATTATTTCCCTGCGCAGCAAAAGATTTGCCGTATCACTGCCCTTGTCGTGGCAGAAGCCTATAGGGGCTCGGGCGTCGGGACTAGGCTTATCAGATTTTCGAAAGCAAGAGCATTTGAATATGGATGTAGCAAGCTTGAAGTGACGACGTCAATGCGAAGGGAAAAAACGCAAGCATACTATGAGGCCATAGGATTTGAGAAAACCTCTTTTCGTTATATTCAAGATGTCGCCACTTATTAACAAGTCATAAGTAATGAGCCACTAACAAAATAGGCGCCTAAGTTATCTTAAGCGCCTATTTTTATTAAGGATTTAACTATCTAAAAACTTAGCTTAGGCTATCAAAGTTAATCTTCAGCAAGTTCCTTTTCCAACTGCTGAGTAATAGCCTCAGGTGAACCGCTGTTTCGAGCAAAGAAGCCATAGGCCGTCGGGATCACAAAGATAGTGAAAAAGGTCGCCAGTAAAATGCCCGACAGCACAACAACACCAATCACAAAGCGAGTTTCAGCGCCAGCGCCTACTGCCATCACAAGGGGAATGGCACCCGCGGCGGTGGTGATGCCAGTCATCAGAATTGGCCGTAATCTTTGGCTAGCCGCTTGGATAATAGCGCGATCAAAGTCGACACCTTTATCCCTAAGCTGGTTAGCAAATTCGACAATTAAAATACCGTTCTTGGCTGCTAGCCCCACCAGCATAATAATACCGATCTGACTGTAAATATTGAGACTTTGCCCAGTGATCCACAGACCTGCTAGCGCACCAACGGTTGCCAGCGGGACAGTTAACATAATCACCATGGGGTGAATATAGCTTTCAAACTGTGCCGCTAACACCAAGAACACGATTCCTAATGCGAGTAGAAACACAAAGTACATGGAGCTACCCGATTCTTGGTAATCGAGGGATTGCCCCTTGTAACTAATGACGGCCTCCGCGGGTAAATAAGCGCGGGCCATCTGATTAAGATCGTCTAAGGCGGCACCTAAGCTATAACCATCGGCCAAACTGGCTTCGATTGTGATAGCTCGCATACGGTTATACCGATTAAGTGAACTTGCATCGGCAAACTCTTCTACTGTCACTAAGTTTGATAGTGGAATAAGCTCCTGACTGCGTTCGGATCGTACATAGATATTTTGTAGATCTGCAGCGGTGCTTTGATTACTGCGTTCCCCCTCGACAATCACATCATATTCTTCACCATCGCGCATAAAGGTAGTCACTAAGCGCGAACCTAGCATGGATTCTAAGGTGCGACCAATATTGGAAATCGACACGCCAAGACTGGCGGCTCTATCTCTGTCGATAACAACCCTAAGCTGTGGCTTAGTCTCTTTATAGTCATGATCGACCCCAAGTAGCATGGGATTCTCTGCCGCTTTTTCCATCATAATGTCACGCCAGCGCGCGAGTTCTTCATAGCTTGGGCCGCCGATCACAAATTGTACTGGTTTTCCCACACCACGGCCAAAGGCTTGACGCATCACAGGGAATGCCTGTACACCCGCAAGATCGGCGAGACGTTTATTAATATCTGCAATCACCTCTTTAATCGGGCGGCGTTGTCCCCAATCTTCCAGTACCACAATGGCCATACCGTTAGAAAAATCGGCAGAGCGACCAAAGCCACGGGGAGCACGAATGAGTAAGCGTTTGATATCGCCAGCGTCAACCAGTGGCATTAAACGGTTTTCCACTTCGGTCATATAGGATTCGATATACTCGTAACTCGCGCCCTGTGGACCATTTACCATCAAGAATAATGAACCTCGATCTTCTTGGGGCGCAAACTCCTGTGGCACTTTTTGCACAAGGAAGAAACTGCTCCCCAATGCACATATAACAAGCACAGACATCAATAACGGCTTTGCCATCGCTTTTTGTAACGAGGATTGATAACCGCTGGCAATTTTCGCCATGATGCCATCGACCTTACGTACCAACCATGAATCTTGAGTGGCAGGTTTAAGTAACTTAGAGCACATCATTGGACTGAGCGTTAACGCAACAATACTCGAGAAAATCACCGCCGCACTCATAGCCACGGCAAACTCTTTAAATAGCTTACCTAAATCCCCCTCAAGGAAGGTAATGGGCATAAATACCGCGACTAACACTAGCGTCGTGGCGATAACGGCAAAGGCAACTTCTCGTGCACCGAGGAAAGCGGCTTTAAGGGGGGAGTCGCCCTCTTCAATCCGTCGATGGATGTTTTCTAACATCACGATTGCATCGTCCACAACCATACCGATAGCGAGGATCATTGCTAGTAATGTCAATAGGTTAATCGTGTAGCCCAGTGCATATAGCACGATAAAAGTCCCGAGTAATGATACGGGCACAGTGATCGCGGGGATCAACATGGCGCGCACACTACCGAGAAATAAATAAATCACAATAATCACTAAGATCATGGCGATAAACAGGGTTTGATACACTTCTTTAATCGAGGCTTCGATAAATACTGAGCTATCGTAGCTGCGCTTAATAGACATCCCCGCAGGGAGTGTTGGGTTAATTTTATCTATCAAAGCATTAACGGCACGGGCCACTTCTAGGGTGTTGGCGGTGGACTGTTTTGATACACCTAACCCTATCATGGCCTCTTTATTGCCACGGAACATAATGCGTTCTTCTTCTGAGCCGATTTCTACCTTAGCTACATCCCCCAATTTGACTAAATAACCATCCTCTCCCTGAGTGAGCACTAAATTGGCGAAGTCTTCGGCGGTGCGATAACTGCGCTCTAAACGTACGGTAAAATGACGCTCTTTCGATTCAATGGAACCCGCGGGTAACTCGACGTTTTCGGCTCTCAGTGCTGCCTCTACATCTGCCACAGTGAGGCTACGCGAAGCCAAGGCCTGTCTGTCGAGCCAGACTCGCATCGCGTAAACTTTTCCACCACCAATACGGATCCTCGCCACGCCATCAACCACAGATAAACGATCAGACAGGTAACGGTTAGTGTAATCGGTCAGTTCCAGGGTCGTCATATGGTCCGATACCAGATTGAGCCACATGATCACTTCATCACCGCCATTGGCTTTTTGTACTTCTGGGGGATCAGCTTCCTCTGGCAGGTTATCGAGTAATCCTGAGATCCGGTCGCGCACATCGTTAGCCGCATCTTCAATATTTCGGCTGATATCAAATTCTAATGTGACGGAGGAGCGACCATCGCTACTCGATGAGCTCACATGGCGAATGCCTTCTACACCACTGATCCTGTCCTCAACCAGTTGGGTAATACGGCTCTCAACCACTGCGGCACTGGCGCCACGGTAATTGGTTTCAATTGAAACGATTGGCGGGTCGATATTAGGATATTCCCGCAGTGGCAACTTATCGAAAGACACTAGACCAAAAGCGACCAAGAGGAGACTAATGACAGATGCAAAAACCGGTCGTTTAACCGAAAGATCAGTCAGTATCATACGCTTGGCTCCGCATCAGCATCTGCTGATAGATAGCTAAACTTTTCAGCTAATTGGGTGGTGACTTTGTCCCCTGGATGCACTTTTAACAGCCCACGTATTACGACTTTTTCACCAGGTGCCAAACCATCGAGAATTTCAACCCAACCACGGGTACGAATACCAATAGTCACTTGCTTACGCTCAATCACATCGTCGCCATTCACGCTATAAACGAAGTGATTAGTCTGCAAAGGAATAATGGCTGACTCGGGTAACATTAAGGCATCACGACTGCGTTTAATCAGTTTTACCTTCATCAACATACCAGGTAATAAACGCAGATCTGGATTCGGAATTTCAGCACGGACAATCACAGCGCGGGTCGTTGGATTCACACGGCTATCAATTGATGTCACAACCCCCTTGAAGGTTTCATCGGGAAATGCCACTGCTGTGGCTTCCACCAGTTTGCCGGGGCTTAACTCTTGGATAAAACGCTCAGGGACAGAAAAATCTAATTTAATCTTGGAGATATCATCGAGAGTGGTAATTTCAGTACCCGGTGAGACTAGGCTGCCCACACTCACTTGGCGTAAACCTAAACGGCCATCAAAAGGAGCCAAAATACGGCGATCACTGAGTGAAACTTGTGCCTGTTCAAGCTCTGCACGGGTAGTATCTATCAGCGTTTGCAGGCGATCACGCTCTAGTTCAGCCACTGTACGACTCGTCACTAGCGAAATAATACGATTTAATTCCCTTTTATTATCGGTCACTTGAACTTGGGCAGCTTTGACTTTGGCGATCTGCTCTGCATTTTGCAGCTGTACCAGTAAATCCCCTTTCTTGACGATATCACCATCATCAAAGTTGAGTGACATCACCATATCCGTCACTTTAGGCGTGATAGTCACTGATTCATATGCCTTGTTAGTCCCAATCGCTTCCACTTCATCACGTATAGGTGCAATTTCGGCAGTGGCAATCACCACGTTGGGCACTAATTTCACCTTAGCTTGCGCTATCTCTTGGGGCTGCATTGCTTGATATCCAAACCATGCTGACGCCAATATGGCGATTATTAGAATAATTTTTTTCATTGGGCTTCCAAATGATGTCTCGCATTAGTGACGGCTAGTTTACCCACTCGTATCATTGCATCAATACGTTTTACTTTTTCTTACAAATTACGCCGACTGCTCAAAAAATGTGTAACAACCTTTATCTAGTCGTAAAGAGGGGAGATTATCAGGATACAGTGGAATAATAGGAAAACTCAGAACTTTATCCTTTAGAAAAGTTTTTTATAAAAATTTTCAGCTAAAACCATTCAAAAAATATTGCTATTAAGGTAAAAACACCCTGAGTTCCATTTGGGGTAATGATAGGTAACAGGCAATAAAAAAGGGCGATTATTCGCCCTTTTCAATTTACATGAGATTAGTTAGCGTAACTTACGCTCTTCTTTCATCAAATCTGACAATGATTGGTTGATATTAGAAATTACGTCATTAGCCAATGGCTGATCTTCACCATCACGTAGGAATAATTTGGTCTCTTCAGGTGTATCACCATCTTCTAGCAGTAAACGGTAACTGCCTTCTTCTAACGATACCTTGTTATCACTCCAGAGCGAGCTCCAGAAACCAGAATTATCGGTAAACTTGATGAAGTACAATCCTTTAGCACTATCCATATCGGCAATTTCAAAACCCATCTCGGGTAGTACAATACGCAGACGATCCCACACTTGTTTATAAGGTGCTTTAGCTGACCAGTAGGCCGCGCCCTCTTCTGGCGTCACTAAATCAACATTGATACCTAAGGTTTGCTTTAAACGATTGGCTTGAATCGCTTGGTCGCGCTTAATGCTCATATAAGCGATAGCGCTGTTAAGCATATCAATTGTGTATCGCTGCTTATCTTCACCGCTTAACAGCACTACTTGAGCTTTATCGTCGTAAAACTCTTCATGTTCAACTAAGTGAATACTGACATTTGCCGTGCGCCCATGTGGACGTGTTTCCACATCGAAACGATAACGTTGGCGCAGCAAATAAACTTTATCCGTCCCCCACATACTCGATTCAATCACTTCACGGCTTTCAATCCAGTCGGTTTCGATACTGCTCTTATCAAAATCACGGCTGCGAACAGGGATAGCTTGTTTAGCCAAGAAACCATCTAAGTTAGCAAAGATCTCCTGCTTTAAATCTCCTGAGTTCTCGATGGACTCAACCACGATTTTGATATTATCGCTGCCCTCTTCGACATGAGTACCTTCCGCCATTGGCAGTACTTGCAATGGTGGACGAATATCAAGGGTTTTACCAACAAGCGCAGTATTCGCTTTAGGGCCTAACGGTGGCACTTGATATTCTTTATTGTAGAAAGGTGTTTTCAATCCCTCAGGGATTTTAAGCATTGGCGCTTGCTCAGCCTGAACATAGTCTTCACCACCGTTTGCTTGACGGCGTTCAAGTGGTGAGGAACAGGCTGCAACGGCAGCGACTAAGATCAGTGGGGTGACTTTCTTTAACATTAATTATTTAACCTCTATCTGGGCACGAGTCATTGCATCTATCAACAGACCATGACATTGCTCAGAAAGTTCAGTCAAAGGTAAACGAATATGGCCACATTCAATCAATCCCATGCGATGGGCAGCCCATTTTACAGGGATCGGGTTCGCCTCACAGAAAAGCGTGCTATATAAACCCCGTAGTGGCGTATCTATGCTCAAGGCTAATTCAGCATTGCCTGCAAGGGCTGCGTCACACATGGCTTTAAAGGCTTTGGGGACTATGTTATTGGCAACTGAAATGACACCATTACCGCCAAGTAGCAAAAACTCTCTGGCTGTTGCGTCATCACCGCTGTAGAGCTTAAAGTCATTACCACATAATTCCCGCAGACGTTTCACCCGAGAGATATCACCTGTGGCTTCTTTCACGCCGATAATATTGCTCACACCGACGAGTTCAGCAACCGTTTCAGGCTGCATATCAACCGCCGTGCGTCCGGGTACGTTATACAAAATTTGAGGAATATCAGTGCTCGCTGCAACCGCTTTATAGTGGGCAATCAAGCCCTTTGGCGTTGGCTTATTGTAGTAAGGTGTCACACCTAACATACCCGCTACACCCACTTTAGATAAGGACTTAGTGAGTTCGATAGCTTCAGCTGTCGCATTGGCGCCATTGCCCCCAATAACAGGCACTCGGCCAGCAGCAAATTTAACAGTTTGTGCAACCACAGTAACATGCTCAGACATAGGCAGAGTCGCTGACTCGCCGGTCGTGCCCACGGCCACAATTGCATCTGTGCCTTGGTCTATATGGAATTCGACTAATCTTTCAAGACTTGCAAAATCTATTGAGCCATCACTGTTCATTGGCGTGATTAAGGCTACGATGCTTCCGTTTATCATCTGACTTTCCCCAAGATTTCAGGATTCGCTATGGTACTGATGCCAACCATTAATGACAAGCATTAACGGGGCTCTCAAATTGATTTAGTTATGGTAGCATTACATCCCGCACAAAAACTCGGCTTTAACCCTGAGTTTTCGCTCTATGATATCGAAAAAGTGAGGAAAATTCATGACCAATTTTCTGGTCGTAACCGCAATGGGCGTAGACCGTCCTGGACTCGTAAGTAAACTAGCTCGCCTTGCCAGTGACTGTGACTGCGATATCGTCGACAGTCGTATGGCATTGTTTGGTAACGAATTTACCCTGATCATGATGTTATCAGGCTCGTGGGCATCCATAACGAAAATTGAAAGTATGCTCCCCAGTCTCAGTGTTGAGTTAGAACTGATGACAGTGATGAAACGCACTTCTAAACACACGCCACAAAATTATATTTCGCGTCTCGAAGTTCGCTTCACGGGTAAAGACCAACGCGGCACAATGAAACGCATTACCCAGTTTCTTGCCGATCGCTCCTTAGATCTGGCTGCTGTACGCTCCTACTCCGAAGAACTCCCCGATGGCGAGCAGACTCAAAATGTGTCATTAACCATTAATATTCCTGAAAAAGTTGAACTGGAAAAGCTTGAGCAGAGTATCTATCAACTCTCCCAAGAAATGGCGTTGGATTGCACCATTCGTCGTATGGAAGGCACAGCCATCTTAGATGACAGAGGATAATAGATGAACACATTAACCGCAGGGGAAAAAGCCCCACAATTCACACTCAATGACCAGAATGGCAGCAGTGTTTCACTTCAGGATGCCCTTAAACAAGGGCCTGTTTTAGTTTACTTTTATCCTAAAGCATCCACCCCTGGATGCACAGTCCAAGCCTGTGGCTTACGTGACAGCAAAGCTAAGCTCGATAACCATAAGGTGACCGTACTTGGCATTAGCCCTGATCCCGTTGCAAAGCTAGCAAAGTTCGCTGAAAAACAATCGCTTAACTTTTCATTGCTCAGCGATGAAGACCACAGCGTAGCCGATGCCTTTGGCGTATGGGGCGAGAAAAAGTTTATGGGTAAAATCTATGATGGTATCCATAGATTAAGTTTTCTTATCAATCCCGACGGCACTGTGGCCCATGTATTTGATAAGTTTAAAACCAGTGATCACCATGAAGTGGTGTTAGCGCAAATATCCAATTAAATTTATGGCGCTGATCCAATTTTCAATGTCCCAACGACATTAAAACCTCATCTTGCAGCGCAAATAAACAGCAATTAAGAGAAAAGGTCCTTAAATTAAGGACCTTTTTCATGAAAAATTTTCACCTTGTCACGCGAAATCTAAGCGAAAAGCGGGAAAACTGAACCCATACGAACGATAGTCCATCATCTTTGCACCCGCTAAAATACCATGTGCAGTGATGAAAAAACGGATAGATAAGGCCAAATAATTGCCGCTGCAATACTCCACATCGTTAACCAGATAAAACGATCAAGATAACGCCATGCTGCGGGTCGACTAAAAATAGGCGCGAGCAAACGCGCTCCAAAACTTAAGCCAAAAAACCAAATAAATGAGGCAAATACGGCTCCAGCACCAAACCAGGGCCGAGCCAAATCATCAAACTGTGTGCTAATGCTGCCAAGTAAAACGACTGTATCTAAGTACAAATGTGGGTTAAGCAAACTGATCCCAAGCGTGGTCAGAATCGCTTTTCTCAAGGAGTCCGCATTCTCCGCTTTATCCATTTCCATTCCCTTAGCCGCAAAGGATGCCTTTAATGCATTGGTGCCGTACCAGAGTAAAAACGCCGCACCACCCAAGCTTGCCACATGCTTAATCAGCGGAAATGCTTCAATAATATGCCCAAGTCCAGCCACACCCGCGGTGATCATTAATGCATCAATAACAGAACAGAGTAATGCAATAGGTAAAGAATAAGCGCCCTTAATTCCCTGTTTAAGCACAAAGGCATTTTGCGCGCCCACGGCAATAATTAAACTCCCGCCAATGCCCATACCCTGTATAAATGCCGCTTGCATAACTACCTCTCAAATTTGAAGAAGGCGCAAGCATAGTCAAACCAACAAAATTAATATAACTAATGTTTTTTATGTATCATAAGTAAAATTAATAATGAGTAAGCTGAAATAATCATGCTGGAATACGCCAATCTTAAAGCGCTCGCCGTAGTTATCTCTGAAGGGGGTTTTGAGCGGGCTGCCAAAGTGCTGCATATCACTCAATCGGCCGTATCACAACGGGTACGCCAGTTGGAAGAAAGAGTCGGTCAATCCTTACTTATCCGCTCAAATCCTGTAGTAGCAACACCCACAGGTAAACGCTTATTGCGCCATTTTTCACAGGTACAATTACTCGAAAGTGAATTAAGGGCTGAGTTAGATGCCGATGATCCTAATCATCCCACCACTGTCCGCATTGCGGTGAATGCCGACAGCTTAGCGACTTGGTTCTTACCTGCTCTTTCTGGCATGTTTAGCCGCCGTGCTTGGCTCTTGGAATTGATTGTCGATGATGAGTCTTACACTCACCATTTACTCAAAAATGGTGAGGCTGTAGGCTGCGTAACGACAACAGAGAACCCTATGGCGGGTTGTAGCAGTGAATTTTTAGGCACGATGGAATATCTCTGTGTGGCAACCCCCGAATTTGCCGCTCGCTATTTTAGTAAAGGAAATACTGTAAACCCACCCAATAATCCGATGATGCTCACCCCGACTCAACTCGCCAAGGCCCCTGCTGTGGTATTTTCCACTAAGGATAAACTCCATGAAAAGTACCTTGCTAAGTATTTTCAAATGGCACCAGGGCAATGGTGGCAGCACACTATTCCCTCATCGGAGAGCTTTTTAGAAGCCATTAACTTGAGTTTAGGCTATGGTCTTGTTGGTCATTTGCAAGCCAAGCCATTAATAGATAACGGTGTATTGATTGAGCTCACACCGGATTGTCGCATGCGAGTACCACTGTTTTGGCAACATTGGAATATTAAAGCCAAGCAAACGACCCTGGTTTACCGCGCCCTTGCAGCCACTGCGCAGCATCATTTGCTGCAAACCTAATATTCGGCATGCAATAAAACTGAGCACTTAGATTCAGTTTTTATTGCACAAAAGTAAGCTTGCATAGCGTTAATTGTCAGGCGAAAGTACAGGCTGTTGAATTTCCGTTTTAGGCCAAGCATTAATCACCGCCTTAACGAGTGAAGCTAACGGGATAGCAAAGAATACACCCCAAACGCCCCATAGCCCCCCAAAGACCAATACAGCGGCAATGATGATCACAGGGTGTAAATCCACCGCATCCGAGAATAAAATAGGTACAAGTACATTACCATCGAGCGCTTGGATAATACCGTAACCTAGCATTAAATAACCAAATTCTGAGGTAAATCCCCATTGGAAAAATGCCACTAAGGTAATAGGCAATGTCACTAACGTCGCGCCAACATAGGGAATAAGCACAGATAAACCCGTTAATACTCCTAGCAGAGCCGAGTAACGCAGTCCCATAAATGCAAACAGTATGTAACTCGCCACACCCACAATTACAATTTCAATCACTTTACCGCGAATGTAGTTGAAGATCTGTTGATTCATCTCAAACCACACCTCACGAGCTAATTGACGATTAGCTGGAAAAAATCGTTTACTGCCACTAATAAGTTGATCTTTATCCTTTAAAAAGAAAAACACCAATAAAGGCACTAAAATTGCGTACACCATGAGTACCAGTAAAGAAGCAGAATAACCGATAAGTTGCTTCGCAATATCCAGCACATGCTGGGTATCGAGCATCTTTTTCAGCTCAGCAACCATCACATCTAACTGCTCAGGGTTGATAAACTTTGGGTATTGGTTTATCAGGGTCTGCAAGGTTTGTAGGCCTTTATCTATCATACTGGGCAAATCAGTCATTAAGCTCACACCTTGACGCCAGACGCTGGGGATAAGGCCAAAGGTCAAGAGCACCACAACCCCAAAAAAGAGCACCAACACAAGTGATGCCCCCATGGTCCGGTTGATACCTAATTTAAGCATTTGTGCGACAGGCCACTCCAGCAAAAATGCTAAAACTAATGCAACGAGCAAAGGGGCCAGCAATCCCCCCGCAAAGTAAATCAACAACGCAAGACCGACTAATATCGCCATTAAGGTCACAGCCTGAGGGTCGCTAAAGCGTTCCTGATACCAGCGGGAGAAAAAAGTAAGCATGGATTCGTTCCAATAGTGGTAGTGAAATGTCAAAAGTTCTGAAAAACATTTCGGTCGATGTTAAGGCTATCTCAAATGAGAAATAGTGTCATGCAATTGAAAATCAAGATCTTCGTTACCAAAGACATTCCCCATAGTGTAAAGTTCTTAAATTCAGCATTGACCTATTAGAAATCACTGAGGATAAATGGTGCACAACGCGTTGTTAAGCCATTTTTCCCGCTGAATTGAAACATAAAAACAACACAGTTATCCCTGAGATACATCAACTTTTATTATCATTAATGCTAACTGCGCCGCATCATTACACAACACTTCGATACTGTGCCCCTGTTTTTTTAAATATACGGGAACATCTCGCCGTGAACCTGAGTCAGAGAGTAAAATATGCAAGGTTTCGCCCGCATGCATAGACTTCAATGCAAGTTTGACTTTGACCAAAGGGATTGGGCAGCGAAATGGTGTTAAATCAATAAAAATCATAATGAACTTGCTATGAACGAACTTGGGCTATTATCCTAAGTTGCAACTCAAACTACAAGCTAGGTGCAGTATCTCTGCCTTTAGTTGAGATAATTAGAAGAAATAAAGGATCCACTTGCGTAACTTGACGTTTTTAACTCGATGTAAACCCTTTGTCGCTGGTGCACTCTCATTGATGCTGCTGACTAGTGCTGCAAAAAGTTTTGCAAACAATGATTTACCAGACTTGGGTACGGCTGCAGTTAATACTTTCAGCCTCGAAAAAGAAATGGTCTACGGCGATGCGTACATGCGCATCATTCGTTCTTCGGCGCCAATGCTTAATGATCCCGTATTAAGTCAATATCTTACCGAGCTTGGCAACAAATTAGTGGCCCACGCCACTGGAGTAAAAACCCCCTTTTACTTCTTCCTGTTACAAAACGATGAAATTAACGCCTTTGCCTTCTTCGGCGGACACGTTGCCGTACATACAGGACTCTTTCTCAATGCCGATAACGAGAGTGAACTAGCCTCAGTTCTAGGCCATGAAATTACCCACGTGACTCAACGCCACCTTGCTCGCTCATTAGAAGCACAGCAAAAAAGTGGTCCAGCCACTGTAGCAGGGTTACTTGGCGCGATTTTACTGACGATTGCCGTTCCACAGGCGGGTATGGCCGCCCTTGCGACTACCCAAGCTATGGCAACGCAGTCCAAAATCAACTACACCCGATTACATGAAAAAGAAGCCGACCGTATTGGCATGCAAATTTTGGTGGATTCTGGTTTTGACCCTAATGCCGCTGCGGATTTTTTTGGTAAATTAGCGAGCCGTTATCGCTTTACCACTAAACCACCGCAAATGTTATTAACTCACCCCTTACCCGAGTCAAGGATCACCGAGGCCCGTAACCGTGCCGAGCAATATACAAAGCGGTATGTGCCCGATCATCTTAATTTTCAACTTGCCAAAGCACGCATTCAAGTGCGCTTTTCAAGCTATAGTGACGATGCGGTGTTAAACCTATTTGAAACACAACTGAATAAACAGACCTATCACTTTAAAGAGGCTGCCCTCTATGGTAAAGCTCTGGCACTTTTTAGACTGAAAAAGTTTGATCAAGCTGAAAAAATCATCGATGACTTATTAAAAATAGATGATAACAACTTGTTTTATATCGATACTAAATCCGACTTATTCACAGAGCGGAAGGATTATGACAAGGCCATTGCGCTACTCGAAGCCCAGCGAAAAATGAAGCCCACTTCTCAAGTCATTAATATAAACCTCGCCAATATTTATATTGAAGCTAATCAAGCAGCAAAAGCCGTTCCGCTATTGGAGGATATGATTTTCCTCGACAAACAAAATCAATTGCCTTACCAGTTGCTCAATATGGCCTATAAAAAAATCGGTAATCAAGCACTGGAGCATTTCTCCAATGCCGAGTTAATGGCCCTAGCCGCGAATTACAAAGGTGCAATTGATCAACTTAACTTTGCTTATCGCGCATCAGAAGGTAATCAACTGCAGCTCGCACGCATTGAAGCGCGTATTCGCCAATTTAAACAAGCAGATAAAGAGATGGACGCGCTTAAATAGTGGGTTACTTTTACCCTTTAGTGATACCAAATGCGCCCCGAACAACCTGACGGGGCGCCTATTTTTCTGTTATTATCCGTTCCATTGTTATTTCAGCCCGTGTTGAGCCTCTAATACTATGACCCAAGCGACGATTTACCATAACCCACGTTGTTCTAAAAGCCGTGAAACCCTCGCATTACTCGAGCAACAAGGTTGCGATATTAACGTGGTTGAATATTTGAAAAATACGCCAACGGCGGCAGAAATCGGCCAGATTTTAGCCAAGCTCGGGATCAATGCTCGTGAATTAATGCGAACAAAAGAAGATGAATATCAAACATTAGGGCTTAACGATACATCACTTACCGAAGCACAGTTAATTGAGGCTATGATCAATACCCCTAAACTTATTGAACGCCCGATAGTACTGGCAAATGAACGCGCAGCCATCGGTCGTCCACCCGAAAATGTGCTCGCAATTCTGTAATTGATGCTGCTATTCCGGTCGCTATTTTTCAATCTTAGGTAACGCCATGACATCGAATACCCTTCTCACCCTTAGCCGCTTAGGCTATCTTGCACTTGTGCTGCTTCTTGGCGGTTGGTTTATTGGTCAAGGAATTAATGGCGAATATACCTTACTATTCAGCTTATTATGGCTAGTTCCTTTATTATTACCTATCAGAGGAATAATAAAGGGCAATCCCTATACCTATGCTTGGGCAAGCTTTATCTTATGCCTGTATATGCTGCATGGGCTGACCTTACTTTATGTCACCACTGATGCCTTCGCATTTGCATTAATTGAAGTTTTGTTAATTAGTGTCTTACTCGTCACCTTTCCTTTCTATGCCCGTATCCGTGGCCGTGAATTGGGTTTAGGTTTAAAGAAAAAATCCGCTAAAGACAATGCAGCCTAACCCCTCTTTTAAGCAATTCAGCATACAACCTTAATGACTCAACGCGCGGCTCCACCTGAGTCGCGCGTTTACCCCACTAGCCTACCCATTATTAACACTTACTATACTTATCATCACTTCTTGCAACCTTATGCTCGTGCTATAGTCTTTTTTGCCTGGGATATACAATCTATAAATAAGCGAAAAATCTAATCGTTAAAGTGAGTTAGCATTGGAGCATAGGATTATGGGGATATCAGATTCGATTCGTTTGTATGGAATAATCGCCTGTGTTGTCGCACTAAGTGCGTGTGGCGGTGGAGACGGTGACAGCGATAACGGTGGTGTTACACCCCCTAGCACTAGCCTACCGCGCTGTGCGACTACATCGGATCCTTTAATCACGACCACCTCATCCTCTATTGGTTTTCAAACCGAGGCACAATATGTTACGGGGCAATCGAGTGCGATTATCGCCAGTATTCAAAATCGTGACAGCCAAGATCTGCAGTTTCGCTGGCAACAAATAGAGGGGCCAAGTATCCCATTAGTGAGTCAAAATAGTCCCGTATTAGCCTTTGATATTCCCTTAGCGGGTAGCTACCGTTTTAGCCTTCATGTAACAGGAAACAATCTAGATGTGACAGGCGAGATAGGCATTAATGCTGAACTGACCTCCCAAGGATTACTCAATATTCGGCAAGATCATCAAGTGGTTAAAGGCAATAATGTTAGCCTAAGGCTTGAACAACAAGCGGGATTAACTGCTGCGAATATTTCTTGGTGTGTCGCCTCTGGTCCAGATTTAGCGGTCGATATATCCGATCCCTTTAGACCATTATTTACTGCGCCCAATGTCACTCAGGATACATTAATTAGGCTTGTCGCCAATGCGAATATCAACGGTGATCAGCTGAGTGACGACGCTTTTATCATGACAACTGCGGCGCCTGCAATTAACTCACCCTATTTTGACACTCCCGTCGCCCGCACCCATGCATATCGTGAGAATTCCCCCTATGCCAATGTGCTAACAACTTGTGTCTATTCAAACCAACTGAGTAATGCTTGTACTATTAATCAATTACCTTTGATAGGCCAAACCTCAAGCGATTTAGATATTGATACTATCCTTGACAGAGTCCTAGTTTCACACGACTGGATGGGCGATAACTTCGCTGCTTTCTTAGGGCAAATGGATCCGAATAGCGATTTTGCTCGTTTATTGCAATCGGTCACCGCGGTCGTTATCAGTTACGATGTACGCCCCTCTTTCTATTGGGTAGTGACTGGGGCAATTTATCTTGATCCTAACGATCTGTGGCTGACTCCAACCCAGCGAGACACTATCAATGAAGCTCCGGATTACCGCAGTAGTTATGGTAGTGATTTGAACTTTATCATGTCATGGCGTTATGTTAAAAATAACCAATATGCTTCCATTGGTATCCCTATTACCACCCGGGCAAACCGAACACTTTCTCAAATAAATGCCGATCTCGCTTCGTTACTTTACCATGAGCTTGCCCACGCTAATGATTTCTTCCCGCGCAGCGTTCATAGCTCACTGACAGGGCCAAGGTTGCTGGACGACTATAGTCGCCGCAATGCCAATAAAAGCCTGATTTCAGATCAAGTCAGTCAGCTTTATCCATTAAACAGCACCGAAATGACCGGTCTTGCCAACGTAAGCTTTTTGGGCGCAACAGCCAATACAACGCAAAAAGCCTATCAACCTTCTGATGTCAGTACTTTCTTCTCAAATGATATGGCAAGTGATTTTTACGCCTATTCCAGCACGAGGGAAGATACAGCCATGCTGTTTGAAGAAGCGATGATGAGCTATCGTTATCAAATATTACGTGATGTCGCCGTCACCAATAAACCTGCGGAATTAACTGCAGATACGCTAATTGTGGATTGGGGGCAAAGGGGCAGAATTGCTGAAGACAGCTTAGTGAACCGTGCGGCTTTAGTGATAGATGAAATGCTCCCAGAACTCAATGGCATTAACCTGATTAGCAGTCTACCCGAACCTATTGCTATGTCCAAAGGCCAGAGCTGGCGCCAAACTTTAGCAATATCGCCAACGAATGCATCGCTGAAAGGCCAAAATAATACCCAGACGAGCAATGATGCGCCCCACAATGAACCAGAGCTTCGCTTCAGTGGCGACCGACATCGCCATCCTCAGCAATAGTGTTGTTAAATGCTAATAACAAAAAAGCCCGTATGCATCAGCTATGGGCTTTTATATTTTTAAAACTAAACACTTATATGCATCTATAGATGCAGCATCTCTTTAGCAAAAGGGATAGTGAGCTTACGCTGATGTACCAATGAGGCTTTATCAAGCTTATCTAAAACATCGAATAAGGTACGTAAATCCCGTGCCATTCTGTTTAACAGAAAACGACCAACGTCCTCTGGTAATTGTAATCCTCGCATTGCAGCCCGGCGTTGCAACGCAGCAAGCTTCTCATCGTCAGCCATAGGTTGCAATTGGTAATTTAAGCCCCATTGCATACGCGAAACCAGATCCGGTAATAAAAATCCAGCGTCAGCAGGAGATGAACTACCACTGACCAGTAAGGCACAGTTTTTATGCTCGGCAACGCGGTTATATAAATCAAAAATCGCCTCTTCCCATACAGGATGTCCGGCGATTGCATCAACATCGTCGATACAAATTAAATCCAGCAGTTCTAATCCTTCAAGTAACGCAGTTGAAATGCTTGCATGAATACCCAGTGGAATATAGAAACTGCGACGGTCAAGTTCATTGGCATGGGCACAGGCGGCATGCATTAAATGGGTTCGGCCAGATTTAACAGGCCCCCATAAATAAATGGCCGCTTCACCATTGCCTTCGGCATTGGCTCTGAGCTTTTGAATAAGTTCATCATTACCCGCTGCGGGGTAATAACTATTAAAGGTTTCATCATCCGGCAAATGCACGGGCAATGAGAGTTGTAGAGGTGAGTTCAAGGACACTCGGACGTCTCAATATCAATACAAATTTTCTAATTACAATGTAAAACGGGGATCAGATAACAAGCCCCGTTTTACCGACTAATGACTTAAGGTAATCGCCATTGGTAAACAGGTTTACCCGATTCATTTTGCACTGGGCTAAATTCACCCGAAATCGTCGGCGTAACCACCGAAATACGAGGCTCAAGGCTCAATAAGCGTTCAAGATCGGTTTCAGAACCAAACAAGTCTAATGAAAATGTCGCTTTACTGCCTTGGATACGAGTCAATGTTGCATTTTTAATCGCACTTAATTGTTTTAAATATTTTTCAATTTCAACCAACTGTGCCATTTTCTCTATATTAACAAAGGTCACACTCGCACCTACTCGAGTTCCCGTATCAGCAATCGCATACTTAGAAAAATAATAATCCCCTAATGCGGCCATCATTGCCGTTATCGCCTGCGATGTATTTTCCGCTGTGCCATTAAAACTAAAAAGCGGTGGCGTTAAGGAGTCAATGGTCGCTTTAGTATAGAGGTTTAAACGATAACGTACTTGATTGCCAGCAGCATCCATTGCCACTAAAGCTAAAAAGTCAGCTTGATAACGACCCGAAACTGTCGCCACAATATCGGCAAACATCCCTTTGACATCGTTAGGGTTGATGCCCATAAGCTCATCCAAATCAAGGATAGGCAATAATATTGGAATACCGCGCGCATCAGAGAAAGTGGTAAAGACTTGGCGTTCTGGTAACGGCGAAGAATCACTTAATAGGATCGTATCGCCTTCAGCTGGCATAGCAACCCAAAATAATGTTAAGGGTCGCTGCGTGCCCCACACGGGCAACTGCGCTTGACGCAGTAATGCCACCACTCGCCGATGTTCAAAGTTAGCCCTTAGTAGCAATTGGCCATTTTGTTCAACATAACCATATTGACTCAAAAGCGCATCTGGGTTGGCCAGTTGCGATTGGATAACGCTATTCTCAAGTGAGCGCGCTGTTCCGGTATTTTTCAGTATCACTTGCTGCAACGCACTCCGTAATGCTTTATTTCGTTCAGGCACAGCACGAGAGGACACTGGCACATCGGCCTCATCTAATTTACTCACTTCAACAGCATGAAGGCTATTAATCGTGAACAGGCAGTATAAAAACGCAATTAAGCTCGGCTTCAATAGGAATTTCAGCATCTTTGAGTAGTTGAAGTAACGTCAGATAGGGCAAATTGTACCATAGTTCGCGCCTTAAGCGAGTCTTGGCAAAATTTAGCCTTAAGCGTTGACAAGGAAATTCTAAACAGTGATCCACGCCCATAAAAGTGAACATTTTATTCTGTCTGAATTTCAACAAACTGATATCATTTGGCGGTTTACCCTAAAATTAACGAGAATAATAAATGAGACGACTCGCTATCCCCCTACAGGGTGCACAAATGCTATTTGTAGCTTTTGGCGCCTTAGTATTAATGCCGCTACTGACGGGGCTCGACACCAGCGTAGCCCTATTCACGGCCGGTATCGGTACCCTACTGTTCCAATTGATAACCAAACGTCAAGTACCAATCTTCCTCGCTTCTTCCTTCGCTTTTATTGCCCCCATTCTTTATGGTGTCCAGACTTGGGGGATACCATCCACCATGGGTGGGATCATGGCTGCGGGCGTAGTCTATGTGCTGCTGGGCGCATTAGTTAAAGTACGCGGTACCAGCTTTATCCATAGACTTCTTCCCCCTGTTGTTGTTGGGCCTGTGATCATTATTATCGGCCTTGGATTAGCCCCCGTTGCCGTTAATATGGCCTTGGGTAAAAGTGGCGATGGTAGCTTGACTTTAGTTGCCACAAATACTGCGTTATTTATTTCGCTTGCATCACTTGGCACCACTATCGCTGTGGCAATTTTTGCAAAGGGCTTACTGAAAGTGATGCCGATTTTGGCAGGCATTATCGTAGGTTACGGCTTAAGCCTCGCTTTTGGTATTGTTGATTTTGCCGTAGTGACAGCCGCAAGTTGGATTGCAATTCCTAAATTTGTCGCGCCTGAATTTAACTGGCATGCCATCGCTTTTATGATCCCAGTCGCGATTGCACCTGCGGTTGAGCATATCGGTGATATTTTGGCCATTTCAAATGTCACTGGTAAGGATTTTATGAAAAAACCCGGTCTTCATCGCACCCTTACTGGGGATGGTGTCGCCACTATTGCAGCAGCAGCCTTTGGTGGCCCCCCTAATACTACCTATTCAGAAGTCACAGGCGCAGTCACATTAACCCGTAATTTTGACCCTAGAATCATGACTTGGACCGCCGTAACAGCCATTACCTTAGCCTTTGTCGGTAAGTTAGGTGCACTCATGCAAACTATCCCAGTTCCAGTAATGGGTGGCATTATGTGCTTACTCTTTGGCTCTATTGCCGCGGTAGGTTTAAATACCTTGATCCGTAATCATGTTGATTTATCAGAGCCTCGCAACTTAAGTATTGTTGGCGTAACACTCGTCTTCGGTATTGGTGGTATGGCATTTGGGATTGGCTCATTTAGTTTAACTGGCATTAGTTTGTGTGGCATTGTGGCCATCACAATGAATTTACTCTTACCGGCAACTAAGCATCCTAAAGCAGATATTGCATCCCATTAACTGCCACTAAGTCTATAAGTCGCCTATTTAAACCAAACATAGAACGACTCAATGCAGCCCAGTAGTTGATATTACTGAATTAAAGATATAAAAAAGCCGCGATGGCCCCGTCCCACCTCGGCTTTTAAATCTGCATTAACACTTATTCTGCGGACTTGTGCTTTTCAGCAGTTGCTTTTATTAGCGGTTGTAATTCGCCCTTTTGGAACATGTCCACCACGATATCACAACCACCAATCAACTCACCTTCAATCCATAATTGTGGAAAAGTCGGCCAGTTTGCATACTTAGGTAACTCAGCACGAATGTCTGGATGCTGAAGAATATCTACGAACGCAAATTGCTCGCCACAGTTAATCATGATCTGTGCTACCTGAGACGAAAAGCCACAGCTCGGTAACTTAGGAGAACCTTTCATATAAACAATGATGGGGTTTTCGGCGATCTGCTGCTTAATTTTCTCTACTGTTTCCATTTTAATTCCTAAGTACGATGACATTGACTCAATGGCGCTATTGTACGACAGCTAGGTTCAGAACAAAATCCCACAGTTTGTAAGGTTATGCCGACATTTGATTTTTCGATGATGCCGATCTAACCAATTAGCGAAACAATGATTCACATCACAAATTTTATCGGTACAATGGTACTCAGTGAGCACGTTTAAGAAACGATAACCTAAGACCATGGAGAGATACTAATGGCTTTCGAATTACCCGCATTACCATATGCAAAGAACGCACTAGAACCACACATTTCTCAAGAAACCATTGAATACCACTACGGCAAGCATCACAACACTTATGTTGTTAAGCTCAACGGCTTAATCGAAGGAACTGATTTCGCTGGCAAATCTTTAGAAGAAATCATCAAAACCTCTACAGGTGGCGTATTTAACAACGCAGCTCAAGTGTGGAACCATACTTTCTACTGGAACTGTTTAGCGCCTAATGCTGGCGGCGAACCAACAGGTCCAGTGGCAGAGGCAATCAATGCCGCTTTCGGTTCATTCGAAGCATTTAAGGCACAATTTACCGATTCTGCCGTAAACAACTTTGGTAGCGCTTGGACTTGGTTAGTGAAAAAATCCGATGGCACAGTTGCTATCGTCAACACTAGCAATGCCGCAACACCACTGACTGACAGCACTGTTACTCCAATCCTGACGGTAGATGTGTGGGAACACGCTTACTACATCGATTACCGTAACGTACGTCCAGACTATTTAACCCACTTCTGGCAATTAGTAAACTGGGACTTTGTGAACCAAAACTTCGCAGGTTAATTCATTTAACCCAAATAAATGGATCCCAGCAAAAGAGCCTTCTGTGGCTCTTTTTTATGCCTCTAATTCACCTTTCCCCTAGCGTAGTAAGCCTTTCCCCCTTTACCACTACAAGTGCAACAATTGCGTTTGCAACGATTTGTTATTGTTTTATTTGATATTTTTTTGACATAGCTAGTGAGTTTGTGTCTAAGATTAGTGTAGGAGATTAGTTAGTCAGTTCTCCGTTCCATAACATCACTGGCGTTTCAGGGGGTTTATATGGGCATTTTCGAGCATTACCAAAAGCGCTACGAACAAAAACTCGATGAAGAATACACTTTACAGGAGTTTCTCGACATCTGTAAGGAAGATCGCAGCGCTTACATGTCAGCATCTGAGCGGCTACTGCTCGCCATTGGTGAGGCAGAAGTCGTTGATACGGCTAAAAATCCAACACTTAGCCGCATTTTTTCTAATCGTCTTATTTCACGTTATCCCGCTTTTAAAGATTTCTTCGGCATGGAAGATGCGATTGAGCAGATCGTGGCTTACCTTAAGCACTCAGCTCAAGGCTTAGAAGAATCCAAACAAATTCTATATCTACTCGGCCCTGTGGGCGGCGGTAAATCATCACTTGCAGAAAAGCTCAAATTCTTAATGCAAAAAGTGCCTATTTACATTTTGAGTGCCAATGGGATACGCAGCCCTGTCAATGATCATCCTTTCTGTCTGTTCGATCCCGATGAAGATGGGCAATTACTGAAGGATGAATTTAATATTCCCACCCGCTATTTAAAAACCATCATGTCACCTTGGGCAGTCAAACGACTACACGAATTTGGCGGTGATATTTCCAAGTTCCGTGTGGTAAAAGTCTAT
Organism: Shewanella profunda; assembly: GCF_023283765.1. GTDB lineage: Bacteria > Pseudomonadota > Gammaproteobacteria > Enterobacterales > Shewanellaceae > Shewanella > Shewanella profunda. The sequence goes on along the minus strand of NZ_JAKILG010000055.1, from coordinate 4,346 downwards.
CCATCGATTTTAGACCAAGTCGCTATCGCTAAAACGGAACCGGGGGATGAGAACAACCAAGATATTTCATCTTTAGTGGGTAAAGTCGATATTCGTCAGCTAGAGCATTTCTCCCAAGATGACGCCGATGCCTATGCCTATTCTGGCGCATTGTGCCGTGCTAACCAAGGCATGATGGAATTCGTCGAGATGTTTAAGGCACCGATTAAAGTGCTACATCCACTGCTTACAGCCACCCAAGAAGGCAACTATAACGGCACCGAAGGCTTATCAGCCCTGCCCTATAGTGGCATTATTCTGGCCCATTCCAATGAGTCAGAATGGTCAACCTTTAAAAACAATAAGAATAATGAAGCCTTCCTCGACCGAGTTTATATCGTCAAAGTGCCCTATTGTTTACGGGTTTCTGAAGAGCTACAAATTTATCAAAAACTGCTGATCCACTCTGAATTATCGAAAGCACCCTGCGCACCTGGCACCCTTGAAACCCTGGCGCAATTTAGCGTGTTGTCACGTATTAAAGCGCCGGAAAACTCATCCATCTACTCTAAAATGCGCGTCTACAATGGAGAAAGTCTAAAAGATACCGATCCTAAGGCCAAGTCGTACCAAGAATACCGTGATTATGCCGGTGTTGATGAGGGCATGAATGGACTGTCAACTCGATTCGCATTTAAAATCCTGTCGCGGGTATTTAACTTTGACCACTCGGAAATCGCTGCGAATCCAGTACATTTGTTCTATGTGCTCGAACGCCAAATAGAACAAGAGCAGTTCCCGAACGACACGGCTGAACGTTACCTCGAGTTTTTAAAGGGCTATCTCATCCCTAAATATGTGGAGTTTATCGGCAAAGAAATTCAAACCGCTTATTTAGAGTCTTACTCTGAATACGGTCAAAATATCTTCGACCGCTATGTCACCTATGCCGACTTTTGGATCCAAGATCAAGAGTACCGCGACCCCGAAACAGGCCAACTGTTTGACCGCGCCGCCCTCAATGCCGAGCTTGAAAAAATTGAGAAACCCGCTGGGATCAGTAATCCCAAGGATTTCCGTAATGAAATCGTCAACTTTGTCCTGCGCGCCCGCGCCAACCACGAGGGTAACAATCCTCTCTGGACCAGCTACGAAAAACTTCGCACTGTGATCGAGAAAAAAATGTTCTCTAACACCGAGGATTTACTGCCCGTCATATCCTTTAACGCCAAAACCTCGAATGACGATCAGCGTAAACACGATGATTTTGTCAATCGGATGATGGAGAAAGGCTATACCAAAAAACAAGTCAGACTCTTGTCTGAGTGGTATTTACGGGTTCGTAAATCTTCTTAAACTTGCGCTGACTAAGTACGGGGCTTTGGTGTTGCCAAAGCCTTCGCTGGGGTTTGGGAGGTGCGTATGGCGAACTTTGTCGATAGACGGTTGAATGCGAAAGGAAAAAGCACAGTCAACCGCCAACGCTTTATCAATAGATATAAGCAACAAATAAAAAAAGCCGTCAGTGATGCGGTAACGCGTCGCAGTGTAACGGATGTAGATAAAGGCGAAAAAATCAGTATCCCGACGAGGGATATCAGTGAACCTATGTTCCATCAAGGCAAAGGTGGTGTAAGGGACAGAGTCCATCCCGGTAATGACCAATTTACCCGTGGTGATAAAATCGATAGACCACCGGGGGGCTCAGGCGGAGGCTCGGGAAAAGGCGATGCTTCCGATTCTGGTGAGGGCAGTGATGACTTTGTATTTGAAATATCTAAGGATGAATACCTAGAACTGCTTTTCGAAGATCTAGAATTGCCCAATCTACAAAAAAATCGCCTCAATAAGTTGGTGGAATACCAAATCTACCGTGCTGGTTTCACTAATGATGGCGTTCCTGCCAATATCAATATTGTGCGTTCATTACGCTCATCGCTTGCGCGCCGAATTGCGATGTCGGCCAGTAAAAAGAAACTATTAAAAGAATTGGAACAAGAGCTTACTGAGCTAGAAAATGTGCCCGGTACTCAAGCGGAGCTTATTCTGGACTTGAAGGCTCAAATTGAAGCGCTTAAACAAAAAATTGCTAAAGTGCCATTTATTGATACCTTCGACTTGCGTTTTAATAACTTTAGCAAGCGAGAAATACCCTCAAGTCAAGCGGTGATGTTTTGTCTAATGGATGTATCTGGTTCAATGGATCAGGCTACTAAAGACATGGCTAAGCGCTTCTATATTTTGCTATACCTATTCCTCACTCGAACCTATAAAAACTTGGAGGTAGTCTATATCCGCCACCATACCCAAGCGAAGGAAGTCGATGAACATGAGTTTTTCTACTCTCAGGAAACGGGGGGAACCATAGTATCGAGTGCCCTAAGGCTCATGCATGAGATCCAGCAGGCGCGCTATCCCGCCGATGAATGGAATATTTATGCCGCCCAAGCCTCGGATGGCGATAATTGGGCCGATGATTCTCCAAGCTGCAGACAGTTGCTAGAGGAGAAAATCCTGCCACTCGTTCGCTACTTTAGTTATATCGAAATCACCAACCGCGCCCATCAAACCCTGTGGCGTGAATATGAATCCCTAGAACAACACTACGACAACATAGCAGTGCAACATATACGTCAAGCCGAGGATATTTACCCTGTATTTAGAGAATTATTTAAGAAGCAGGCGGTTTAAGGGGGCAGCATGGGGACAACTAAATCAACAACACGACTGAGCGATGGTCCCGATTGGAGCTTTGAGCTGTTACAGGACTATCTCAAAGAAATAGAAAGGGTGGCGGCAATTTACAAGCTAAACACCTATCCGAACCAAATTGAAGTAATAACAGCCGAACAGATGATGGATGCCTACGCAGGGATAGGCATGCCGATTGGTTATACCCATTGGTCATTTGGCAAACGCTTTATCGAGACGGAACAAAGTTACAAACGTGGGCAAATGGGGCTCGCCTATGAAATTGTGATTAACTCCAATCCCTGTATTGCCTATTTAATGGAAGAAAACACTATTACTATGCAGGCATTAGTGATGGCCCACGCTTGCTTTGGACATAACAGCTTCTTTAAAAGTAATTATTTATTTAAAACCTGGACAGATGCCAGCTCAATTATCGACTATTTAGTTTTTGCCAAAAACTATATCAGTGACTGCGAGCAAAAATACGGCGCAGAGCAAGTCGAAAGCATTATTGACTCCTGCCACGCCTTAATGAATTACGGCGTTGATCGTTACAAACGTCCATCTGAAATATCCTTTAGAGAGGAACAAGCAAGGCAAAAAGAACGGGAAGCCTATCTTCAAAGCCAAGTGAACGACCTATGGCGTACAATCCCGACTCAGCAACAGGGGTTATCGCAAACAAAAAAACGGCACTTCCCTTCCGAACCGCAGGAGAACATTCTGTATTTTATAGAAAAAAATGCGCCCCTACTTGAACCATGGCAAAGGGAAATCATTCGCATCGTTCGCAAGATGGCCCAATATTTTTATCCACAAAAACAAACTCAAGTAATGAATGAAGGCTGGGCCACCTTCTGGCACTACACGATTTTAAATCACTTATACGATGATGGTGTCGTGACCGACCGTTTTATGATGGAGTTTTTACAAAGCCATACCGGCGTTGTTGCGCAGCCTGAGTATAACAACCGCTATTACAGCGGGATCAATCCCTATGCCTTAGGTTTTGCCATGTTTACCGATATCCGGCGAATGTGTGAAGAACCAACCGATGAAGATAAAATCTGGTTTCCTGAAATAGCAGGCAGTAACTGGCTAGAAACCTTACATTTTGCCATGCAAAATTTTAAGGATGAGAGCTTTATTAGCCAATATCTATCCCCAAGAGTCATTCGTCAATTTAAGTTATTTGGCATTCACGATGATGAAAAGCGCAATTACCTTTCGGTATCAGCGATTCACGATGAACAAGGTTATCGTGATATTCGTCAGTTACTCTCACAACAATATAACTTGTCCAATATAGAACCGAACATCCAAGTGCATAATGTTGAAATAAACGGCGATAGATCATTAACCTTAAGGTATGTACCAAGCAACGATATTCCCCTCGCCAATAGCTATAAAGAAGTATTGAAACATCTACATCGACTTTGGGGATTTACCGTTACCCTAGAGCAACAAAGTGCCGATGCCAGCATTAGTGTTTTAGCCACCTGCCCAGAAAATACGAAATCGGAATAATAAAGTGAATAAAAAAGCCGGCTCTAAATAGAGTCGGTGACCCGTCCTAAATAGCGTTGACACTTTTCAAACTCATTTTGGAGAGTGTAATGACTTCAACAATTAAACGAACTCAACGTGATTATTCCCTCGCTTTTAAATTGGCC
>NZ_JAKILG010000054.1 GCF_023283765.1 Shewanella profunda | reverse complement strand
AAGTGTTCAAACAGTGACATAGGGAATAGGTCGTTAGCATAACATGCTTGCTCTGATCCTGTTTAAGCCTAAAAGTTTCCGTTAGTTAACAAAGTATGATCCCGCCCTGACATGGCACTACTGTCAGTGTAAAGAGATACCGCATAGAATGCCTCATCTTTATTTTCTAACAATAACATCTTGATTGTATCGTATGTAATTTCAAAGCATTTTTCTTCTAACTCAATCCAGTCCATTATTCACTCCTTGTACTTAGCTTCAACATTATCATTTTATGAGGCACTCAGTCCCATGCAGAATACTGATAATTATCATTTATTTCCTTAAAACTCACACCCGTTAAACCAAGAGCCTCGTACTCGTTTTTAAACTGAATAGAACATACAGAAGCCGCTATCTCGTTACAAAAGAATAAATGTTCACGAATATTATTCTTTATTTTAAATTTATCTATAGACTCATAATATGTCTTCTTTAACCCACGTTCCTCTTGCGTGTTCAATTTTCCAGAATCTAAGTCAATCGAGATAGTATAAGTGGACTCATCCTTATCTAAGATAGACAAATAACTTAGTGGAAAAAATAAAAAGTACTTTTTCTGCGGCCGAATTCCTCGATGCAGGTTAATATCAACAGGAATACGAATACACTTAACATTTAATTTTTCACACAAGTATAACATTTCATTAGAAACTAAATTTTCATCAACCAAATAATCACCATTCAGTTGATATTTTTTTGCCTTAAGAGAATAAGCATTTAAAAAATCAACCTCACATGGTGGTGAGTCATAAAACTCATAGTCAGGTAGCTCAGGAGTCCAATGTTTATCCATAAAATACGGTATTCCCTTACCATCAGGATCTGATTGCACAATAAAAAATGGCTGTAGATTTGTACTCAAAATCACTACCCTGTAATAGGTTAAAAGTTTAATGTCCCTAAGAAAGCATTAGCGCAAACTTAAATTTATTTTAAACATCGTTTTACTCTGTTGCCAGCAATAATATTCCCTCGCAAGTCAAAAAAGCTTAACGAACCACCATTATTAAATTCTTGGTATTAAATTCTCGGAATGCATAATTATAAATAACAGACTATCAGGTATACCAAGGGTTTAACGGGATTAAGCACTGTCGTGGAAGTGACCATTGGCGGCATGGTCGCTCATTCACATCCATGTGTTCGCGACATTCTAGTCTTGTTATAAATCTAGCCATATACAGCAGATACCGCCGTCGAGCCTATTGGGACAACTTATTTTTAAACCACAGTCCGCGTGTCACTGGAATGACAGTACTTAATCAAACTTCAGTTATCAAAAAGCAGGATCCCCGCTCAGAGGCACTGCGGGGATGACGATGCTTAATCAAACTTCAGTTATCAAAAAGCTGGATCCCCGCTCAGAGGCATTGCGGGGATGACGATGCTTAATCAAACTTCAGTTACCAAAAAAGCTGGATCCCCGCTCAAAAGCATTGCGGGGATGACGGTGCCATCGCTTAGCTCAAGACCTCTTCTAATGCCTTGAGACATAAGGAGACATTCTCGCGACGGGCGCCGAAGCCCATAAGGCCGATGCGCCATGCTTTACCCGCAAGGGCGCCAAGGCCGGCGCCGATTTCGAGGTTGTAATCCTTCAGCAAACGAGTGCGCACTGCGGCATCATCAACGCCTTCGGGGATATAAATGGCATTGAGTTGTGGTAAGCGCGAGGCTTCGGCAACCACAAAATTTAGCCCTAACTTTTCCAGCCCAGCACGCAGTACTAAGTGCATGTCATGATGACGTTGCCACGCATTTTCTAAACCTTCGGCCACCAACATACGCAGGGATTCATGCAGTGCATAAAGCGCATTAACGGGTGCAGTGTGATGATAACTGCGCTTTCCGCCCGCGCTAGTCCAATAGGCCATCACTAAGCTTTGATCGAGGAACCAACTTTGCACTGGGGTTTTGCGATTCTTCAGCTTTTCTACCGCTGCGCTCGAGAAAGACACGGGCGATAAACCTGGTACACAGGAGAGACACTTTTGGCTGCCAGAATAAATGGCATCTATGCCCCATTCATCGACTCTTAACTCGACGCCACCAAGGGAAGTCACGGCATCGACTATGCTCAAGCAACCATAGGTTTTGGCTAATGCGCACAGGGTTTTGGCATCGGACAGCGCGCCAGTAGAAGTTTCGGCGTGCACAAAGGCTAAAAATTTGGCATCGGGATTGGCTTTCAGTGCCGCTTCAACTGCGGTTGGATCGACAGGAGTGCCCCACTCATTGTCCACCAGCACAGCAATGGCGCCCATGCGCTCGACGTTTTGGCGCATACGCTCACCAAACACACCGTTACGGCAGACAATCACCTTCTCACCCGGCTCGACTAAGTTAACGAAACAGGTTTCCATGCCCGCACTGCCCGGCGCAGATACCGCCATGGTCATTTCGTTTTTAGTTTGGAAGGCGTATTGGATCAGGCTCTTAAGCTCATCCATCATGCCCACAAACAGCGGATCTAAGTGGCCAACCGTAGGTCTGGACTGCGCCGCAAGCACTTCGGGATAAACATCCGACGGGCCTGGGCCCATCAAAATACGGCGAGGAGGATTAAAAGCGGTAAAACGCGGTGCTGGTAACATCATGTCTCCTTGATGCGTGTGCGTGTAGGTCGAGGTCTAGATATTAATTCGTTATTCGTTAGCCATTACTTTTTAAAAGTCAGCCAATTAATCGTTAGTAGGGCTAAGTCAGTAACTTAACTGTGACGTATTAATCGGCGGCTAGAGTATTAAGTCTACAAAACTACCACAAAAAGGAGCGCATGTGCGCTCCTCCTTTAGCCTAACTTGTACCGCGACGATCGCAGCTATGCTCTTCACAGCTAACGCTATAACGTCTTGTTGCCGTTACCCGCATTTAAAAACAGCTGATAAGCAGGGCTTTGGGTTTCCTCTTGATAGACAAAACCCAACTCAGTTAAAAACTGTTGGAACGGCAAGACATCGCTCGCAGGCACCTCAAACCCCGCCAGCACTCGGCCAAAGGCCGCGCCGTGGTTGCGATAATGGAACAAGCTAATGTTCCATTTACTCTGCAATGTGGTTAAAAACTTCAGCAGCGCACCGGGGTGCTCGGGGAACTCGAAGCTAAACAAACGCTCTTCTAAAGGCTCAGGTGGATGACCGCCGACCATGTAGCGCACATGCAATTTCGCGGTTTCATCGCCGGATAAATCCTGCACTTCAAAATCGTTAGCCTCTAAGGTGGCGATGATTTGTTCAAGTTCGCCTTGGCCTCGGCTTAAGCGAATGCCAGCAAACACCACGGCCAGATCGCGACTACTGAAACGATAGTTAAACTCTGTCATCACCCGCTTATCGAGTAACTCACAGAATTTTAAGAAACTTCCCGGACGCTCAGGGACTTTCACCGCCAGTACCGCTTCTTTCTGCTCGCCAAGCTCACAGCGTTCGGACACATAACGCAGACTGTGGAAATTCACATTCGCGCCACTTAAAATCGCGGCGACTTTTTCACCATTGCCACAATCACCACTGGCATTGGTGCTGACGTATTTTTTTAGCCCAGCCAAGGACAAGGCCCCTGCGGGTTCGGCGATCGCTCGGGTGTCTTCGAAGATATCTTTTACCGCAGCGCAGATTTCATCCGAGGTGACAGTCACCACTTCATCGACATAAAGTTTGGCGACTCGAAACGGCTCAGTGCCGATACGTTTAACCGCCACGCCATCGGCAAATAAACCGACTTGCGCCAGCGTCACGGGCTCGCCCGCTTCCATCGCCGCCTTTAAACAGGCCGCGTCTTCTGGCTCGACACCGACAATTTTCACCTGCGGCATCACCGCCTTGTAATAGGCAGCGATCCCCGCGATTAGCCCGCCACCACCCACGGGCACAAATACCACTTCGAGATCGCGCTGCTGCTGCAACATCTCTTGGGCGATAGTGCCTTGGCCTGCGATCACGGCTTCATCGTCGAAGGGCGCAATATAGACTCGGCCCTCTTCTTTGGCCATCGCCATCGCAAAGCCATTGGCTTGATCGAAGGCTTGGCCATGCAATACCACGTTGCCACCTAAACGGCGCACCGCATCGACTTTAATATCGGGCGTCGTCTCGGGCATCACAATCACAGCATCCACACCGCGACTCGCCGCCGACATCGCCACACCTTGGGCATGATTGCCTGCCGAAGCACACACCACACCGCGCTGACATTCTTCTTTCGTCAGCTGGGCGATACGGTTATAGGCACCGCGTAACTTGAAGGAATGCACTGGCTGCATATCTTCGCGCTTCAAAAATACCTGACAACCTAAACGCGCCGATAACTTGTTCATGCTGGAAAGCGGCGTCACTTTCGCTATGTCATACACGGATGACAACAGGATTTTTTGCAGATAGCTTTGTGCCAACTGAAAATGGGCTAGATCCGCCTGAGTTTGCGATGCAAGTGGCAACATAGATGCAGTAAACATAATTAGTCCTCCAGTTTACTGCGATCGCGCACCGCGCCCTTGTCGGCACTGGTGGCGAGCATAGCGTAGGCCTTAAGCGCGAGTGACACATAACGCTCTCGACCGAGTGGTTTCCACGCCATTGGGCCACGACTGAGCATTTTTTCACGGCGAGCATTGAGTTCAGCATCAGTTAACGCCAGCTTGATACTGCGCTTTGGTATATCAATTTCGATGCGATCGCCATTTTCAATCAAGGCGATAGTGCCGCCCGATGCCGCTTCGGGTGAGACGTGGCCGATAGATAAACCTGAAGTGCCACCGGAGAAACGCCCGTCGGTGATCAACGCACAGACCTTACCTAGCCCGCGGGATTTTAAATACGTAGTCGGATAAAGCATTTCTTGCATGCCCGGACCGCCTTTTGGGCCTTCATAACGGATAACGACCACATCGCCCGCCACCACTTCGCCGCCTAAGATACCCGCCACTGCATCGTCTTGGCTCTCGTAGATACGTGCCGTGCCGACGAAAGTTAAGTTAGATTCATCCACGCCCGCGGTTTTAACGATACAGCCGTTCTCGGCCACGTTGCCCGACAATACGGCAAGACCGCCCTCTTGGCTGAAGGCAAATTCGCGGCTACGGATACAGCCTTCTTGTCTGTCATTATCCAATGTAGGCCAGCGACAATCTTGGCTAAAGGCTTTAGTGGTGGGAATGCCCGCAGGCCCCGCCATAAAGAAGTGTTTTACCGCGTCATCTTGGGTTTGCATTATGTCGTACTTGGCGAGCACCGACTTTAAATTGCCACCATTATCGGCCGCCACATGGAACACATCGGTATGCAGCAATCCGGCTCTGTCGAGCTCACCTAAAATCCCCATTACGCCGCCCGCACGGTGCACGTCTTCCATATGATATTTAGGCGTAGATGGCGCAACTTTACAAAGGTGCGGCACCAGGCGCGACATACGGTCGATATCCGCCATGGTAAAGTCGACATCGGCTTCCTGCGCGGCGGCCAATAAATGCAATACGGTATTAGATGAACCGCCCATGGCGATATCTAAGGTCATGGCATTTTCGAAGGCTTTAAAGTTAGCAATATTGCGTGGCAATGCCGATTCATCATCTTGATGATAATAACGTTTTGCCAGCGCCATCACGCGGCGACCCGCTTCTAAAAACAGCTCGCGGCGATCGGCGTGGGTTGCCAGCATAGAGCCGTTACCCGGCAGCGATAACCCTAGGGCTTCGGTTAAACAGTTCATTGAGTTCGCGGTAAACATGCCAGAGCAAGAGCCACAGGTTGGGCACGCGCTACGCTCAATTTTGGCACTGTCTTCATCGCTCACGTTCGAACCAGCGCCTGCTATCATGGCATCGACTAAGTCGAGCTTAATGAGTTTATCCGACAGCTTAGTTTTACCCGCTTCCATCGGTCCACCAGACACGAATACCACAGGAATATTGAGGCGCAGCGCCGCCATCAACATGCCGGGGGTGATCTTGTCGCAGTTGGAGATACAGACTAGAGCATCGGCGCAGTGGGCATTGACCATGTATTCCACACTGTCGGCGATAAGCTCACGCGATGGCAGGCTATAAAGCATGCCGCCGTGGCCCATGGCGATACCGTCATCGACAGCGATCGTGTTGAATTCTTTGGCGATACCGCCCGCTTCTTCGATGGCGCTCGCCACCAGTGAGCCCATGTCTTTTAAGTGCACATGACCCGGTACAAACTGAGTAAAGGAGTTAGCAATGGCGATAATTGGCTTACCAAAATCATTGTCTTTCACCCCTGTGGCGCGCCATAGCGCACGGGCACCCGCCATATTGCGGCCTTCGGTACTGGTAGCTGAACGTAACTTTGGCATTGACTGTATCCTTTATCTCAAATCGAAAATGGTTTTCTTAACGCTTTTAGTGGGGCCTTATGCTTGCCTCACAATACCTGCTAAATGGCTTAAGCATTCGCCGTTTGTTGCAAGCTCAGAGGTAACAATACCTTACACTGGGTTACATCAATCAGTTTATTCAACTGATTACTTAACAGTTCGATGGCACGTTCGCTATCGACCTCCATATCCAGCGACAGGCTCGCATCGTCATTCATGCGCATCTGCATTTGGGTAATCCTAAAACCACGATGGCGAGTCACGCGCAAAACACGCTCAAGCACTTCGGGGCGTTGTTGAACCGTTAATTCCAGAGAGTGGATCATGTTTGTTTCTCCATTTCGTCCATCATATCGCTGTTTGATGCGCCGGGGGGCACCAGTGGCCAAACATTAAAAGCATCGTCGATTGCAACGTGTAACAAGTACGGGCCCTTAGCCGCTAACATCTCGGTTAAGGCTTCTTCCACTTCGTCGGAAGAAAAAATAGTGCGGCCGGGGATATCAAAGGCCGAGGCCAATAAAACAAAATCAGGGTTATCGGATAAATCCGTTTCGCTGTAGCGCTCTTCAAAGAATAGTTGCTGCCACTGCTTCACCATGCCAAGCTTTTGGTTATCGACCAGAACGATTTTCACTGGCAACTTGCGGCGTTTGATGGTGGTCAGCTCCTGCACATTCATCATAAAAGAACCGTCACCAGAAACAGTCACTACAGTCGCATCGGGACGGGCCACTTGCGCACCAATGGCGGCGGGTAAGCCAAAGCCCATAGTGCCTAAGCCAGCACTAGATAAATGATCTTCAGGGCGGCGGAACCACATATGCTGGGCGACCCACATTTGGTGCTGGCCCACGTCGCAACAAACAACATTGTCTTCGGGTAACTTATTAGCTAAACGGCGCAGCAGAGCGGGGGCATAGATCAAACTGCCGGGGTGGTGATAATCCCATTGATGCTTACGGGATAAATGCTCCACCTCGGCCTGCCAAGGCGTGATATTCATCGACATGGCTAAGGCGGGTAGGATTTGGCGTAAGTCACCAGCTATAGCTACCTCTGGCATGCGTAACTTGCCAAGTTCGGCGGCGTCGATATCTAAATGGATCACTTTGGCCTTGTCGGCAAAACTCGCTAAACGGCCGGTTACTCGGTCGTCGAAACGGGCACCGACTACGATCAGTAAATCGCAATCCTGTACCGCTAAGTTAGCCGCCTTGCCGCCATGCATGCCCAACATGCCTAAGTAACCGGGTGTGTCGTGGGCGATACTACCAAGTCCCTTTAAGGTCGCAACCGAAGGTATACCCGTCACTTTGATAAATTCACGCAGTTGATCGACCGCGCCCGCCATGCCAACGCCGCCACCCACATACAGCATAGGTTGTTTCGCTTCCGCCAGCAGCGCACGGGCGGCATCGATATCACTCATCTCGGCTTGGGGTTCGTTAGTGACGGCCAGCAAAGGTGTACGGTATTCGAGGTGAGCGAGTTGGATATCCTTCGGGATATCGACCAATACAGGGCCAGGGCGACCGGATGCGGCGATTTCGAAGGCTTGATACAAGGTCGGGATAAGATCATCAACGTCTGTCACCATAAAACTGTGCTTAGTGCAGCTCAGTGACATACCCAATACATCGATTTCTTGAAAGGCATCGGTGCCGATAACGGCGGTGGAGACTTGGCCTGTGATGGCCACAATAGGTACCGAATCTAACAGCGCATCGGCTAAGGAAGTGACCAAGTTAGTCGCGCCAGGGCCTGAGGTCGCAAAACACACGCCGGTTTTACCGCTGGCTCTGGCATAACCGACTGCGGCAAAGGCAGCGCCTTGTTCGTGACGGCTGAGTAGATGTTCGACAGGACTTCCATAGAGGGCATCGTATATTGGCATAATGGCACCACCGGGATAACCAAATACTGTGGTTACACCATGTGCGGCCAACACTTTTATTACCGCGTCTGCACCTCTGATCATCTGCCCTGGTTCCATATTTTCTCTCGCTACGTTAATCCTAAATTGCCGAAAATCGACTCGAATTTTTTACTCTGTTGAAACTGGTTCTAAAACTGAGCTCTGAAACTTAACCCCTGAAACGAAGAACCCCCCGGTCCTTTCGGAGCGGGGGGTTCTTTCGAAACTTTTAACCTTTTAGGTCTATCAGTTCGCCATGCGCCGCCCCCGCTGTGATTTAATAATCACGACGGTAATAATCACGAGAATGAGCTTGGCAGCTTGGTTAAACATCAATATGGATTCCTAATCGGTGTTTCTAAAATTTGGGTATTGAATGAAAGTTAGTATCGCTTTGGGCTTTGCCCTAGCGCGGGCTATTAGCTTTACCATAAAGCGACGGCCAAACACAATAAAAAATATCTTTTGTCAAAAAAAATTCAGCTTCCCTGCCGAGACAATGCAAAACAACAACGTAAAACGTTAATAAACGAGTGTTAGCTAGCGGCACCGCTTACTAACCCATGTCGTTTTTGCCCGCTCGACAGCCCACTGAACAGGTAAAGATTTCGTATTAAGCTAAGACTCGCATCCGTCGAATCTCAGCCCGTTATTTAAAGAGGTAACTTAATAATTAAGCACCAACAATACTTTTCATATCCGTCATATAACCGCGAAGTTCGGCGCCTACATATTCCACAGCCGTTTCACGGATCGCTTCGTTAACCGCGATGAGCGTTAGGTTATCGACACTGTTTGAGTCATCCTTCAACCCCGCACCTAAATACTCCGGCGACATAGCATTAACGTAGTCGCGCAGCATAGGTACGGCGGCGTGATTGAACAGGTAGCAACCGTATTCGGCGGTGTCTGAAATCACTACGTTCATTTCGTACAAACGCTTACGGGCAATAGTGTTCGCGATAAGTGGGGTTTCGTGCAGAGACTCATAATAAGCCGACTCTTCCACGATACCCGCCGACACCATAGTGTCGAACGCTAGTTCCACACCCGCTTTGATCATAGCGACTAAGAAAATACCTTTGTCGAAATAGGTCTGTTCGTCGATATGCTCGCTCGATATCGGTGCATTTTCAAAACCTGTTTCACCGGTTTCTGCTCTCCAACGCAGCAAGTTCGCATCATCGTTCGCCCAGTCTTCCATCATAGTGCGAGAGAATTCGCCGCTGATGATGTCATCCATATGCTTTTCAAATAATGGTTGCAGGATTTCTTTTAAATCTTCTGCAATTTCAAATGCTTTAATCTTTGCTGGATTAGATAAACGGTCCATCATATTTGTGATGCCGCCGTGTTTCAGCGCTTCAGTGACCGTTTCCCAACCTTGCTGAATAAGCTTAGCCGCATAACCTGGCTCAACGCCATCGGCGATCATTTTCTCATAACCTAAGATGGCACCCGTCTGCAACATACCGCACAGAATGGTCTGTTCGCCCATCAAATCCGACTTCACTTCGGCGATAAAAGACGACAATAGCACTCCTGCTCTATCGCCACCGGTTGCACTAGCATAGGCTTTCGCAATCTCTAAACCATCGCCCTTAGGATCGTTTTCTGGGTGAACCGCAATAAGGGTAGGTACACCAAAACCACGTTTGTATTCTTCACGCACTTCAGTGCCTGGGCACTTAGGGGCAACCATCACAACGGTAATATCGGGACGAACTTGCATACCCTCTTCAACGATGTTGAAGCCGTGTGAGTAGGACAGGGTTGCGCCCTGCTTCATCAGTGGCATAACCGCGTTAACCACGTTTGAATGCTGCTTGTCCGGCGTTAAGTTGAGCACTAAATCTGCATCCGGGATCAACTCTTCAAAGGTGCCTACACGGAAACCGTTATCGGTCGCTTTCTGCCAAGAGGCACGTTTCTGCTTAATCGCTTCTGGGCGCAGGGCATAGGCAATATTCAAGCCCGAATCACGCATATTCAAGCCTTGGTTAAGACCTTGGGCACCGCAGCCTAAAATAACAATGTTCCAATCTTTGATGTAGTTACAGCCGTCGGTAAATTCAGAACGATCCATAAAACGGCATTGGCCAAGCTGTGCTAATTGTTGACGTAAATTCAGTGAGTTAAAATAGTTAGCCATCTGAGATACCACCTTTCAGTCAGGAATTTTGGACGCAACCAAACTAACATAATGTTACGACTTGGTTGTGATTGAAATCACTATAACCCATGCTTATCATTGCTTAAAATGATATATTCGAAACTTCATATTGCATTTATCGCAACGTCAACTGCAGTGATGATCAGCAACATCAGCGGCACGCCGTCACAAGGGCTCAGGCTAAACAGGATAAGATCATGGATATTCGTACCCTCAAATTGTACCTGCACTTATGTGACAGTTTGCATTTCGCCAAGACGGCGGAGCAGATGCATGTGAGTCCATCGACCTTAAGCCGGGCACTGCAAAGATTAGAGGAGGAAGTGAACGCGAAATTATTGGAGCGAGACAACCGCAGCGTGACCTTAACCCATGCGGGACGTGAGTTTAAGCGCTTCGCCGAGCAGACCTTGCACCATTGGAGCACGCTCAAGCACAGTATCGATCCCAAGCAAGATGTACTGCGCGGTCGGTTAAATCTGTATTGCTCAGTCACTGCCGCCTATAGTCATTTACCGGATTTATTGGATCGATTTCGCCAAGAACATCCCTTCGTCGAAATAGCCTTAACCACGGGAGATGCGGCTAACGCGCTAGCCGAAGTGCAGCAGAATCATGCGGATATCGGCATCGGCGCCCTGCCGGATCCTTTCCCTAGCAGTTTACACTTTGCTAAGATCGACGATGTGCCGCTGTCGATTATCGCGCCGACCATACGTTGCGCTGTGCAGCAACAAGTTAGCCAAACGCCCATCGACTGGTCGAGCGTTCCCTTTATCATCCCAGATCATGGCCCAGGACGGCGTCGCGCCGATAACTGGTTTAAGCAGATGGGCATCAATCCGAATATTTACGCCCAAGTGTCAGGGCAAGAAGCTATCGCCTCTATGGTGGCGTTAGGTTGTGGCGTGAGCATGAGCCCAGAAGTGGTGATCAATAACAGCCCGGTGCGGGATCGCATCCAGTTACTGGCATCACCTGTTGCGATACCGCCCTTTGAACTCGGCTGCTGCTGCAAGGTGAAGCGCTTAAACGACCCGATTGTGAATGCATTTTTAGAAGTAATTTAGCGGGATAACGGGGCAACCTATGCCCCGTTACATTTTGAAGCAGGCAGATAAAAAGTTTAGGTATCGGGTGAGATAGACTTCTCTATGGGATCGAGGCGCGTCACCAGCAATTGGTCAACCTTGTAGGCATCGATATCCACTACCTCAAATTTGTAACCAGCATAATTGACAAAATCTGTACGCTTAGGGATTTTACGCAGCATATACATCATAAAACCGGCGATCGTTTCGTAGTTCTGATTATGGGGAAACTCCTCAATATCGAAGGCGCGCATCACATCAGTAATAGGCGTTACCCCATCGACTAGCCAGGAGTTACTATCACGGGCAATAATTTGCTCTTCGCTTTCGTGCAGAGACCAAGCCCCCATCACAGCACGCTGCAAATCATTGGTGGTCACAATCCCGACCACTAAAGCATATTCGTTCATCACCACAGCAAAATCGGCGCGACTATTTTTGAAATACTCCATTGCCTCAGACAAGCTCAATGTATCGGGAATAATCAAAGAGGTATGCACTAAGCTACTGTCTTTTAATGTAATATTCTCGCCATTAATCACGCGGATCAGTAGCTCTTTAGCATCAACAAAACCTTTAACTATATCCAACTGACCATCACAGACTAAAAACTTAGTGTGGGGATCTTCGGAGATCTTACGTTTGATGTCTTCTTCGCTATCTTGTAGTAAAAAGTACACTAAACTTTCACGGGCAGTCATGGCGGATGTAACTGAAACGCTTTGCATTTCAAACACATTTTCCATCATCTGTTGATCGCCGCGATCTAATACACCGGCCTCAGCACCAGCATTCATTACCGCGTAAATATCATCGGAAGTGATTTCATCATTGCGCACAGTCGGAATTTGCAACAACTTGAAAATGGCAGTCGCCATGCCATTAAAAAACCACACCAGTGGACGAAGAACCACAATACAAAAGCTCATCGGCCCAACAACAGCTAAAGCAACGGGCTCAGGCATAGCCATAGCAATGCGCTTTGGCATAAGATCGGCCACTAAAATAAATGCGCTGGTCACTAAAACGAAGGAGAGTAAAAAGCTTACTTGCGTGAGCCAAGTGCCTGTTAACCAAGGGCTTAGCAATTCATAGAAATAAGGACGAAATGCTGCTTCACCCACAATACCACCCATGATGGCTACGCCATTTAGGCCTATCTGCACCACAGTGAAAAAACTTCCTGGATGAGCTTGTAATTGCAGCACTTTTTTAGCACGTCCATCACCTTCATCGGCTAACTGACGTAAACGGATTTTTCGCGATGCGGCAAGTGCAATCTCTGACATAGAGAAAAAGCAACTCGCTCCAATTAAAACCAATATAATCATCACGTTATCAAAGATACTCATGTAACACCTTTCTTTTAACACTGGACTAACTAGGACTAACCCGCGCTTTATTACTCGCGTGTCAGTTGAATTCTAGGCACTGTTATACAGTGCAAATGTAGCCACTCACATTGGCTAACTCGTTGTAAACACATGGCAACACTGATTTAAGCGGGTTCTAAATTGCACCCTATACCGGCTAGATTATATCTACTTATCACCCAATTAGTCGTGACTCTGCTCTCGCAGAGAGCCAATTATATGGACAAGCTTTCATTATTAACGTGACGCTTTTGTGTCGAATACACTGAATATCAGTCACTTAATTTTTTATCTGACCCTTTAGGATCAAAATCTTCGGACTCGGTGACTATGATATTTGATCCGCTAGAACACATTTATGCCCACCAGAAGTGGCCATAAGGTGCAGGCTTCACCTTGGCTATATTGTTTGAAAGAAGTCCAGAATGGCACCATAGGTACAGCGATGAACGCTACGCTAAATTGTAAAGGGCATCAGATTATATCCTATTTGCTGCTTATTATGACCTCACCCCAAGCTATTTTTATTAGGAAGCATAAACAGATACAGAATTTTTAACCATTAATATCAATAATTTGGCAGAATTTAGCATATAAAAAATCTATGGTTAAAAAGGTTAATTGCCAAGAAAATTGCCTATATAAAGCACCACAACTGAGAGCTAACGGCCAAGGAGCTAACGTAGACGATAGGGGCAAAAATTTGGTTTAGGGCCAATTTGAGGATGATTACGGCAAGTCTCTGGTCGCTGATGATAAATAGTGCAACGACGGGTATGACTATCTAAATATAGGCAATCATCATTAGCCATGCGTGCCAAGGTAAAGATAGCGGTTTTATGGTTAAAGTTATCGATTAAACGGGCTTTTTGCAGACGTTTAGCAATAGTTTTTAGATCGCCTTCGGCTTCAAATTCATCGACTAACGCCATACGAACTAGGTCACTAACGCTAACTTCCACTGGCAGAGTGCAACAAGTGGCATGGCAAGTATCACACAGACCTTTGCGATATTTTTGCCACGTGGACAAATCGTCGATATTAAAAATCGAAACGGCATTTACCGTGTTTTTGCCACGTTTTGACACCTTGATACCTAGAGGTTGGAAATAAAGGGCGGCAATTATAGCAGGCAAAAAACACCACATCGAATCGAATATTGAAGATGTAAAATCAGCTCGATTTAACTGCCCTGCTTAGTGGTTCTAGACGTTTGAGCAGCGCCCTACGTTTTTCATGTTTCGAGATAAAAAGATCAAACCGCTGCTTAAACTCACTGGGCAAAGATTTTAGCTGGTAAGCCTCATATAAGGTTTGCAATGCCCAAGATGCACTATCATAACCACTTGCACACCCACGGGCAGCATCTTCAAACACGCCTTGCCAATAGTTTTCGCGCGCCTTAAAAACCGCTTCGAGATGTTCATTACGTAACTGCGCCTCTTGCGCAAAACGCTCTGCTTTGGCCGCACGTTCTTCTTGCTTAACTTCCATTTCAGCTACATACCAAAATGGTTGCAACAATGAACCTGTTACCCAGTAGGAAAAATCAGCCTGAGACTCCTGTTTTTTTAGCATAGCCATCGCATCTGAGGGTAATAATTGCCCCTCATTAAACAAGCGATATAGCAAGGTATCCTTGTCTGCATCCGACAGCATTGCCACTTGCTGCTGCGCGGTTAAAGAAGTCGTTTGCGGTGACTGTGCTGGCATTGTTTGCAGCAAAAGGTGCAAAGCACGTATAACTGATACAGGAATGTAAAAGAGTTTTGCAAACGCCAGTTGTGCTGGTGTTAATTTATCAAAATCAAAGGCAATGAGTGGCAGAGGTTCTAAACGTGGATCATCATATGCTCGACTCAACCAATGGAAATATAAGACGCGATAATCACCCGCCAATAGCTCTGCCCTTAGCGCCGCCAGATGAAACATAAATGATTCCGCATCTTCATCATCACGGTAGTCATCATCTTCCTCTAGGGAGAATATCAGTAATTGACACTCTTCATCTTCAACAAAGGATGCATAACCATCAGCAATAATTGCGGTGAAGGCATCAGGGATCGTACCTGCTGGCAATTTAAGGTACGCATTCACCTGCCCCCAATTGGCGTAATAAAAGCCAATATCAAAATAATCCATCATTAACGCTTCTGGATCGGCCTTCAAATCACCGTAATAATATTGAACACAAAAGGAGTTGCTGGTGATATCTGCCCGACTAGAGACCTTCCTCAATTGAGCTCGCTGCTGGGGCGATAAGCGGGGATCTAGGCATTCAAATCGATAATACTGATATTCACTCATTGCTGACTCACATCATAGAAATATTATAAAAATAAAATCAATACCTTAAATCAAAACCACAGGTAAAACTGTACCGACTATAACGCTCTTGCATTCATACCAAACAATCCGAGTTTATATGCCTAATAGCAAACTATGCAGCTCATGGTGGGAGCGCACTTGGTAATGGGGCCTGATATCTACAGGTGCATCATGGCCGTGCACGTTATACCAGCAAGTATGAATACCCGCATTGATACCGCCTTGGATATCAGAATGGGGGTTATCACCGACCATAAGCACAGTGTCGCGCTCAGGATGACCCATTAGCTCGAAGGCATGTTCAAAAATACCCACATCGGGTTTTGCTATGCCGACTTTCTCAGAAATCACTAAAATATCAAAATGATGCTGTAATCCTGTTCGTTCTAATCGCACGGTTTGCAGTTCAGTAAAACCATTCGTAATAATACCCAACTTGGTTTTACCCTGCAGCGCGGCTAATAACTCACGAGCGCCCGGCAAGGGGGCACAAATGTCGGCCATGGCCGATAAAAAAGCACTATTGAGTGCTTGCGGCGCTACCGCGAGCTTGGCTGCCCAAGGTTCAAAACGCGTGGTTTGCAACTCGGCAGCCGTAATTTTGCCATCTTGATAATCGACCCATAGCGGTTTGTTAACTAGCTGATACTCATCAAAATCGGCTTGGGTAAAATCAACCCCAAACTCACTAAACATCAACTTAAGCCCTTTTAAGGCATCAAAATAAAATAGGGTTTCATCGGCGTCAAACAAAATCCATGAATAGGGGATTGTCGATGGAAGAAAAAGATTAGAGGACAACGTACCACTCCTATAAAAAACTCATAATGCCTTGCTACTCAACCGAGTACAAAACTAAAAAATCAGCTTTGCAAGTCTACTCGAAATTGATTAATCACGCTGTTTTAGCTTGATGAACGCTGTTTGATTAAATGTAACAAACCAATACCCGCTAACATCACCAGAACCCCAAACCAAGCTATATAGCTAATGCCATGTAACATGCCGTCAATCACAACTCCGGTCAGCATTTGCCCACAAATCACTAATAACGCGCAGTACACCGCGCCAAGTTGTGGCAATACCCAACTATTTATCGCCACAAATACAGCGCCGATAATACCGCCCCAATAAACATAGAATGGCGGCTTAATAAGAGCATCATCAGTAGCTTGTAGGTATATCAATAAGCTTAATAACACAAAACCGCCCACATGATTACAAAGTGACGCCATTAACGCGCCTATTCGCCGAGCCTGCATGCCATTTAAGATGCGACTCAAAGTGATTAAACCGCCGTTCAGTAAGGCGATAGCAATAAAAAGTGCCATGGGATAGAGCTCCTAAACTTAAGCTAGTGTCTGCTAAAAATCACCAATATGGCGCCCAAACTGATCATGACCATGGCTGCGATTTCAGCAACTGGAATATGTCGCTTTACCATCCCCAAGTAACCCAAACGGTCGCACAAACAACTAAAAACCAATTGCCCAACTAGCATTAAAGCCAGAGTGCCCGCCAACGCTAAGTCACTATTGACTGACATTGCCGCAAGTACAACTGTCAGCGCTCCAGGGAGCCCACCTAAATACGCCCACCAAGGCAATAGCTGCAAACTTCGGCTGATTTGAGAGCTAACAACTTGCTTCCTTGTGAACCTGCGCCACACCCCTAGGGCAGTTAACATTAGCAGTACAGTTAAAATACCCACACCATGTGCAATCCATGATGCCCTCAGTGGTGAGCTATAGAGTGCTAATTGGCTGTTCAGTTTGATCATCAGAGCCAGCAAAGCCCCCGAAAACAGGGCTGCCAGTGGCATAATGACCATAAACGTGTTTGATGACTGCATGCGATATGCCTACTATTTTTGTTGCGAAATAGTCTACAGTCTTAATCAATACTCTATAATCCAGCGAATTTGAAACTCATTGTTGAGCATTAGTTGACGATAACAATCATGAGTGTAGAGTTTATTCCTCATGGACTCACACCAAAGTGCCTACAACTAATTGAATAAATGAAGGGATTGATACGCAAGATCGAAAGATGGACATCAAAATCGGCGGCACAGCTAAACAGCTCGACACGCATCTAAGTTGATTAACTCGTGGAACATAGTATGGAACACTTTTCGGCCTTACCTATATTTGTCACTGTGGTGGAATGCGGTAGCTTTTCATTGGCAGGTCAAAAGCTTGGGATCAGCAAATCGGCGGTTAGCAAACGTATTACCCAATTAGAACAAAATCTGGGTATTCAACTCTTGCACCGCACCACTCGCAGCTTGAGTCTCACCGAGGCGGGCACCCGCTATTACGACTATGTTCGCCCCGCAGTTAAACTCGCCCAAGAAGGATTGGATGCCATTTCCGAACTACAACAAGCACCTCAGGGCAATCTGCGTATCGCAGTGCCTATGGTATTTGGTCGTCTGTATATCGCCACTTTGATCCCCGAATTTCTGCGCCGTTACCCAAAAATCCAGCTACAAATGCAGATGGATGATAAGACTACCGATTTGATCGCCGGTGGATTCGATCTCGCTATTCGTATCGGCAACCTCCCTGACTCGAGTTTAATCGCACGTAAAATCGCCCCGTGTTTAAGTGTGATTTGCGCATCCCCAGGTTACCTTGCTCAGCATGGCTTACCTGCCACACCTTCGGCATTAACCCAGCACAACTGCTTGTTCTACTCGTACTTTCGCGACGGTGTCGAGTGGACCTTCTTAAGCCCAGAAGGCTCAACTCGCATCCAGCCAAATGGTAACTACCAAGTCAATAATAGTGATGCCATCCACCAAGCCACACTCGATGGTTTAGGCATAGCCAATCTGCCCCGTTTTATGGTCGACGCCGACTTACAAGCGGGCCGCCTACAAGCTTTACTCATCGACCATCCACTCCCCGAACATGGCATTTATGCGGTTTATCCGCAGCGGAAATATTTGCCGACAAAAGTGAGCGTATTGATAGCGTTTTTGATGGAGTTCTTGATGGAAAGGTAGGGCATTACTCGATAGGTTCAAAGATAAAAGTTGATTAAAAATGGTTATAAAGAACACAGCCTCAAAGCTAAAAAAGACTAACTCAAAACGAATTAAAATCAAATGAAACAGCATTTTAAATAGCCGCTTCAACTATAATGATAGTCAGTCTAGGTGACTATTTAAGGCAGACATATGAGTGTTTATCATCAAGCTTTTGGCTATGAGTTTGACCTTGGTTTCGACCTAAACCAATACCCATTTCTTATCGACAAAAGCTATCAAAATGATATGTGTCCAAGCTTTTATTTCAAACGAAAAAGCGACTACTTTATTCTTTGGGTAGACTATGCCGATCCCATCTGTCGCGAAGAAGATTATCCCCGCTACACCATCATTTCGGCCGTGAATGACGGCGACAATATACAGCCAGAAATCCGTACCGCTTCCCAGCCAATACTACAGCTTGAATTTGAACAAGCCAGTGAACTCATTGACTATCTTGAGCAGATAAAACAGCAACTCAATGCCATAGTCGTTTCAATACGATAACCACGATATTAAACCGTGCCCCCTCTGTCACTGGTGTCACTGGTGTCACTGGTGTCACAGCTTCTCAACAAAGCAGACGTACTCACTTATTATTCAGCTATACCTGCCATTCCCACAAATATAGTTTAAGTGCCATAACGCAAATAGCTACTCTCACTAACAGCTTTCTCCTACAAATGTGTATGACTTGTGAATGGAACTATCCTCTGCGGACTAGCCATCAAAAAACTAAGGCAGCACTTTAACATGCAATCTTCAACATTAACTTAACACTATGATATATGAGTACTAATCATTAAATTCCATTAGTGATTATGACCGTAAATGAAATAAGTTTATACCAATAACATGCCTTGTTTACAGGAGGATACAGAACTAATATCAAGTGCCTACAAGCCTCTGATGAGGTATTATACTCAGCTATTTAATTTGCACCTCCAACAATCAAAGGTTAACCGTTGTTTTCATCATCAAAACCAATCATTTTTTCTTTTTTCTCTGGTAGCGGCTTCCTCGATCTTGGGTTTGAGCAAACGGGATTTGATGTACGCTTTGTCAACGAGTTTCATCCTCCATTTATGGAGGCATATAAATACTCAAGAAAAATGATGCACCTCCCTGAACCTAAATACGGGTATTTCTCTGGTAGTATTGAAGACTACATAGCAGGCGATGGTGCGAAACAACTAATTGATTTAGTTGATGATGCTAAAAAAAATTCGCTGGTTGGGTTTATTGGTGGTCCACCCTGCCCAGATTTCTCCATCGCAGGAAAGAATAAGGGCTCCGAAGGTGATAATGGTAAATTAAGTCGAGTTTATATAGACGCTATTATTCAAAATAAACCAGACTTTTTCTTATTTGAAAACGTGAAAGGACTATGGAGAACGGTAAAACATCGAGCTTTTTATGACCAAATGAAAACGAAATTAGAAAAATCTGGTTACATTTTAACCGATCGCCTAATAAACTCTATTGAATATGGTGTACCGCAAAATCGAGACCGTATTTTACTATTTGGTATTCATGAATCACACACAGGAAAAATAGATAGTGCAATGTTAGAAAAAAACTTTGCATGGAATAAATACATCATATTTGATAAAGATATTGTGCTGAATAAGAAACTTTGGCCTACACAAGAAACTTATAGTACAGATTCAAAGAAAAAATGTCCTGCCATTACTAGGTCCTATGAAGAACTAACCGTCGAGTATTGGTTTAAGAAGAATGACGTCTGTTCTCACCCAAATGCTGATCACCATTTTGTACCAAGACAAGCCTTGTTAAAATTTCAAACTATTTTAGAAGGTGATGACAGCAAAAAATCGTTCAAACGTTTACATCGATGGAGATACTCCCCTACAGCAGCATATGGTAACAATGAAGTTCACCTTCACCCATATAAAGACAGAAGGCTAAGTGCCGCTGAAGCTTTGGCAATTCAATCATTACCAAAAGAATTCAGCTTACCCGCAACAATGACCTTATCAAATATGTTTAAAACTATCGGTAACGGGGTCCCATATCTTGCAGCAGAAGGCTTGGCAAGGACTATTCACGGCTTTCTAAAATCTCTAAAGTGAAATGCTATAAGCTTCATTATTTGATGTTACAAGCCTTCTGGTATGTAACTATCTCAACATGATAGACTGGGTGTAGTCGATGTTAGTCATAGTGAGCTCAATTCATGCAATTTAGTGATGTGTTAAGTGACATAGAAAAGTTGATTGGGAAAGAACTACAGTCAATTAATCCTAAAACAGCGCCGATCGTCTTAACTCGTTTAGATAAAGACATGGGAAAATATTTTGTATCAGGAAGTATTAACTCCAGAGGCTCCTCACGTCCCATTAGAGAGTTTGAAGATATATGGAAAGAACTTACACTGAAAGGCTTTAGCAATGTTGACCAAGCTTTGTTTGGCGGTGGTACCAGTAGAAATCAACCTGAAACTATTTTCGCGCATTTACCTTATATTCAACATTTTAAGTATCAACAAAGAAAGCATCTTTTATTAAGAGGTAAAAATGTACATGAAATAGGAGTTCTGTCAGAACTAAGTTATTCTGAGTTGAGAATCATCAATACCAAAATTAGGGCACACAATGAATTAAGCAATAAACTGATAATCGACTCACTTAGTCAAGTTTCTGAAAAAATAAAGAAATCTTTAGATTCTATTTTAGTAAAATATCCTAGCGATACAAATGTAAAAGCATTTGAAAAAAGTTTCACTGAACTTGAGAACATTGAGAATATAATCAGAAATACAATAGTTTCACTTGATACCATAAACATTAATCTAACAAAAAATAATGCTGAAAGAAGTGTTATGCCATCTATTAATGATATAGATAATGAAATCTATGTTGGTTTCAAAAGTGAAGAAGAACATATCGGTACTACTGGAAAACCAAGAATTAGACAATATACTCCAACAATTTCATTGATTTTCGATCGGCTCACACATCACGAGATTGAGCTACAACCCGACTTCCAGAGGAAAGATAGAATATGGGACAATGTACAGAAGTCACGGTTAATTGAGTCAATTTTAATGGAGCTACCATTACCGGCTTTTTACTTTGGAGAGAAAGCTGATGGAAGCTGGATCGTTATCGATGGAGTTCAACGAGTTACAAGTATTTATGACTATATACGTGGCGACTTTCCTCTTTCAAAAAAGCTAGAAGCTAGAACTGAATTCAGAGACCTTTATTTTAGGGACTTAGATCGTATTCATCAACGAAGAATTCTTGAGTACGCCGTTACTTCTCATCTTATAGATATGACTTCTGGTCACGAAGATCTTGTAATAGAGCTATTTCATAGAATTAACACTTACGGAGTTAAACTTAGTTCGCAAGAAATTAGATCTGCACTTAACCAAGGTTCGAGCGTTACTTTTTTAAGATATATTGCAGCGTCTGTAGAGTTTAGAATTGTTACAAATGAAAGAATAAAAGCTGAAAGACAAAAAGATATGGAACTGTGTCTTTCGGCTATTGCATTTATTGTTCTCGGTTATGAGAATTATATTGATGACAGCTACGATAAGTACTTATCAAGCTCAATGTCAAAGATGAATTCTCATCATATAAAAATTGAAAATAAAAATGGAATAGATAAGGGAGAATCATCTTTATCTTCTGACACAAGCATTTTTTATATCGATCTTGAATCTAATTTAATAAAAGCATTTTCCTTAGCAAAAGATATTTTTGGTGATCTAGCATTTAAGAAAAACCTAGATGCAAAGCCTAATGATCCAATAAGCAAACCATTATTTGAATTAATCATCTCCTATTTTTTCCAACTAAGTATTCAGCAAGCTGAAATGGTGAGAGAAAATAAAAATGAATTAATAAGAAAACTATATGAGTCAATGTCAGGAGAAGTGGATGATTATGCAACTTGGGATTCTCAAAGATATTTTGAATCCGATAGAGGTTTTTTATATTCAATATCTACATCTACAGGAAAAAATATAACAGTTAAATATCGATTCGAAGCATTCCGGGAAATATTAAAAGAAAGCACCGGAGTAGATATAGAACAGAAACCATTCAGAGTATAGTTTATATGCTAACAATTAAATCGATTAAGTTAACAAATTTTAAATGTTATAAAAACCAAGCTTTTCATTTTACTCCTTTAACAGTTTTTTGTGGTAATAACTCTGTAGGTAAAAGCACAGCAATTCAAGCACTTGGAATTTTACTACAATCAAACTTTGATAGTCGTGTTAAAATAAATGGTGAACTTGTTCACATTGGTGGATTTAAAGATATACATAACTTTAGCAATAAAGATGAATCTATATTAGAAGTGACTATTGATTCTTCCGTTGTAAAAGGAACTTGGGGATATAGAACTTCAGAAAATAGAGAAAATCTCAGAAATAATTTTCTACCATTTATTGGTAGTGAAGAAGATATTGCATTTATGGATTCTAAAGATGCTTCACCTAAATCTATTTCTTACCAATTTCTTCAAGCTGAACGATTTGGTCCTCGTGATAACCTACCTCTTTCAGAAGATACAAGAGACTGGGATTAGCTTGGTACAAAAGGAGAGTTTACTTTAGAAGTGTTGGAAAGCTTAATCACCAGAAAGCGTCAACATTTAGATCAGTCCGATACAAATGCAGCAGATCCTCGTAAACATCCATCACTAAAAATTACTGAAGTTTTTCGCAATATAGAAGCATGGATGGGGGAAATTGCACCAGGTTATAGCATAAATCCTATTCGGGTTGATGATGCAAATGTAAGCCATAATACAATTGACACTGGGTGTGGAAATTTAACTAAGCCTATTAATGTTGGTTTTGGATACAGCTATTCACTCGGACTTGTTTCGGCACTAATTCTTGCTCCAAAGGGGCGAATTGTTATTTTAGAAAATCCGGAAGCCCATTTACATCCACGAGGTCAGAGTTATCTTGGCCGTTTAATTGCTCTAGCTGCCCAAGCTGGAGTTCAGGTGATAGTGGAAACTCATAGTGATCATTTACTAAATGGTATGCGAGTAGTAGCTAGGACGCATGAAGATTTTGACCCATCAATATTTTCTCTTTATTATATATCAAAAGGAAACGAACAAAGCAACGTAGAAAAAATAACACTTGCGAAAGATGGAAAATTATCTAATTGGCCAGATGGTTTCTTTGATCAGCAAGCACAAGATATGTTTACAATCTTGACTGGAAAAAAAGACTTACCACCTAAAGGCAAATAAATTATGAAAACTAATGTCTGTTTCGTGGAGAGTAGTTTCAATTTTAATGGTACTGAAAATGATTTAATCCAATCATTTTATAGTGCAGCATTACTCGTTTCTAAAATGAATTCTGAATATGTTACTTTCACAGCATCTTCTGATTTTCATGAGTTTGTTGCGACGGAATTATATTGTTCAGGTAAATTTATTGAAATTGGAGCACTAACATCTGCCATATATGACGGGGGAATGTCCAAAGTTAAAATTTATGATAATTTTAACTCCAACGATGTGCTCAGCTGCGCTAGTAAAAAAGTACCGGTGCATGAGGATTGTTGGCTTTCACTGTATAGTTCATCTAATGAAGCACAAGTAGCACCTAAGCAATGCAGAATCATAAATTCTGAAAATGACTTAGTATCATATTGTTCTGAAGTCTTAATAAAAAACCCTGTTAATCATAATGAATATGCAAAGATATTTCCTTTGATATATAGAAATATTTTGTTCCTAAATAATACAAACACTGGTGAAACCTATGATAGTATTAGAAAGTTAAATGGAGGATATCAAAATTATATATGTGGCATTACGAGCTGTTTGATATTTATGAATGGATATCAAGTTATACCTAATGACTGGGTGAATAATATTGCAAATTTGAATACCGCCCTTGAATTCCCTGTCACACCAGAGGGAACTGGTAGCAACCAAAGGCAGATTGGAGAGCTCAAAAGAGATTTTTTAATTAATGATATTGAATATAAAAATATAAACTGTGAGTACCATTATAAACTCGAACGTATAGATGGTGCAAATGGTAAGGGTACTTATTATTTCAACCGAATTTATTTTGGATTCTTCAATCGTATTAAATGTCAAAATCCTCAAATTGCAATAGCACATATTGGTGAACACTTATAATTCAGACCTGATATATGTTATTTCCATTACTCTTCCCTAATAGGCTGAACCTTAAGCATTTAATTGATCCAATATCGACTCCAAACTGTTGTCTTGCCTAGATTTTTATTGTTGGCCTGACAGCAGTTTGTGATGACAAATGCTATTGCCAAACCCAGTTCAGCCTTCAATTGAGTTATTGATTTACCTGCCAACGATTTCATTATGGGCTCGAACTAACCCTGGGTAGATTTGGCTGTTTTAAACATAGATAAACGCACTTTCTACCGACTCTGCAGATCAGGGCGGGATCATACTTTGTTAACAGTAGGGAACTTCTTTGTATCTGCATGATCTGATCGGGCATGTTATCCTACTGAGCCTAATCCATGTCCTTATTTGAACACTTGAAACTCATCGAAGACCCTCGCTCTCACATCAACCTAGACCATGATTTAGTTGATATTATTTTTCTTGTTTTAGCCTCAATCGCTTCAGGTTGTGATGGCTGGCAAGCTATCGAAGAATTCGGCAAAATGGAAATTGAGGTAGCCATCTTCATACATGTTTTCTCCACATGCTGGCTTTTTATATCTCAGTACATCACCAACCTGAATTTCCATTATTCGTTATCAATCCTTATCTAAGCAGCTTGGTGCAATATAACATACTGATATTTAATTAGAAGAAATGTGGATACCAATTGTGAGTATGCGCTTATTCAACTGCTAATTTGTAACCTTATTCAAGTACCACACTGAAGGTAACGCGATACAAGGGCTGCACAGCGGAAAATGGTATCGATAAGCAAGCCTTCTGCGCCATGGATGGCGCGGTGGAGCCCTCAAGGAAGAGTTTACGGCATGCCTGCGTCGATACCATTTGAGTGCCACTGTTGAGCCTTAAATCAAAGATCTCACTATTTCCCACTCGGCAATAAGTACCTCGTACTTCGTCCGCCAGCGTCGGCTTTGACTCACTCTCAATCCAACATCATCCTGTTCGACCATTTGCGAAAAATGACAGGTGGCGCACCTTAACGACCTTTTGATGCTGGCTACTATTAATCCCTAGTTCAAAATCGCCGTCTAACATGCGATTGAGTACTTTGGCTTGCTCTTGACTCAATAAGGATTGGTCGACACTTTGCCAATACTGCCGCAAATGCCCAAGGTGTGTGTGGGTTGGAACAAATGAACGGAGGAAACAATGAAAAAGTGGAACTACAACTTCATTTTTATCATGATAGTGAAAATATAGTTTCACTTAATGTCATTAAACGTTAAACGCCGATTCTTTCATTGCTTGCTCGGCTCGGCTGATCCCTAACCGCTTAGCAACCACTTGCCACTGCTTAACCGCATTTAATACTTCATCGTAAATTTGAGTGGCTTGGGTTTGAGAAAGTCGAAAGAAGTCTTTTACGTCAAAGGCTAATTGATAGTCTAAGGCGTTGTCTGTATCTGTAATGTTCAGGTGTAGGCCATGCTTACCAACAATGGGGTTTAAGTCATAAGCAGGTGATAACTTCCAGCCATTCTTTGCCAGTAAAAAACCATGGTTACGCAGGTGATCATCCGTATTGGACACCGCAATATTAAACACGATACGACGCCATAATTGTGCTAAGTCAGCTTCTGTTTGTGCGCCCTGAGTGGAAAGAAACTCAGCAATCTCTAAGTAGCTGGCACCTTGAGATTGTTCACCATCATACCCTTCGTTTATAAAATAGCGCAGTTGAGTCATGGCCGATGAGAAATGCAGCCGTAACTCCCCTTGGCGGTCAAAGCGTTTTGTTAAAAAGGTATGGTGCTGTGATGAAAACTGCCTGATCTCACTTGGAAACATGTCAACACCTGCCGCCAAAGCCAATTCATAACAGACCATCTCCCACGCACCTACATCATGGGTGTCGTTTAAATTGGGAAACTTGGCAATCCACAAATGGCCTTGTTCATCTGTCACACAAGCCTTGGGCCTTGCACCGCCCAGTGATGAGCCTGGAGAAATCAGCATCTTTAACCAGCGATAATACTCGTCACTATCGATGTTATCATCTTTTTCAATCTGCATGGCGGCGTGCTCTAGTTCACGCAGTGACGTCATGGGCGGCGCAGCAAACTCAGCATTGTTATCCAAGAAAGGGGTATCCAAGAGAGCATCGGAGCCTGCTCGCTTAAATCGGATCCCTCCCATTCGGTAAGAATCATGTACGCCCAGCAGGTAGTCCAACTCGTTTAATCGGCTCGTTGCCCGAATGCCCTTGCGTGCTTCAATAGCCGCACGCCGTTGCATCAAAATACGCCCCCAACGATCGGGGGATGAATCGAGAAAGGCACGGAAGTTCTTATCGGCTTCGTCATTGTAGAGTTCACCTGAGTGAAGTGTCAGCATAGGATCTATTTGCAAGCGATAAGCTGAGGTTAGAAACGCTTTATCGTAGGCAAAACTAAACACACCACCTCGGCTTGAATCACTGTAAGCAAGCTGCCCTATTAGCAGTGGTGCTTCAATTGGCTGCCAGTCGGCATAGACTTCAACGATTTCACGGCTCATCTTGAACCTTCCAGCAATTTTATGTTTTGCAGCTTGATACCGACTTCGTCGTGAGCGGCCATTTCTGCAAAGTTGCTCTCCATTCCAAGTACAGCCATGACCTTCAAGTAAGTGCCTATGGCAACACCCGGATCACCTGCGAAGACTTTGTTCACGGTTTTATGATCGAAGCCAGTTCGCTCACACAGTAGCTTTTTTGTAAAACCACGTCGCTTCATAGCCAACAATAAGTCCTCACCAAAATGGGTAAGGATTTTTAGCTGTTTTGGAAACAGCACATTGTGCAAATCACGCTTAGCCATAACACCAACCAAAGGGACTATATTCCCACTATTCAACCATTAATGGGAATATAGTCCAACCTAGTCAATTAAACAACTATCACGAACAATAAAGTAGGACTATATTCCCATTTTTATGATCAAAATAGGATTAATATCCCACATCAAAATATTTCATGCACGATGGCTAGGTCGATAGTACGAAAAACTGAATGGCAGAAATCACCAAATCACACTTTTATGCGCATAAAAATGAAAAATCACGCACTTTTATGCGCGTAAAAGTGTAACGTCGGTTATAGTATAAACTGGTTAACGATCTGACTAGGCAGGAAAAGACAATGCAGCGCACCTTACTCAACGCCTTAATTGCGTGGAAAAACCAACCTATGCGTAAGCCATTATTGATCGATGGCGCGAGGCAAACGGGTAAAACGTATCTGCTGCAAGAGTTGTTTGGTAATACGTTTGCCAACATCCTTCGTATCGACTTTCTTGAAAACCCGGGTTACAAACAAGCGTTCGATGGCTCATTGTCTCCTGACGAACTGTTAATGAACATTGAGCTGTTGACCAACCAAACGTTCAACCCAGAAACCGATCTGCTGATCTTAGATGAAATTGGTGAATGTGAGCGTGCCGTTACCTCACTCAAGTATTTTGCTGAAAAAGCACCGTCCTATTTTGTCGCGGCCAGCGGCTCGAACATTGGTTTACTCAACACCTTTCCCGTTGGCAAGGTAGAGCAATACAATTTACGACCATTGACCTTCCAAGAATTTATTTACGCATCAAACGAACAAGCGCTGATCAAAGCCTTTGAAGCCCAGGCAAGCACTGCGGCAGTACACACTAAATTGATGGAGAAACTGACGGACTACTTTTTTACAGGAGGTATGCCGGAAGCGGTTTCTGCTTGGTATCAGTATAAAGAATCAAGCATTTTAGAGCGTGTTGAAAAAGTCTCTAAAATTCATGCCGATCTAGTTGAAGGTTATCGCCGCGATTTTGGTAAATACTCGGGCAAAGTGGATGCAGGACTTATCGAAGCGATTTTTAAAGCCGTTCCCTCACAACTTTCTGCCGTTATGGACGAATCGGTAAAACGCTTTAAGTTTAAATATGTGCATGAACGAAAGTCACGCTATCAGGAACTTGAAGGTGGTATCACATGGCTAGAAAAGTGCCGCCTCGTACTCAAAAATCATCCCATTGAGGGTTATCCACGTAGCCCGCTTGCTGCTTATCGAAAAGAAAATATGTTGAAACTGTTTTTAATGGATGTCGGACTACTGCATCATATGCTGGGTATTCATTACAAAGAAATAAAACAGCAAGGATATGAATATAAAGGCTATATTGCAGAAAACTTTGTGCAGCAAGAGTTAGCCGCTTTAGGAATTGACCCCACATATTCATGGAATGATGCGAGGGCAGAAATCGAGTTTATCGTTGCAGATCTAGAGGGCAACATTATTCCTATTGAAGTCAAAAGTGGTCAACGTACAAGAGCCAAATCGCTACAGTCATATATAGAGAAATGCAATCCACATAAAACGATCAAGTTAACAGGAACTCAAGGCTCATCGGTCCTTGAGCAAAAACATCTCGTTTTTCCACTGTATTACACTGAGCATGTCGTTAAGAAACGAGGCTGTTCATAATTCTGTGTCAGGTTAATTTCACAGATCGATATGGTTTTCTAAGCGCCCCTCAAAATGGATTGAGAGCTGTGATAGCGTCAAATTCCAATTTTGG